>NZ_NFIN01000012.1 GCF_002161765.1 Bacteroides sp. An322 | reverse complement strand
TTTCCACCAGCCGCTATTAACTGTTCATTATTAATTATTCATTGCCTTACATGCAGCTGGTTACTCCCAGCGATGTCCCGATAGCGGTCAGAATCGTAATCAAAGTCTGAATGATAATCCCCCAAATGTTTTTCTTCTTGTTTTCCATAGTTCAGTAAAGTTTAGTAGTTAAACCTGTAGGGGCGGGGTCTGCCCCTACAAGTAATTTGATAAAATGCGGACATTCAAAATACATTTTAACTCCTGATTCGCATTATTAACTAAAAACGTACACTCACCCCTGCCATGACGTTAAACCCTTGTACTGGATAGCCCGTCTCGGTAAGATAATCGCAATTCAAAAGATTATTTACACCCGCAAAAACATTCAAACGGTTGAAAAACTCGTATCCTGCCGAAAGCGACAGATTATTCACGGACTCAGCATCTTCCATGACCTTCATCCCCACACGTTTCTCGAAACGATATTGTGCCTTCACCCATAAATCATCGTACACTTTAGCCCGGACAGAGGCATTTAAAGCGAATTGTGGTTTCAGATAAAGCAAAGCCTCCTTCTCTTCCTTCACATCCCAATGGGAATAAACACCTCCCAACGAAACATCTATCCAATCTTTATACTGATAAGCAATTTCCGCGCCTCCATACCCCACTTTGGCTTTTTCTTGCATAAACGGCACATAAGCATAAGGGAAATCTTCATCCATTACAAACGGACATCCTTTAAATATTTCATCTTTCACTATCCGGTATCCTCCATAAAGATGAAAACTTAAACCCGGCATCGGAGCACCTTTCAAACCAGCCTTCAAATCAACAGGAGTATACGAAGTCTGCATCTGCCCCACTTGTGCCCAATACGGAGAAAGTTCATTCAGCCGGCGGAAGTCGTTCAACTCGGTTCCTCCCGTGGCGTGCACATATACCCGATAGGTATCGGCAAAGAAGAAATCGAGCTTCACGTCGGGCGAAACCATCAACTTTCCGTCGTGTCCGAATTGTGCATCGGCGTGTATTCCCGCACGCAACCGCATACGCCCGTTATCGAACGTATAATACGGATTGAGCCGGAGCAGGGTGTAATCAGCCTGGTCTACATCATGAATCAGATTATCCATTGCAAAGCCAATTCCGACCTTTTGCTCTTCATTAATCGCACCGGATACAAAACCCAATGTATGGAAGATATTTTCCGAACCATGATTCATCCGGGCAATATCATATTTTCGGCTAAAGCTACGCAGACCCGTCTGGAAAGCAAATTCAATCGGGAGCGCACCTTTCAGGGAAGCAATGCGAAAATAGCCTTCGCCTAACGTATACCGCTGGCGTCCGATAACCGACTCTATATCAGGAAGCGTATCTGACTTCACCGGCATGTAATTGAATACCTGAGAAACAAAAGTTCCTCCTATCCCCAACGAAACCTTACGGAAATCGTGTTGATAATCGAGTGAAATATCCGTACGGTAAAAACGTGATTTCCAATCGTCCGCATCGGGCAAGGAAGAAGAGATTTTTCCGTTCATCCCATAAAACGAAGCGTTAAAGTTCAAACAATCGCGCCGGGAAATGTCCCAAAGATAAGACAAACGTGCATCCACATTATTCCGGGTACCGTATGCCACACGGGCATAACCGCCCGGAGCTTTCTGTTGTTTTTCATCGCTGGTCATCGCTTGCATGGGCGTAAACTCCCATGCTGAAAAAGGATGAAGCGAAGTGGCATAATCAATATGTTGTTTAGGTACAGTCGGTTCTTCCACTTCGGGCAACACATTGATTTTAAATGCGTCCATCACCTCCGGATTATACTGGTTTTCCACCACCACCGTACGGTTCAATGTCGTATCGGCTTGTTCCTGGGCGTATGCATGATGCATACACAAACCGCCCAGCCCTATTGCTATAATTATTGATTTCATAAGCATAAAATATATAGCGTTTTTGAAACGCAGATTAACGCGGATTTTATAAACCACTCTATTCATTTTCCAATTGTTTCAAACGGGTTTCTATCATCTCTTGGATATCATCATCTGCCTGATAGTTCTGCTTCAAGGACAAGAGGTATTGCTTGGCATCCAAACCGCGTCCCATTTTCACATAAATATCCGACAAAAGCACAAAACTCCGCGCCAACCAATAAGCGTGAGGCGTGCTGACCTCGATGTAATCCAGCACTTCTTTCTCCGCCTTTTCGGTTTCACCCGCATCAAAATAAAGTTGGGCAAGCAAGTATTTCGCCTCAGCGCCATAGACGTTACGGGTGTCTTTTGCCAATACCGTCAAGTCGCCCATAGCTTCTTGTGCCTTTCCTTCACCCAAACAAGCCTTGGCACGGGCATAGCGTGCTTCATTCTCTACTTCGGGCACTAACTTGCTTTGAGCCAACAAAGAAGAAGCGATAGTGATAACCTTTTCGGAATGATCCGCAAGACGGGCACATTCCAACGCACGGCGCCAAGCCTCCACCCGCTCTTCTTGCGAAACGGAGCGGTCTGCCATACGCTCGTACAAGCCCAAGGCTTTTTCATATTCTTTTCCTTGATAAGCAATATCGGCACTGAGCTTCATCGCCTCGCCCGAAAACTTATTGTCGGGATATGCCAATACCTTATCCAAATAAGCCGAAGCCTCGGCATAGTCCTGCTCGTTATAAGCCATCAAGCCCAAGTAATACGAAGCGTTCACGCTAAACGCACCTTGCGGGAACGACTGGAGATAACGGGTAAAGCTGGCTTTCGCCTCTGCCGTTTCGCCCCGCATATACACCCGCTCGGCGGCTACGTAGGTCAACGAATCGCGTTCATTCACATCAAAGTTCGCTCCCCCCGGAAGCGATGATACAAAACTCAGATAATCATCCACCCGATTCAGGTCGATGTATATCGACTTCAAGTCGCGTTGAGCCAGACGGGCTTCTTCGCTTCCCGGATAATCGGATATCACTTTCTTATAAGCGGCTATGGCTTCGGGATATTTATCCTCTTGATAATAAAGCAAACCAATCTCATTGGACGCCTTACGCGAAAGCGGGCTTTCGGGGAAACGCTGGAGCAAGACCGTGTACCGCTCAATGGCTCCGGCATTGTTCTCTTGCTGGACAAAAGCACGCCCTTGCTCGTACAAGGCATCATCAATGTATTGCGAAGCCGGATATTCGGTCAGCAAGCGGTTCAGGGTCTGGATTTTCCCCGCATAATCGCGTTGCAATCCTCTCACAAAAGCTTGCTGGAAAAGCGAATAATCGCCCAAACTGGGGTCAACCGTAAAGGCTTGTACATAATAGGCACTCGCCTCCTCAAACCGGCGGGCATGGAAATGACAATCGCCCATGCGGTTGTACACATCTGCCGCGATACGCCGGTCTTTCGCTTGCGTTTGCGAGCAACGGGTAAACCACGTCAAGGCTTGTTCGTATTGCTTTTGCTTAAAGGCTACGTAACCCAAATTATACAAAGCCAAGGCATATTCTTCCCCTGTGCGGTCGGGCGTATATTCCAAATAAAGCCGATAGTCGGAAGCCGCCTCCGCATAGTGTTCCATACGGTATTTCGATTCTCCTCGCCAATAATAAGCGTCTGCCTTGGTCTGCTGGTCATACCGTCCTAAATCAATGGATTGGGTAAAATATTCGATCGCATTCTCAAAAGCGGCTTGTGCAAAAGCCTGTGTTCCGATGCGGAACAATAACTTTTGCTTGGCTTCCAAAATACGGTCGCCCGGATGGGTGATTTTAGCTATAGAGTTTAATGCCGCCTGATAGCTCCGAGTATTCATATACACTTCGACCAGATAATCGTTCACTTTCTCGGTATAGGCAGAGTTCGGAAATTCGTTCAAGAACCGCTCGAATACCGTGACCGATTCGGCAAAAGGCGAATACGAAGTCTCGTGGATGCAAAGGGCATAGTTATACAAAGCCTGCTCTTGTACACCTCGGTCGAACGTCATCGCCGAAGCCTGTTCGAATGCCATACGGGCACGCGTGCGGTCTTTCAATTGGATATAAGCCATTCCACTATGCAAATACGCATTTTGCGCCAATGCATCTTGCTTATCTACCGTCTTACCCAAAGCTTCCACGGCTTTCGAGCAGACACCGGTCTGATAATAGCTCATGCCCAAAGCATACAAAGCCTTTCGGTCTTTACTTCCTTCGAGCGATCCGCAATAAGTTTCCAAAGGCTTTACCGCCTCGGCATAACGCCCCATCCCGTAGCTTGCCTCACCCGCGATGCGTTGCATCGACAAGGCATATTCATGCCGGGGATAAGCCTCTAAATACGTATCCGCCAATTGTTTCGCCTTCTGATACTCATGTTTCTCCAAGCAAATGTCTGCTATATAATAAGGTGTATAAGGCGCATACTTCTCATCGGCTCCCGCAAGCCGGAAGCCTTCCAATGCCTCGTCATACCGCCCGCGGGCATAATCAATATAAGCCAATTGATAAACCGCGTCAAGCTGATACTCCTTGCTCACGTCTTTCAAGACAGAAAACCACAAAGCAGCATCCTTCAGATTCCCTTCTTTCAGATACGAAGTGCCCAAACGCAACAAAGAAACATCCCGTTCATCATCGGCTAGCCGATGAATATCACATATCTTGAAATGCGTAATGGCTTCGGGATAATTCTTATCGAAAAAATAAGCGGACCCTATCAAGGCATATACCCGATTGATGTAACGCGAATCAGGATACTTCCCTACGTACGCTTCCAATTGGCGGATGCGGTCGGGCTTATTCAGTTCATACGAAGTGCAAACCAACATATAAGCTGCTTCTTCGGCAAATTCCGCCGAAGGTTCTTGTTGCAAATACTGTGTCAAGGTCTGTTGTGCCGCGGCATAATCGTGCCTTTGGAACAACGTCTTTCCGTCCTCAAACAAACGGACAGGGTCGGTCAACGGCTCTACTTGTTGGGCAAATGCCATCCAGGGCATCATGCACAACAATCCCGCCATTTCGAGTTTTCTCTTTCTCTTCATAAGTAACAGTTTATATTGTTCACCACAGATTACACAGATTTCGATAATTATAGTCAAACAAAATTGGTTTGCGAAAAATATTTTGTATTGTCATCCTGAGCAAAGCGAAGAATCTCGTGTACATCCACGTAAACGCATCCGAGATGCTTCACTACGTTCAGCATGACAAATGTTTTTTGCAATTCATTTCAGATTGACTATAAATTAAAAGACTCTGTGCGCCTCTGTGTCCTCCGTGATGAGTTTCTATTTATGTAAAGTCAAAAAACGAGCCACTCCTTCCCGTACCGAGTCAAGCCCGAACTCATCCGGATTGATTTGGTCGAGCGGCATCCAGAACGAATCCGCCACGTCATCCATCGCCTTCAAACGGCTATCGTCCTCCACCCGGCACAAGAAAAACAAGTCGAGCGTATGCACCAAGAAGCCCGAATACAAATAGGTATTAGGCAACGAGAACTGGTAAACGGCTTCGGTCACCTTCAATCCGGTTTCTTCCATCACTTCACGTGCCACGCCTTCTTCGCCCGTCTCATACATATCAATAAAGCCTCCCGAAAGGTCGAGAGTTCCTTTAGCCGGTTCTTTTCCACGCCGGCATACCAGCAATTCATTCTTATGATTCAGGATAAAAGCGACCGTAGCCGCGCTCGAATTGAAATAATACACAAAGCCGCAATCGGCACATTTCTTCGCCTTCGCATTGCGGACTTCAAAATGAGAAGACCCGCACTTCGGACAATATTTGAATAACTCTAACGGATGCATGGTATTTTTGATTTTAATCTAGGGCAAAGATAAGCATAAATCTAAGAAAAACTTTATATTTGCACTCCGAATTGTAAGAATTAAACAAGATGCTAGAAAAAGACTATATCATGAGGCTGATACGCCAATTCTTTGAAGCCTTGGAAAAACTGATAGAGAAAAGAGGGAAAGAAGAAGGTACGACTTTACAAATAGAAGTGAACGGAATGTACCGCAGTTATTTCCACCAACCGCAAGATTTCTTTTATGAAGCAGGCATGGATATTATATTGGCTTACATGCAGGCTCGATTTTCAGAAGAAGAATGCTTACAACGCATGGAATTGCTGGCAGAACTGCTCCGGTTCGACGCGAGCCTTAAACCCTCAACAGAAGAAGGGCAAATGCTGAATGAAAAAGCATTGGAACTGCTCACTTTCGCCGATACCCATAGCGACACTTTCTCCTTGGAAAGAAGACGGAAAATGGAAGAAATCAAGGCTCAACTCAAGGCATGACATTATAAAAACGTTGTTTTTCGACAAAAAAAGATGTTTTTTCGTCTTACATGCTGATGTAATAAAAAAGTTTTCCTATATTTGCTTACAAAATGATATAATAAGATTGATAAACTCTTATGGAAAAGATTGATAATCTCGACAAGCAAATTCTGGAAATCATTTCACAGAATGCCCGCATCCCTTTTAAAGATGTGGCTGCAGAGTGCGGCGTTTCACGCGCTGCCATTCACCAACGTGTGCAACGTTTGATTGATTTAGGTGTAATCATCGGTTCAGGCTATCACGTAAATCCCAAAAGCCTCGGATATAGCACCTGTACGTATGTAGGTATCAAACTGGAAAAAGGCTCAATGTATAAAAGCGTCGTAGCAGAGCTGAAAAAGATACCAGAAATCGTAGAATGCCACTTCACCACTGGTCCCTACACAATGCTGACCAAATTGTATTGTACGGATAATGAGCACTTAATGGAATTATTGAATACTAAGATTCAAGAAATTCCAGGCGTTACGGCTACAGAAACATTAATCTCACTTGAGCAAAGCATCAAGAAAGAAATACCTATCCGTAAAGAAGTAAAATAATGGAGTGGCTTTCAACTTATCATATAGACGGAATCATCATCGGCATCTGCACTTTTCTGATTATCGGGATGTTTCATCCCATTGTCATTAAAGCCGAATATTATTTCGGCACACGGTGCTGGTGGTGGTTTCTCGTTTTAGGCATCGCGGGAATCATTGCCTCCATATTCGTCAGCAACATTCTGATTTCAAGCCTGCTCGGAGTTTTCGCATTTTCATCCTTTTGGACAATCAAAGAAATATTCGACCAACGCAAACGTGTGCTGAAAGGATGGTTCCCGATGAACCCGAAACGGAAACAGGAATACGTAGAAAATTGAGAATTAAAAATTGAAAATTGAGAATTGAAAACTATCAAGTGTTAACAGATGCTTTGTCGGCTCATTTTCAATTCTCAATTTTTAATTTTCAATTTCACAAGTATTCCTGCAAAGGCAATTCACCATTCAATACTCCTAACGCATTCATAGCCAAAGCTCCCATCTCGTCTTCACCCGGTATGACCACAATTCGTGCCAATCCTTCAATCCATTCGCGCAATAAGGAAATAACGTATGCATTGTTTGCTATCCCGCCCGTTAAGATAATGGCATCGGTCTGACTATGAAGCGCCACATGCATCGCACCGATTTGTTTTGCCACGGTATAAACCATTGCTTCCAGCACCAATTTATGTTTGGCATTGCCTGCATGTGCCCAACGTACAATCGTTTGCACATCGGTTGTACCCAAATATGCCACCAAACCTCCTCTTCCATTTAATAATTTCCGGATTTCAGCTTGGGTATATTTCCCGCTAAAGCATAAATCAACCAACTGACGAGCCGGAACAGTTCCTGCACGCTCCGGACTAAAAGGCCCTTCCCCGTTCAAGGCATTATTTACATCAACCACTTTCCCATGCTGGTGGGCACTAACCGAAATTCCGCCCCCTAAATGAGCAACGATTAAATTCAGGTCTTCATACC
The DNA here is from genome assembly GCF_002161765.1 of Bacteroides sp. An322. Classification (GTDB taxonomy): domain Bacteria; phylum Bacteroidota; class Bacteroidia; order Bacteroidales; family Bacteroidaceae; genus Phocaeicola; species Phocaeicola merdavium. The sequence continues at coordinate 83,994 of NZ_NFIN01000012.1, read as the reverse complement.
GCTTATTTACCGAAGCTGCATACCGGCGGGAAACCGCACGGCTATTTAACGCATGAAAGATAGAAAGCCGGGGCAGTTCGGGGATACCGGACAAACGGGCTACATCACGCAATTCGTCTGTTACAACCGGATCGGCAATAAATGCCGGACATCCCATATCCTTGGCAAATTCATCTGCCAACAAAGCCGCCAAATTCGACGCATGTTCCATAGGCGCATGCCATAAATCATGCTTCATACGCTCGTCAATCCGGTAAACTCCTCCTTGCGTAGGCTTTAAAATCCCTCCTCTGGCAATAATCGCATCAAAAGCCATCGGTATGCCCGCCTTTTGCAGGGCTTCGAACACATACGTCCGGCGGTATTCATATTGCTCATTAATATGATGAAACCGAGCCAATTCCTTTGCCGGATGAAAAACACTTTGCTTCCATACAGGCTCTAAATCTTCGTAAACCGCTAATTTGGTAGAAGTTGAACCGGGATTAATAACCAATATTCTCTTCATAAGATTCTTGCATTAAATTACTGGCCATACATGCCAATGCCAAACTATAAAACTTTGAATTCCCCGAATCGCTCCGCGAAGGAACCACTACCGGCGCAATCGTACCGGTCAACATTCCAGCCATATTCGCATCGCCAAACAAAGAAAGTGTCTTGTAAAACGTATTCCCAGCCTCAATATTCGGGAATATCAACACATCGGCATTACCCACCACCGGAGAAGACAATCCCTTGATTTCGCCGCTATGCCTATCACAAGCCGTTTTAGCATCCATAGGCCCGTCAATAAAGACTTCTCCGAAATGCCCCTGCAAAGCCTCTTCTTTCAATTGGACATAACTCAAGGTATGCGGGAATTTTTCATTGACCTTCTCCGTACAATGAATCAAAGCCACACGGGGTTGCTCGTTGCCTAAAGCACGGCATAAAGCTACATCATAAGTGATCATGGCGCGATATTGCTCCAATGTAGGACGAGGAATCACCGCCGCATCCGAAAAAAACAATAGTTTATGATACAATGGGATTTGTGCCACCGTCACATGGCTCAACACGCCTCCCGGAGGAAGCAAACCCGTCTCTTTTTTTAATACGGCACGCAAAAGATTATCCGTATTGATTAATCCTTTCATCAAAATATCCGCCTCACCTGTACGAACTAATTCTACCGCCAAAGCGGCTGCATCATCAGGCGTATCCGCCTCGTACACCCGGACAAAGTCGGGAGAAGCACTTCGCAAACTATATGCCATTTCCTTATGCTCCGCATCAACCACCAATAAATATTCGGCTATTTCTTCACGCAAGCTCCGTATAATAACATATTCCGTATGCGGGTCATTGGGACAAACCACCGCTACCCGTCTCCGTATACACGAAGAACGCAAGCTATTGACCAAGTGGGAAAGCGTTCGAATTAATTCCATATCATCAGATTTTTAGCAAAGATGAAAAATAAATCTGAATTTATCCCTATCTTTGCTGTGTTTCCTCTAAACATTTAACTTATGAAAACGTTTCAAACATTTGACATCGACAACACATACAACACACTCCACAACCGGTTTCCCAACCATAGGGAAGTGCCGGTTATCGGCATCACCGGAAATTTCAGCGATGGAAATTTGACTCTTGCATCTGGATATTACACTTCCATTCTGAAAGCAGGAAGCGTTCCTTTTATCATACCTCCCTTTGATGACGCTAACATCTTGATAAATCTTCTTGATAGTATTGACGGCTTGTTATTAACCGGAGGCGGAGATATTAACCCGTTATTCTTAGGAGAAGAGCCAGTAAAAGAATTACACAGCATCAATCCATACCGCGACCGTCAGGAACTTCTGATAACCCGCTTGGCTGCTAACCGTCAGATTCCCATATTGGGCATTTGCCGGGGCATTCAAATCATGAATGCAGCCTTAGGCGGTTCCCTCTACCAAGACATCTATTCTCAAGCCGAAGGTAAACTCATTAAACATAGCCAGGATTTAGACCGTTCGTTCGCTTCTCACACCGTAAACATCGAAGCTGATAGCATGTTAGCCAAAATCATGAGACAAACCACCCTGCCGGTCAATTCGTTCCATCATCAAGCAGTAAAAGAAGCCGCTCCCGGCTTCCGCGTCTCCGCACGTGCCTCAGACGGCATCATCGAAGCCATAGAAAGCACCGAATGCAAATCGATGCTCGGTGTCCAATGGCATCCCGAATGCTTCATCCTGAACAACGACCCTTGCATGATGCCTCTTTTCGGCTGGCTCTTGCAAGAAGCCGACTCTTTCCGTACAGCCAAAGCCTTACATCGGCGCATCCTGACTTTAGACTCGCATTGCGACACTCCGATGTTCTTCGACCAAAACATCCGGTTCGATACCCGCGACCCGAAAATAAAAGTCGACTTGCACAAAATGACGGAAGGCAGGCAAGACGCAACCATCATGGTCGCCTATATCCCGCAAAAAGAACGCACCGACGAAGCCTTGCTTGCCGCAACCGCTAAAGCCGACCAGCTACTGAACGAAATAGAACGCATGGTGGCAATGAATTGCACCGCCGTAGACATCGCTTATCGCCCCGCCGACCTCTACCGCCTGAAACAAGCCGGAAAGAAAGCCATCATGTTAGGGATAGAAAACGGATACGCTATCGGCAAAGACCTGAGCAACGTGGAGCGGTTCCGCCAACGGGGCGTGGTTTATATGACCTTATGCCACAACGGAAATAATGACATCTGCGGTTCGGCACGCTATAATGAAGAACATTTAGGCGTATCCGATTTCGGCGCACAAGTCATCCGCGAAATGAACCGTGTGGGGATGATGGTAGATCTTTCCCATGCAGGTGAACAAAGCTTCTATGATGCCTTGGACATCAGCCTTCAGCCTGTGGTATGCTCGCACTCTTCCAGCCGAGCCTTGTGCGACCACCCGCGCAACCTGACCGATGAGCAACTAAAAGCCATAGCACGCAAAGGCGGGGTCGTGCAACTCTGTCTCTATAGCGGATTTCTCCGCACAGACCGTCCAGCCGATATCCGAGACGCCATCGAACACCTGCACCACATCGTTAACCTGATTGGCACAGACCATGTAGGCATAGGCACCGACTTCGACGGTGATGGAGGAATCGCCGGATGCAACGATTCATCCGAAGTGATTAACTTTACCCGCCGATTGCTCTACGAACGTTATAGCGAGGAAGATATCCGCCTGATATGGGGGGGCAATTTCCTTCGGGTCATGGAAGAAATACAGCAAAATCGCTGACCGGCTTCTATCAGAATCTCTTCCCAATAGTCTCCCTTCTACGGTTTCCGTCCCAAAAACGTACGTTCTCCGAACCAAAAACATACGGTTTTCGAACCAAAACCGTATGTTTTTGGTACGGAAAACCGTAGAAGGATGCCAGCTAAAACCGAAATACAAAAGAAATATTCGCAAATAATACACTCCATATTTAATATCAGACTATACAAGAGACATAAAAGCCTCTGTGTTCCCGTCACACCCAGCCACCCTATCACGCTGGATTTGCAATCCAGCATAATTGAAAAGATAGCGTCTCAAAATACTTACAATTTTCCCGAAACAGATATGTACAAATCAGCAATCGTGCGTTGTTAATAGAAAACATTTATTCTATTTATTATGAACACAATTAAACATTTCTATTGGCTCATGCTGTTCTCCGCCCTTATTTGCGCTTGCGGAGAATACAAACTTGAAGAAGAATCTGACGAAGGGAAAACACTGCAAGATGTCCCACATACGGTTCAAATCGTTACCCGAAGTGATAACAATGCCCAAATCAACTATCCGCTTTCCGTCTTTCTCTTTGACGAAGGAGGCGCATGCATCCAACAAACCACCATTCCAGACGCTTCTACTCCATATAATAATAGTCTCCCAGAAGGGAAATACACCCTCATCCTATTATCCGGCATCTCTGAAAACGAATATCTAACGCCTTTTGATATTACCCTAGAAAGTTATATCAGTTTCAAAGAAAACAACTTTGCACAAACTCCCATACAAATGGCACAGGCACAAATCAACCTGACCAAATCCACTACCGTACAAATGACTTTATCGTATGCGGTTGCCTCCGTCGGTTTTATCATCAACGATGTTCCAAACGAAGCTACAGCCGTAAACATTAACCTTTCCCCCGTAAGTTCGGGCATCTCTTTTACCGGAGAGTATAAAAATGATGAACAATCCTGCCTGATACCTTGCACCAAAGAAAACGGACAATGGGTTAGTGAAACAGTTTACATCTTTCCCAACGAGAGTCCTTCAACTCACTTATCCATTCAAGTAGAATTACCGGACGGAAATAAAACGTATGGCTATACATATCAATCTGCTTTACAACCCGGATATCCTTATCAGTTTACAGGGAATTATGAAAACGGGATTACGCTCAACGGAGAGTTCCAAGCCGAAGGATGGCATACGGCTGTAGATGTGGAATTCGGTATAGGCGAAACCGTACCAGACTCTCCAGACGATGACAAAGAAGAACCCGAAGAACCTGGAACAAATGTGCCCACTGATGTCGATACATACCTAGTAACAGAACTTCCCGAAGAGGAAGATTTCTGGAAAAGCTTTTATGTATGGGAAATGAAAGCCACTTCCGAGACTGAATATGAAGCCATTATTATTTCACCCGAACAATGGGAAATACTGGCTGCTGAAGGAGAAGCTTCTTTAACAGGATATGAAATAGACGGCATCAGCAACTGGCGGGTATTTACTAGAGAAGAAGCCAAAAACTTCGTCGGACAATACAGCTTTAACCTTTACGACTTGAACCAGTTCTTGCAAGAGAATGGTCATACCGTCTTTATGGACAACGAAGATGACCGTTATCTCTGCAACGATTGTCTACATAGTTTTGCTTTCGGAAGTTCAACTATATCAGCTGTAGGAGAAAAACGTACTTATTACCTCCGTCCCGTCAAAACCGTCAGATTCAAGCTCAAATAATATGTTGCTTTTGAAGTTCCTCTGCAACCTTCTCCAGTTCGGCATACCAATCTTCACCGAACTTGCGGATTAAAGGTTCTTTCAAGAACTGATAAACAGCTACATGCTTGCTTTGTCCCAATGCGACTGCGGCTTTACATACATTCCAACGGTGATAATTCACCGCTTTGTAAGGTCCGTAGTCGCCTATGCGGACAGGATACAGATGACAAGAAATCGGCTTATAAAAGTTGCAACGCCCTTCCCGGTATGCCTTCTCTATGGCACAATAGCAATATCCTTTCTCATCGTAACACGTAAAGACACAATCTTTTCCATTTACAATAGAAGTGACTAAATCACCTTCTTGGTCGGTATACGCCACTCCTTGTTTATCTATCACCGCCCGTGCTTCAGGAGACAATTCGCCCCAAATCACCGGCAATACTTCCTCCAACTCTGCCACTTCATCCAACGTTACCGGTGCTCCCGCATCGCCTTCAATACAACACGCACCTTTACAAGCGTCTAAATCGCAAAAAAACTTTTCTCGAAACACATCGAAACTTACGATAGCATCTCCTACTTGAACCATACTTTTTAAATTAAAAAAACACAGAGACACGGAGACACTGAGCTTTATTTTCCTCATCAAGAAGAAACTCTGTGTCTCCGCGTCTCTGTGTTCTATTATAAAATTAATCTTTAATCAAATCTTTTCCCGTCATGTCTGCCGGTTGCGCCATGCCCATGATGTGCAAGATAGACGGAGCGACATCAGCCAATACACCGTTTTCTACTTTCGCGTCTTTATTAGCCGTTACATAGACAAACGGAACCGGATTCAACGAGTGAGCCGTGTTCGGTGTGCCGTCTTCGTTCAATGCATGGTCGGCATTACCGTGGTCGGCAATGATAATCACTTCATAGTCATTTGCTTTAGCGGCTTCTACGGTATCACGAACGCAATTGTCGATAGCAACTACAGCTTTTTCGATTGCTTCATAAATACCTGTATGGCCTACCATGTCACCGTTGGCATAGTTGACAACAATGAAATCGTATTTCTGCGTATTGATAGCCTCAACCAACTTGTCTTTCACTTCGTATGCGCTCATTTCCGGCTTCAAGTCGTATGTAGCCACTTTCGGAGACGGAACCAAGATACGGTCTTCACCATCGAACGGAGTTTCACGTCCGCCATTGAAGAAGAAGGTTACGTGTGCATATTTCTCGGTCTCGGCAATGTGAAGCTGAGTCTTTCCGTTTTTCGAAAGATATTCGCCCAACGTATCTGCTACGTTTTCTTTCGGGAACAGGATATGAACACCCTTGAATGAAGCATCATACGGAGTCATGCAATAATACTGCAAGCCTGGAATGGTCTTCATGCCTTCTTCCGGCATATCTTGCTGAGTCAATACGATAGTCAACTCTTTCGCACGGTCGTTACGGTAGTTGAAGAAAATCACTACATCGCCTTCCTTAATCGTACCGTCAACGTTTGCATTATTAATCGGCTTGATGAACTCGTCGGTCACTCCTTCATCGTAAGATTCCTGCATAGCCTGTACCATATCGGTAGCTTGTTTGCCCTTGCCTTCTACCAGCAAATCGTATGCTTCTTTCACGCGGTTCCAACGTTTGTCGCGGTCCATTGCATAAAAACGTCCTACGATAGAAGCAATCTTACCTGCCGACTGAGCACAGTGTGCTTCCAGTTGTTCGATAAATCCTTTACCACTCTTCGGGTCGGTATCACGACCGTCCATAAAACAGTGGATGAATGTATTTTCCAAACCATATTCCTTGGCAATGTCACACAATTTGAACAGATGTTCCAATGAAGAGTGTACACCGCCGTTCGAAGTCAAGCCCATGAAATGGATATTCTTACCGTTCTCTTTCGCGTATGAGAATGCCGAAACGATTTCCGGATTCTTCAAGATGCTTCCGTCAGCACACGCACGGTTAATCTTCACCAAGTCCTGATAAACGATACGTCCGGCACCGATATTCAAGTGACCTACTTCCGAATTACCCATCTGACCATCGGGCAAACCTACGTTTTCACCGCTTGCCTGAAGTTGAGAATGCGGATACGTAGCCAACAGGCTGTCCCAATACGGAGTCGGAGTGTTGAAAATCACATCGTCTTTCTGATGGTCTCCACAACCCCAACCGTCCAAAATCATTAAAAGAGCTTTCTTAGCCATAATCTTATTTTGTTTAAAGTTGATGTTCATGCTTTACAGCATGCAAAAATACAAAATATCTGCCTTATAACACACATTTTGAGGAAATTTAAGAGGATGGAAAATGCATCTATTGCATGGGGAAATCGACTTGAGCAGAAATTATAAGAAGAATGATGGATATCAGAATCGGAACAATTATTATTTTTGTGCCCCAAAAACGAAAAGAATATGTTTACTGTAATCGGACTCATGTTAGGAGGTATGTGCATCGGATTTTTATTACGCAAAAAGCAATATCCGGGAATACATCTTCTCATCACGGCATTGATTTGGGTGCTGCTGTTCCTATTGGGGATAGAAGTAGGAAGCAACCGGCAAATAGTCGAAGGACTCGCTACACTGGGAATAGAAGCTTTTACCATTACTTTTGCAACAGTCGTCGGAAGTTGCATCTGCGCATGGATATTATGGAAATGGTTATATCACAATGAAAAGAAAGGAGGAGAAGTATGAAAGGCAGCTTGATTATTGTGGCTTTTTTCGCTTTAGGATGTGTATGCGGAGTATTCCACCTTATCCCATTCGGCATTACGCAAACCAATATCAGCTATTATGCGTTATGCGCATTGATGTTCAGTGTAGGTTTAAGCATTGGCAATGACCCACAGACCTTGAAAAACTTCCGCAGCCTGAATCCGCGCCTGATATTTCTCCCGGTCATGACTATTTTGGGAACCTTATCGGCAGCCGCAGCCATCAGCCTATTGTTTCCACACCGAAGCGCCGCCGACTGCATGGCTGTAGGAGCAGGTTTTGGTTATTATTCATTATCCAGCATTTTCATCACCGAATATAAAGGTCCGGAACTGGGCACAATCGCTTTGCTATCGAACATCATGCGCGAAATTATCACCCTGTTATGTGCTCCGCTTTTAGTCCGCTGGTTCGGAAATTTAGCACCGATTTCCGCCGGAGGAGCTACCACGATGGACACCACATTGCCCATTATTACCCGTTATGCTGGACAAAAGTTTGTAGTCGTATCCATTTTTCACGGATTCGTGGTAGACTTCAGCGTACCTTTCTTAGTGACGTTTTTTTGTTCCTTATAAAAACATCCTCGCCACACGCTCAATGCCGGCGGCTAACACATCAATCTCTTCTTTGGTATTATAAAGCGCAAACGACGCGCGGACTGTACCTTCTATTCCCAACCGGTGCATCAACGGTTCGGCACAATGATGCCCTGTACGGACAGCGATGCCCAATCGGTCAAGCAATGTTCCCATATCGAAATGATGAATATTCCCGACCAAAAATGAAATAACCGAACTTTTCCGTTCCGCTTCGCCAAAGATGCGCATGCCCGGAATCTCTTTCAGGTGCTGCATCGCATATTCAGTCAGCTCATGTTCGTATGCTTCGATGTTCTCCATACCGATAGCAGAAACATAATCCAACGCCTTAGCCAACGCTGTACTGCCTATATAATCAGGAGTACCGGCTTCGAATTTGAAAGGCAATTCATTGAATGTGGTTTTCTCGAAACTTACATTCTTAATCATTTCTCCTCCACCTTGATAAGGAGGAAGACGGTCGAGCCAATCTTCTTTACCATACAATACGCCGATTCCAGTCGGTCCATATACCTTATGACCACTGAATACATAAAAATCGGCATCCAATGCCTGTACGTCTACCGGCAAATGAGGAATGCTTTGCGCCCCATCAATTAATACAGGTACATTGTGAGCATGGGCTATCTCAATCAGCTTATCTACCGGATTAATCGTACCCAACACATTCGACACATGAGTTACCGACACGATACGGGTACGCGGAGAAAAAAGCTTTTCGTATTCATCCAACAACAATTCTCCCCGGTCGTTCATCGGAATCACTTTCAACACAATTCCCTTACGGGCAGCCTGCAATTGCCATGAAACAATATTGCTGTGATGCTCCATGACCGAAACAATCACTTCATCGCCTGCCTGCATCTGGCTATCGGCAAAAGTAGATACCACTAAGTTAATACTTTCGGTAGTGCCCCGGGTAAAGACTATCTCATTGGTGCCACGTGCGTTAATGAACTTACGCACCGTTTCGCGAGAAGCCTCGTGTAAATTGGTTGCCTGCTGCGAGAGAAAATGTACCCCCCGATGTACATTGGCATTTACCGAATAATATTCATCGGTTATCGACTCTACCACGCAACGCGGCTTTTGGGTCGTCGCTCCATTGTCTAAATAAACAAGGGGCTTTCCGTATACCGTCCGTGAAAGAATCGGGAAATCTTCCCTGATTTTTGAAATGTTATACATAACTCCTATCATTTACAAATCGCACATCCTTGGCATTTATTCAATTCGCCCCGGAAGCGTTTTTCCACCAACCGATGCAAACGGTCTTTCAAAGCATCCATCCGGATGTAGTCGATTACCTCGTTGACAAAAGCAAACATCAGCAACAAACGGGCTTCTTTCAACGGAATGCCCCGCTGCTGCATATAGAACAAAGCATTTTCATCCAATTGTCCCACCGTAGCTCCGTGCGAACATTTCACATCGTCCGCATAAATTTCCAGTTGTGGTTGGGTGTACATTCGCGCCTCACGGGTAGCGCAAATATTCCGGTTCGTCTGTTGAGAAGACGTATGCTGGGCACCTTCACGCACCAAAACCTTTCCAGCAAAAGCACCTACTGCCTGGTCATCAAGCACATATTTAAACAACTCATTGCTTGTACAGTCAGGCACACGATGGTCGATTGTCGTATGGTTATCCACCTGTTCATTCTTATCAGCTATCGCCATACCACAGAGATTTATCTCTGCTCCACGCCCCACAAGTTGCACTTCTGTCGTATTCCGTGTCGTGCCGTTATGAAGAGTCATGCCGTTCAGCAATACATTGCTTCCTGCCTGCTGTTCTACAAACAATTGGCTGAAACGAACGGTGCTATTATGTGTCTCTTCCAACTCATATAAATCAAAATAAGCATTCTCGCCTACAAAAATTTCCGTCACCTGAGTAGAAAGGAAATTTACATTATCCATGGCATGGTCACAAACCAATAATTTAGCTTGTGCCCCTTCCTCCAGAATAATCAACAAACGGCGGTTCGACAAGGTGTTCACATCCGCACGCAGAATATTCACCAACTGAATCGGCTTTTCCATTACCACATTCTTAGGAACATACATCAGCACACCGTCTTGTGCAAACATCGTATTGAATGCAGTCAGTCCGTCTTTCGACGTATCGGCAAGCTTCCCATAATATTTCTTTATCAAGTCCGGATATTGCATTGCCAGTTCTCTTAAACTCCCGAAAAGCACACCTTCCGGCAATTGCGCAGAAGGATGATCGTGTTTATCAAACGAATCGTTGATGACAAAATACAGGGAAGTGCTCATATTAGGCACGTCACACTTGAATACTTCATACGGATTTACCGGAAACTCCAACCGATTCAGGTTCAATCCGAAATCCGGTGCAAAGAATGTCCCGATTTCCGTATATTTGTATTTCTCCTGTTTGCGCGTAGGAAAGCCCAGCCGTTCGAAATCGGCGAAAGCTTTTGCCCTCGGCGCATTCAGCCCTTCCGCACTATGCCGGCAAATCAATGCCTCACATTGTGTAAAAAGGTCGATATACTGTTGTTCTGCCTTCATATTCATTCTCCCAATTCTTTCTTTATCCAATCGTAGCCTTTCTCTTCCAGTTCCAATGCCAGTTCCGGACCCGCAGTCTTCACAATCTTACCTTTATATAATACATGTACGATGTCTGGCTTGATGTAGTCCAACAGACGTTGGTAATGCGTAATGACAATGCAACTGGTATTCGGAGTTTTCAGCTTATTCACTCCCTCTGCCACAATACGCAAGGCATCAATATCCAATCCCGAATCGGTTTCGTCCAAAATGCTTAACTTCGGTTCCAGCATTGCCATTTGGAATATCTCGTTCCGTTTCTTTTCCCCGCCCGAAAAGCCTTCGTTTACCGAACGGTTTGCCAATTTACTGTCCAATTCTACCACTTCCCGTTTCTGGCGCATCAGTTTCAAAAATTCACTTGCTGTCAGTGCAGGAAGTCCTTTGTATTTACGTTGTTCGTTTACTGCAGAACGCATGAAATTCACCATGCTCACCCCCGGAATCTCTACCGGATATTGGAATGACAAGAACAACCCTTCATGGCTCCGGTCCTCCGGACTCATTGCCAACAAGTCTTTTCCATCGAAAACAACCGAACCTTTAGTCACTTCGTATGCCGGATGCCCTACCAACACATTGCTTAGGGTACTTTTCCCCGAACCGTTCGGTCCCATAATCGCATGCACTTCACCTGTCTTCACCGTCAGGTTGATTCCTTTCAATATTTCTTTGCCGTTAATAGAGGCATGTAAATCTTTTATTTCTAACATCGTTTATTCAGTTAATAATTAATAGTGAATAATGAACTATCCAACACTTCCTTCCAACGATACCGAAAGCAATTTCTGTGCTTCTACGGCAAACTCCATCGGGAGCTTGTTCAGTACCTCTTTTGCATATCCATTTACAATCAGCCCTACAGCATCTTCGGTTGGAATGCCCCGCTGGTTACAATAAAACAATTGGTCTTCCGATATTTTCGAAGTCGTTGCCTCATGCTCCACCACTGCGGTTTCGTTATGAATATCCATATAAGGGAAAGTATGTGCCCCGCAATGGCTTCCCAACAGCAAAGAATCGCATTGGCTATAGTTGCGGGCATTGTCTGCCTTCTCCGATACGCGTACCAATCCACGGTATGAATTCTGGCTTCGTCCGGCACTAATGCCTTTGCTTACAATCGTCGAACGGGTATTCTTGCCCAAATGAATCATCTTCGTACCCGTATCTGCTTGCTGGAAATTATTCGTTACCGCTACCGAATAAAACTCTGCCGTCGAGTTGTCGCCACTCAAGATGCAACTGGGATATTTCCATGTAATTGCCGAACCGGTTTCTACCTGTGTCCACGACAATTTGCTGTCTCTTCCCTTACAGTTTCCTCGTTTGGTTACAAAGTTATAGACACCTCCTTTGCCTTCCGCATCACCCGGATACCAGTTCTGCACAGTCGAATATTTCACTTCAGCCCGATCCATGACCACAATTTCTACAATCGCTGCATGAAGCTGGTTTTCATCACGCATCGGTGCCGTACAACCTTCCAAGTAAGATACATAACTGTCGTCATCCGCCACAATTAGCGTACGCTCGAATTGTCCTGTATTTGCTGCATTGATACGGAAATACGTAGAAAGTTCCATGGGGCAGCGCACCCCTTTCGGAATATAGACAAATGAGCCGTCGCTGAATACAGCCGAATTGAGCGCGGCAAAGAAATTGTCGCGATAACCGACTACCGAACCTAAATATTTCTTCACCAAATCCGGGTGTTCGCGTACCGCCTCGCTAATGGAACAGAAAATAATGCCCTTTTCCATCAAAGTCTCTTTAAATGTGGTTTTCACTGAAACAGAATCCATAACCGCGTCTACTGCCATGCCACTCAAGGCAAGCTGTTCTTCCAACGGAATCCCCAGCTTATTGAAAGTCTTCAGCAATTCAGGGTCTACTTCGTCCAGACTCTTCGGCCCGTCCTTCTTCTTCGTAGGGTCAGCATAATACGAAATAGCCTGGTAATCAATCTCGGGAATCGTCAAGTGTGCCCATGTCGGCATCTCCAATGTTTGCCAATACCGGTACGCTTTCAGGCGGAAATCCAGCAACCATTCAGGTTCTCCCTTTTTCTCCGAAATCAACCGCACGACATCCTCGTTCAGCCCTTTTTCGATGATTTCAGTATGAACATCCGTCGTAAAGCCGTACTTGTACTTTTCCTGAGTAAGTTCTTTTACATATTTATTGGGTTCTAACTGCATATATCAATTGATTAATTGTTTCGTAACGTCTTTTATGACCGGATAAAAATAGCCTGCACTATCCTTTACCGGAGTATATAACAAAGATTGTTGCTTATTGGTTGAACTGATTAAATTATCTTCAGAGTCGATAAATTCCATGCAATGAATGGCAATACTCAATAATAACACGTATTTGATTGCTCCCAATCCTGCGCCTAACAAACGGTTAAGCCACCCAAGCCGCAACCCGTCTACAATACGGGTCAAGACAGAAGCGAGAAAAAGAAAAACAACCGGCACCAACACACCGATTAAAATAAATGCCAATATACGGGCAAATGTAACAGAAGTGCCCAATTCTTCACCCAATCTGTCTCCCACAGCCACAAACAAGGCTCGTGCCAAGAGCAAACCTGCAAGCAGACCTACAATGGAAGCCAACTGCCGGATAGCTCCTTTCATGCAGCCTATGGCAACTCCCAAAGCAATTATTCCTGCTATAAACCAATCTAACGGAGACACTTTATCCAATTAATAATGAACAGTTAATAGTTAATAATTAAGTGGTACGACACCAACTATTAATTATTAACTATCAACTATCAACTACTTATAAAGTTTGTTTCACTTCCACTTCTTCGAATGTTTCAATCACATCACCGACTTTCAGGTCATTGCAATTGGTCAGGCTGATACCGCATTCGAAGTTAGTTCCAACTTCTTTCACATCATCTTTGAAACGTTTCAAAGCATTGATTGCACCTGTAAAGATGACAATACCGTCACGAATCAGACGTGCCTTATCAGTACGTTTCACTTTACCGGTCTTCACCATAGCTCCGGCTACCATACCTACCTTACTGATATTGAAGACTTCACGCACTTCAATCGTAGCGGTAACCTGTTCTTTCACAGTCGGAGCCAACATACCTTCCATAGCCGACTTCACTTCTTCTATCGCATCGTAAATGATAGAATACTTGCGGATATCCACGCCTTCCTGCTCTGCCAGCTTAGCGGCACCACTCGAAGGACGTACTTGGAAACCGACAATAATAGCATCCGAAGCCGCTGCCAACGATACATCTGATTCCGAAATCTGTCCCACGCCTTTGTGGATAACATTCACCTGAATCTGTTCGGTAGACAATTTTATCAACGAATCGCTCAATGCTTCTACAGAACCGTCTACGTCACCTTTCACAATGATATTCAATTCATGGAAATCGCCCAATGCCAAACGGCGTCCCACTTCATCCAAGGTAAGCATCTTTTGTGTACGAAGCCCTTGTTCACGCTGAAGTTGTTCACGTTTATTGGCTATTTCACGCGCTTCCTGGTCTGTATCGAATACATGGAACGTATCTCCTGCAGCAGGGGCACCGTTCAAGCCCAATATCAATACAGGTTCAGAAGGACCGGCTTCTTTCATCCGCTGGTTACGCTCGTTGAACATGGCTTTTACCTTACCATAATATTTTCCGGCAAGTACGATATCGCCCACATGCAAAGTTCCGTTCGAAACCAACACCGTAGCCACGTAGCCCCGTCCTTTATCCAAAGACGATTCGATGATAGAACCGGTCGCTTTCCGGTTCGGATTGGCTTTCAGATCCAACATCTCGGCTTCCAGCAATACTTTTTCCAGCAATTCTTTCACGCCGGTACCTTTTTTTGCCGATATGTCTTGCGACTGGTATTTACCTCCCCATTCTTCAATCAGGAAGTTCATTTGTGCCAATTCTTCCTTAATCTTGTCCGGATTGGCATTCGGCTTATCTATTTTATTGATAGCAAACACGATAGGTACACCTGCTGCCATCGCATGATTAATCGCTTCTTTCGTTTGAGGCATCACATTGTCATCGGCTGCCACAATGACGATAACCACATCGGTCACTTTCGCACCGCGGGCACGCATTGCAGTAAATGCCTCATGACCCGGAGTATCCAAGAAAGTGATGTGACGTCCGTCTTCCAGTTTCACGTTATAAGCACCGATGTGCTGGGTAATACCTCCAGCCTCACCTGCAATAACATTTGCCTTACGGATGTAGTCCAACAACGAAGTCTTTCCGTGGTCTACGTGTCCCATTACGGTTACAATCGGAGCACGAGGCTGCAAGTCTTCTTCCGCATCTGCCTCTTCCTCTACAGCCTGAGCCACTTCTGCGCTGACATATTCTGTCTTGAATCCGAATTCTTCCGCTACCAGATTAATGGTTTCAGCATCCAGACGCTGGTTGATAGAAACCATAATCCCGACACTCATACAAGTAGAAATAACCTGAGTGACCGGCACGTTCATCATGTTTGCCAATTCATTGGCAGTAACAAATTCGGTCAGCTTCAATACCTTGCTTTCTTCTTGTTCCAGTTCCTCCTGCTCCAGTTGACGGTTCTGGATTGTTTCGCGTTTTTCCTTGCGGTACTTGGCAGCCTTATTCTTTCCCTTATTGGTCAAGCGTGCCAAAGTCTCTTTTACTTGCTTAGCAACGTCTTCATCACTCACTTCCGGCTTCACCACAGTCTTCTTGAAACGGTCTTTATTATGCTTGCCACCGCCTTGCTGAGTGTTTTTGCTCTGTTTTTCGTTTTTCGAAGGAGCACCGCTTCCGGCTGTATTGATATCCACCCGCTCCTTATTATTAATACGGTTCCGTTTTTTCTTCGGATTGGCATCCATGTCATTACCCTTTTCCGCCTTTTCATCGGTTTTCCGGATTTCCTTGATAATGGCATCCTTCATCTGCCTCCGTTGTTCCTGACGCTGCCGGTCTTTTTCTTCCCGCTCTTTGCGTCTTTCTTCTTTCGATTTCTTTTTGGGACGGGTAGACTGGTTCAGGGTAGCCAGGTCAATCTGACCCACTACATTGATTTTCGATTTGAATTCGGTCGGACGAATCTTGAATATACCATCGTCCGTCGTGTCTTTAGCTGTCTGCGTTTCGGGGATTTCTTTCTTTTCTTCCATTAAATTCGGTTTCGAGTCTTCTGCCTTTTCTTCTGGTTCAGGCTGTTCAAGGTTTTCATTCACTATTTTTTCAGCTTGCGGCTGTTCAGCCGTTGCCGTTTCATATACAGGTTCTTCTTTCTCCTGTTGCTCAACTACCACAGGAGTTTCCGGTTGTGCAGCTTCCTCTTTTGCCTCTACAGGCTCTGCAACAGCCGGTTTTGCCTTTTTCGGCTTGTTCAAGTTATCCAAGTCAATCTTGCCTACAGGCTTAAAGCGCGGGCGTACCTCTTCCGGCACAACCGTATCTATCATTTCCGGCTTTGCGGGTTCCGGCTGCAGGTCTTCTATCGAGACGGAAGCCTTATTGCGTTCTTTATTTTGCCGTTCCTGAAAAATCTTTTCAGACTCTATCTTCAAATCTTTGTCCTTGCTAAACTCTTTCACAAGTGCAGCATATTGTTCTTCCGTAATCTTCGTATTCGGATTAGCCTCAACGGTATAGCCTTTCTTTTGCAGAAAGTCCACCACCGTAGCAATCCCTACATTCAAATCTCTTGTTACTTTGTTCAGTCTTATCGTCATAAATCATTTGTTTTTTAATAGAGTCCGAAAATAATTAATCGTTAATAGTTAACAGTTGATAGCGGCAACGACGCTATTCATTATTCACTATTAACTATTCACTCTCAGCAGCGTTTTCTTCGAACTCAGCTTTCAAAATTCTCAATACATCATCTACCGTGTTTTCTTCCAGGTCAGCCTTCTCTATCAACATTTCGCGCGGAGCGTTCAGCACGCCTTTTGCCGTTTCGATACCGATGCTCTTAATGGCATCAATCACCCAACCGTCGATTTCGTCCTTGAATTCATCCAGATAAATGTCTTCATCCATGGCATTTTCATCCACCTCACGGTAAACATCAATGGTATATTCGGTCAGCATACTTGCCAACTTGATGTTCATTCCTCCCTTTCCGATTGCCAAAGACACTTCTTCCGGCTTCAAGTACACTTCCGCCCGTTTTTCTTCATCATGCATTACAATCGACGATACTGTAGCCGGACTCAATGCACGCTGGATAAACAACTGGATATTTGATGTATAATTGATAACATCTATATTTTCATTCCGCAATTCACGCACGATGCCATGGATACGCGAGCCTTTCACGCCCACACAAGCACCTACCGGGTCAATGCGTTCGTCATACGATTCTACCGCAATCTTGGCACGTTCGCCCGGGATGCGGGCTATCTTCTTAATCGTAATCAACCCGTCATTGATTTCAGGCACTTCCTGTTCGAACAGGCGTTGCAAGAACATCGGAGACGTACGGCTCAGGATAATCTTCGGATTGTTATTCTTGTTATCCACACGAGCCACTACAGCCCGAACCGTCTCGCCTTTGCGGTAAAAATCGCTCGGAATCTGCTCGGTCTTCGGAAGCAGCAGTTCGTTGCCTTCATCGTCCAATAACAGGATTTCCTTCTTCCATATCTGGTAAACCTCAGCAGAGATGATAGTCCCCACTTTGTCTATATACTTATTATATAAGGAGTCTTTTTCCAACTCCAGTATCTTCGAAGCCAAGGTTTGGCGAAGGTTCAAAATCGCCCGTCTGCCGAACTTTTCGAAAATCACTTCATCCGTCACTTCCTCGCCCACTTCATACGAAGCGTCAATCTTGCGGGCTTCAGTCAACGAAATCTGCCGGTTCGGATTAGTCAGCTCCTCATCGGCAACAACCTCCCGATTGCGCCATATCTCGAAGTCCCCCTTATCCGGGTTCACGATTACATCATAATTCTCGTCTGTACCGAACATCTTTGCAATCACGCTGCGGAAAGACTCTTCCAGCACACTCACCATCGTCGTGCGATCGATGTTCTTCAATTCTTTAAATTCCGAAAATGTGTCAACCAAACTGACAGCAGGTTCTTTCTTCGCCATAATTTATTTAAAGCTAATTAAGTATTTGGTGTATTTTATTTCATCGTAGGTAAAAGTCACATTCTGTTCCACCAGTTTCGGGCGTTTCGCCCCTTCCGGCTTCACTTTCACCGTCATCGTAATGGTAAAGTTTTCTTCGTTGGCTTCTGCCAGCACGCCTTTCCATTTTTTCCCGGCTTTATCCAACACCTCCACCTCTTTCCCGACGTAGATTTGATATTGTTTCAGCACTTTAAACGGCTGTCCGATTCCAGCCGAACCGACTTCCAGTTCATAATCTTCTTCTTCCCGGTTCAACTTCGACTCAATATACCGGCTCAAATCCACACAATCGTCTATCCACACGCCGTCCGCATGGTCTATTTCAACTACGATTCTGTCATCCGGGCTAACAGAGACATCCACCAGAAAATAATCTTTCCCGTCCAGCCATTCCTCGACAATCCGGGTTACCACGTTTGTTTCTATCATGTAATATTATTAAGAATAAAAAAAGGAGCTTGACCGCCCCTCCACCTTCTCATTCATCTCGCGTGCAAAGATACAAATAATATCAAGTCTTGCAAAATATTAGAACAATTATTTTTGAAATACCACAGCACTTTCATTTATTTAAAATGTAAATGGATGTCCGCACTAGCCAAATACCTATAGGGCAAGGTTTGCCTGCCAATCTCCTTTCCAATCGAAGCAGGGTGCATCGGCTTACGAACCCGGCTTCATCGGCTGATGCATACGGCTTCGTAAGCCAACACACCCGTATGCCTTTTTGGCAGGAAACAAATGTAAAAAACCGGACTTTATTTAGCTAAAATAATGTGAAAAAAGAAGCGGTATTTTTCACGTTTGCAACCAATTTTCACCAACATTTATTACCTTTGTCCGGATAATGCTTTTGGCTTTTCTTCCCTCTTTCTCCCTCTATTTTCCATGTTACAAAGCACAAACACACGTTTTTCGAGCAAAAATGTAACATACATGATAAAACATGTTACATTTTGGGCTTGACTTTTCCGCTTTCTACAGTATATTTGTAAACACCAAATTTATAAAAACATTATTAACTGCCATCTTTTTTAATCAGGCTATAAAAACACATAACCAAAAAGAAGCGCAAAGACCATTTTTAATAAATAAAAAGTATGAACACACAATTTTACGATGACGGTTAAGACACTCATGTCAAAAGAGAACAAAAAAATAGAGTTAAAAAAGAAGTTGTATAACTTTAAAAGCTAAGAAGAATTAATGGAAAACCCAAAAAGAAACATTCGAAAGATTCCTTTCCTGCTTATGCTAATGCTACTTAGCAGCTTGCCGATATGGGCACAGCAAGGAATACCCGTACAAGGTGTCATTCTTGACGGGAATGGTGAAACGGTCATTGGAGCGTCTGTTGTTGTGAAAGGCAGTACTTCAATGGGGACAATATCGGATTTGGATGGTAGGTTCCAATTAAATGTGCCTAATGCCAATTCTGTACTAGTGATTTCATACATTGGTATGAAGACTAAAGAAGTGAAAGTGAAAACCAACGGCTTGATGAGTATTACATTAGAAGATGACTCAGAAGTCTTAGAGGAAGTTGTAGTAGTTGGTTACGGACAACAGAAAAAAGCAAGTGTGGTAGGTGCTATCACGCAAACAACAGGAAAAGTATTGGAACGCGCAGCAGGTATTAGCGATATCGGTGCGGCGTTGACAGGTAACTTGCCGGGTGTGATTACGGTGCAAGGTTCCGGTATGCCCGGTGAAGAAGAACCTCAAATTACAATTCGTGGTGCAAGTTCTTGGAACAATAGTGATCCGTTGGTATTGGTCGACGGTATTGAACGTCCGATGAGTTCGGTTGATATCAGTTCGGTTGAATCAATTTCTGTATTAAAGGATGCTTCTGCAACAGCTGTCTACGGTGTGAAAGGTGCGAATGGCGTTATCTTAATCACGACAAAACGAGGTCAAGAAGGCGGTGCTAAGATTGACGTCGGTTTTAACACAACATTGAAAGCTCCGTCAAAATTACCGAATAAGCTCGATTCGTATGATGCTTTGATGGCACGTAACGTAGCATTGGAACATGAATTGGTTTTGACTCCAGATGAATCATGGGCATACATCCGTCCGCAGGCATTTATCGAGAACTACCGCAATCAAACCACAGTTGAACAACGCGAGCGTTATCCGAACGTAGACTGGCAGAAGGCGTTGTTTAAAGATTCGGCTATTTCTTACAATGCAAATTTGAATATCAGCGGTGGTTCGGAATTCGTAAAATACTTTGCTTCTGCTGACTATGTACACGAAGGTGACCTTTTCCGTGTATACGATAATGGCCGTGGATATGATTCCGGTTATGGTTATGACCGCATCAACGTACGTAGTAACCTTGACTTCAACATTACAAAGACTACCGTATTCAAGGTTAATTTAGCAGGTTCAACCGGTATACGTAAATCTCCGTGGAACAATACCGGAGCTTCTGAATGGTCTATTGGCCAGCAATGGGCAGGTGCTTACAACATCGCGCCTGACGTGTTCTTGCCCGTTTATTCAGACGGAAGCTGGGGATATTATCCGAATATATCTAATGTAACCAACTCAGCAGCTAATCTTTCGTTGGGTGGTACAAACGAAAGCACTACGACCCGTATCAATACCGACTTTACGTTAGAACAAGATTTGAGCTTTATTACCAAAGGATTGTCTGCAAGGGCTTTGATTTCGTGGGATAACGTATTCGTTGAAACTTCACGTGGTATCAATGACTTGAATAACGATGCCCAATATAAGTGGATTAATCCGGATACAGGCGAAGTATCTTATAAGAATACGTATGACGCAAACAATAAATTCGATTGGATGCAAGGCATAAAATGGTCTACAGCAGACGGTGCAGTGAGCGACGGTGAAACTGTACGTAATTTGTATTATCAGATTCAGTTGAATTGGGCACGCACGTTTGGCAAGCACGATTTGACTGCCATGGGAGTATTCAGCCGTCAGGAAGAGGCAAAAGGTAGTGTGATGCCTATCTATCGTGAAGACTGGGCATTCCGTGTTACCTATAATTATGCCGACAAATATTTCATTGAATACAACGGCGCTTACAACGGTTCAGATAAGTTTAGCAAAGAAAACCGTTTCGCTTATTTTAATTCAGGCGCAATCGGTTGGATGATTTCGGAAGAAAAGTTCATGAACTTCTCTAAGAAATGGTTGGATATGCTGAAGGTGCGTGCTTCATACGGTGAAATCGGTGATGATAACGTATTTGGCGACCGCTTCAATTCAGCTAACCGTTGGTTGTATATGAATCAATGGGCATACGGAGGCAATGCTTACATGGATTTGAATCAGGGTACCAGTGTGTACACATGGTTCCGCGAATCAGCCATTGGCAATCCGGACGTAAAATGGGAAACTGTAAAGAAGTTCAACTTCGGTGTTGACTATTCGTTCTTAAACGGCTTGCTTGCCGGTACGATAGAAGTGTTCCGCGATGAACGTACTGACATTTTGGTAACAGGTAGCGACCGTTCGGTTCCTGCATTTTTTGGCGGTACACCTCCTACAGCTAATATTGGTCGGGTGAAAACAAGAGGATATGAATTGGAATTACGCCTCAATAAAGTATTCCCGAACCAAATGCGTTTGTGGGGTAACTTCAACATGACTCATGCAGAAAACAAGGTGCTTGAAAAAGACGACCAACCGTTGCGTCCAAGTTACCAGAAAGCGGCAGGTTATGCTATCGGTCAATACACCTCTTATATTGATAATGGTTTCATCCAAAACTTAGACCAATTGTACGGTAGTCCTGCACACGACACCAATGACTCGCAGCGTTTGGTAGGCGACTATTACATTGTTGACTTTAACGGTGACGGTATTATCGATAACAAAGACTCTGCACCTTATGGTTATTCAAATACACCGCAAAATACGTACAATGCAACGATTGGATTCGAATGGAAAGGGTTCAGCGCATTCGTACAATTCTATGGAGTAACCAATGTCACCCGTGACGTATCGCTTACCAGCTTTGGCAGCAAACTGAATACTGTATACGATACGGGTACCTGGTGGTCGAAAGATGAAGCCAATCCAGAAGTCATTATTCCGAGATTCGCATCCTCAACAAACAATTATACGTATGGAACCCAGTACTTGTATGACGGTTCTTATATTCGTTTGAAAAATGCGGAAATTGCCTATACATTCAATGGTGGTTGGATTCATAAATTAGGCATCCGTAATTTGAAGATTTATCTGAACGGAAACAACTTGTGGCTTTGGACCCGTATGCCGGACGACCGCGAAGCGAATCTGTCCGGTGCAGGTTACTTAGGTGCATATCCTACAGTGAGACGTTATAATTTAGGTATTAAGTTTACATTATAAAAGCGATATATGGAAAAGAAAATATATAGAACGTGGCTGTTTGTCAGTACATTCTTTTTGTTGGGAACGGTCAACCTGACTTCTTGTCAAGATTACTTGGATAAGGAACCGGATTCTACCGTATCCAGCGAAGAAGCGTTCAAGGATTTTATGAATTTCCAAGGTTTCATTGAAGAAATCTATAACTGCATTCCCGATAAGGAAAGATGTAATTATTGTGCTTCTTGGAACTGGGGAGATGATGAGATATTCAATACCGAAGGTGATGCCCACATGACACACCAGGTAGACTTGGGTAACTTCCGTGCATGGCAAACGAATGACCAATGCTGGCTGTATAGAAGTTCCAGTAATCCTACTTCTACCGACAAGTTTAACCACTCGTTATGGCCGCATTCGTGGTATTGCATTCGTAAGGCTAATGTGGGACTTGCCAATTTGGACAAGATGACAGCAGCTACCGAAGAAGAACGTGACTTGATTGCAGGGCAGTTGTATTTCTTCCGGGCATGGTGGCATTTTGAATTGATGCAATATTGGGGAGGACTGCCGTATATCGACCGTGTATTGGACTCTTCCAATCCGGAAGACATGACATTGCCGCGTTTAAGTTATCAGGAATGTGCCGATAAAGCAGCCGAAGACTTCCGTCGGGCAGCCGACCTGTTGCCTATTGATTGGGATGATACTACAGTCGGAAAGCAGACACAAGGTAAGAACCAATTGCGTATCAATAAGATTATGGCATTGGGCTATTTGGGAAAGAACTATCTATGGGCAGGCAGCCCGTTAATGAAAAACGGCGCACAGATAGGTGGTACACAGACCTATAATTACGATGAGGAATATTGCCGGAAGGCAGCAGAAGCTTTCGGCGAATTGTTGTCATTGGTAGAAAGCGGCCAGACTCAATATGCTTTGGCTGAATTCAACTATAGTGATATTTATAATCATACACGTGCTTCGAATGCTTCATCTTGTTATTCGGACATTTTCTATACCACACGTCAGAATTGGTTGATGCCTGGCTCGGTAGAGGCAATTTTCCGTGGCCTTTCCAGCGATGGAAATGGTAGTAACTGGAATATGTCGAAAACATTTGGCCCTAAAGTAGGTAATTTGGTTTCTCACGACAACATCATTCATCAGCCGACTGCCAATATGGTAAATATGTATGGTATGGCTAATGGACTTCCATTGGATGATCCGGAATCCGGATTTGACCCGACTCATCCGTTCAAAGACCGTGACCCTCGTTTCTATCACGATATTGTATTTGACGGGTTCAAGTATGTCAATTCAACGATGCCTGCTGATCAGGAATATTTGCGTTATTGTGACCTTCAAACAGACGGTGTGATGCGTTCTGTTTCAAATGCAAGCCGTACCGGGTATTTCATTCAAAAGATAGTTCCCCATACTTGTAACGAGTATGACCAGGACTATGCTTGGGGTGGTGCTTACCATTGCTATATGCCTTATATGCGTTTGGCAGATATTTACTTGATGTATGCGGAAGCGTGTGCTGCTATAAACGGAGCTACAGGCAAAGCATCCAATTTCTCTAAGACAGCAGAAGACGCAATCAACACAATCCGTGACCGTTGTGGTGCTGGGCATGTAGGAGCTGCTTACGTAGCCAGCAGAGAAAAACTCCTAGATGAAATTCGTCGTGAACGCGCTGTAGAACTTTCGTTCGAAGGGTTCCGTTTCAACGATTTGCAACGTTGGTTATTGTTGACAGAATATCCTTATACGGTAAAGACTTCTCAAGAATTTACTCGGGTAGAAAGTGACGAATGGTTCAAAGAGAACGATCCGAGAGATGCGGAAGTTGCCAACTGGCGGGAGGAAGTGATTTTAACCCGTGTGTTCGGTACCAAACATTATTGGTTCCCGTTGCCCGATGATGAAACATATCTTTATGTTGATTTCGGACAAAATCCGGGTTGGTAATATAACGAATGTTTAACACTAAAGACAGAAACAATGAAATATATACAAACGAAACTCATTCTATGCGCCATGTTTGCAGCTTCGCCTTTATGCGTAAACGCACAGGATGTTGCAGTGAATGAATCCGATTCATTGAATAACGGACAAGATCCGTTAGTGCAGATCGCTTACCGTAAGGTAGCACAGAGTGAATTGCTGGGAGGCGTTTCTGTTGTCGACATGGAAAAGTTGACAGAAAAGAACTATAATACGTATAGTTTAGACAATATGCAAGGCTACGTTGGCGGTTGGAACGGTAACTCCTTATGGGGGATGGATGGTGACAATGCCGGCTATTTGGTATTGGTAGATGGTGTACCTCGTGATGCCAACAACGTATTGCCGACGGAAATCTCGCAGATTACATTTTTAAAGAGTGCGCAAGCGGTCGTATTGTATGGAAGCCGGGCAGCGAAAGGTGCTATATTGATTACCACCAAGCGCGGTAAAGAAGAAAAACTAAAAGTGGAGGTACGTGCTAATACAGGATTTAATGTAGCAAAGAGTTTTCCCGAATACTTAGGTTCGGCAGAATATATGACCTTGTATAACGAAGCGCGTGTGAACGATAAACTTTCCCCACTGTATAGCGAAACGGATATCTATAATCATGCGTCTGGAGAAAATCCTTACCGTTATCCGAATATGAATTTCTATTCGTCTGATTACATTAAGAAAGCATATAACCGTTCAGACGTAACAGCTGAGATTTCGGGAGGAAATAAAAGAGCACGTTTTTACAGTAATATCGGTTATTACCGTCAGGGGGATTTTTTCAAGTTCGGCGAAGCAGAAAACAACAGTGTCAGCCGCTTGAACATCCGTGGTAACGTAGATGTGAACATCAATGACTTCATTGACGCTTACATCAATGCCAACGCTACGTTCTACGATTCGAAAAGTGCTATCGGAGATTATTGGTCGGCAGCCTCAACTTTCCGTCCGAACCGACCGGAATTTGCTGCGCCTTTGATTCCGTTGAGTTATATTGACCCGAACGCAACAGCAGCTTGGGACTTGATAAACGCTTCTGGTAACATTATTGACGGCAAGTATTTCTTGGCAGGAACTCAGATTGACCCGACCAATATTTTTGCCGATTATTACGCTGCCGGACGCAACAAGTACACCAGCCGTCAATTCCAATTTGATACGGGTGTGAATATGGATTTGAGTAAGGTATTGAAGGGGCTTTCATTCCATGCGTTGTTTGCGGTGGATTATGCAACTTCCTATAACACATCATTTAACAACTCGTATGCTATCTATACACCAGTATGGTCGAATGCGGATGGCAAAGACATAATTGTCGGACTGACACAAGAAGGTACTGACGAAAAGTCGGGTGTACAAAACATCAGCGGAAGTACGGATAACCGGACTATTGCTTTCTCGGGCTGGTTCGATTACAAGAACACGTTTGCTAATGACCATAATGTATCTGCGATGTTGATTGCTTCGGGATATCAGCAGACGCTTTCTGCACAATATCACCGTGTCTGCAATGCGAATTTGGCTTTGCAGGTAGGATATAACTACAAGCAGAAATATTACATGGATTTTGGCGGTGCATTGATACATTCAGCCAAATTAGCTCCGGGACACCGCAATGCTTTCTCGCCGTCACTGACATTGGGATGGAAGTTAAGTAACGAATCATTCTTGGCTGATTCGGATGTGGTGGACGATTTGACAGTCAGCGTATCCGGAAGCATCCTGAACGAAGACATCGACTTAACAGATTTCTATATGTACGAAGCGGTTTGGCAACAAGCTTACGGATGGAGCTGGTACGACGGTAGTTTGGAGCAATATACAATGTCTGTCAGAGGTGCCAACGAAGACCTGACTTTTGTAAAACGGAAAGAAATTTCTGCTAATGTACATACCTCGTTGTGGAACAAGATGATTACAGCAGACGCTTCGTTCTTCATCAATTCCATGGAAGGATATGTGGTAAGACCGGAAGTAAATTTCCCGAATTACTTCTTCACTTACTATCCGGAAGCTTCTATTATACCTTATATTAATAATGATAACAACCGCCGCATCGGTTTCGATTTTGCCGTGAACTTCAATAAACGAATCGGCGAAGTGGACTTCTCGTTAGGCGTAGCTGGAACTTACTACGACACCAAGGCTACTAAACGCAGTGAAGTGAACGAGTGGGATTACCAAAACCGTGAAGGAAAGCCGTTGGATGGTATATGGGGCTTGGAAAGTTTGGGATTCTTCCAAAGTGAAGAAGAAATCGAAAACTCTCCAGAACAACAATTCGGAGGCACCGTACGTCCGGGCGATATCAAATACAAAGACCAGAACGGTGACGGCGTTATTAACAGCAACGACCAAGTGTACTTAGGTAAAGGTGGTTGGTATGGTTCGCCCTTCACTTTCGGTTTGAACTTGACTGCCAAATGGAAAGACTTTACTTTCTTTGCTTTGGGTACCGCTGGCATAGGCTCATACGGCGTGAAGAACAGTTCTTACTATTGGGTATATGGCGACGGCAAGTATTCGGCTGTAGTACGTGACCGCTGGACTCCGGAAACTGCCGCTACTGCTACTTATCCGCGTTTGACTACTGAAACTGGCGCAAACAATTTCCAGACATCAGACTTCTGGATGTATAAAGCCAACCGTTTCGACTTGGCTAAGATACAGATTACCTATGACCTTCCGAAACGTTTCTTGCAGAACACGTTTGTAAAAGGCTTTTCGGCATATATCAGCGGTTCAAACTTGCTGACTATCTCGAAAGAACGCGAACACATGGAAATGAATGTGGGAAGCGCACCGCAGACACGATTCTATAATCTGGGTGTGAAAGTGACATTCTGATAAAAAGTATATGAACACTAAAAATTGAAATGGCATGAAATTAATAAAAAACATACTGACTTTTGGAGTTCTGATTCCGCTGTTGGCTTCGTGTACCGACATGTTTGAGCCGGCATTGGAGAACAACCGTTCCGAAGATAATATGTACGACGACCCTTCGTATGCACAAGGCGTATTGGGGTATGCCTATTCCTTATTGCCCTATGATACGAAATCTGTTTCGGATGTCGCTACAGACGATGCTGTGACAAACGACCGGGCAAATACGTATCTGGCTATGGCAACAGGTTCGTGGACATCAAATAATGACCCGATGTCGAAGTGGCAAGGATGCCGGGCCGCTATCCAATACATCAACACTTTCTTGTCGAAAGTAGATGATATTGCATGGGCAGAGGATGAAAAAGTACACCAAATGTATTCAGACAGATTGAAAGGCGAAGCTTATGCTTTGCGTGCATTGAATATGTATTTCTTGATGCTGGCACATGGAGGTTGGACTGAAGACGGCGAATTGCTGGGACTTCCTATTATTAAAGAACCTGAAGATGTAAACTCGAATTATAATTTGCCGAGAAATACTTATCAGGAATGCGTAGACTGGATGTTGGAAGACTTGAATGCGGCTATCGAACTGCTTCCGGCAGACTACGCTGACATCTCGAATGCAGAGATTCCGCAAAAGTATCAGGAAATCGGCGTGACCAATGCCGGTGATTATAACCGTGTAAACGGGTCGCACATGCGTGGACGTATTACTGCCCGCATCGCTGAAGCCATCCGTGCTCAGATAACGTTAGTAGCTGCAAGTCCTGCTTTTAGTGACGGTACAACAGTGACATGGGAAGATGCGGCAAACTATGCAGCTGTAGTTCTTGACCGGATCGGTGGTGTAAGCGGTATGGATGAGGATGGTTACAAGTGGTTTATGAATACTGCTGAAATAGATGGATTGGGGTCAGGAGCTTGTCCACCTGAAATCCTTTGGAGAGGCGACCGTGATAACAGTGCAGAAGATTATGCTTTGGGCTTGAACCAGGAAAAAGACAATTTCCCTCCTTCCTTGTATGGAAACGGACGTATCAACCCTACCCAAAATCTTGTGGATGCATTCCCAATGGCAAACGGTTATCCCATTGATGACAAAGACTCTGAATACGATCCCAATGACCCGTATACAAACCGTGACCCGCGCTTGAGCGAATACATTTTGTATAACGGTGCGACTTACGGCACAAGCAACACACAAATCATTACCGGCGTATACGGCACAAATAATGATGCCTTGGGCAGGCAGAGTACTTCTACCCGCACGGGGTATTATATGCGGAAACTGTTGCGTAGTGACTGTAATCCGAATCCGCAATACAATACAACCCAATTCCATTATCCGGTACGTATCCGCATGACGGAAATATTCTTGGATTATGCGGAAGCTGCTAATGAGGCATGGGGACCAACCGGTACAGGAAGCCATGGTTATTCGGCATACGATGTTATCAAAGCCATTCGTTCACGTGCTGGTGTAGGTGTCGACAACGGTGATCCATATTTGGAAGCATGTGCGGCAAGCAAGGAACAGATGCGCGAATTGATTCGTAACGAACGCCGTATAGAACTCTGTTTTGAGAACAAACGCTTCTGGGATATGCGTCGTTGGCAATTGGATTTGACGGAAACTGCTAAAGGTATCGAAATTGACCAAGTCGGAGGAACATTGACTTATGAAGTCATTGATGTTGAAAGACGAAACTACAGCGATTATATGACTTACGGTCCTATACCTTATGCAGAGGTGTTGAAATGGAGTAATCTGCAACAAAATGCAGGATGGTAATCAAGTTTGATATGTAAAACGAAAAAAAAGTAATTATGAAATTATCTAAACTACAATTGATAACGGTTGCAAGCGCCTTAGTATTCGGAGTTACGTCGTGTGAAAATCAAGACTTTACATTTGACGACTATGAAGGAGGCACTTCCGTATATTTCGCTTACCAATATCCGGTACGTACCATTGTATTGGGTGAGTCTGAAGATTTTGATACGACAATCGACAACGAACACCGCTGTCAGATATATGCTACCATGGGTGGTGTATATAAAAACGAAAAACGGATTTCGGTAGATATTGACGTGGATAATACACTTTGCGACAATCTGTATTTTGAAGACGGTTCGCCGGTAGTGGCTATGCCTTCCGATTATTATTCATTGGGAGGAGACCAAATTGTATTAGACAATGACAAATGGGGCTACGTAGATGTACAGTTCACTGATGCTTTTTTTGCCGATCCTAATTCGTTGAAGAATACGTATGTCATTCCGTTGGTAATGTCGAATGTGGTAAATGCTGACCGCATTTTAACGGGAACTCCATCGATAGAAGGTGATACACCAGTGCGTACCAATTCTGCATATTGGAATGTGCAACCCAAGGATTTCGTGCTGTATTGCTTGAAATTCATCAATCCTTGGCATGCGTCTTATTTGCGCCGAGGCATAGACCGGGTTACTCGCGACGGGGAAACGGAAACAATTGACCGTGGTGTCGTATATGTAGAAGACAGTGAAGTATGTAAGGTGACTACTGCCGGTTTGAAACAATGCATATTCCCTGTTACATTGGATTTGGGTGAAGGCGAAGAGTTGACATGTGACTTGTTGTTGACATTCGACGACAACAATCATTGTACGATTACCTCTAATACGAAAGGTTATACGGCTAAAGGTGAAGGTGACTTTGTAAAAGATGCCGATAGTTGGGCGAATAAAAAACGCGATGCGCTTCATTTGAACTATAGCATTAATTTCGGAAACATTAATATGCAGACGAATGATACGCTTGTGGTTCAGACACGTGGTGTCGGAGGTGAACAATTTACCCCGACATATAATGCTAATTAAGTAAGGGAGGATATGTAAATGAAGTACACAAAACATTTTTTATATGCGGCCATGATGGGTATGCTAGCATCGTGCGCCGATGATAAGCTTGTCGATTTCCAAGTGGAAAAACCGGCAGAAATTGCGCAATATGAATATCTGAACGCTTACGATGCACTGAAAACGTACATAGACCGCAGCAAAACTAATCCTGATTTTAAGTTGGGTATTGCATTGAGCGCAAACGACTTTATTGCCGGCACACAGGTGCATACGGTTGCCCGGAATAATTTCGATGAAATGACTGCTGGCAATGAAATGAAATATGCCAGTTGTGTGGCAAATGATGGTTCTATGGATTTCTCTACAGTAACTCGGTTTGTAGATGCTGCACGTCAGGCAGGAATGACTATTTACGGTCATACCTTGGCTTGGCATTCGCAACAGAACAATACGTATCTGAATGGAATTATTGCGGACAGGGTGCTTGATACAGGACCGGTAGAACCGATTGAAGTAGAAATAAAACGGGAAGATTATTCAACTTATACGAGTTATCCGTTTTATGTGATGGGATATACGCCTGAGTTTAAAGACGGCTGCATGGTTAGTAATTATCCCGGAGAATGGTATCAGTATTTTGTTGCTGATAACATTTCAACAACAATTGGCGGAGATTATAAAGTAACCGCTTATATTAAAGGTACGACTCCCGGCTCAATGAATGTACAGTTTGGTAATTGGGGCAACTTGTTGGAACAAACAATGAATTTCACAGACGAATGGACTGAAGTTTCTTTGAACTTCACCAATTGTCCGGTAGAAAGCAGTTTTGTTGTGTTTCAGCCTGGAACTTATGAAGGCGAAGTACGCATCCAATGGTTGAGTGTCTCACACATGGAAATTCCACAATCAGTAAAGAATGAGTATCTTTACCAAAACGATTTCTCCGGTACAGAGCATCCAGGCGGTTGGGGTAATAACTCTACCTTTGAGATTGTACAAGGTGCAGGTCCTGACGGAAGTGCAGCTATGAAGATAACCAATCCTTCGGTTGTAGAAGCATGGGCAGCCCAAATGGCAGTAGATTTCGAGACACCGTTTACTCCTGGCGAAACTTACTTTGTATCTTACAAAATCAAAGGTTCCGGTTCTGGAAATTTCAGTGCAGGACTTCAAATCAGCTCGAACTATGCTTCTACCGGTGATTTTGGTTCGGTTAACTTCAACACCGAATGGCAAGACGTAACTCAATCTTGTACTTGCAACGGAGAAGGAGCTACACGCTTAATCTTTAGCTTTGGCAGCTTTGCTGGAGATATTTATATCGATGATTTGGAATTTTATATCCAAGTACCAGCCAATACAGAACCCTTGACCCCCGAAGAAAAGAAAGACACTCTTACCTGGGCAATGGATAACTGGATTAACGGCATGATGGAAGCCTGTGGTGGTTATGTTGTTGCATGGGATGCAGTTAATGAAGCTATTGCTGGTGACGATTACGATGGCGACGGTTATTACGACCTCCAATCGGCAACCAACGGCGACCCGTCTACCAACTTCTACTGGCAAGACTATTTAGGAAACGAAGACTATGTGCCTATTGTAACCCAATTGGCAGAGAAATATTTCGTTGAACACGGAGGCAATGCAGCAGACTTGAAACTGTTCATTAACGATTACAACCTGGAATCGTGGTGGGACGGCAACCAGAAACTGAAGAGCCTCATCCACTGGATTGAAGTGTGGGAAGAAAACGGAGCCAAGATTGACGGTATCGGCACGCAGATGCACGTCAGCTACATCCTGAACGAGGCAGACCAGAAAGCCCAGGAAGATGCTATCGTGAATATGTTCCAACTGATGGCTGCTACCGGTAAACTCATCAAGATTTCCGAATTGGATATGGGAATCATAGAAAACGCGTTCGGTACGGGTATCAAGACCGAGAATGTGACTTACGAACAACAACTGAAGATGGCTGAGTTCTATCAGTTCATCATCCAGAAGTACTTCGAAATCATTCCTGTAGCACAGCAGTATGGTATCACGCAGTGGTGTATGACCGACAGCCCGGCTGATTCGGGCTGGAGAGGCGGCGAGCCTGTAGGACTTTGGGATTTGAACTATAACCGCAAACCTACCTACGGTGGTTTCGCCAACGGTTTGGCAGGCAGTGTAATAGTCACTCCTACACCTAATATGAGTGAAGAATAAAATTCTACACAATAGAATGTAAAAATTCCCCCTTTCTGTCATGTCCATTTTGGGGTGATAGAAAGGGGGATTTTTTATCTTGACAATTATTTTACTTATTGAAAAATGAAAAAATATTTTATTACCTATTTATGGGTATTGTTATGCAGTATATGTTTTACAGCTTGTTCTGACGATACAGTAACACAAAGCGAAAATCCAATACCCCCTGAACCCGAAGAACCGATAGAGCAGGTGATGCCGAGACTGTACATAAGCGGCAAGTATCTGCACAACGAAGCGGGCGAAACTGTAAACCTCCACGGATATGGAATGACATTCAGTCCGTACTTCAATCAAAATGCATGGGATAACTACGATATAGCTGGATGCCTTTCATACAATAAAAGGCAAATAGACGGAATGGAAAAAGCCGGCTGGCGAATGGATTTCATCCGAATGCACATGGACCCCTATTGGAGTGATGACCCCGACCAAGAGTCAGTGCGCTATGAAGGGCACGAGCGTTTTTCTTCCGAACGCTTCAAGAAATACCTGGACGAAGTATTTATCCCCATGGTAGAATATGCCAACAGCAAGGGATTGTACGTGGTAATGCGTCCGCCCGGAGTCTGCCCAGAGGTAATACGGGTAGGCGATGACTACAATACGTTCCTAATAGAGGTATGGGACATCGTGTCGAGCCATCCTAAGCTGAAAGGCAACTGGGGTGTCATGTTCGAACTTGCCAACGAGCCCATTAACATCGTAGGAACTGACGGCTCAACCGGTAGTTCGACCCTGCCACAATTCGAAAGCATGAATACATTTTTCCAAAGCGTGGTGGACGTAATTCGCAACAACGGGGCGGACAACATCATTTGGGTACCGGGACTCGCTTATCAATCGTCGTATAGCGGATATGCCACTTATCCAATAAAAGGTGATAATATTGGATATGCTGTACACGTATATCCTGGCTGGTATGGGAGTGACGCTGAAGAACCTAGTGCAGAACTTGGCGGTGTAATGGGAGGCGGATATGAAGGCTTCCAGCGCGGCTGGGACGCTCAGGTAATACCGGTCGCAAATTTCGCGCCCATCATGGTGACAGAAATGGACTGGGCACCTGCCAAGTATGACTCCTCATGGGGAAAAAGCATTACGGGCGTAACAGGCGGAATTGGTTTCGGAGCTAATTTCAAATACATTGCCGATAATACAGGGAACGTAAGTTGGATGATTTTTACAAGTACACATTTACTTATAAATTTTGCAGACACTCCTGGCACTGAAGGTGCTTATACCTTCCTTAACGACCCAGAGGCTTGTCCGTGGCCTGTTTACCATTGGCTATTAGAATATGCAGGTGAAGCACCTATACAAGGAGAACTGATAGGCTTAACACTAACAGGAATCACAGGTAATGAATTAGACATACGTATGGGAGACAGTCAGTATGCTATTGTAAATGCTTTATATGCAGATGGCAGCAGCCGACCAGTAACCATTCAATCGAACATACAAAGTAGCAATCCCGATATACTCGAAATAAAAAAATCAGGAGAAATGCATGCAAAGAAAATCGGGACAGCCACAGTAACCATAAGTTATACTTCAGAACAAAATGAAGAAAAAACCTTAAAACTGAATGTTAATGTCATTACTCCTTTCCCTTTGACTGAATCCATGTTTAATCCCAGTATTTGGGAACAAGGCACTTTTGATGAAGAAAGCCACACATTAACTACCGGTCAATATGGTTTTGGAGGCTGGGAATATGCCAACGGATTAGACTTGTCAAAATATAAAACATTAACTGTAGAATTAGGAAGTGACAATGATAGTGACATTTCCTTTAGATTATTTGACAAAAACAATTATTGGAGCAATCCCGCAACGTATGATTTCGGCAACTCACGTCGCATTGTAATTGACTTACATAATATGAAAGACCAAACAGGTGCTTCCATTAATCCATCACACCTATATATTATTGGTTTTTGGTCAATGGGAAATAAACCGTTTATTATCAAACAAGTAATATTAGAATAACATCCCATCTTAGGGAAGCTCTATCTTCCATTACAAAAAAACACGTAAAAAAGGTATGGCTGATTTTTCATGCAACAAAATGAAACGATTCTGATACATACGTTAACGGGAAAAACGCTTTCTCTTTGTATCTTTGCCGTAAACTTAAAAACAATAACCATGAAAAAACTAAGCATCTCATTTTTGTTTTTACTCGTTTTTTGCTGCACATACGCGGCAGAACCGTTTATTGTATTTAGCCGAACAGATGCAGGTTTTCCTATTGTAGACAACGGGAAGCCTTGCCCGATTCTGGTAGACAGCAACGAAGAAAAAGGTATTCTGATTGCTGTAGAGACCTTACGAGAAGACTTCCTCCGCGTATCCGGCACCAAAGCCGAAGCGGTAAACTCCCCGACGGACAAGACGTACATCTTAGTCGGAAGTACCCAATCGCCCTACATTCAAAAACTGTTTAAAACAGGCAAACTGAATAAGAAAGAATTGGAAGGGAAAAACGAAAAATACATCATTCAAGTTATCGACCAACCTTTGGAAGGTATCGAACGAGCTTTGGTAATTGCCGGAAGTGACATGCGAGGCACCATATACGGTATCTATGAGTTATCGGAACAAATGGGAGTATCACCCTGGTACTGGTGGATGGATGTACCGACCGCCAAACAAACCCAAGTCTATGCACAAACCGGAACTTATACCGACGGAGAACCTGCCGTGAAATACCGTGGTATTTTCCTGAACGATGAAGCTCCTTGCCTGACCGGCTGGGTAAAAAACACTTACGGAACCAATTATGGCGACCACCGTTTCTATAAACAAGTATTTGAACTGATACTTCGTCTGAAAGGTAATTTCTTATGGCCCGCTATGTGGGGATGGGCATTTTATGCAGATGACCTTGAGAACGGAAAAACCGCAGACGAAATGGGCATCAGCATCGGTACTTCACACCACGAACCCATGGCACGGAATCATCAGGAATATGCCCGGAACCGTGATAAATACGGCGCATGGAACTATGCAACCAATCCGGAAGGACTGAACCGTTTCTTCCGCGAAGGTATTGAACGCATGAAAGGGACTAGAGATGTGGTAACTATCGGTATGCGTGGCGACGGTGATGCAGCCATGGGAGGCGAAGAAGGAAAAGACCATGAATATGTTCCCCAATTCGAGAAAAACAAAAAGCTTATGGAGGATATTTTCAAAAACCAACGCCGGATTATCAAAGAAGTGACCGGACGTCCGGCTAAGGAAACGCCTCAGGTATGGGCTTTATATAAAGAGGTATTGGAATATTATGACCGCGGACTGCGCGTGCCCGATGATGTGATTTTGCTGTTATGTGATGACAACTGGGGCGATATACGCCGTCTGCCGAATGCCGAAGAACGTAAACATCCGGGCGGATGGGGCATGTATTACCATGTAGACTATGTAGGTGCTCCCCGTAACTCGAAATGGCTCAACGCAACTCCGATACAGAATATGTGGGAACAACTGCAACTGACTTACGACTACGGAGTAGACAAACTTTGGATATTGAACGTGGGCGACCTGAAGCCGATGGAATATCCGATTACCCTTTTCCTGGATATGGCTTGGAATCCGAAAACCTATAATGCAGAAAACCTGTTGGGACATACCCGCCAATTCTGTGCAGCTGCCTTTGGCGAAGACCAGGCAGACGAAGCTACCCGCATCTTGAACCTCTGCTGCAAATACAACGGAAGAAGCACAGCCGAAATGCTGGACCGCACCGTATATAATCTAGAAACGGGTGAATGGCGTCAGGTGGTTGGCGACTATGCCCAACTGGAAGCAGAAGCCCTCAGACAATACATCAGCCTGAAACCGGAATACCGCGATGCGTATAAGCAACTGATTCTCTTCCCCGTTCAAGCTATGGCAAACCTGCACGAAATGTATTACGCACAGGCAATGAATCTGAAACTATATGCTGAAGGAAATCCGGCAGCCAACGAATGGGCAGACAAAGTGGAAAAAGCTTTTGCAAGGGACAAACAATTGTGTGACGACTATAACCACACCATGGCAAACGGCAAATGGAACGGCATGATGACACAGAAACACATCGGATATACCTCGTGGAACGACAATTTCCCAGCCGATAAGTTGCCCGAAATCCACCGGATAGACCAACCGGAACAAGCCATAGGCAACTATGTCTTTACCGGAAAGGACGGTTATGTAGCAATGGAAGCCGAACATTACTTTGCCCGTACCGATGCAGCAGAAGCCCAATGGACGGTATTGCCGTACATGGGACGTACATTAAGCGCCATGATATTGATGCCTTATACTGTTCCGACAGACGGAGCATCGTTGTCATATAAACTGCAAATCCCTGAAAAAACGGATTCGGTAACCGTACATGTTATCGTGAAATCAACCCTTGCCTTCCACAACCAAACCGGACATACATACAACATCGGATTTGAAGGAGGACAGGAAGAAGCTATCAACTTCAACCATAACTTGAACGAAGACCCGGAAAACATCTACAGCATTTACTATCCGACCGTAGCCCGCCGCGTAGTAGAAAAGACTGTACGGATGAAACTTCCAGAATCGGCAGACGGCACTTATACACTGAATTTCGAACCGAAAGACCCAGGCATTGTCCTCGAAAAAATCGTAGTTGACTACGGAGGCTATGAACCGTCATACTTGTTTGGAGAAGAATCGCCTTGTACACGGAAATAATTAGTAAGCATAAATTTAAACCTTTTATAAATATGAAGAAATTTTATCCCATGAAAGCAGTATTGGCTTTCGCTTTCGGACTAACCCTCACTACCTCGTGTGGAAGTTCATCACAAGAGACACTCGACCCACAACTGATGGGAACAGGAAATCCGTATCTTCCGCTTTGGGAACATCTTCCCGATGGAGAGCCCCGCGTGTTTGAAGACCCTGACAATCCGGGCAAATTCCGTGCCTACATCATCGGTTCGCACGATTTGCGCTATGACAGCTATTGTGGTGCAGACATCCGTATGTGGTCGGCACCGGTAGAAGACTTGACCGACTGGCGTGACGAAGGTGCGATATTCACTTACCAAATAGAGGACCAATGGGACGTGATGTATGCACCAGACTTGGTAGAAATCAAGAAAAAAGACGGGACAAAGGAATATTACCTATACCCACACAGCCGCGGAGCTAACCGCGAAGCCATGGTGTGTAAAGGAAGCCGCCCGGACGGTCCTTTCACTCCGGTCAATCTGAACGAGGACGGAACACGTACCGTAGAAGGAAGCATCTTGGGCTTTGACCCCTCTATCTTTGTAGAAAACATTACCGATCCGAAAGACCCGGATTATGAAATCGGATTCCGTGCCTACGGATTCTGGGGCTTCCAACATTCATCGGCTGCCCAACTGGACCAAAATACAATGTATTCAGTACGTCCGGGTACGAAAATCATTCCTTATTTCATCCCAGCCAGTGCCAGATACGGCGAAATACGTGACCCGAAAGGAACTAAATATCCGGCACTGTATAAAGAACAGAAACCCGAAGATTTCAATTTCTTCGAAGCATCGTCTATCCGCCAGGTAGGCAATAAATATGTGATGATATTCTCAGGCTATTCGGGACCGGATTATGGATTGGGAAGCACCAATTCAACTTTACGTTATGCTTTCGGCGATAGCCCGTTAGGTCCGTGGCGCAGCGGAGGCGTATTGGTAGACTCACGCGGTATCGTACTGAACGAAGACGGAAGCAAATTACAGGCTACCAATGCCGCACACAACACCCACGGCAGCCTGCAGGAAATCAACGGCCAATGGTATGTATTCTATCATCGCCCGCCACGTGGTTTCGGTTTTGCCCGTCAGGCAATGGTAGCCCCTGTCATCATCCAATGGGATGAAACACCCGTAGCAGAAGGCGGAAAAGTAACTATTTCCGGTTACGACCCATACGCTCCCGACAGCATTTGGCAAGCCAAAGCCAGCAACGGCGATACCTACACAGGTGCAGAAGTAACTTCAGAAGGTTTCCAAATCTTCGGTATGGACCCGTATAAATACTATTCTGCCGGTTATGCTTGCTATTTGTCAAACGTAGGCAGCCAACAGGATTCATGGGACATTTGGAGCAATGATATGCCTATCAACGTCAATCCGGGTGACATCATCGGCTACAAATACTTCGGATTCGGAGGATTGGAGCAAGCTCAGAAGGGACTGAAACCGTTTGCCGGAGCCAAGAATTATGACAAAACGTATTTCAACCTCTTCTTAACAGCACAAACCGATGCCGCATTCAAAATAAATGTATGGATAGACGGTCCGTGGGACAACGAAGTATGGAAAGGCAAGAAAATCGGTGAAATTACAGTTCCTGCCGGTTCAAATAAGGGCGAAGTTTCGAAATACACCATTGATGTAACCGATGCGGTGAAGGCTTTAGACAAGAAACATGCCATTTATCTTGTTGCCGAAAGCGATGCTGAAGGTCAAGTATGCACTTTGCAGGGATTGGGATTCAGTGCCGATAAGAATAGCTTGGTTTATCCGGCTGCACCGACAGTCAGCATTCAAGCAGATGGTCAGGAAATCGAACTTCCGACAATTCCTGTCCGCTCAACCAATGCCAACGGTTATACAGGTTACGACCAATATGAAGCAACTTATACCCTTCCTGCCGGAACAACTGCTATTCCACAGTTCACCGCTTCATCGAACAACCCGAATGTAAAAATCGAAATCACCCAGCCAGAAGCCCAAGACGGCAAAGCTATCGTGAAATTCGATTACAACGGTATGGTGAAGACGTACACGGTAGTAATGAAGAATTAAGAATGAAGAATTAAGAGTTAGAGGAGTTAAAAGCCAATAGTTCTATTATAAAAAGCATTGGCTTTTAACTCCTACAACCTCAATAAAATACGACTTCTCTTCCTTACTTCTGATATCCACAATCAACAAACACATAGCTCTAAATCTTTATCCATGAAACGATTCATTTTTATTCTCTCTACCCGTTGGCGGAATTAACCTTTTAATAGTATCAAATAATGAAACAACTTCTCTTTATCCTCAGTATTTTTTTAGCAGTAGGATGTACCGATAAGAGCGAGCCTGTAAAGACCGATTTGCTCAGTCCGGTACCTCAATACGTTCAATATGAAAAATCGGCTGATGCTTTTTGCATAGCAGCCAAAGGCAAAGCGACTGCCGTTTGCGTCTCTTCCGAAGACTGGGAAGGAGTCGTTCGTGCAGCAGGAGACTTGGTGAACGATATTCGAATGGTATCGGGCGCAGAACCGCAATTAATAAAAAAACACCTCCTCTTCTACCCCAACTATCTTAATAGGAACAATCGGGAAAAGCCCGCTGATTGACCAATTGGTTTCGGAAGGAAAACTGGATGTATCTGCTGTTAAAGGACAATGGGAATCGTTTCTGATACAGACTGTAGACGGGAATTTAGTCGTTGCCGGAAGCGACAAACGAGGTACAATCTACGGTATCTACGACATTTCTGAAAAAATAGGCGTATCCCCGTGGTATTGGTGGGCAGATGTACCTGTACGCAAAAGCGAATCGCTTTATGTCAAAGCCGGAAAATATATACAACCGTCTCCAAAAGTAAAATACCGCGGTATCTTTATCAACGATGAATGGCCCTCATTCGGCGGCTGGGCTTCTGCTCAATTCGGAGGACTGAACTCGAAGATGTACAGTCATTTATTCGAACTTCTGTTGCGCCTGAAAGCGAATTATTTTTGACCAGCTATGTGGGCTACTGCATTTAACGAAGACGACCCGCAGAATCCGGTGATAGCAGACCAATATGGAATTATCATGGGTACCTCACACCACGAACCCATGATGCGTGCCCACAAGGAATATACCAACCGCCGGAAAGAGGTCGGTGCGTGGGATTATGCAACCAACAAGAAGAACCTTGACAAATTCTTCCGTGACGGTTTGGAACGGAATAAGAATTTCGATAATATCATTACTATTGGCATGCGTGGAGACGGTGATGTGGCAATGGGTAAAGGCAACGATGAAGAAAATATGAAAGTATTGCACCATGTAGTGGAAGGACAACGCCAAATCATTAAGGACGAATAACAAGATACATCTCAATCCTTCTCCAGTTTTACTAGGGTAGTACTGCAGTACTACCTAGGTAGGACTGGATATTCACTTATATTTCCTTATTCAAATTCCAGCACGAACGTCGTATTCCAACCGTTTGTTCCTGCACGGAGCAAACTGATACTACCATTTGAAAGCTTCATAATCTGACGGGAAAGCGAAAGTCCGATACCACTTCCACCTGCACGGGTCGTAAAGAAAGGCACGAAAATCTGCTCGGCTTCCGCTTCTGGAATCGTAGGTCCATCGTTACTAATATAAATAAAGATATGTTCATCCGAGGCACTATAAGCACGCACATGAATACGTCCTTTTACCTCGCCAATGGATTGCACCGCATTCTTCAAAATATTTATCAACACCTGCCGGATAAGGTTCGGATCGGCATACAACATCAATTCGGAAGGCTCTATCTGCAAAGTGAGCGAGATGTTATCAGGTATCAAACTTAGCTCTTGTATCTGGCAAAGCAAATCCAGCAAATAAAAAGGTTCGGGCGAAGGCTTTTGCAAAGCAGAGAATTTCCGGTAACTGTCGACAAAAGAAATCAATCCGGTAGATGTCTCGTGTATCGCACGGATACCCTCATAAATCGGACTGTCTATCACGTCTTTCCGCTTTAAGAACGTCTCGCTCAACGACGATATGGGAGCTATGGAATTCATGATTTCGTGCGTCAAGACCCGCGTTAGTTTAATCCACGAATCCAATTCCTTTGCATCCAATTCGTTACGGATATCGTTCAGAGTAAGGATACGGACCGTCTCCTCACCCACTTGCATTTCAGTCGCATGTACCGACAATTGCACTTCACCTTTCGCTGTAGTGTATTGAAGATTACAACGTTCCCCCGCTTTTAACATACGCAACAATTGCGGAATATCAGACCCATAACGTTCCAACTGCCGCAAGGTACTGAGAATTGGGAGTCCTAATAAACGTGCTGCTGCCGGGTTGGTTTGTACGATGCTTTGGTTTTCATCAAACACAACAATACCTGAACTGACTACCGAAAGTATTTGTTCATAAAAACGCTCCCGCTGTTCCATCAATTGTTTTTGCTCCCCCATCAGGTTACCAAACTGATTCAGCGTTTCTTGCAAGACTCGCTCACCTCCCGAAAATCCAGAAAGCGGAAGACGGAATGAATAATCCCGATTGCGAATGGCTTCCAACATCAGCCAACTTTTCTCTCGCAACTGCTGCTGCATCCAATAAGAAACAAACAACATCACCACACACAAAATTCCACCCACTATACCTACCCACCAATTCTCTTTCAGAATACCAACGGTAAGTAAGGAAACCCCTGCTGCCAGCACCGTTAACCGCGCAAATGTAGAATAAATCCATTTATAACCCATAACGCTTCATCTTATTATACAAAGTCTGACGGGTTATCCCTAACTTAGCCGCAGCTTGCGACAAATTACTGCCACATTGGTCGAGAGCTTGCTGAATCATAGTCCGCTCCATCTCGTCCAACGTATGAAAGGCTATTTCCTCTTTTTCTTCCACCACCGCGGTTTCCACTTTTTCGGCAACCGGCAATTGCAATGACTCTGCACGCAATTCGCCGTCATCCGCTAAAATTACTGCCTTCTCTATCGTGTGTTGCAATTCGCGGATATTGCCATACCACGGATGTGCCAACAAACGTGCTGCCGCATCGGGGGCAAACGTTCCGTTTGTCCGTCCGTATTGTTTGGCATAACGTTCCAAAAACAGCCGTGCCAATGGAAGAATATCTTCTTTCCGTTCCCGAAGCGAAGGGATATGCAAGTGAATGGTATTGATACGGTAAAGCAAGTCTTCGCGGAACTCGCCTTTGCGCACCATTTCGTCCAAATCACGGTTCGTAGCACAAATCAGGCGAATATTGGTAGGCTGGGGCGTATTGCTTCCCACTTTAATGAAACTCCGCTTCTGGATAGCTGTCAACAACTTTGCTTGCAGATAATAAGGCAGATTGGCTATTTCGTCCAAGAACAACGTCCCGCCATCAGCCGCTTCGAAACGCCCGATACGGTCGGCGTGCGCATCGGTAAACGAGCCTTTCACATGACCGAACAATTCGCTTTCGAACAACGATTCGGTAATGGCACCCATATCCACCACTACCATCGGACCGTCCTTGCGGTTCGAAAGGCGATGGATTTCGCGTGCCAGCATATCTTTTCCCGTTCCATTCTCGCCGGTAATCAAAATATTAGCATCCGTAATGCTTACTTTTTCCACCAACTTCCGCAAAGGACGGATAGCAGGCGAATTCCCCCAATACATCGCCGCATCGGTTCCGTTCGACTTTACCGTCGTGCGCTTCTTTTCTTTCTTAGACGCGCATACCTTATTATATACATCTGTCAAGGTCTGAATCAGCTTGTCGTTGTTCCATGGCTTGACCACAAAATCCGCCGCTCCTTCCTTGATGCCTGTCACAGCCAAATCGATATCGGCATACGCCGTAAACAATACCACTCCTGCCTGCGGACGGATGCGGCGGATTTCCTTCAGCCAATAAAGCCCTTCGTTTCCATTGTTGATGCCTGAAGCGAAGTTCATATCCAACAATACGACATCCACTTCATTTTGCGACAATACCGTAGGAATCGTCACCGGTGAATCGAGCGTCAGGATGCGTGCGAAATAGTCTATCAATAGGTATCGCAACGAAGTCAATATATTGCGGTTATCGTCTACAACCAATAAAGTCCCTTGTTTCGTCATTGTCGTTTATATTTAAATAATAAATTCAACGCAGAGACGCAAAAGCGCAGAAGATTATTTTAGAGAAGGCAAAGAACACGGAGACCTTATATTTTCTCTCTGTGTCCTTTGCTTTCTCTCAATTGAAAACTTTGCGTCTTCGCGCCTCTGCGTTAAAAACTTCTCTGCAAAGATACACAAAGAAACAATACGTCCAATCTTGACAAGTGTCTAATTTTTTGACACTCACTGTCTAATTTTTTGACACTTCTTGAAATGTTAAAATATATAACCTACTACATATCAACACCTTAATATTTTGGCACGATATTTGCATGTAATTTAGCAAAAACAAGAACGAAATAATGAACAGACCTATGAATATACAGAAATCAATCGCCGTGATGCTCTGTTTTTGCAGCCTTTCGGCAGCCGCCCAAGAAGCGTGGGACATCGACCGCTGCATGGCTTACGCCGTAGAGCATAACCGCACGGTAAAGCAACGCAAACTGGAAGCCGACAACTATCGGCTGGATAAAATGAAAGCCATCGGGCAATTCCTGCCCGGAGTAAGCGGAAGTGTGAGCGCACAGTATAGCTACGGACGTTCGGTTGACCCGGCGACCAATACTTACGTCTCACAATCGAACTTCAACAACGGATATGGAATGGAAGGTTCGATGACCGTCTTTCGTGGGGGAAGCCTCATCAACCAAGTGCGCCAATCGCGTGCCAATGAACTGTTAGGCAAAGCCGCCTTGCAGGAAGCGCGCGACAATACCGCCCTCGAAACCTTCCAAGCATACATCGATGCCCTCTACTACTTCGGCACCACCCGACTGGCGGAGAAAAAACTCTTGGAAAGCGACTCCTTAGTATATAAGACCAAACGCCAAGAGATGTTGGGGCTGAAAGGCATGGCAGACGTGGCACAAATGGAAGCCCAACAGGCTACTGATGCCTACAACCTCACCCACCAGCGCAACCTCTACGAAACGGCAATGCTCACCCTGAAACAGACGATGAACTATCCCGTAGAAGACACCCTCGTGCTCGACACCCGCCTGATAGACACGCCCGCTATCGAACAAGTGC
Source organism: Bacteroides sp. An322 (assembly GCF_002161765.1). Taxonomy (GTDB): domain Bacteria; phylum Bacteroidota; class Bacteroidia; order Bacteroidales; family Bacteroidaceae; genus Phocaeicola; species Phocaeicola merdavium. The sequence goes on along the minus strand of NZ_NFIN01000012.1, from coordinate 39,688 downwards.
AGCTGAGCAGCGAGCAAGCCAACGATGTGTTCCGCCTCGCCCTCCGATTCAATCCCACCCTGCGGCAAAGCGAAATGCAAAAGAAAGCCGCGCTGATGGCACGCAAAATCTCATGGGGCTCGCTCTTCCCCAGCATCAGCATCTTCGGAGGCATCTCTTCCTCTTATTATAAGGAACTGCACAAGACGGGCTACAACAACTTCGCCGACCAGATGAGCAACAACTTCGGTTCTTACTTCGGCATCAGCCTAAGCATCCCTATCTTCAACCGGATGTCGGGCTCTATCAACGTGAAGCAGGCGAAAAACAACTACCTCATCGCCTCCCAGCAATACGAAGCACAAAAAGAAGCCCTGCAAAAACTGGTGCTCCAAGCCGTGCAAGACCGCGAAGGATTCCTGAAAGAAAGCCTGCAAATGGAAAAGAAAGTCACCTCCGACTCCATTGCCTACCGCGTCACCCGCCGCAAGTACGAAGAAGGCTTGATGACTTCGCTCGACGTGCAAAACAACGCCGCAACCCTCCTCGAAAGCCAAACCGGACTGCTGCAAAGCAAACTCACCTACGTGATGAAATGCCGACTGGTAGATTATTATAAAGGAGAGGAAATCATCAGACCAGTGAATAATGAATAATGAAAAGTGAATAACGAAAAGAGAAACACCCGCCGTTATCAACTATTAACTGTTAACTATTAATTAGAAAAGATATGGACATACAACTCGAAAAGAAAAAAGGCATCCAGAAGAAACACATCCCTTACATCGCCGGGGGAGCTGTCGTACTGTTTCTGCTGATTTGGATTATCTTCGGCAACCACGCCTCAACCTTGCGCATCGACGGCGACGCGCTCAACATCGCCGACGTGACCTACGGCGAATTTAACGACTACATCCGCCTCAACGGACAAGTGCAACCCATCTCTATCGTCCAGCTCAGCCCCGAAGAAGGAGGCATCGTGCAGGAAAAAGTCGTCGAAGAAGGAGCGCACGTGAAGAAAGGCGACATCATCCTGCGCCTGAGCAACTCCAACCTCGACCTGCAAATACTGAACGCCGAATCGGAACTCGCCGAAAAGCAAAACCTCCTGCGCAACACGCAAGTAACCATGCAGCAAGACAAGCTGAACAACGAGACCGAAAAAGTGCAGCTCGACGTAGACACCCGCCGCAAGCTCCGCACCTTCCAGCAATACGAACGCCTCTACCGCGAACGCCTCATCAGCCGAGAAGAGTTCCTGCAAGCGCAAGAAGACTACCAAGTGGCACAGAAAAAACACGGACTCATCAGCGAACGCCTCATCCAAGACTCTATCTACCGCACCATCCAAATGGACCAAATGGAAGACAACCTCCACAACATGCGGCAGAACGTCCTCCTCATCCGCGAACGCAAAGACAAGCTGGAAGTGCGCGCCCCGATAGACGGCGAACTGGGACTGCTCGACGTCGAGTTAGGACAGAACATCACCGCCGGACAAATGGTAGGGCAAATCAACGACCTCTCCGACTTCAAGATTGAAGCGATGATAGACGAACACTACATCGACCGCGTCACCAACGGACTGCCCGCCACCTTCGAACGCCAAGGCGCAACGTTCCGCCTCAAGGTACGCAAAGTCTACCCCGAAGTGCGCGAAGGCCGATTCCGCACCGACCTCGTCTTCGAAGGCACCCGCCCCGAAAACATCCGCAGCGGACAAACCTACTACATCGACCTGCAACTGGGCGAACCCACCCAAAGCGTCCTCATCCCGAAAGGCACCTTCTTCCAAGTGACGGGAGGCAACTGGATTTTCGTCCTCGACAAAGACGGCAAGAAAGCCTACCGCCGCCAAATCCGCATCGGACGCCAAAACCCGCAATACTACGAGGTATTGGAAGGCCTGGAGAAAGGCGAACGGGTCATCGTCTCCGGCTACGAAAGCTACAAAGACAACGAAGTGCTCATCCTGAAATAATTTTTTCACCACAGATTACACGGATTAAAATAATTGATTAAAATCTGTGGTGAAAACCCCGATTCGAGGGGACGAATTTGGCTTCACAGAAGAAAAAAACGGAATTTACGCCCGTAAATTGGGCTTTCCGGACAAAAAAAATACAATTCAGGGGGCTGAATTTGGCTTCACGGACAAAAAAATGGAATTCGAGGGGTCGAATCGGGCTTCCGAAACGAAAAAAATAGAATTTACGGGCGTAAATTGCATTTTCCGGACGGCGGAAGCCCAATTTACGGTCCTAAACGGCATAACAACAACTTAAAAACTACGAATCATGAAACAGATTATCCTTTCACTTATCGCATTCATCGGCGCAAGCCTCAACGCCTGCATGGCAAAAGACATCGAAACCAGCGAGACACGCAACCTCAGCGGATATACCTCCATTCACATCGACGGCGTGGCAACCGTCCGCTTCACACAAAGCGACACTTACTCGTGCCGCATCGAAGGCAAGGCAAAAGAACTGGCAAGGCTCACGACCACGGTAGAGAACGGCATCCTGACCATCGAACAACGAATAGACCACAAACGGGAACAGAACATCCAAGGCGCAACCCTCTACCTCTCCGCCCCCGCGCTGGAAGAAGTGAAATTGGACGGCGTAGGCAAATTCGAATGCGAAGGCACGCTGAAAGCCGGAAACATCCGTTTCGAAATAGACGGTGTAGGCACGGTGGAAATCGCCGACCTGCATTGCCAGACAGCACAAATAGATATTGACGGAGTGGGCAAAGGCAGCATCAACGTATATTGCGACCACCTGAAAGCCACTGCCGACGGTGTCAGCTCGCTCAAGCTGAGCGGCAAAGCCCGCACGGCAAACCTCCGCGACAGTTTCCTGGGCAAAATCAACGACCGCCGGCTGAAAGTCGGGGAATAATAACCCATCCTGTAGGGGCGTATCGCATACGCCCGAATGCATTCACGTGGATGTATTTAGGGCGTATGCGATACGCCCCTACAGGAAACCCAAAAACCGTAAATAGTAAATTGTTAAATAGTAAATGAGCATATGAACACCTTAGCACGCAATTTCTCGCATACCTTCCGGCGCTTCTTCACGGCAAGCGTCCTCAACATCATCGGGCTGGCGATTGCCTTCGCCTCCTTCTTCGTCATCATGACGCAGGTAGACTATGATTTGAATTTCAACAAAGGGTATAAGGACTACCAGAACATCTATCGGGTAGAGGTTTATCCCAACGATGACAATGGCTGGCAGACGTGGATGGCACGCCCGCTATGTGAACTAATAAGCAGCAGTTCGCCCCACATCCAAGCACTTACCATTGTTTCATCTTTCTCCGGAGAAGTGGAATACGAAATCAACGGACACTCATTCAGGGAAACGACCCTTACCGGATTCGGCAACTTTATGGAGACATTCCAGCCTGAAATGATTGCCGGCACCGCCGATGCGCTCAATATAGAAAGAAACATCCTGATTCCTCAATCAATGGCAATACGGTTCTTCGGAAGTACAGACGCTGTAGGAAAAACCATTTTCGAAGGCAAACAGGCGGACAACCGACCGCTGACCATAGGCGGAGTGTACAAGGATTTTCCCGAAAATTCACAGATAGGCAACTACATCTTCCTGCCTCTCTCGCCCAACGACAACAAAGACAACTGGCGGAACTGGAACTACAACTGTTATTTCCGGACTGACGGCACACTGAATCCGGACGAACTGAGCAAGTTAGTCTATAAAAGAATGGCGGAACTGGTTCCGGAACGGGTAAACGCAACGGACGATGAAGATTCTTCCGAATTCCTGCACTTTACCCCAATAGCGGACGTACACTTCTCGAAAGTAGACAACAAGAGTGCCAGCAGCCGCACCACGATCTACCTGTTGTTGTGCGTCTCGTTCCTCATCGTCATCATCGCCACCATTAACTTCATGAACTTCACCCTTGCCGAGACCCCAATGCGGGTGAAAAGCATCAATACACAAAAGGTATTGGGAGCTACTGTAGGTTCGCTCCGCATCAGTCTGATTTCGGAAGCGGTTTTGATTAGCATTATCGCTTTCGGTCTGTCTATCCTCATCCTGCTGACGCTGCGTGGCTCAGGTATGCAAGACTTGGTTACAGCCGACTTGGACCTGATGAAACATCCGATTCTATTGGCATCCACCTTCGGCATAAGCATCGTGATGGGTGCGTTAGCAGGACTTTATCCCGCTTACTATGTAACGTCTTTCCCGCCGGCATTGGCTCTGAAAGGCTCGTTCGGCTTATCGCCTAAGGGACGAAAGCTGCGCACAGTCTTGGTATGCATCCAATTCTTCGTGGCATTCATGCTCATCATCGCCATCGGAATTATGTACACCCAAAGCCGCTACATCCGTACCACCGATTACGGTTATGCCAAAGATGCCATCGTGGTAGGCAATATGTCATGGGACGCAATTCTCCAGCGGGAAGCGGTAGTCGGCGAACTGTCCCGCATTTCGGGAGTAGAAGGCGTAGCGTTCTCCCAGTTTATCCTAAGCTCAAGTGATTCTTACATGGGCTGGGGACGCGGAAGCGATGACAAGCATATCCAGTTCGATGTGCTTCCAGTAGATTACCGCTACCTAAAAGTAATGGGTATCCGGATCACTGAAGGACGCGACTTCAAGCCTGGCGATGGCGATGTGTATATATTCAATGAAGCCGCCCGCCAGAAATATCCGTGGATGAAAGTTGACCAACTTGCTACTCCCGGCGACTTCCCTGTAGTAGGTTTTTGTGAGAACATAAAATACAGTACGTTCCGCAATGACAACGATGCCCAACCGATGGGTTTCTTCATTTACGGTAAAGCTTATGCCGACTGGGGACGCTGGGAAAACTTCGTCAACGTCCGCATTTCCGCCGGAACAGACAAGGTGGAAATCATCCGTTCGCTGCAAAAGGCAATGGAAAAATTCACACCGGGACACGACTTCCATTTCCGCTTCATGGACCAGGTGCTCGACAATGCCTACCGCAACGAGCTGCGATTCACCAAGCAAATCCTGCTCTTTTCCCTGCTTGCCATTGTCATCAGCATCATCGGCGTATTCGGCTTGACCATGTTCGAGAGCGAATACCGCCGCAAGGAAATCGGCATCCGCAAGATATTCGGAAGCACCACAGGCGAAATACTCCGGATGTTCAACCGCCGATACCTTTATATACTGATAGGATGCTTCATCGTAGCAGCCCCCTTCGGCTGGTGGATAGGACAACATTGGCTGGAAGGCTTCGCCGAACGCACACCCATACGTGCATGGATATTCCTCACCTCTTTCCTCCTCGTAACCGCCATCACCATGATAACGGTCACGGTGCAAAGCTGGAAGAACGCCAACGAGAATCCGGCGAACAGCATCAAGACAGAATGAAATAAAGTTCAACACAGATTACACAGATTAATAAATTTAAAACACAGGACCACAGGATACACAGAAATATCAATTAAAAAATCTGTGTAATCTGTGGTGAAAAGAAATCGTAAATAGTAAATCGCTAAATAGTAAATAACCACATGAACACCTTAGCACGCAACTTCTCGCATACCTTCCGGCGCTTCTTCACGGCAAGCGTCCTGAACATCATCGGGCTGGCAATCGCCTTCGCCTCCTTCTTCGTCATCATGACGCAGGTAGACTATGATTTGAATTTCAATAAAGGGTATAAGGATTATGAAAAGATATTCCGCGCCGAATTTAAAGGAGGGGAAGACAGAGACTGGCAAACATGGTTATCCCGTCCGTTTGGAGAAATAATCGAGAACAGTTCTCCCTACGTTGAAGCTGTTTCTAACGCAATGATTTGGAACAGTGGTTACGATTATGAAGTGAACGGACATCTGTTCAACGAAACCACACAAACCGGCTTCGGCAACTTTATAAAGACTTTCCAACCCGAAATGATTGCCGGTTCTGCCGATGCGCTCAACCAAGAAGGGAATATCCTGATTCCCCAATCGATGGCGATACGCTTTTTCGGAAGCACAGACGCCGTAGGTAAAACCATCTTCGAAGGCAAACAAGCGGACAACAAACCGCTGACCATAGGTGGAGTATATAAGGATTTCCCCGAAAACACACAGTTAGGAAACATGCTCCTCAAACCGCTCGACAAGAACGAGAACAAAGACAACTGGAACAATTTCAACTATATCTGCTATGTACGCCTAAGCGATGCCACGCAAGCGGAAAGCATCGAGAAAATAGTCAGCCAAAAACTGTTAGAAATGAAACCTTTCACGGGAGGAATCGAACTGAAGGAAGGCACTCCTTTCTTCCGCCTTACTCCCTTATCGGAAGTCCATTTCTCGAAAATAGGGAATAAGAGTGCCAGCAGCCGTACTACGGTCTATCTGCTTATCTGCGTGTCGTTTCTCATCGTCATCATCGCCGCTATCAACTTTATGAATTTCTCGCTTGCCGAAACGCCGATGCGTATCAAAAGCATCAATACGCAAAAAGTGTTAGGGGCAACTACCGGCTCGCTCCGCACCAGCCTGATTATGGAATCGGTGCTCGTCAGCATCCTTGCCTTTGCCCTCAGCCTTGTTTTGATACTGGCTTTGCGCGATTCGGGCGTAGAAGATTTGGTCAGTGCCGACTTGAGTTTAGGCAAACATGTGATTCTCTTAATCGCCACCTTCGGCATCAGTGTATTAATAGGCATACTGGCAGGGCTATATCCATCGTTCTACGTTACCTCTTTCCCTCCTGCCCTCGTACTGAAAGGCTCGTTCGGCTTATCACCCAAGGGACGGAAGTTGCGCACAACACTGGTTTGTTTCCAGTTCTTCATCTCCTTTATGCTGATTATCGCTATCGGTATCATGTATGCTCAAAGCCGATACATCCGCACTTCGGAATACGGTTATGACAAAGATGCCATCATTGTGGGCGAAACAACCAAAGAAGTCAAGCAACAAATGAATGCCGTCGTAGACGAACTGTCACGCATTTCGGGTGTGGAAGGCGTGGCGTTCTCGCAATTCGTTCTCAGTTCATCCGACACTTATATGAGCTGGGGCATCTCCGAAGGAGAACGGACAATGAACTATGAGGTGATGCCAGTAGACTACCGTTACTTGGATGTAATGGGCATCCGCTTGACCGAAGGACGTAATTTTAAATCTACAGACGGCAGCGGATTCATTTTCAACGAAGCCGCAAGAAAGAAATACCCATGGCTCACACTGAACCAGCCTCCATTCCAAAAGAGCATGGCTTTCCCTGTCATAGGTTTCTGCGAGAATATCAAGTTTACCTCGTTCCGCAACGATAACGATGAACGCCCCATGGCATTCTTCTCTACCAAAGATTTAGGTTGGGAAGGTTGGGAAAACACCGTCAATGTCCGCGTCTCCGCCGGAACAGACAAAGTGGAAATCATCCGTTCGCTGCAAAAGGCAATGGAAAAGTTCACGCCGGGGCATGACTTCAACTTCCGGTTCATGGACCAGGTGCTCGACAATGCCTACCGCAACGAGCTGCGCTTCACCCGCCAAATCCTGCTCTTCTCCCTGCTCGCCATTGTCATCAGCATGATAGGCGTGTTCGGGCTCACCATGTTCGAGAGCGAATACCGCCGCAAGGAAATCGGCATCCGCAAGATATTCGGAAGCACCACGGGCGAAATCCTCCGCATGTTCAACAAGCGATACCTGTATATACTGATAGGATGCTTCATCGTTGCCGCCCCCTTCGGCTGGTGGATAGGACAGCACTGGCTGGAAGGATTCGCCGAACGCACTCCCATCCGTGCCTGGATATTCCTCACCTCCTTCCTCCTCGTCACCGCCATCACCATGATAACGGTCACCGTACAAAGCTGGAAGAACGCCAACGAGAATCCGGCGAACTCGATTAAAACAGAATAAAACTTGTAGGGGCGTATCGCATACGCCCGAATGCATTCACGTGGATGTATTTAGGGCGTATGCGATACGCCCCTACAGGAAACCCAAAAAACGTAAATAGTAAATTGCTAAATAGTAAATAACCACATGAAAACCTATTTCACCTTCTTAGAGCGCAACAAGCTCTTTACATTCGTCAACGTGGCAGGGCTGAGCATCTCGCTGATGTTCGTGCTCCTTATCGCCAACATGGTGACACGGCAGCTCACCGTGGATAAAGATCTGCCCGATGCCGACCGCATCTATGTGTTTGCCAACGAACACTGGGCAGGAGGACATTACAACTTGGGCAACCGCCTGCAAAGCCGCTATCCGGAGATAGAAGACTGGTGCGCCATCAAAGTATCAAACCCGTATGTGCAACCGGACGACAAGCCGGTGCAGGTATTAGGTGCCAGCGTGAAGAAGAACTTCTTCGAGTTCTTCCGCTTCCCTTTGCTGGAAGGGAACCGCGAACAACTGCTTACCGATGACAACAGTGTCGTGCTTACCCGCTCCGCCGCCCTTCGTCTGTTCGGCACCGAGCACGCCGTAGGCAAGACCCTAAAAATCATCCCTTGTAATAACGGGATATTTACCGTGACGGGTATCGTTGAGGACATCAACAACTCTATTATCCCTTCGGACATCGACATCTTCATCCCGTTCGAGAACATGAAATACATCCAATGGAGTTGTTCGATGGAATGCACCGAAATGAACAATGCAGCGGGGAGCACCCTCTTCTTCCGCACCGCTCCGGGAGCTGACTTGAACCGGAAAGCCGATGATGTAGTGGCATTCCTGAGAGAGTTTTACTGGTTGTTCAGAGACAGTGACAGCTTCAAGAAAGTCCAATTCATCCCATGGCATGATTTCTACTTTTCCGAAACTCCTGCCACTGTCTACCTCAACCAGTACGACTTCAAGCTGGTAGTGATTTTCATCACCATCGGCGCGCTTATCCTCTTGATGGCGATACTGAACTACATCAGCATGAGCGTGGCGCAGACCAGCTACCGTGCCAAGGAAATGGCTACACGCCGCCTGCTCGGTTCGTCACGCCCCGACATTTTCTGGCGCATGATAGCCGAATCAGCACTGCTCACATTGGTTTCGTTTATCATAGGCTTCCTCCTTGCCAAAGCCGCCGAACCTGTGGCTATCGACTTGCTTCACGCCAAGCTTGACATTACGGGCGATCTCAATGCCACAACCGTTATTGTCTATATCCTGTTCATCGCAGCACTGACCTTGCTTTCGGGCTTTATCCCGGCTACGATACTTTCCAACTACAACCCTATGGATGTAGTAAAAGGGACTTTCCGACGCAAGACGAAAGCCGTCTACCTGCGAGTGCTCAACATCGTGCAGTGTGGACTGACTATTGCCCTGCTCACTTGTTCCGCCTATCTCTCCGTGCAGATATACCGCATCGTACACGCACCGTTGGGTTACGAATACGGCAACGTGCTGACTTATCCGTCCTACGGCTCTCAAAAGAACCTGCAACTCTTCCGCACCGAAGCAAAGAAGCTGCCCTTCGTGAAGCATGTTTCTTTCTCATGCGGCATACCCTTGGACGGAGGGAACAACAATACCACCTATATTCCTTCGGCGGACAGCACCTTGGAGATGAGTTTCCAGACCTTTATCGTTGATTCGGCGTTCCTCGACATCTACCACATACAGATAACCGAAGACCGTCATACGCCGATAGGAGGCAACAATTTCTTTCTAAGCGAACGGGCGATGAAGATGTTGGAACCTGTCGGGACCAAAGATTATTTCACGAGCAACAATTACGGACGCACCCAGATAGCCGGCGTGTTCAAGGATTTTGTCATCAGCCGAAGCCTGATAGACCACGATATCCATCCGCTCCAGATACAGATAGAGCATCCCGACAGCATCTATCCATGGAACATTTCGGTGGAAGTACAGGACGGCGACCTGAACGCTTACAAGAAAGAGATAGACCAACTCTACAAGATAGCCGCCAAGGATTTCGCTTTTGAATCGGCATGGTACGGCGACCAACTAAAAGAGCTCTATTCCGACTTCAGCCGCATGAACCGCCTGATGCTTATCTTCACCGGTGCCGCCCTGCTTATCTCGCTCTTGGGGCTGACCGCCATGAGCCTGTACTTCATCGCCCAGCGCAAACGGGATATGGCAATCCACAAGGTGTTCGGTTCCAGTTCGTTGGGCGAGCAGGAAAGGCTGATGAAGTTCTCGCTTGTCTCGCTCGGCATCAGCCTCGTGATAGCCATTCCGCTGATGTTGTTCGGCGTGCATCAGATAGATAAGATTGTGACCTTCGACAGTGCTTTCCCGTGGTGGGTACCGATAGCGTCTATCGCCTTCATCGCCTTCGTCTCCTTAGCTTCGGTCTATCTCATCAGCCGGAAAGCCACCCGGGAGAATCCGGTGGAAAACCTGAAGACGGAATGAGATAAGGGTTCATCACAGATTACACAGATTTAATCAATTATTTTAATCCGTGTAATCTGTGGTGAAAACCAAGTCGTTATTCACTATTAACTTTTAACTATTTACTAACAACATCGCTCCATAAATTCTCTTAGATTACCTTGTGCCGCCGGCAAACTTGTGTGATACAAGTCAACCGGCGGCTTTCTTTTTTCATACGGCTGACAAGGGCAACACATACGGATGAAATGGGCAACACATACGGATGAAATGGGCAACACATACGGATGAAATGGGCAACGCATACGGATGAAAATCGGTTTGCATACAAATAATTTGCAAAGTACATGAAAATCGCTATCTTTGTGCAAAAGAAAATTAAACCAAATACCAAACAAAAAATGAAAGATTTCTTAAAGTACATGCTGGCTGCCATTGTCGGGGTCTGCATCGTAGGAGTTGTATTTACCATTATCGGCATCATGAGCATTGCCGGAATGGTCGCTTCTTCATCGGGAAGCGAAACGAAAGTAAGCGATAATTCTGTATTTATCCTTAACTTGAGCGGAAGTGTGGAAGAACGCGCGCAACCCAATCCGCTGAGTCAACTGATGGGCGATAATTTCGAGACATACGGGTTGAACGACATCCTCAGCTCGATAAAAAAAGCAAAAGAGAACGAAAAGATAAAGGGCATCTGCCTGAACGCGGGTGTTTTCGCTTGCTCTCCGGCTTCGCTGGAAGAAATCCGGAACGCGTTGAAAGACTTCAAGGAAAGCGGGAAGTTCCTCGTTGCCTACGGCGGGAATTACCTGCAAAGCACGTATTACTTGGCAAGTGTAGCCGATAAGGTCGCCATTAATCCGCAAGGAAGCCTCGGCTGGCACGGGATTGCCACACAGATTTATTTCCTGAAAGACTTGTATGATAAAATAGGTGTAGAGATGCAGGTATTCCGTGTCGGCACGTATAAGTCGGCGGTAGAACCTTACATCGCCACTCAAATGAGCGACGCCAACCGTGAACAGACGCAAGCCTTCGCCAACTCGATATGGAATCAGATGGTGGCTGATGTTTCCGCTTCGCGCAATATCCCGGCAGACAGCCTCAACGCATTGGCAGACCGGAATATGGACCTTCAGTCTACCGAGACCTACATCGCCACAGGGCTTGCCGACACCTTGATATATCAGGACGGGATGCTCGCTTACCTGAAGCAACTGACCGAAACCGATGAGGACGATGCGCTGAACAAGCTTTACCTGGAAGACATGGTGAACGTGCAGCGCAATGTGCCGAAGGACAAGAGCGGAAACGTGCTTGCGGTGTATTATGCGGCGGGCACCATCGGTACGGGCGGTTTCTCTACAGACGAAGGGATTAATCCGGAAAAGGTGACGAAAGATTTACGCCGCTTGCGTGAAGACGAGAGCATAAAGGCTGTAGTGTTCCGCGTGAACTCACCGGGAGGAAGTGCGTTCGGTTCGGAAGAAATCTGGCGTGAGATTACCTTATTGAAGGAAAAGAAGCCCGTTATTGTTTCGATGGGCGACTATGCGGCATCGGGCGGTTACTACATCTCGTGTGCAGCCGACTGGATTGTAGCACAGCCTACTACGCTGACCGGTTCTATCGGCATCTACGGTGCCATACCTAATGCCGATAAATTGCTGAACGATAAGTTGGGAATCCATTTCGATGGCGTAAAGACCAATAAGTTGGCTGATTTCGGTGTCATTAACCGCCCCTTCAATGAAGAAGAGAAGGCCTTGATGCAGGGAATGATAAACCGTGGCTATGAGCTCTTTACCCAACGTTGTGCTGATGGACGTAAGATGTCGGTAGACGAAATAAAGCAAATCGCCGAAGGTCGGGTATGGACCGGCGAAATGGCAAAAGACTTGAAATTAGTAGACGAATTGGGAGGCATTGACCGGGCAATAGAAGTTGCAGCCGAACGAGCAGAAATAGAAGACTATACCGTAATGAGTTATCCCAAACAAGAGGATTTCTTTACCAGCTTGATGAGTTCCGGGAAAGAACGTTATTTATCGGCACGCCTGAAAACCGAACTGGGGGCATTGTATGAACCGTTCCGCTATTTGCAAAGCATCAAAGAAAGTGACCGGATTCAGGCACGCCTGCCGTTTATGCTAACGATTAAATAGTAGTATTTTATGTCTAAAACGCAGATTCTCGCGGATTTTTATAGTCAATAAGGTATGAATTACGAAAATCATTTGTCATGCTGAATGTTAGTGAAGCATCTCGAATGCGTCCACGTGGATGTATACGAGATCCTTTGTTCAGGATGACATTACATTGATATTTTTCGCAAACCAATTTTGTCTCACTATAAATCTATTAATCTGCGGAAATCTGAGTTAATCTGCGTTGAAAATCAAAACAAATAGCATGAGCAATAACTGGAAGAAAATAAAGATATATCGCAGCCTGCTCCCTATAGCCTGGCTATACGGGGCAGGCGTGCGCTTACGCAACTTCCTTTTCGATAAAGGGATATTGCGTCAGCATACATTTCCTGTTCCGGTTATCTGCATCGGGAACCTGACGGTAGGAGGTACAGGCAAGACTCCGCATACCGAATACCTGATTCGTTTGTTGCGTCCGGAATATCAAGTGGCAGTACTTAGCCGAGGATATAAACGGAAATCAAAAGGGTTTGTATTGGGGAATCCCGAAACACCGATTGAAGAGATTGGCGACGAACCTTACCAAATGTTACATAAGTTTCCCGACATTTATGTAGCGGTAGACGAAAAACGATGTGAAGGCATTCGCTTCTTAACAGACGGGCATACGGCTCCCGGCACACGAGTCATCCTTTTAGACGATGCTTTTCAACATCGGTATGTGAAGGCAGGTGTGAATATCTTGCTTACCGATTACAACCGGTTGATAACAAGAGACCGGTTGCTTCCGGCAGGACGTTTGCGCGAACCCGTTGATGGGAAAAACCGGGCGGACATGATCTTGATTAGCAAATGTCCTTCTACTCTGACGAAAGAAGAACAAGCGGAGGTGCGAAGAGAAATCGCTCCCAAACAAAGTCAGCTTCTTTTCTTTACAACGTTAGCATACGGGCGATTGCAAGCCTTGTTCGTCTCTTCTCCAGAACGCAAACTGGAAAGTATCGGACCGGATGAACACATCTTGCTATTAACAGGCATTGCCTCGCCAGCCCCGCTTATCGAAAAATTATCGGGATATACTTCTCATGTCATACCGCTGACTTTCCCCGATCACCATGCTTTCGATGCCAATGATATGCAACGCATTCAAACCGCATTCGAAAAGCTTCGAGAAGGGAAACGGCTGATTATTACCACCGAAAAAGATGCCGCAAGGCTTATTGGGCATCCGGACATAGCACCGGAACTGACACCTTATATATATGTGTTGCCCGTTGAGGTAAGTTTCCTCAACGAAGAAGAAAGAATTATGTTTAACCAAAACATCACGGATTATGTTAGAGAAAATTCAAGAAACAGCAGCCTTTCTGAAGGCTAAAATGCAGACTCATCCCGAAACCGCCATTATATTGGGAACCGGTTTGGGAAGCTTAGTGCATGAAATTACAGATAAATACGAAATAAGCTACAAAGATATCCCCAACTTTCCTCTTTCAACGGTAGAAGGGCATAGCGGGAAACTGATATTCGGCAAGTTGGGTGGTAAAGACATCTTGGCTATGCAAGGACGTTTCCACTTTTATGAAGGTTATTCCATGCAACAAGTGACCTTCCCGGTACGTGTGATGCGTGAATTGGGCATCAAGACACTTTTCGTGTCAAATGCAGCCGGAGGCATGAACCCGAACTTCGAGATAGGTGACCTGATGATTATCACCGACCATATCAACCTCTTCCCCGAACATCCGTTGCGCGGAAAGAACATCGATTACGGACCGCGCTTCCCGGACATGAGCGAAGCTTATTCAAGAGAATTAATCGCTAAAGCACTGGAAATCGCAAAGGAAAAAGGCATCAAGGTGCAGCAAGGCGTCTATGTAGGCACGCAAGGACCTACGTTCGAAACTCCGGCTGAATACAAGATGTTCCATATCTTGGGCGGTGATGCCGTAGGTATGTCGACCGTACCTGAAGTGATTGTTGCCAACCATTGTGGCATTAAGGTATTCGGTATATCGGTCATTACTGATTTGGGCATAGAAGGGCAAATCGTAGAAGTATCACACGAAGAAGTGCAAAAGGCAGCCGATGCCGCTCAACCGCGTATGACTACCATTATGAAAGAATTGATTAACAGAGCGTAAAACCATGCACGAAGGAAACAGAACCGAAATAGCCACGTTAGGCGAATTTGGCTTAATCAAACACCTGACGGAAGATATTAAATTGGAAAATAAAGAGTCGGTGTATGGCATAGGTGATGATGCAGCTGTTCTTTCTTACCCGGATAAGCAAGTATTGGTCACCACCGACCTATTGATGGAAGGCGTACATTTCGACTTAGTGTATACTCCACTCAAGCACTTGGGGTACAAATCGGCAATGGTAAACTTCTCGGATATCTATGCCATGAACGGAATGCCCAAGCAGATTACCGTATCCTTAGCGGTATCGAAACGTTTCTGCATCGAAGATTTAGAAGACTTCTATGACGGTGTGAAACTGGCTTGCCAGCAGCATCATGTGGACATTGTAGGAGGAGACACCACTTCTTCAGTAACCGGTCTTGCCATTTCCATTACTTGCATCGGCGAAGCGGATAAAGACCAAGTGGTTTATCGGAACGGAGCGAAAGAAACCGACTTGATTTGCGTATCGGGCGACTTGGGTGCCGCCTATATGGGACTTCAATTATTGGAACGCGAGAAAGCGGTATTCCAAGGAGAAAAAGACGTTCAGCCCGACTTTGCCGGCAAAGAATACCTATTGGAACGTATCTTAAAGCCGGAAGCACGCCGGGATATCATTGAAAGTCTGGCTAAGGCGGGAATCAAGCCTACGGCAATGATGGATATTTCGGACGGGCTTTCTTCAGAACTGATGCACATTTGTTCGCAAAGCAAGACGGGATGCCGGGTATATGAAGAACGTATTCCGATTGATTACCAAACCGCCGTTATGGCAGAAGAGTTCAACATGAACCTTTCCACTTGCGCCCTGAACGGAGGCGAAGATTACGAACTGCTCTTCACCGTCCCCCTTCCGATGCACGAGCAGGTGTTGCAAATAGAAGGCGTAAAAGTAATCGGTTATATCACGAAACCCGAATTGGGTTGTGCCCTGATTACCCGTGACGGAACCGAACTGGAACTGAAAGCTCAAGGCTGGAATCCGCTGAAGTAAAATGAAATAGGACACAAAAGCACATAGAGAGTGCTTTTGTGTCCTATTTCATTTAAATGCAAACTAAAAAAGAATTGCTTCCTCACCTTTCTCATATTTGAAATAAGGAGAGTCTAAAATGTGTTTTTTAAACCGCAATATATTCTCATTCGAAACATCTCCTAATTTGATAATTATCCGATTATGCCTTTCGTCTAACGCATGGCCATACCACTTAATTTCAGTATGATTATCAGCTACGATTAATGAATCTAAAGTTTTCATCAGCCCCACTAACATAGCCATACTGTTCGCGTATGGCTTGATGATGATTCCATTTTTGGTTTTACACCGTTGCCAAATATCTTCTTGTACGGCGTATGAATTGGAAGTCACCCAAATATACAGCATTTCATTCTCCACATAAGCACCACCATAATAAGAAGGAATGCCTGATTGTTGTATAGAGGATAACCAATTACGGACAATCTCTTTATTACTAAGCACAACCTGCGGAATTTTTTCATCAGCATGAGGGTTCTTCTCACGACCTGCGCAAGACAGCATCAGCATCACTACTATAACCGCAATATATTTAATATAACTCCAAATCATATCTCTCTACTATACGAGAAGCAGGACAAAAATATGCAATAGAAAAATGCTATCGAAGCATAAAAGAGCATTCATCATAATCTTTCTCCCGGCAACGGTGGAAGAAATAATCTGTCAGAAAGTGCGCGTTTTGTTGTAAGAATTTCCGTCCGTACTCTTCTCCTTTCAAGCTGTTCAGCATCGCATCCGGTAGCATGCCCCTGTCTTGCAACATGCAACTCAAGTCGTATGGAATCACGTCCGGGCTAAGTAAGAAAGAAAGCGCTTTTTGAGCAGCGGCTTTTGCATCGTAAAACGGATTGTCGGGCGACTTGACACATTCGCATAACTGGGTTTGTATGTACAGCCCCGTACGAGGACTTGCCATCAAGATCAATCCATGCTTTGCTCTTATTGAAGGCAACTTCAATCCTTCAGCCGTACGGTATTTCATCTCATGAGTCAGGAAACCAATCATTTCTTTTCGGGATTTGCAGAAATAAAAAGGCTTTCCGCCGGTTGCTCGTATGAAGTCTTCATACACAGCCTTTTCGTTCCGATGTTCTTTTTTGTCACGCAGGCTTTCTACAGCTTGCTTTATGTCATTATTCAATGACGGCAACAGACTCATTATACCTATTTGATTCCACACTTTTCCATAATGCAGCAAGGTGCAGAGAGCAACTGATTCACCCACTTGCCTGTCTTTGATAGAACTCAAGTCGAAAGATTCCTTAGCAACTCGATACACTTCATCATTACCGCATAGGTCCTGTAAATACAAGAAACCGTCATCTTCCCCTGTAAGCAAGAAGAAACTTTCTATATACTCCTTTGTCGAACGCCATTCTTGCGGACCGTTGTTCTGTTCAGCCCACAATGCCAGCCATTCGCAAGAAGTGAATGATAAAGGTCCTCTGCGCCCTTGCAACATCAAGGCTGTATAGGTGTTATATACGAGCAAGTTCTTCTTCCCTTGCCAATCCTCGCTTAAATCGCTTGTTATTTCTTCTAATTCATCCTCATATTGCTCTTGGTTTTCGATATTGAAATAAGAGCCATAATGAAACCATTGCAATACTAAACGATACTTCTCGAAACTGTCCCATCCTCCTTTTCCCTCGGGATGCATAAATTGCCAAAGCCGTTCATTTTCGGGTGCTGTTTCATAAATCTCATCCAATATGCAGTAAAGTTCATTCGCGATGAGTTCTATTCCCGGATTTTCGGGATTAATAATACGTCCTTCATCTCGGGAAGAGAACTGTATATGATGCCATAACAGAAAGCGTATGTCTTCGACATTAATTTCATCGGGGTAATAATTTTCATCCAGCGGATAAAAGGGAAGCCAGTTCCCGTAACGTTTCTTACACGCTGCTGTAAAAGTAGTCCAAATTCCTACTTGGCTGATGACATCCTCAAACCAGGCTGTCAGGCAAAGGCTAAAATAGCGGGCATCCTTCTCCTCAAACATTCCGTCTGCTAAAGGCGTGTTCAGTACTTGGTAAATCTGATTGGCTACATCGGTGTAATAGCGGTCTACTTCGTCCACAATTTGATAAGGATGCAATTCCAACCATTCTTTCGGATATATTTTCTTCATTGTCTATTGATTTTAGTTGCACACATCGTTGTTCTTTCTTGTCAATTTTGACCGAAGATACACAAAAAAAACGTTTGTCCTGTTGCTTTTCCGGTTATTGCCGGTTATTTCTGCACTTTTGATAAAAAAGTTTCAAAATAATTTGCAGATTCAAAAACTTTGCCTACCTTTGCACCCGCAATCAAGAACCAACGATTGTAAAGTTGGTGCCATAGCTCAGTTGGTAGAGCAAAGGACTGAAAATCCTTGTGTCCCCGGTTCGATTCCTGGTGGCACCACTTGAAAGTCAGAGAGTTACAGCGATGTAGCTCTCTTTTTTATTGTTTTTACCCCTTATTTTAGCGGCAGTTTAAAGGCACAGATTTTAAACGGCTCAGTTTGAATATTTGGAAGATTACGTTAAACACTACCCAAAAGACCATACAAAAGCTAACGGAGCAACAACAAGCTATATTGGTCTATCTGAATGAACACCCCAATGCCACACGAAAAGAATTATGTGAAAAGATTCCTGATGCGACAATGGGAGGTATCATTCACAATCTTTCCCGCCTTCAAGAGCTTGGCTTACTGAAACGTATAGGAGGCAGGAAGCAAGGATATTGGCAAATTATAGAATAAAGGATTATGGACGATTTGGAAGAATTTGAAAGTTGGCACGAGGATTTAATGGCATGGGAACGTTTTCAAGACGAGCTTGAAAGAATCAAAGGAGAAAATGCCTACGAAGACTTGCACGACTTTGAGGATAAAAGCGTATCCTTGCAACAGGAAACCTCCACGCAATCTGTCGCAGAACGCTGCAACAATCCACTGAATCAATAGTGGGGAATTATACTACTTACTGATTCATAAATCAAAGATATTCAGCCGCTTGGATAAATATTCAACTCCTAGTGGCACCACTATTAATAATAAAGAGGGTGTTTCAAAATAGAAACAGTCTTTCATTTTGTCTTCTAAGGGAGTAAAGCGAAGGATCTCGTGTACATCAGTTTGTGTATTCGAGATCCTTCAACGTTTAGGATGACAAAAAATGAAAAATCTGAAGTCTTAACCTAACAATTCTTTTACTTTAGCTGAAATTGCACGACCTTCAGCAAGTCCTGCCAATTCTTTGGTGGCTACTCCCATCACTTTCCCCATATCTTTACCGCTAGTGGCACCTACACGGCTAATGATATCTTTCAATTTAACTTCCAGTTCCTCAGGTGAAAGTTGTTTGGGAAGATAAGCTTCAATGACATGCACTTGCGCCATTTCCGCTTCCGCCAATTCGGGACGTCCTGCCTGAATGTAGCTCTCGGCAGAGTCTTTTCCTTGTTTCACCAATTTCTGCATCAATTTCAGGGCAGCATCATCGGTCAGAGTATCGTTTGCTCCCGGAGCAGTTTTCGCTTCGAGGAACACTTTCTTTACGTTGCGCAAGGTTTCTAATCTCACCTTATCTTTTGCCTTCATGGCTTCTTTAATATCGTTGCTGATTTGTTCAAATAAATCCATAATCGTATTGTTTTAAAGGGTTATTAAAATATGATTTTTGTCGAACCACTCTCATTCACCGATGTATTGGCGGTGTGCGACTCGTTGGCAGACGCGCGCAACTGAATGCTTTCGAGCACGGTTTTCGAACGCTTATAGGTCGGTGTGGCATCTACCATACTAATTACATCATCATTATCCAAATCGTCTTGTTTGAAAATGTAAATCTTATAGTTGCCTTTTTTCTTCCCGTTCTGTAATCCGGAACGGTAGATATCATCGCGACGTTTTTCTTTCGCTTGCCGGATGCGCTCTTCTTCTTCCCGGCGTTTGAGTTCCTCAGCCGTATGCTTTTTGGTCAGGGCATCGTCCATTTCGGGGATGTCCTTGATGCCGAAGCCTGTAGCAAGGATAGTGAACTTGACTTTCCCTTCCAAGCTATCGTCGATGTAAAGCCCCCATTTGGTCTCTACATCTTCTCCGAAACGACTCATGAACTCATGTACCTCATTCATCTCTTCCATCATCAGGTCATTATTCGTACTATACGAGATATTGAACAGAATCTTCTTCGAGTTAAAAATGTCGTTATTATTCAATAAAGGAGAGTGCATGGCATCGTTAATGGCTTGGGTGACACGTCCTTCCCCATCTCCGTATCCGGTACTCATCAGGGCGACTCCGCCGTCTTTCAACACGGTTTTCACATCGTTGAAGTCGAGGTTGATAATGCCTTCAATCGTAATAATTTCAGCAATGCTCTTAGCCGCAACAGACAATGTATCATCAGCTTTGGCAAATGCATTCATAACGCTAAGGTCGGAATATACATCCCGCAGGCGCTCATTATTAATAACCAATAAGGCATCTACGTGTTTACTCATTTCTTCTACACCATCGAGTGCCTGATCGATTTTCTTGTTTCCTTCGAAGAGGAACGGAATCGTTACGATACCTACGGTCAGGATGCCCATATCCTTAGCTGTTTTGGCAATTATCGGAGCGGCTCCAGTCCCGGTTCCACCACCCATTCCAGCCGTAATGAAGACCATTTTACATCCGTCATTCAGCATGTTTTCAATGTCTTCCATGCTTTCCTCAGCCGCAGCTTTAGCGCGTGCGGGACGATTTCCAGCTCCTAGTCCTTCCCGTCCTAATTGAAGTTTCACAGGAACAGGCGATTTCCGAAGTGCCTGGTTATCTGTATTGCATACGACGAATGTCACGTCGTGGATTCCTTCTCTGTACATGTGGTTGACTGCGTTTCCGCCTCCCCCTCCTACACCGATTACTTTAATAATACTGGGTGTTCCGCCATTCGAAAAATCGAAAGGCATTGTTGTTTCATCAGACATAGTTCCTTTTATTTAGTTCGGTGAATAATTTTGTTCTCTTTTTATTCATTCATAAAGTCATCCGCTCCTTCTTTCAGCTTATTAAGCCATACAGTAATCGGATTATTCGCTTTTTTCAGTTGTACAACTTTTTCACGCAAAGCTGCAAGTTCTTCCTGCTTTTGAGCGATATTCATAGCTTGTGCTTCTTCTATTTTATTCAACGCTTCTTTAAACTTCTTCCGTTCTACCAAACGTTGGGCTTCAACAATCAATGCATCACAATCGCGCAAACGTTTTTGGGCACGTTCCTGTTCTTGACGGATACGTTCTTCTTCCAATTGCTTCTTACGTTCTTCCTCCGCTTTTTGACGTTTTATTTCGTCCTCTTTCCGCTTGCGCTCATCTTCCGCCTTTTTCTTAGCTTCGTTTTCTTCCTCTTGCTGCTGAATCCAACTCAACTGACTTTTGTGAGGGTCTATTTTACAGCAATTATCTTTCCCTGCAGCAAGCAATCCTATCAATGTATTTTGCGAGCCATTAGGAGTAACATATTGTTCCTCGTCTTTCAATTCTATATTCCCAATTGGGGCAATGCGAATTTTATCTATTTTAGTAATAGTGGTAAATGCCTTACACAAGTTTGGTAAACGGGAAGCCCCACCGGTAATGACAATACCGGCATGTAATTCACTTCCATAACCAGAAAGCTTGATTTGATTCCAAGCATTCTCTAAAATTTCAATAACACGTGCTTCTACAATATCCTCCAGTTTCCTTGCCCGGATAGCACATTTCCCATCAAGAACATATTCTTGATTGATATCTTCTTCCTCCAGCGATTCAGTATAAGCACTTGCATAGTGCAACTTTAATTGCTCCGCATCTTCTTCTTCAATCTGGAAACTGGCTATGTCTTTTGTAATATTGCTACTTCCTAAAGGGATTACCGCAACGTGACGAAGAATATTGTTCTTATAAACAGACACAGTAGTTGTATCAGCCCCGAAATCAACTAAAGCACATCCCGAACGTTTCTCACTTTCAGTCAATACAACATTAGCCGTTACCAAAGGTGAAAGCAAATAGTCTGCCACCTCGTATCCGGCTTGACGGAAACATTGGCGGATATTATTCTTCAATGTATTGCGTGCAATAACATTCACATAGTGCCCTTCAATATGGTCTGTAGGGATACCGACTGGTTCTGTAGTAAGTTGATTTCCTACTTTATATTCTTGTGGCTCGACAGCAAGGATTTCCTGGTCTATCAATGCCATTTCACGATTGTTTTTCATCAACTCATCAATCAAGGCTTGTGAAATTTTCACTTCCTCATTCAATTGCTTTGTCTCACAATTACGAATGCTCCTGAGTGATTGCCCACCAATCCCCACATAAACTTTCTTAATAGATGCTTGCAATTGTTCTTCCAGGCGTTGGATAACCGAAGTCAGGCATTGGGTAGTCTTGTCCAGATTGTAGATAATTCCTTTTTTTATACAGTCTGAAGAATGCTCACTGGCGTATGCAAGTATTTGAATGCTTCCATCGGCATTTTTCTTCCCTGCAATGCCTGTGATTTTACTTGACCCCAGTTCGATCGCTGCTATAAAATCTGTTACTGCCATATCTTACTTCTCTTTTTTTGTACAAATAATCTGGTTATTAAATTCTACGCTGATCCGTTCGTATTTGTTCCATCCTACTTGGCTCAGCACTTTTTCGTAGAACGTCTGCAATTTACGGAATTTTTCGTTATAATCCTCGGCTTTTCCTAAAAAGAGTATATGATTACCTACTCTAGGCACTAATTCCAACTCTTGTTTAGGAGTTACGTTAATTTGTTCTATTTGTGCATTCCAAAAAGCGTCCGTCTGTAAATACTTACCCAACTGATACAACTGGTCTTGCGCAAACTTCCGGTCAATGAAACCGGTAGCTACAGCTACATGCACTGGTTTTCCTAACGATGCGATGATTTTTCCAGTATTGTCTAAATAATATTCATCTCCGTTATTGCCCATAATACGCAAAAGGGGAATGCGCTGGTAAATGTCTACGGCAATTTCTCCTCCTGATGTCTGATAGCATTCCGCCCTAGCAATAAACGGATGTTGCGTAAGTACTTCTTCTATTTGGCGCACGTTGATGTCTTTCAAGCGTTTGTCCTTCGGAGAAAGCCCTTTCCGTTTCAGTATCTGATTGATGCCCTGCAATGTGATGAAATCATAGTCAATACTGTCTTTTATGGTCAGTTCTATACCCTTGCAAACCTGATTGCCGGGCTCGCGGTTGAACAGGGTGGCAGATACGACCAAGTAGGCTGAAACCACCAAAAGAATGCAGAGTATCAGAATCCGTTTCATCATCTTTCTTTCAATATTTCACAAATTTGTGGTACATAATTATCAATATCTCCTGCCCCTAACGTAATCAGGACTTCCAACTTCTTGCTCCGCAATACGTCCAGCAATTCTTCTTTCCGGCACAAGCTCTTTTCGATTCCGGGACGCAAATGGTCGAATATCAACCGGCTGGAAACGCCTTCTATCGGCTTCTCACGTGCCGGATAAATATCCAAAAGAATCACCTCGTCCAAGAGCGACAAGCTATCCGCAAATTCCTGATAGAAATCGCGGGTACGGGTGTATAAATGAGGTTGGAACACGGCGGTTATCTTTTTGTCCGGATACAGCATCCGAATGGAACTGACACTTTGGCGGATTTCAGCCGGATGATGGGCATAATCGCTCAAGAACACAATCCGTTCGTTCTTCAGTTTAAAGTCGAACCGGCGGTCCACTCCCTTGAAACCGGGCATGGCGGTTTTGATTTCCTCCTCCGTAGCCCCGCCTAATTGTGCCAAAGCCATAGCGGCAATGCCGTTCTCGATGTTTACATATACGGGAACACCCAACCGGATGTCTTTGATATTGCCTAACGGAGATACGTAATCGAAATAGATTTCCCCGTTCCCGATGCGGATGTTATCGGCATGAAAATCACCGGATTCGGTCGAATACGTATAAACGGTCACGCCTTCCTGCACATCGGGACGCAGGTCGATGCCTTGCTTCATAATGAGGTAACCTCCCGGCTTGATGAGGGACGTGTATTTGCGGAAACTTTCCAAGTAGGAAGCATGGTCTCCGTAGATGTCCAAATGGTCGGAATCCGTAGCGGTTATCACCGAAGCGTACGGGGTCAGCCAATGGAAAGAACGGTCGAACTCATCGGCTTCAATCACCACAAAATCACTCTTCTCCGAAAGCAAAAGGTTGGTCTCATAGTTCTTCGATATACCGCCTAAAAATGCGTTGCATCCCACGTGCGAATGGTCCAGCAGATAAGCCGCCATGGTCGAAGTCGTGGTCTTCCCGTGTGTCCCTGCCACACACAAGCCCCGTTCGGTCTGTGTCAGCATACCCAATACCTGAGCACGTTTTTGGATTTCAAACCCATGCCCGCGGAAATAAGCTAATTCCGAATGGTCTGACGGGATAGCGGGCGTGTACACGACCAGTGTGGTTTGCGCGTCCAAGAAGAGGGACGGGATGAGCGACACATTGTCTTCGTAATGAACCCATGCGCCTTCTTCCTTCAACTTCTCGGTCAACTCGCTGGGCGTACGGTCATAGCCCCCCACCGCTTTCCCCTTCGAAAGGAAATAGCGTACCAACGCACTCATGCCGATGCCTCCCGCGCCGATGAAATAAACCGCTTTCAGTGTATTAACGTCCATGTTCTTTCCGATATTTGATAGCCAGCTTATACACCTCGCGCGCAATGATATTCGCCGAGTCCTTAAAAGCTAACTTAGCTATGTTTGTACTCAATTCGTTCAATGTGCCCGCTTGTTGCACCGTCCCGATGGCAGTATCGAGCAATTTCTCGCCCGCCTCCGCATCTTTTACATACAAAGCGGCTTTTTTGTTTACCAACGCCAACGCATTTTTCGTCTGATGGTCTTCGGCTACATTGGGCGAAGGCACTAATATCACGGGTTTTGCCAAAAGGCAAAGCTCTGAGATAGAGCCGGCTCCGGCACGGCTGATTATCAAGTCTGCCGCACAATAGGCCGCCGACATGTCCGAAATGAAATCGGTCACGTAAAGCATTGGCATCTCACCGGCACGGGCAACCGCCGCACGGGCTTCGTCGATGTATATCTTTCCGGTCTGCCAGATGAATTGCACGCCCGATTGCTTGATTTTCTCCAGCCCTTGCATGACGCAATTGTTGATGGTGCGTGCCCCTAAGCTTCCGCCGATAATCAGAACCGTTTTCTTCTCCGGGTCGAGCCCGAACGAACGGATAGCTTCCTCCCGGCTTACCGCAGGATTCAGCAATCCTTGGCGCACGGGATTTCCCGTCAAGATAATTTTGTCTTTATCAAAGAAACGCTCCATGCCTTCGTATGCCACGCAAATCTTATGCGCCTGCTTTGCCAAAAGCTTGTTGGTCACACCCGCATACGAGTTTTGTTCCTGAATCAAGGTCGGGATACCCATCGTTCCTGCCACCTTCAGAGTCGGTCCGCTGGCATATCCGCCCACACCCACGGCTACATCGGGCTTGAAGTCCTTGATAATTTTGCGAGCCTTGATTTGGCTCCGCATCAGTTTGAGGATTACCCCAAAGTTCTTCAACAGGTTTTTCCGGTCGAATCCCGCTACGGGCAACCCGATTATATCGTATCCGGCGGCAGGAACGCGCTGCATCTCCATCCTTCCCTCAGCACCTACAAACAGGATTTTGGCATCGGGATGCTGCTCCTTGATAGCATTCGCTATGGATATCGCCGGAAAAATATGTCCGCCGGTTCCTCCTCCGCTGATTATCACTTTTATACTTTCTTCCATGCTTGCTTAATAATTTCTTGCAAAAATAGGAATAAACTCGTAAAGTGTTTATGCGTTTCTAAAAATATTTTTACTTGGCACTAAAATAATTAAGAGAAATAATTACGAAGCATTAGCCACAATAGATATCTATACCAAATTAGCCAACTAACTTATTGCAAATTAGTTGGCTAATTCAGGAATAGAGAAACCGCGACACAATCTTACATAGAGGCTACAACCATCAGATAGAACAATAGCGGAAAATCATCTTCATCCTAATTTGTTAATGTCACAATCAACGAAGCAACCGTTGCTAAAACAGATATAACAGACAACCAAATGCTGGCAGAATTATTCTGATTGATATTACTTTGTCCAGCCTTTGCTTTGTTCGGCTCCACATAAACAATATCATTTTGTTGCAAATAATAGCAAGGTGAATTAAAAAGCTCGGCTGAACGAAGGTCATGGAATAGGACTGTACGTATGCCATCCTTTTCACGAATAACCGCCACACGGTCTCGCCGCCCGTAAATCGTCAAATCGCCTGCCATACTCAGTGCTTCGAGTAACGTAATACGGTCACCTGAAATCGTAAAACTTCCAGGACGGGCAACTTCACCCATTACAGAAATCTTAAAATTCAAAAACTGTATTGTTACAATCGGATCTTTTATCAAATCTTCTTCTATCAGACGCCGTTTAATCAGGTCTGTCAACTGCAAACGGGTTAATCCCTCCACATACAATTGTCCTAAAATAGGGAAATCAATATAACCGTTAGAGTCAACCAAATAGCCCAGCACACGGTTTTGTCCGCTTGTTTCTTTCCCCAATTCATAAGTGACCAACGGCATATTGAACGGAACAGCCAATTCCGGGTCTTTACTATTAACCATAATAGCCAACAAGTCGTCTTTATGGATAATCACTTCGTATTTTTGTTCAATCTCTTGCTGTTTCAAGGGATCAACATCCTGTAAATAAACGACATTCTTAGTCGAACGGCAAGATACCAGCACTAATGATATCATTGCCAAACAGAACCATACTTTTTGTTTTTTCATCACACTAATACACATTAATCTATATTTGTTTGAACAGAATTTTCTCATCGGTGCAAAAGCACTACTTTTATACTATGAAATAGTGAAAAAAAAGTCCAACGTCCGATTAACATCGGGCATAATGGCATTATCTGTCTTTTCCACCAATATCTTTTATGAAACGAATACAATTTCCCTTTATAATAATTCGCTGGTCGTGTCCCGTTTTGAGGTGTATAATGTCCAAAATTACCAACGTAAAAAATTAAGTTTATAACCCGCCTGACTCTCTTTTCCGCAACTGACTGGAAGCCGGGAAACTCTTCCATAGGCAAGCCAATATAATTAACAGCTATACAGCCAAATATCTTCCAAAGCTTTAACATGCCAACAGAGCGCACGTCATCCAATAACTGTTTTTTATCTATCTCCCGTTGATGAACATGCAAAAACAATGCCCAATCACAAATTTGGCGTAATCCTACACCTTCCATAATGAAATGTTTCACCAAGTGAAAAAACAGATAAAACGCATTAAAATTAATCGGTGGAAGCCAAATATCTGTTTCTGCTAAAACTTTATAGGACAATGTATTTTGAAAATACCGATTGACTATACCTTGCAACTTGCAATCCATAAACGGATCATCCGAATAAGTAACCAACCGATGCACTTCCACTATCACCTGATTCCGGCTAAAATGGCAATGCGCTCTATTTTCGCTTTCTTCCCCTGTTGCAATCCCATAATTCCGTACGACATTACAAGCTTGAACATATTCCTCTGAAGAAACATATAAATCAATATCCCCACACTGGCGCTGTTCCGGATAGCGGTAATATTGCGCAACTCCCTGCCCTTTTAATAAAACTGCATGAATCCCAGCCGTCCGCAAATCCTTGCTTATTTCTTTTAAAGTATGATTCAACAGCACATAATGCCGCTTCATAGCCACTACCTGCATCTGCAACCAACGTATTTCTGAAAGAGGTGGACGATAGGCAACCGGCAATTTCTCTATACCGTCTGCCAAAACACCTAGCACCGTCTGTTTTTGCCCCATTTCAAGAAGGTTACGCCATGCGACCTCTCCCTCAAAAAGTGTTACATCAATTGCTTTGTTCCACAATCCAGAACGAAGCAAAGCAAAAAATTGCTGCTCCAAGCGTTCTATTCCACCAGTCCCACTTTTACCCATTGCTCACACAAGGAAGCAGCATCCCGCACAGCTAATTCCCGTGCAATGCCATATCTTTTTATCAATAAATCCGCCAATTGCTCTACACTAAATTCTTTTTCTTCTACTTGTTCCCAAAGATAAGCAGCAGAAGTATTCAATATCACCAGTTTATTGAAATCAATTTGTTCCAATCCTTCTCCTTCTATGACCCATTCGCCACATATCTTCCGAAGAACAAAACCTTTCCTTATCCGCATATTATAACTGTATCATTTTCTGATTATACTAAAATGACAGCAATCAAACCTCAACTGTTTCTACTGTATGAAGTGCCAACAAAGCTGCCTGCTTATCCGGAAGGCATTCCAAAAAATAACAGCCACACTGCCCGATAACCTTTTCTACCGTATCACATACACCGTCTGACATGCTTCTTACCCATTTCATACATGAACAAGAAGAAATCAGCGAAGCATACGCTTCCAAACGGTTCAATTTCACTATCCGATTCATTGGCGCTTGCGACAAACGGACAATTGCCTTCAACTTTATTCGTTCATTTTTATAGCATGGAGTTTTCCCGCTCCATGGCGAACCATAAACAAAAACATTATCATCTTCCAACCGAATAACCGGATTATCATCATTCAGTAGTGATGTATCTTCTACATTTTCTAACCAAAGCCGTGCATGTGTACTTTTCCCTGTACCGCTTTTACCTAAAAAAACGAGCCCATTTCCTCGATATCTAATGACAGAGGCATGAATTAACAAGGTATTCAACCTGGCAGTATTGAGTGCAAACAGCAACATCAAACTATTATTTATTCCGAATGCCAACAAAGATAAGGCTTGTGCTTCCCCGACAAAGAGTTTCCCATTACGGAAATTCGGATCTACAATCAATACCGACATGGGAACATCTATATGATTGGAAAAACCAAAAGCATATCTATCACCACGCTTATACAACCAAATGAAAGCGGCATCATCATCAAAACGGCGTACCAATCCGCCCGCCTGTTCCAAGGGAAGCTTTCTACACACCTCTATTTGCAAAGAAAACAGAGGCACTTTCGCCTCTGTTTCTGCAAAAGGTTGATAAGACTGCATCAATGCATTTACTGGCAAATCGCCCGGCACTTCCACATTGAATGTATGCCGGGCGACTGTGTAACACATTTTTACTTTCACACATCTATAGCCCTATATAGTTCTACTTACTGCGGTTTCGTTGCTTTCACTGGAAATACAATTGCATTTTCTCCCTCATTGGTTTGGTATTGGTAACCAGATCCGTAAGCATACTCAGTGTTATTATTAACTTCTGTAAGCGCATTGTTCATGGTTGCCGTTACATTTTCTATCCTAGACACAACGCTACAATCCACTATCGTTGCATATTCTTCCACATCAGCGCTTCCGAATACCACATCTCCTTCATCACCGACCCAATAACAAGCCTTAAATGTAGGGAATACGACATCTGAAGCATCATTCAAGTTTCTCTTTACTTTATAAATCAAAGCTTGTGCCGTAGCCTGCTGTGCATAACATCCATACATATCGCCATAGCTTTCTCCGGCAAGTGCTCCACTATAATCTCCAGTAACAATTCCGCTAAAGGCACAACCCACCATAGTTCCGTTATTGGCTCCAGTAACACCTCCTGCATAACGTGCGTCATAACCGCCATTGTTTGCATCTCCAACAACTTTCGCCTGAGCCGTACAAGCCACCAATTCACCGGAATTATTCGTTCCTACAATACCACCTACACGTGCTTCCGATTGTGTATTTTCATAAGAGATTTCAGTATTATTCTTTACATGGCAATCTTCTACAATACCTTCCGAATTTCCAACAATACCACCAACAAACATCTTTCCTTTGATTGTTCCTCCAGATACCGTACATCCCTTAATGGCATCATTGCGTCCATAACTTCTACCGACAATACCGCCGACATTTTCACCTCCGCTGACCGTTGGGTTTATTACATGACAATTCGTAATGGCTGCACTGGTGTAATTATTCATTGAAGATCTGTTCAACATACCTACTAAAGAGCCGGCATAACCATCATCTGAAACATTAGCTACCGTTCCAACGTAAGATGTTTTAACAACAGGAGACTCAAACGTTAAATTTGTTATAGCTCCGTTTACACCTAATACCCCAATAAATCCGGCATATTGGCGACTATCATCTATTTTAAAATTTTTAATCGTAAATCCACCTCCACTTATTGTTCCTGTATAAGGCTTCGCCAATGTTCCAATTACAGGCCAGCTAGTTTCTAAATCATCACTATTAAAATCAATATCTGCTTCTATATAACAATTCAAATCTGTATCTCCATTCTCAACTAAATAAGCCCATTCTTGTAAACAAGCTAAACTTTTTACGTGATAACCGTCTTCTCTTACTTCACACTTATCTTCTTTCTCAAATGTAGCATTTTCTATTGTTATATGTTCTATAACATTTCGTTCAAATACAATTGGTTCTTCTTGCTTTATTGAACAAACTCCTCCTTTTCCATTATATAATTTGAGTGTATATCCCTGCGAAAAAGTTTGAGGGGCAAATACAAAATAGTATGATTTTCCAGGCATCATAATGCTGTTTGCATTAATCTGCTTCAAAGAAATAATAGGTTGCCCCTTCCCTTCTATTATTCGAGCCACTTCATCATTACCTGTTATAGTAATAGTTACTTCACCAGCCAACATTTCATCAGCATTTCCACTCAATTCCATATATTTGATGTCATCACCTACATACTCTGACGAAATATGCACTGCTAAATATGATACTGCGTGTTTAAATCCCAAATCTTGTGCATCTGAATTACCCGATATAGATACAGAAATATTCATTCCAGAAGCATAACTATCAGGCTCCGCATATTGTTCATGATAAAGCGTTGTCGTAATAGTATTGCCAGAAATTGAAGCTTCTGCATTATAAGGATATAAAGCATAATATATATCAGACGTTTGTGACACTTCCCCTTTAAAGTTAGTTACAAGACCACCATCTTTTGTTATAAACGGATTATTACTTCCATTGGAAAACAAACTGATACGGTCATTTGCAACCCAATATACATTACCTCCTTCACGAACCAAAGTACGAGAATTCGGATTATTATCCATTTCTGCATTTGAAGCAGTAAATGTCAACACTTTAGCTCCGCCAGTTTCAATTCCTTCTTGTATGATTACTTTTTCAGTACACGAGACAAAAACCATTAAGAAAGCAAAGCTTAATATAATCAAATTACTCTTTTTCATATTCATCTATTACGTCTACTATTTACACCACTATAATATTCTCCTTCATTATCTTCATCTCCCCAATTTTCATGTCCACCATCAGGGTCCCAACCACTAATACAAAGCATACCTTCTGCCTGAAGTTCCATTACCTCACACTTCGGAGCCTCATAAGCTTCCACTACCTCAACTGAGGCGTTTTTAATTTCCTTTTTCATATTGCTAAAAATTTAATCGTTTATAACTCTATTGTTTTTTCTCCTTCTTGTTCTCATTCCCGTAACCATAGCCGTAACCGTAACTATAGCCATAACTGCCACGGTGAAGATTCACATAGTTTAAAATGACAGCCATATTGGTAAACATGCCGTTCGTGTACATGCGTTCCAATTCCGGCAACTGACGGCGGTCCATTGCCCCCGCACGCACGATGCAAATGGTCAAATCCGCAATACGATTGACAATCGATGCATCAGCAACAATTCCTGCAGGAACATTATCCACAATGATATAATCATACCGTTTCCGCAATTCTGCTATCAATTGGTCCAGCCTGTTGCTCAATAACAGTTCTGCAGGATTGGGAGGTATCGGTCCCGAATAAACCAAATCCAACCCTTCAGTTAAACTGTCTTTTGTTATTACTTCATCTACAGATAAATCTTTATCTGCCAAGTAGTTGGTTACGCCCTTTTGCCCATGTTGAGTATGTCTGCCGAAACCACTTTTACGGATATCCAAATCAACCAATACGACTTTCTTTTGTGTCAATACCAAACTTACAGCCAAATTAGAAGATATGTATGTTTTTCCTGCTCCGGCATTCAACGAAGTAAAGATAACCACCTTCATATCCTGCTGATCCTTGACACGCATAAAATCCATATTGGTACGGATAATACGGAAAGCTTCCGATACCGCATCGTGACTACCGCTACGCACCACCAGTTTTTCTTTTTCCTTCTTGCTCTGTATCGGCACTTCACCTAAAAAAGGAATAGTTGTAGCATCTAACACATCCTTACGGGTATGTACTTTTGTATCCATAGTAAACAACAGCCATAAAATTCCCCCAGGAATACAAGCTCCTAATACAAAAGCCACCAATATCACCGAACGTGAACGAGGAGCAACCGGTGCATTGCTTCCATGTGCGGCATCAAGTATCCGTGTATTGCTTTCAGTCATGGCTTGAGACAATGCATTTTCTTCCCGCTTATTCAATAAGTACAGATAAAGCTCTTCCTTGATTTTCTGCTGCCGTTCTACCGTAAGTACATATTTCTGTTGGGAAGGCACTGCCGCAATCCGTTTCTGTAACTGTTCTTCTTGAGCCTGCACATTTCTGATACTGATGTTCAGACCTGCAATCAGATTATCGACAGACCGGATAATCGTCTGCTTCATGGCACTCAACGAATTATTCAAATCCATCACTACCGGATTCTTATTGCTGCTGTTCCTTATCAGGTTATCCCGTTTCAGCAACATTTCATTATAAGCGGCAATCTGTTGCTC
This sequence comes from Bacteroides sp. An322, assembly GCF_002161765.1. Classification (GTDB taxonomy): domain Bacteria; phylum Bacteroidota; class Bacteroidia; order Bacteroidales; family Bacteroidaceae; genus Phocaeicola; species Phocaeicola merdavium. Next base: position 7,154 of record NZ_NFIN01000012.1, on the reverse strand, counting down.
TACTGTCACATCCGTTATCGTATTGGCAGGTATCAGGTCGAGTGCCTTTTGCGGGTCGGAAAGATAATCACGGATATACTGTGCTACCGAAAGTTGGTTTTCCAGACTCAATCCCTCTTTGCGGTATTGGCTGGTATTCTGGAGGTACATGCCTGTTTCTGAAGTAATATCCGTCAATTGATGTTCCCGCTTAAAGGTCTCGATATCCGTATCCACACTTCCCAATTCCTGCTCGATAATAACCAGACGTTCGGCAATAAATTCCGAAGTACTGACCGTAATCCGGTTTTTATCCTCAATGGCATCTTCATTGTATACAGCAATCAGTGTATTCAACACATCTTCTGCGCGTGAAGCGGATACATCCGACAGACTCAGTTTAATAATCGTTGCATATTCGGCTACCAACTCAGAGACCAAGGCATTTTGATATCCCGTAGCGATTCCTTTCAGGTTCGATTTCCGTACATGCACTTCCTTATTATAATATGTGTCTGTATAATACAGGCTGGGTTGTACAACAATTCGTCCCACAGGAGTAGTAACCGTATCATTCAATACAACCTCTTGAGGATTCTTAATCTCTACCGGTTCGCCTGCCTCGTTTACTGTAACGAAGTCGAAAAGCCGTACTTTCTCTTTCGAAAGCGGTATGGCTGTCAATGAAAAAGATTGCGTTTCACTTGCATCCGGGAATGAAAGAATCACAGGCGACTGCCGGTAAAGCTCTACTGTCCGCAGCCCCCGTTTCTCCGTATAACTGACATCCAAATGCAACCTACGCGCTACTTTCTCCATCAGCCGGTAAGTCTTGAAAACAATAACCTCATTATCTACATTCCGCTGGATACCCAACATATTGTTCAAATCCGAAAAACCGTATGCCGACATCGAACGGCTGCTACGCCTGTCCTCTTTTATCAGCACCGAAGCCGAGCGAGTATAGACCTTAGGTGCTTGAAGCAAATAGATATATGCTATTCCCAAGCATATTCCGATAGAAAGAGCAAACCAATACCATTTCGCCTTTACTATCTGAAAAATATCCCCCAAAGTCACTCCACTATTCGCCTCATTCCAACGAGGACCATTAGAAGGATTCTCCACTTTCATACGCATCATTCTATAACTGTAAAGTTAACCGACTGTTCATATCCCGTCACACCGTATTTGGCATTTACATCATACGTACGGATTTCCATACGCTGCGGGAATATGCCATATTTATTCACCAATAAATCGCGGACCTTCTCTGCTCTACGACGTGCCAGACGGCTATCCGTACCTCCCGTATTCCCGACAATGGCAATCTTCGCATCTTTATAACGCATCATATACCGGGCAATGCGGAAAATATTTACCATCTGCAATTCTTCGTTAAATTCGTTTTTCCCCGGATAAAATACCACCGAAGGTATCAACAGACTGCCGGTAGCCATCCGTTCTTTCATCACAATCGTATCTCCTGACACCGTTTGCTCCGTACGAATTAAGGAAATGGCATTATTCAGTGCAGCCAACTGCCGTTGCGGAACAAGGCGGACTACCCTATATCCCTGACGACCAATACGGCAACTCAACCCGATTGTTCCGTTCAAGATTCCAGAGAACTTGTTTCCTTTTCCTAATTCTCCCGTAAAATTGGCATCTGTTATTTCACTGCCTACTGATAAATGCAACCCCAAGCGGTCTGTAATATGATAATTTCCGATTAAACCGACACGAAGCCCGACTTTTACATTATCTTCCATGCCGTGATATTTAGCGGCACGCAACATGCCCACACCCACATATCCTTGGGCAGTCCATTTCCGGTTCAACCGATTGTGTGAAGTAAAGACATTATACAAATCAAACAAGAAATCCGCATTCAGTTCATAATATTTAATGTCCTGCCGATATCCGTTTTGCGTATCTACACCTTGTCCTTTCCAATATTCCTGTACCGGGTCGAAACCTTCTACCCAACCATCGTCATACGCATAAATACCCGTAGGTCCGCTGTTCCAGCCTTTCAACCGTGCACCTCCAAAGTTCAACCGCACACCGAAATCGGGATGAAACCATTTCCCCACAGTGATACCGAATCCCGGTTTCAACCGGCTGCCGAAAGATAAATGCGTATCTTCCGCCCCCATCAGCATCCTGCCTGCAAAATCAGCTTCCACATAAAAATTATCCCAAAAAGAAGAAGTATATCTGGTCTTGTAATCCACCCAAATGGTATCCTCCTTAACGGTTCTGTCTACTTCTTGGGTCTGGGCTTGTACGACTGAAAATCCTCCCCCAATTGCTATTATAATTGCTGCTATTATCTTTTTCATATCGCTTACTCCTTATTATTCTCGTTTTCCACCAATCTCATCACTACTACACGATTCCAACGGTAATCTTCATTATACACCCGTTGCGTATCACCCCGTGCGTCAATTATCAGGCGTGAAGGGTCAATTCCGCACTCGTTTACCAAATAATCGCGAACCGTATTCACACGCCGCTGGCTAAGTTTTAAATTATATGACGGATAGGCAGTTTCCCTGTCAGCATAGCCCACCAATTCCAAACGTGCTTCGGGATGTTTTTTCAGGTAACGTGCCATTCGGTCTATATTTAATTTCTGGTCCTCTTCAATGTTATATTGGTCGATAAAGAAACGGACCGCAAACGATGTAACGACCTCTTCGGGAGCCTCTTTCGGAGTTTCTACTACCGTAACCGGTTGCATGTAACGCACCGATTCGTATGTCACCGGCTGAACTTTTGCATAACGGGTGAATTTACGTCCTCCGAATTTATAAGAAAGTCCCAATGTCAATCCTCCATATCCTTCCAATGGACGATTCCGCCTGCTGGGCTGACCGCCAATTTGACTATCGAAACTTTCGTCTGTGATTGTTCCTTGGAACTCCGTAAAGACATCCCAACGTTCGTTCAGATTTACATTCAATTGGATTCCGCCATTAAATGTAAACGAATTACTTGCCGAAAGTCCTTGTGAAGCAAAAGCATGGGCAAATCCCGGACCGGCAGACAAAATCAATCTGACCGCTTTCTTTTCTTTAGTAAACCAGCGCACAGCATCCGTCATCACATTAACCGACCAGTCCATATATGTAAATTTGCGATGAAACCAAGTTCTGCCGTCTTTTTCACTTAAATAAGGCAACATTTCAACCGGCATTGTGGTATGGTCGGCAAGGTGATCATAAATATTATAATAATTCAACAATTGGGAATGTCCCGACAACTTACCTACACCCATTTGTGCCCGGAATCCCCAAACAGGCGTAAACCATTTTCCTACTGCCAACCGGAACGAAAGCCGAGCACGGTCTACGAAATTATCATAATCACGGTTCGCTTCCGCAGCCAACGAATTGACACCTCCCGAAAGACTGATAAACCAATTGGAAGTACCGTCACCAGCTACCACCAAGTCGGTCGAATCCCCGACCGTCTCTAAAAATTCAGACTGCAATTCCGTCCGAATCGTATCAGCTTTCAATGCTTCCTGTGCCATTAACCCCATAGGCAACGCCACAAAAAACAAGCCGATAAAAATTGCTTTTCTCATCATAACGATAAACATATAATAGATTGCTTTTTAAAATTTACTTTTACTCCACATTACTTCTCCTATTTTATACAGATAACGTAATGACAACAAAAATACATTCGAATACACTTTATTGGACCGCAAGGCACGCAAATGGTCAGCCATAATCCTCCGGTGACTATGCAACCCTGAAGTGGAAGCCCCTCCTGTCCGCATAGTAACAAAGTCCATGGGAACATATCGGATCCGAATCCGGTTTACATAAATCAACCGAAGCAGATTCTCGAAATCCGCTGCTACTTTATACGATGTATCAAACATTCCAAACCGTTCATATATTTCTTTCCGACAATAAAATGACGGATGTGCCGGCATAAATCCCAGCCTCATCCAACCTCGCCGGAACGGACGTGACGAATAATAACGCACACAACGGTCTAAATTATCCCCATCAACATAATGTACATCGCCATATACTGCATCCATTTCTCCATTTTTCATCACATCCGCCACTTGCTGCAACACATCATCCGAAGTATAAAAATCATCCGAATTAAGTAGCCCGATTACCTCACCAGTCGCCATCCGTATCCCCTTATTCATCGCATCATAAATCCCCTTATCCGGCTCGCTGATACAATGCAGTTTACCCTCAAATTTCGGTTGATATGCTTTGACAATATCCAACGTATCGTCATCCGACTTTCCGTCAATCACAAGATATTCAAAATCTGTGTACGACTGTCTGAGCACACTTTCCAGTGCACTACGAAGTGTCCCGCCACTATTATAAGTAGCAGTAATGATTGAAATTTTCATGTTCTTATAACTCGATGCCGTAATTATCTTTCAAATGGCGGCGTATCTTCTCCTTATCATTTCCGCAAGCCTTTTTTATCTCAAAGACTTTTGCATCCACCAATGTACGATACCACCAGCCTTGTAGGAAATGCCACAAGAAACCTTCTTTTCCTTCAGTAAATCCTAATTTGAAAAAATAACGGTAACAAAAATAAGCGAATGCCCGCCAGAATAACGGTTGTTTGGCATACCGATGTTTCATCATCCGTTTAGCTTTTGCTTGCCCACTGATTTGTTTCTTTTCATCAGTTTCTGCGGCACCCGTCAAATCCAATTCAATATCCAGCAAATCCACTGCTTCACGAATTGCATAATTCACATGCTTATGACAAAACCACGATAAATCATTCAAATTATGATCACAAAAATCATGATTAAATTCTACTGCCCGTCCTTCTGTCAATTGAATATGCTCATCCATCAACCGCTGTTCGCACATCCCTTTCCCATAACGGAATACCCGTAACAGCTTCACCGGATAAATACCACGTTTCATCCACTTATCCATAAAGATATGCCGACGTTTGAATATTATACCTGATACGTCATCCGGCAAAGAAGGAAGTTTCTCTTGTAGTTCCTCTATCAATTCCGGCAATAAATATTCATCCGCATCCAAACGAAGTACCCATTGCGTATGGATTGGCGCATGTTCTAATCCCCAATTAAATTGCTTGGCATAATTATTTTCCCACTTATTTTGTAGAACATGCACATGAGAATAATGTTGTGCAATTTCCAATGTATGGTCTGTAGAAAAGCTATCAATAATGAAAATATCTTTAGCAAACGGAAGCACATTATCCAAACAACGACGTATATGTATCTCCTCATTATAAGTAAGGATGATGACTGAAATATCCAGCATATCATTTAGTCCTTAATAATTCTTTTTTTAATAAACTTTGCAGGATTTCCACCAACAACAACCCAAGGCTCTACATTCTTAGTTACCACGGAACCAGCTCCAATAACTGCATACTCACCGATTGTAAGACCTGGTAAGATTAACGCTTTTGCTCCAATAAATACACAACTTTTAATTTCTATCACCCCTATCATTAAAGGCAAAGACGATTTTGACAAGTCATGAGTTCCATTACATATATAGCAATCTTGAGAGATTGTAACCATTTCGTGTATAATTACAGGTCCCAAATTATAAACTTCAGATCGAGGTCCTAAACAAGCTTTATGCTTTATCTCAAGATTCCAAGGCGCAAAAATTTTACTAGATGAATAGACAAAGGGACACCCAGATATTTGTGCTCCAAACATTTTAAGTAAAAATAATCGCCATCGATTAAAAAAATGCTTAGGCGTAATGCGATAAAATAACAACCAAACGATTTTCCACAAATAAATTTTTACAATCTCCTTTGCTGACCAAGAAGATGTATATGCGTCTTTTTGATGAGTTGCTTTATACCACAATTTTGTCATAACGAGCCATTATTACATTAATCAACATTTAATATCTGATTAAAATTATTCAAATATTGAGAGGCTATAGCTTCTACAGAAAACTGTTTTGCTTTTTCACTAGCATTTTTTCCTACCAGCTGTCTCAATTGAGAATTATTTATTAAATCCTCAATTATTAAACTCAGTTCTTGTACACTATTTTTAGAATGATGATCAAATATAAAGCCGCTTTTCCCATCTTCGATAAAATCTTTAAAGCACTCTAAGTTAGATACAATAACCGTCCTTCCTATAGCCATTGCTTCTAATGGAGCAACCCCAAAAGTCTCCCCTTGATCCGCAATGGAAGGATAACAATATAAATTACATGAAGCAAGTTCTAAAGCAATCTTTTTAGGATCATTAATAGCATTAATCCATTCAATAGGAACTAAAGGTGCTATATTTTTCAATTTTTCAACATATTTCTCTCCACCACCACCATCCTCAATATTTGTTGCACCTACTATTTTTAATTGCAGATTAGAATATTTATTGTATAATTCATTAACAGCGGCAAATAATAAATGTAATCCTTTTTCTGGATGTACTCTCCCATGATACATTATTATAAATTTACAACCTTCTTTTTCAGGAGTAAATTTAAAATCCTTTAATTCAACTGGATTATTTACCATTACAATTCTGTCATTCTTACCTAACTCATACGCTAAAGCTCTAGAAACCGCTAAAGATACACATGAAAATTGATTCACAAAACAATAAAATTTAAATTGTCCTTTAGGAAATCTAGCTACATTATATATACACTTTTTATATTTCCACTTAAAAAGGATACATAATATTGGTGTCCAAAAAGTATTTAAAATCAGGATATCACAGTTTTTTAGCTTAACCAAAGCCCTCAGTGAATAGAAGAAATCTTTAATTATATCTTTTTTTAAGCTACCAGTACGTTGATAACCTTTCAATTTACAAATGACTAAATTCTTATCATCATAATAAGAATCGTTATCTTTTGAATAAAAAGTAACAATATTACCTTTCTGACAAAACTCTTTTCCTAAATAATACCACAATTTCTCAACAGCACCTATGCCTTTGGGAGGTAAAGAACCAAATGGGCTTGTAATAATAGCAATTCTCATAAACTAAATTTAAGAATTATGCTTTCAGTTGAAAGCAAACATATTATTCCATTATTTAAGAAGCTGTTTTGATTTCATTCGATAAATCTGTTAAGCATGATTTGGATGAATGCAATCTGTACCATAGCTTCTGCGGTTTCAGCAAGGAATTCATAATCGATGGT
>NZ_NFIN01000011.1 GCF_002161765.1 Bacteroides sp. An322 | reverse complement strand
CATCGATTATGAATTCCTTGCTGAAACCGCAGAAGCTATGGTACAGATTGCATTCATCCAAATCATGCTTAACAGATTTATCGAATGAAATCAAAACAGCTTCTAAAAAAATTCGTATGCTAAAAATGGTTTAGTGAAATTAACGGGAGGCAGAAATGGTTTTGCTTCCCGTTTTTTATTCTTACAAAATAAAAGCCTGTTTTCTTTTCCCTAAAAGCATAAAATACTGTAAAAACGAGCAAAGTGTAAAAGTTTTATCTCATATTCACCCGATTACTTCAATATAATTCGTATCTTTGCGCGCGATTTATAGCGAAAAATTACATTAAAACTTTATTTATGATCAATCCTATTGTTAAGACGATCGAGCTTCCTGATGGCAGAACCATCACGCTCGAAACGGGAAAGCTGGCAAAACAGGCAGATGGTGCTGTTACGCTGCGCATGGGTAACACCGTGTTGTTGGCTACTGTTTGTGCCGCAAAAGATGCAGTTCCCGGTACAGATTTTATGCCGCTTCAGGTAGAGTACAAAGAGAAATATTCCGCATTCGGACGTTTTCCGGGTGGCTTCACCAAACGTGAAGGCAAGGCTTCGGATTATGAAATCCTTACTTGCCGCCTGGTAGACCGTGCGTTGCGCCCCTTGTTCCCTGATAATTTCCACGCTGAAGTTTATGTGAACATCATTCTTTTCTCTGCCGATGGCGTCGATATGCCTGATGCATTGGCAGGACTTGCCGCATCGGCAGCACTTGCCGTATCGGATATTCCGTTCGGCGGACCTATCTCGGAGGTTCGTGTCGCACGTATCGATGGCAAGTTTGTTATCGACCCGACTTTCGAACAACTGGAGCAGGCTGATATGGACTTGATGGTGGCGGCTACGTATGAGAACATCATGATGGTAGAAGGCGAAATGGATGAGGTAAGCGAACAAGACTTGCTCGAAGCCTTGAAAGCCGCTCACGAAGCTATCAAAGTTCATTGCAAGGCGCAGATGGAACTGATGGAAGAAGTCGGTTCTACCGTAAAGCGCGAATATTGCCACGAAGAAAACGACGAAGACTTGCGCAAGGCGGTTCACGAAGCTTGCTACGACAAGGCATACGCCATTGCTCAATCGGGCAATAAGAACAAGCACGAACGCGAAGATGCCTTCACCGCTATCTGCGATGAGTTCAAGGCTCAGTTCACCGAAGAGGAATTGGAAGAAAAAGGTCCGATGATCGACCGTTATTATCACGATGTGGAAAAAGAAGCGATGCGCCGTTGCATCCTTGATGAAGGCAAACGTCTGGACGGACGTAAGACGAATGAAATCCGTCCTATCTGGTGCGAAGTAAGCCCGTTGCCTTATCCGCACGGTTCGGCTATCTTCACCCGTGGCGAAACCCAGTCGCTGAGTACCGTCACATTGGGTACGAAAGCCGACGAGAAAATCGTGGACGATGTACTCGACCAACACAAAGAACGTTTCTTGCTTCACTATAACTTCCCTCCTTTCTCTACAGGCGAAGCGAAAGCGCAACGTGGTGTGGGACGCCGCGAAATCGGTCACGGCCATTTGGCATGGCGCGCGTTGAAGGGTCAGATTCCTGCCGATTATCCGTATTGTGTACGTGTGATGTCTGACATCCTCGAATCAAACGGTTCTTCTTCTATGGCTACGGTATGTGCCGGAACGCTTGCCCTGATGGATGCAGGTGTGCCTATCAAGAATCCGGTTTCAGGTATTGCAATGGGATTGATTAAGAACGCCGGAGAAGATAAATATGCAGTCTTGTCGGATATCTTGGGCGATGAAGACCACTTGGGCGACATGGACTTCAAGGTAACCGGAACAAAGAACGGTATCACCGCAACTCAAATGGATATCAAGTGCGACGGATTGACTTACGACATCTTGGAAAAAGCTTTGCTTCAGGCAAAAGAAGGCCGTGAGTATATCCTTGGCAAGCTGACCGAATGCATCGCAGAACCGCGTCCGGAACTGAAGCCGAACGCTCCGCGCATCGAAACCATAACGATTCCGAAAGAATTCATCGGTGCCGTAATCGGTCCGGGCGGAAAGATTATCCAGGGCATGCAGGAAGAGACAGGCGCTATCATCTCTATCGAAGAAATAGACGGTGTAGGACGCATCGAGATTGCAGGTACGAACAAGAAATGCATCGATGATGCTCTGCGTATGATTAAGAGCATTGTAGCCATCCCCGAAATCGGTGAGGTTTACACAGGAAAAGTCCGTTCGGTTATGCCATACGGTGCTTTCGTTGAATTCCTTCCGGGCAAGGACGGCTTGCTTCACATTTCTGAAATCGGCTGGAAACGTTTGGAGACTATCGAAGAATCAGGTCTGAAAGAAGGCGATGAAATTCAGGTGAAACTGATGGATATCGACCCGAAGACCGGCAAGTTCAAATTGTCTCATAAAGTGTTAGTGCCGAAACCGGAAGGTATGGCTGAAGAAAAACCGGCTCAGAACCATCATCCGAAACGCGAGCATAAGCCTCAAAGTCACAAAGAAAAATAATACATTTCTTTATAAAGCAATAAAAAAGACTGTCTTCTATAAGGGCAGTCTTTTTTTATTGCCTATAATCCTCCAAATTCTTAAAAGGAAACTCATAAGAAGAGGTCTCCGTTAACGGCAGATTCTCACGAACCCACCAATTAACAGAGACCTAAGAAAAGCACAAAACTTACAAATAGTAATTACCAACCTAAGAATTCAGCATCTGCAGTTCCCCAACCTGGATTCTGAGTCAAGACACCATTAGAAAGATCAAGCTGAGCCTTTGGTATAGGCCAGAAACCACCTGTTTCTTGATAACGCTTAGCAAAACCGTCACCAAACTCTTGCATTGTTGTTTCTGTTCCCAGATTATTTATCTTAACACCAATTTGCTTTTGCAAAGCAGGCACGACATCGTTCCAACGCATCAGGTCAAACCAACGTATTCCTTCAAATGCCAATTCATGACGACGCTCTTTCTTCAATGCATCCAAGCTATAACCAATTGCCGGTAATCCGACACGAGCACGTACTTGATTCATCCCATCGGCAGTTTCTGTCAATTCTGAATGCATTAACAAGACATCAGCATAACGCATCATAATCAAGTCTTGAGTTTGACCTAACTGATTGTTATTCTGAGCTCCATACATCAAACTAGAATAAACAACCTCACTTCCACTTGCATCATAAGCCAAGATACTCATGTATTTCTTTTGCAAATATCCTGTATATTCCATTTGGTCCTTTGCAGGATTTTGGTCATATTCAATTTCTTCCGGATCTCCAATTACAATGATAGAAGCTTTTATACGTGGGTCGTCCGGTTCTTCCGTTACCCAGTCATCATATAAATTGGGGGTAACAGTTCCACATCCCCAACCTTGTCCGAACGGGAAAGCATTCTGACCGCGTATGCCATAAAATAACGGGAACATATTTGACAAACTAACGTCATTCCATGAACCATATACATTATATTTCGTAGCAAACAAAACTTCTGTATTTACATCTGTTTCCCATGCCAACGGAGAGCCGTCGATGGCTGTTTTACCTGCTGTATATGGATAATCATTAATTGTGTACGAGTTAGTGTAAGGCCACAATTCACGGAAATCATTTACCAAACTATAACCTCCATTAGTCATACAATCTTCCAGCCAAGTTATTACCTGATCTTTTGTCACGCTTCCGCCATCAACCAAAGGCAAAGATTCCTTCTGATAATATCCTGTATAAAATAAGAATACACGTGCCATATAAGCTTCTGCTATATATTTTGTCGCATGTCCCGAAAAACTAGGATCATACGGTTTGTTCGGCATTGTTTCAATACAGTCTTTTAAATCTGTAGCAATCTGTGCATAAATTGCATCTGCTGAAGACTTTGGAAGATTTTCTGCTGCAGAAGCAAGCGGCATCGGTACTTCTCCGAATATTTGTGCCAAATCAGAATACAGCAAAGCACGCATGAATTTAGCTTCACCTATAGCTTGATTTTTTGCAGATTCATCTACCCAATCAGTAATGTTCCCAACCATTTCCAGCATCATATTAGCCCGGAAAATACCTTTATAACATTCTTCCCAAAACGGTTCGAAAGCATCTACACCTACATTCAACAGTTTATCTGTCATTTGGAATGCTTTATCGGCAGAACCACCACCGCCAAATCTATCATCAGATGCTGCTTCCGCTACGTAGAAGATATTTACTGTATGCTGACGGTTTATATGATTTAATGTAGAATAAATGCCTGCCAGCATCATATCAATATCAGCTGATGTTGTAGGGAAATTGCCGGTTGTTTTTTGGGTGTAATTTTCTGTATCCAGAAAATCTTCACAACTGCTCAAAGTTGTCAACCCAGCCAATGCTGCCATTGCAGCTATATAAATATATCTTTTCATATTCACAATCGATTTAGAATTTAAGATTTACACCAACCATATAAGTACGGGGGCTTGGATAGAATCCCAAGTCAATACCTGATGCCCACGAATAAGAATCGTTACCACTTGAACCGACTTCCGGGTCCATACCTGAATAGCCTGTAATGGTAAAGGCATTGATTACAGATACATACAAACGTGCTTGTTGTAACGGCATCTTCGGGAACAACGACTTAAAGTCATATCCCAATGTAATATTCTGTGCACGTAGATAGTTACCGTCTTCTACGAAAATATCCGAGAAGTTCTTCCAACTTTCACTACTTTCCAAACCTTCAATAGACGGCATTGTATTAGAGGTCCCTTCGCCATGCCAACATTCATATACATCTGTTGTAAAGTTTTGCTTCGGCTCACCTAAATACTGGCGGTAAGACTTCACAATCTGATGTCCGAAAGCACCGTTTGCCGTGAAAGAGAAATCGAAACCTTTATAAGCCAAATTAACAGAGAAACCCAAGCGGAAATCCGGATTCGGGTCACCGATCATCGTTTTGTCCGCATCGGTAATTTGACCGTCACCATTTTCATCAACAAATATCAATTCGCCCGGAGCTGCTGTTGATAATTTTGCTGAAGTTGCATCTACTTGTGCTTGATTTTGGAATACACCTGCTGTCTTATATCCCCAGAAATAACCAATAGGATAACCAACTTGTGCACGATAAATTTCACCGCCACTCATTGCTGTAAGTACATCACTTGGACCATGAATAATGCCTTCTGAATTAGCAATACGGGTAACTTCATTCTTATTGTAAGACAAGTTAAAGTTTACTCCATATCTGAAATCCTGTACCATATCGTTCCAGTTCAAAGCTACTTCAAAACCTTTATTTTCCACATCACCTCCATTAATATAAGGAGCACCTGTTCCATAACTTGCCAAAATCGGAGCTTGAACCAGCCAATCTTTTGTCTTCTTGATATAATAATCGAATGCGAAGCCCAAACGTGAACGGAAGAAACGGGCGTCAATACCTAAGTCTAACTGTTCTGAAGTTTCCCATGAAACATCCTCATTGGGGAGAATATTTGCATACGCACCGGTAGTCTGTGTAATCTTGTCTGTTCCAAATACATACGAGTTCTGCGAGTCAAATGCAATTGTTGCCAAATACTGGAAATTAGTGATATCCGAGTTACCGTTTTGTCCCCAGCTTGCACGAATCTTCAAGAAATCCATCCAATCTTGTATATCTTCCATAAACGGCTCGTTACTCATTACCCAACCTGCTGAGAATGAAGGAAAGACACCCCAACGTTTTCCACGAGCAAAGTTAGAAGAACCATCGGCACGCACCGTAGCAGAGAACATGTATTTCTCCATATAATTGTAATTGGCACGACCAAAGAAAGAAGCCAAACGACCAGCAGTTTGAGGACCACCACCAACGGTTGTTAAACTTGAACTGATGCCTTGTGTATTATTCAAATAGGCATAATCAAACAATCCGGGGAACAATGAATTGGCATTTGTTGCAGATACGGTTTCACCGATACCCCATTTTTCCATTGACTGACCGATAACGGCATCGAAAGAATGCCCGTTCTTTTCAAAGCTATACGACAATGTGTTTTCCCAAGTCCATGCCATACCCATACTTTGATCTTGAGAAACCTTATCATTTGAATTTACACTGGCAGACGCCAACTGGAATTTGTCGGTATATGAACGATAAGAAGAACCTTCGTAACGATATCCGAAGCTGGTGCGGTATTTCAAGTTCTTGATAGGTTGGATCTCCAAATAGAAATTGCCACGGAAAGCGTGATTACGGCGTAAGTTCTTGCCTCTTTGATAAACCATTGAAGCAATCGGATTGGCTGCATTAGCATCAAAAGCCCAACCTTCTGCCTGTTGGTCTGCATAGTCATAATAATTTCCTTCGCTATCATATACAGGCATCAAAGGATTGGCAACTAAGAAATTGTGCACGTCATTCCAATAGATGTTACCAATACCGATACCAGCCCGTTCTGTATAGCTGTACAGCATATTTTCACCGAATTTGATGACATCAAACTCATCGTTCTTTAAAACGACATGGTCTGAATTCAAACGTGCGGTATAGCGGCTGTAGTCCGGTTGAGTCGGAGCGCCGATCGTACCTTCCTGACTTGTATATGAAAGACCTATTGAAAACTTGGAAAGTTCGTTACCGCCAGCCAAATTAAACGAATGGTTTTGTGTCGGCGCATTATTGTTTTCAGCTTCTTCCAACCAATTTGTACCATTCCATGTGCCATCCATAATCGAATCATACAAATAACCCGGAAGCAAACTTTGCCAGTCGTATGCACCGTCTTTGCGGTCCATAATTTCCATATATTGGCGTGCGTTCAGCAATTCCGGTTTCTTGGCTATCTGCTGCCAGCCATAATAACCATCATAGGAAACCTGAATCTTACCTTCTTTTCCCTGACGGGTAGTGACCAAGATTACACCGTTAGCAGCACGGGCACCGTAAATCGCAGCAGAAGCAGCATCTTTCAAGACATCGATAGATTCGATATCCGATGGGTTCAGCATATTGATATCGCCTCCGGCTACACCGTCAATTACATACAACGGTGCAGAGGAACCGATAGTACCCATACCACGTACATTTACTTTATAACCTTCACCCGGCATACCTGAACTTTGCGTAATGTTGACACCCGGGCTCTGGCTCTGCAAAGCACCCAACGGACTGACGGTGTTCAGTTTCTGCAGGTCTTCACCTTTTACTTGTACGGTAGCTCCGGTGACCAGCTTTTTCTTCTGGACACCATAACCTACTACCACTACTTCGTCCAACACCTCAGTGTCTTCTTCCAATGTTACATTCAACGAAGTTTGTCCAGCAACTGGGATTTCTTGAGACTTATATCCCACAAAAGAAATTGTAAGTACCGCATCCGAAGGAACTTCCAATGTAAAGTTTCCATCGAAATCGGTAATTGTACCGTTCGTAGTGCCTTGTTGTAATACACTGGCACCAATTACACTTAGCCCTGTAGCATCTTTTACTACACCTTTTACTGTTATTGTCTGTGCCAATGCCCAAACCGGAACCAAGCATAGTAGAAACAACAGCCCTAAGGATTTTAAACCATTTGTGTTTCCCATAACTAAATAATTTTGTAGTTTTACATAGTGTTTCTCTTGTCATGACCGGATTGTATATCCGGAATGACTTATTTCTCATCCTTGCAAATTTAAGCCATTTACATAATCTGCCGCTAGCCCAGATGTAACGAATGATATTATATACGTTACATGCATTATCACGTGCGTTACATAAAATATCATAAACAGAACATTTATACTGTACAGCATTAATTTGCTGGATTTATTTCCGGTTTATACGTTATATATCAAATTATATCGTGATTGTAAACATAACGAGATATGTCCATAAAAAAGGCCTCCGCCTGATAAACTTTAGAAGTCTGTCATAGCAGAGGCCGATGAAAAACACAATTTATTCTTTCACAAGAAATTGATCGTATTTTTAGTTAGCTGCATTTCCATGCATATTCGTGTTAGTTGACAATTCGGTTGACGGAATCGGCAAGCGTAAATGACGATTGTAATCAAATGCTAATGTACCGGTCAAACTTGTTTGTTCTACTTGTAGAGCATTCTTGTTTTTCAAATTGTCCAACATTTTTTCACGATCCGGATCGTTCGGATTATTATACCAACGCATCAAATTAAAGAAACGCCATCCTTCCCAATACAGCTCAACAGAATATTCATGTTTCAATGCACGACGTACACTATTGATTTCCATTCCTTCACAGATAACGGTTCCATCACTTCCTACTACACGACCAACGACCGGATGATTAGCAATAAGTTCTTCAACAGTAGGCAGTGTCCCTCCTTGCAAATACCACATTCCTGCATCAGCTCCAGTTGTATTATATGCTTCCGTATTATTATTAGCACGGTCACGCACTTTATTAATGTATTCTCTTGCTGTTGCTTCGTCATTATTCGCTTCAAGACAGCATTCTGCATACATTAGCAATACATCCGCATAACGGATTACACGGTCATTAATGCCACTACGAAGCATATTCCGGAATTCATCAATACCATATTTGCGACAACCAAACCATTTGCCTCTCCACGTAGCAAAAAGGTCTTCACCTGTATCTTGATTAACATCCGAGAATAATTTTTCATATTCAAGCCATTCTCCGTCTTCTTCACGACCTGCTTCTCCTTTCCCTTTAAACTTACATCCACCAGGGATATACAAGCCTAAATAAGCACGCGGGTCAATGATTTTACCATTTTCATCACGCTCAAATTCGTTATACAAAGCAAGTGAAGGCATACCATTCCACCATCTACCAGACACAGTCGAGTTAGGAGAGGTTATTTCAAGCATTCTCATACAGTCTTGTCCGGTTACTACCCAGCTGTTAATATCGCCTGGAGCAGCCGGATTAAATCCTCCAGTTTCAACACTCTGACTGAACTGTACCTCAAACAATGATTCTTCATTGTTTTCATTCTCTTCCGTTGCATTTTCACGATAGTTTGGTATCAGACTGTATGCTCCTGATTGGATAATCTGCCACAAGACATCTTTGGCTGCTGCCCAATCTGCATCTCCTGCACTAGCAGTTCCGTCCAATATCGGACGTCCCATATAAGCTTTAGCCAAGAAAGCCAATGCAGAACCTTTGGTAGCACGACCTTCATCTTCTGTTCCTTCGTAATTCCACTCGGTCAACAGTTCTGATGCATCTTTGAAATCCTGTATCATCCGTTGATAAATCTGCCCGGGTTCGGCTGGAGGCAACAAATAATCATCGCCACCAGTTGTCACATAGTCACGGTCAGGAATTTCATCACCGAAAAAGTATACTAAATAGAAACGGCTAAGACCACGCAAGAAAATGGCTTCGCCACGCAAACGGTCATACAACTTTTTGTCTTCAGCATCATCTAAATTAAAAGCTCCATCTTGATTTATTTCCAATCTTTCCAAAGCCAAATTAGCTGCATACTGTAAAGTATAAAGATCCTGATAAGTAGCAGACATGCTTCCCAAATCAGCATTCACTGTATATTGGGCGAGGCGTGCTGTTTCCGGTTCTCCGTTAGCAGCTCCACTTGTAAAAGCATATTCATCACTACGGGCATTCAGCATAAACGGCATCCAACGCGCCCATCCTCCTGCACGTTGCAGCATATTGTAAGCTCCATTTACAGCATAAGTCAAATGCTCTTGAGTATTATAGTAAGTCAATTCACTGTCTGCGGAAGGATTAGTGTAAACCATATTCGGTTCGCACGAGCTTAAAGAAATTAAAGCTGTTCCTAAGCAGGCACCTATATATAATTTCATTCGTTTCATGATAATTCTGATTTAGTAATTTGACATTTTAGAATGTTAACTGTATACCAGCAAAGAACTCACGGGTTGCCCAATAAGTTTCGCCAGAGTAATAGTAGGCACCATCTACACCGCGGTTCAAAGTTGAACCTGTATTTGGAACTTGTGGGTCAAACATAGAATACCCCGTAATAGTGAACGGATTCTTTACGCCCATATACAAACGCAAGGATTCTACATGAATCTTTGAAAGCAAACTCTTATCAAATGTATAACCTAATGTAATACGGTTACAACGGAAATAAGAACCGTTTTCAATGAAATAATCAGATGCTTGGGTGTGATTTCCATTCGGGTCATTCCATACAGCACGCGGAACATCTGTATTGGTATTGGCTGGCAATGTAATTGTCTCACCTCCTGCGGTCGTAAATGTTACGTCTTGAGCACGGAAACGGTCGTTCATGTCTGCCATTTGGTTTTTAGCAGCATATCCTCCCATTAATTCAGATTTCCAGTTATTGAAGATTTGGTTTCCGAAGTCTCCTTGCCATAGCATAGAGAAGTCAAAACCCTTATATTCAGCGGTAATGTTCAAACCTAAAGAGCAGTCTGGAAGAGAAGAACCGATGAAAGTCTTGTCACTATCAGAAATTGTTCCGTCACCATTTACATCTACATATTTAAGGTCACCAGCTTTAGCAGATGGTTGCAGACGTTGTCCGTCCTTATTTACATAGTTGGCTGCTTCTTCGTCTGTTTTGAACAAGCCATCAGTCTTATATCCCCAGAACTGTGCAACGGGTTTGCCTACTACACTCATTGTTACGTTACCTACAGAAGTATTTCCTCCTGCCAGTGATGCATTACTACCTAAACTCGTGATTTTATTGCGATAGAAAGAGAAATTCGGAGAGATAGTAAACTTAAAGTCCCCTATCTGTTCACGATAAGTTGCAGCAATTTCAATACCCCAGTTTGTCATACTACCAACATTCATGTTGACCGTATTGATATTTCCGGTAGAACGAGGCACTTGAACAGCTAAAAGCATATCCGTGGTTTTACGATTGTAATAGTCAAATACTAAACTGAATTTGTTGTTAAACATATCCATATCAAAGCCCACACCTGCATCGCGCGTTGTTTCCCATGACAAATCTTGATTAGCAAAATTCTCAATTAACGGCGCGGGAGCATTTGAAGCAGAACCTTCCGGATTAATCTGATTCGGACCGAATGTATAATAACGGTTATCACTTTCTACTACAGATTGGTAATCATAAAGCCCTACAGCATTGGCACTACCAATCCAACCCAATGTTGCACGAATTTTCAAATTATCAAGCCAATGTGAAGTAGCTTCTTTCATCCATTTTTCTTCACTGACTCTCCAACCTACAGAGAAAGAAGGGAAATATCCCCAACGGTTGCCATCTGCAAACTTAGAAGATTCATCTGCACGGAAATTGGCTGTAATCATGTATTTACTATTATATGAATACATTACACGAGCCAAATAAGAGAAATAAGCTTGATTAGTTTGTGAACTAATGATTGTCTGATTATCCGGATAACGGCTTTCGATACCGAATCCGCTGTATTCATTGCTACGGCCTGTAATACCTGTTGACCATCCATCAAACTTTTCAGAAACCATACCCAATACTCCTGAAAGGTTATGCTTTCCGTTGAACGTATGATCGAAAGTAATCAAATTTTCAATCACTTCATGTCCGCTGCCGCCTTTCGTTGTTGTTTGCTGGTTATAAGCTTGTCTTGAATTGGCGCCTAAATCATATTGAGGGATGATAGTAGCATCGTTATTACGTGAATAAGAATAGGTATAAGTCAAACGGTATTTCAGCCAATCGAATATCTTGATTTCACCAAAGATACTTCCCATGGTGCTGACCGAACGATTACGCAATTGTTGGTTATGAAGATACCAAGCCTGATTAGTAATATCATTTCCATCACGACTATTATTTCCGGTTAAGAAAAAGCTGCCATCTTCATTGTATACAGGTAAATTAGGAGACGTAATAAGCATATTCATCAGGGATGCTCCTGTATATCCATTTGTGCGGCTATAGTTCGCAAAAATACGTCCACCGTAAGTAATACGACCTACAGTTCCTTCTACATTCGCATAAATGTTATCAACTTTCACGTCATTCTTATGCATCTGGTCATCATTGTCAGAGTGAGTAGCACCGATACGGTAATTTGCATATTTGCTTCCGCCACTGATAGATACATCGTATTTCTGGTAATTTGTATTGCAGAAATATTCATTCCACCAATCTGTATCGCTTAAAGGAGAACTCGGAGTAGCGACTCCTGTCGGTACAATCTGGTTCCATGTCCCATTGGCGATGCTCGCTGCATCTGAAGAGTTATAATAAAGTTCGTTTACATAAACGCCGTAATCATACGCATTCAACATGTCTACTTTCTTAGTCGGAGAACCAAAGCCCGCATAAGCATTGAAACTGATTTTAGGCTTACCTTCTTTACCTTTCTTAGTCGTAACCAAAATCACACCATTTGCACCACGCACACCGTAGATGGCACAAGATGCAGCGTCTTTCAATACCTGAATGGATTCGATTTCATCGTCATTCGGAATATTGCCCGAAGCGTCAATGATTCCATCCACAACCCAAAGCGGGTCTGTACTACCTGTAATAGAAGCCGTACCACGGATACGGATTTTTCCACCCGAAACGTTTACACCGGCTGTACTTCCTTGCAATGCATCGGTAATGCCACCCGGTGATTTCAACACTTCTTTAGGACTCAAGGTAGCAATAGCTGAAGTCAAGTCTTCTTTCTTCTGAGTACCATAACCTACAACAATTACATTGTCCAGCATTTGTGCATCTTCCGACAATGTCACTTCTAATGAAGTTTTTCCTGCAACCGGTATTTCCTGGGTTTTATATCCCACAAAAGAAATGGTTAATACCGCATCTGAAGGAACTTCCAATGTAAAGTTACCATCAAAATCAGAGATTGTACCATTGGTTGTGCCTTTTTGGACTACACTGGCACCGATTACTGTTTGTCCCGTAGCATCTTTCACTACACCCTTTACTGTAATGTTTTGTCCGAATGCCCATAACGGGACCATACAGAGCAAAAACAACAGTTTTAAAGACTTAAAACAATTTTCGCTTTTCATAATATTAATGTATTAAACGTGTAAAATAAGTTGTTTTTCGATGCAAATTTATAGAAATTAGTCTAACAATAGTAGCCCGAATGTTACATTTTTTACCATGTATGTTACATAAACTGTAATAAAACGGGGATTTATGCCGTATAACATCTATTTCTCAAGAAGCTTTCTTGCTATTCCTTTTATCTTTGTAACAGAAACAATTTATACCGTAACCATTAACATGAATGGACTTAAGCTTATGAAAAAGATTTTGATTTGCATTTTGCTGGTAAATTTTTGCCTGTTGCAAGCCGTTGCGCAACACGTCCCTCATTGGCAAAAGCAGGGTTCTGCCACCCAACTCATTGTAGACAATCATCCTTATTTAATATTAGGAGGAGAATTAGGCAATTCATCCGCCTCTTCACAACAGGATATCGAACGGATTTTCCCCAAATTGCAACGCCTCGGATTGAATACGGTATTAGTGCCTGCATATTGGGACTTGACTGAAGCGCAAGAAGGCACATTTGATTTTTCTTTGACAGACCAAGCCATTCATCAAGCCCGGCAAAATGATTTGCGGATTGTTTTCCTTTGGTTTGGCGCCTGGAAAAACTCGATGAGTTGTTATGCTCCTCTGTGGTTCAAGCAGGACTATAAGGAATATCCCCGCGTACGTACCGAGTCTGGGAAGCCGTTGGAAATAGCCAGCCCTTTCTCGGAGAATGTGTTCCGGGCAGACTGTAAGGCATTCTCTGCATTCATGAAACACCTTGCCGAGACCGATGGAGAAAGGCATACCGTCATTATGATACAGGTGGAAAACGAAATCGGCATGTTAGAAAGCGCGCGCGACCATTCCGAAGAAGCCAACCGATTGTTTAATGCACCTGTCCCGGACACGTTGCTAAAATACCTGAGTCAAAACCGGAAGACGCTTCACCCGTGGCTGGCAAAGAAATGGCAGGAGGCAGGCGGAAAGACAGAAGGGACCTGGCAGGAAGTATTTGGCGCCGATATGTATACCGATGAAATTTTCATGGCGTGGCATTACGCTTCGTATGTAGAACGCATGATACAATGCGGACGGGCGGTCTATGATCTGCCCATGTACGTCAATGCTGCCATGAATAGCCGTGGACGTACTCCCGGTGAATATCCTTCGGCTGGACCGTTGGCGCACCTGATAGACATCTGGCACTGTGCCGCTCCGGGAATCGATTTGTTGGCACCGGATTTATATGACAAAGGATTTACTGATTGGACCGCACAATACAAGCTGCACAATAATCCCCTTTTTATCCCTGAAATCCGGCTGGAGCCGAATGACGGCGTACGTGCCTTCTACGTCTTCGGAGAACATGACGGTATCGGTTTCAGCCCGTTTTCGATAGAAGACGCTCCCGACACATCGGATTATCCTTTAAGCCAAAGTTATCGGAAACTAAAGGAACTAATGCCTGTCATTACCCGGTACCAAGGGAAAGGCGTTATGAAAGGCTTGCTTTTTAACCAAGCAGACAAGGAACGCATATTGGAATGGGACAACACCTTATTAATATGCAGGCATTTCTTTACCTTGCCTTGGGATGCGCGTGCGACCGATGGAAGTGTTTGGCCCGAAGGGGGAGGATTAGTCATCCGTATGGCTGAAGACGAATACCTGATTGCCGGAAGTGGCATTGTCGTTGAATTTAAAAGCAAGGAAGAAGCTGCTCTCAGCTCTGCGCAAGCCAAATTGGGAGAAGACGGATTTGTGTTGAAAGGCGAAGGGGAACAGGCTACTTCAGTCCGTTGGAAAGGCGAAAAGCGCATTGGAATCGGTTCGGTAGACCAAGTAAGTATAGCCGCCGATGGAAGCATGAATTTTATCCGACGGTTGAATGGAGACCAAGATCACCAAGGAAGACACGCACGCATCGGAGTGGATGATTTTCAAATCCTGCACGTAAAATTATATGAATACAAATGAATATAGGTGCATTAGCCAACGCATTAGGCTGCATCATGAATTTCATACGGATGAAACTCCGGTTTCATCCGGCTAGGATCGGCATGGAAGCAGGGTACATAATGCGGACATTCCAATCGGATGCCACAAGCAAATAGAAATACCACAAGAGGCTGTCTCAAAATGAAAGCTTATTTCAATTTTGAGACAGCCTCTTTCCTTATCATACTGCCTTAAGCAGAAGCTTATTCTTCTACCGGCTGGAAATCGTCTTTTCCTACTCCGCAAACCGGGCAAACCCAGTCTTCCGGAAGGTCTTCGAATGCTGTACCCGGAGCGATGCCGTTATCCGGATCACCTTTAGCGGGATCATATTCCCAATCGCATACGGTGCAAATGTACTTTTTCATAATGCAAATCTGTTTTTAAGTTAGTCACTCTTGTTATTTAATGGTATAACAAAGATAAGAAAGATTTGTTCATCCTTGTTCTTTTAATAACATATTTTTCAATTCTTTCATGCCTTCGGAAGCTCCTTTCCTGATGACGTGCACTTTTCTTCCCGAAGCGATAGCGACTTCTTTCGGGTCAATCAGATAGACGGGCACATCGGCAGGTACGTAATAAAGCAATCCCGCCGCCGGATAAACATTGAGCGAAGTTCCGATAATGACGAAGATATCCGCCTGTTCGGCATATCCGATAGCAGTTTCAATCATCGGCACCGCTTCGCCAAACCAAACGATGAACGGACGAAGCTGGGAGCCGTCACCTGCCAAATCGCCCATTTTCACTTCCCATTCCTCAGGTTTCAATGTCTTAATGTATTTCGGATTGTTCGGCTCCCGGCTGGAAGTGACCTTGGTCAGTTCTCCGTGTAAATGGATAACGTGGTGGCTTCCGGCGCGTTCGTGCAGGTTATCCACGTTTTGCGTGATAACCGTCACATCGAAATCCTTTTCCAGTTCGGCTATCAGCTCATGCCCTCGGTTGGGCTTTACGTTTTGCAATTCTTTGCGGCGCGTGTTATAAAAGTCAATCACCAGTTTGGGATTGGCGGCATAGCCTTCGGGCGTAGCCACTTGTTCCACCGGATATTGGTCCCATAGCCCTCCAGAATCGCGGAAAGTACTGATTCCGCTTTCGGCACTCATGCCTGCTCCTGTCAATATTACCAGCTTTTTCATACGCAAGTTCCTCCTATTATTATAATAACCACACAAAAATAAGAAATTTTAATCGCTTATAGAAGCTCTTATTCAAAGAAAAAAGATACCTTTGCGCCGACTAACGAAAAGTAATATCTTTTAACTCAAATACTTTATGGATAAATTCAGTTACGCCATTGGTCTGGGTATAGGCCAAAACTTGTGGAGCATGGGTGCTCGTAATATTGACGTAAACGACTTTGCACAAGCAATCAAAGACGTATTGGAAGGGAATCAGACGGCTATCACGCACAATGAAGCCCGTGAAATCGTAAACAAGTATTTCACCGAACTGGAAGAAAAGGCGAATGCGGAAAACATAGCCAAAGGAAAAGCTTTCTTGGAAGAAAACAAGAAGAATCCGAATATTGTAACCCTCCCCAGCGGACTTCAATACGAGGTAATCAAGGAAGGAAACGGAAAACAACCGAAAGCAACCGACCGCGTGCGTTGCCATTACGAGGGAACGTTGATTGACGGAACCTTGTTTGACAGTTCTATCAAGCGTGGCGAACCTGCCGTATTCGGCGTGAACCAAGTAATCAAAGGTTGGGTAGAAGCACTCCAGCTGATGTCGGAAGGCGCAAAATGGAAACTCTACATCCCGTCTGACCTGGCATACGGAGCACAAGGCGCAGGCGAATTGATTCCGCCTCATAGCACACTGATTTTTGAAGTGGAACTTATCGAAGTATTATAATCAACAATCAAATAAACAATCAAGCAAATGAAAAAAAGTGCATTTTTAATGGCTTTGGCTATTGCTGCAGGCATGGCATCATGCGCACAAGGTCCGAAAGCCAACATGAAGAATGAAGTGGATACCCTTTCTTATATGATGGGTGTCAGCAACACACAGGGATTACAAGACTACGCTTTAGGCCGTATGGGTATTGATTCAGCTCATTATGCTGATTTCGTGCGTGGTATCGAGCAAGGTATGAAAGAAACCGATGCAAAAGAAAAAGCTTACCTTATGGGTCTGCAAATCGGCCAACAAGTAAGCGGACAAATGTTCGATGCCATTAACAACCAAATCTTTGAAGGCGACTCAGTGAACAGCCTGACAAAAGAAAACTTCCTTGCCGGATTTATTGCAGCAGTAAAAGAACAAGCTCTTGTTTCTCCTGATTCTGCAGGCATCTACGTCCGTACACAAGTAGACGCTATCAAAGAAAAAGCGCTAGAAGCCAAATATGCTGACTATAAGAAAGAAAACGAAGAATTCCTTGCCAACAATAAGGACAAAGAAGGCATAAAGGTTACTCCGAGCGGCTTGCAATACAAAGTATTGAAAGAAGGAAAAGGTGCAGTGCCTACCGCAGATTCAAAAGTAAAGGTACACTACAAAGGTACACTGATTGACGGTACAGAATTCGATTCTTCATACAAACGTAAAGAACCGACCAGCTTCCGTGCCAACCAAGTTATCAAAGGCTGGACCGAAGCTTTGACCATGATGCCGGTAGGTTCAAAATGGTTGCTCTATATCCCGCAAGAACTGGCTTATGGCTCACGTAACACAGGCAAAATCAAACCGTTCTCTACATTGATTTTTGAAATAGAATTGGTTGACATCGAAGAAACTCCGGCTAAGAAATAATCAAAGCCTATCAAAATAAAGGGCTGTATCAAAATGAAAGTGGTTTTTAGTTTGATACAGCCCTTTTTCATTCCCGCACCGCAATCCCGCTATCCGTATGAATGGTTTTACTCTCCCCTATTGGAATATTTAACACTTTAGCGGATACAAACTATGTTTTTATTTGTATCTTTGGGAAACATGAACTTTTAAAAGCAAACAGATATGAACTCAAATCCTATTTTCAGTTTGTACGTACCCACCAAGATATTGTTCGGGTGCGGTGAGATAAAGAAATTGGCTACAGAAACATTGCCCGGTAAAAAAGCAATGATAGTCATCTCAGGCGGAACATCCATGAAGAAATACGGATATTTGGATAAAGTCATAGGATACTTGACCGAAAATGATGTAGCGGCAATTGTGTACGACAAGATACTTCCAAACCCGATTAAAGCGCATGTCATGGAAGCCGCAGCTATCTGCCGTGAGCAGAAATGTGATTTTATCATCGGACTGGGAGGCGGAAGCAGCATCGACTCGGCAAAAGCCATTGCCATTATGGCATGCAATGACGGGGATTATTGGAACTACGTTGTAGGCGGAAGCGGCAAAGGACGTCCGGTCACGAAAGTACTTCCAATTGTTGCCATTCCTACAACTGCCGGTACTGGCACCGAAGCTGACCCATGGACAGTAATCACCAACGAAGAAAAACAAGAGAAAATCGGTTTCGGAAACCAGCTTACTTTCCCTACCCTCTCTATTATTGACCCGAGCCTGATGCTCACAATTCCTCCTCATCTTACAGCATACCAAGGTTTTGATGCCTTCTTCCATGCAGCAGAAGGTTTCTTGGCTAATTGTGCCACTCCGATAAGCGATTTGTATGCATTAGAAGCAATCCGCTTGCTTTATAAATACCTTCCGGTTGCCGTAAATGACGGACGCGACATTAAGGCACGCGCCAAAGTGGCATGGGCAAGCACGTTGGCAGGACTGGTGGAAGCAACTTCCAGTTGCATCTCTGAACATTCCATGGAGCATGCCATGAGTGCCTATTATCCGGAACTTCCACATGGAGCTGGCTTAATTGCCATTAGTACGGCATATTTCGAAACATTCCGCAACGATTGCATGAAGCGTTTCATGAAAATGGCAGAAGCTATGACCCAACAAAAGAGCAACCGTCCAAGCGATTTTATCGATGCTTTGGTACGGATGCAACGGGAGTGCCATGTAGACGACATCAAGCTGAGCAGCTGGGGAATTAAAGAAGAAGACCTTCCCAAAATGGTGCAGAATGCACGCGAAACCATGGGAGGCTTATTCACTCTCGATCCACGTCCGCTGACCGATGATGAAGTATTGAACATTTACAAGCAATCGTATAAATAAACTTCTTATTTATCAAACGCAGAAGCGCAAAGACGCAAAGAAATTATTTTAGAGGGCAAAAGCCACAGAATATCTTCTGCAAACTTTTCTTCTCTGAAAATGTAAACTTTACGTCTTTGCGTTTCTGCGTTTGATAATTTAAAAGGAAAATCGTAACTTTGCGACATCAATTCATGACACGAGTGTATGAAAGATACGAAAGAACAATTTGAACACGTCATTGCCATTTGCCGGGACCTGTTCGCCAAGAAGCTGCACGATTATGGCGCGGCATGGCGCATCATGCGTCCTTCTTCGGTCACCGACCAGTTGCTTATCAAGGCGAACCGCATCCGGAGCTTGGAAGTGAAAGGGGTCAGCTTAGTGGGCGAGGGCATCCGTCCGGAGTTTATGGCAATCGTTAATTACGGCATCATCGGGCTTATCCAGCTCGAATTAGGTTATGCCGAGAAAGAAGACCTGACCGAAGCCGACGCGCTTGCCTGGTATGATAAATATGCCAAGCAGACGCTGGAGCTGATGTTGAAGAAGAATCACGATTACGACGAGGCATGGCGCAGCATGCGTGTCACCTCGTACACCGACCTGATTCTGATGAAAATTTACCGCACGAAGCAGATTGAGGCTTTGAGCGGGAACACGTTGGTATCGGAAGGCGTAGACGCCAACTATATGGATATGATTAATTATTCGGTATTCGCATTAATCAAATTGGAATTTGGAGAATAAGCACCTACATACGATTCTTGCCGTGTGGATAAACCTCTGCCGTTTCTTGCTGGCTGGCGTGTTCATCTTTTCCGGTTTCGTGAAAGTGAACGACCCGTATGGCTTTGCCTATAAGATACAAGACTATTTAGAGGCATGGGGCTTGCTTCAGATTACGCCCCAATTCGCGCCCTATATCGGCTCGATGGCGATGGGGATTCTTGAGTTTACGCTTGGCGTTTATCTGCTCTTCGGCATCCACCGGAAGGCGGTGTGCACGTTGTTCCTCCTCCTCATGGCGTTCATGACGCCCTTGACCCTTTGGCTTGCCATTGCCAATCCGATATCCGATTGCGGGTGTTTCGGCGATGCCGTTATCCTCACCAATTGGGAAACGTTCGGCAAGAATGTGGTGTTGCTCATAGCCGCCATCACCGTGTTCCGCTGGCGGGGGACGGGCATCAAGAAGTTAGTGACCGAGAAGGTGGATTGGCTCATCGCGCTTTATACGGTGGTCTTCGCCTTGCTCTTCTCCATTTATTGCGTGCGCGAATTGCCTCTTTTCGATTTCCGCCCTTATTATATAGGTATGGATATCAAGCGGGGCATGGAGATTCCGGAGGGAGAAAAGCCGACCGTATATGAAACGACCTTCATTTACGAGAAGGACGGAGTGGAAAAGGAGTTTACCATCGATAATTTCCCTTCCGATTCGGCTTGGACATTCGTAGATGCCGAGACGCGGGTGAAGGAACAAGGGTATGAGCCTCCGATTCAGGACTTCCACATCGTATTGCAAGAAGACGGGACCGATGTCACGGAAGAGGTGCTGGACGATGATAACTACACTTTCCTCTTGATATCGCCCCAGTTGAGGAACGCGGACGAGAGCGGCATGGACCTTATCAATGAGGTGTACGATTATAGCATGGAATACGGGTACCGTTTCTTGTGTGTGACGGCTTCGCCCGATGAAGATATCGCCGTATGGCAAGACAATACGGGAGCCGAATATCCCTTTGCCTTGGCGGATGAGATTACGTTGAAAACCATTATCCGTTCCAATCCGGGGCTGGTCTTATTAAAAGGCGGGGTCATCCTGAACAAATGGAGCGTGAACAGCATACCCGATGAATACCAGCTCCATGCGCCTTTGGCGGACTTGCCTATCGGTACGTTGACGGTCCCGAACACGTGGCATAAGGTGGCGGGCATCCTCGGCTGGTTCTTCGGTCCACTCCTGTTCCTCACCCTGTGCGATTTGCTTTGGCTGAAATGGAGCAAGAAGAGAAAAAAGAAACATGCGTATTCACCACAGGGGACACAGAGTACCACAGAGGAATAAATCAAGAACTCTGTGTGACTCTGTGCCCTCTGTGATGAATATATAAACTTTTATATTAACCCTTTAAAACTTAAACAAAATGAGAAAGAACATTGTAGCAGGAAACTGGAAAATGAACAAGAACCTGCAAGAAGGTATTGCTTTGGCAAAAGAACTGAACGAAGTATTGAGCGCAGACAAACCCAATTGTGATGTCATCATCTGTACTCCGTTCATCCACTTGGCTTCGGTGACTCCGATTGTAGACAAGAACATCATCGGTGTAGGTGCAGAAAACTGTGCCGATAAGGCATCGGGCGCTTATACGGGCGAAGTATCAGCCGAAATGGTTGCTTCTACCGGTGCTCAATACGTTATCTTGGGCCACTCTGAACGCCGTGCTTACTATCACGAAACCGTTGAAATCTTGGAAGAAAAAGTGAAATTGGCTTTGGCTAACGGCTTGCGTCCTATCTTCTGCATCGGCGAAGTATTGGAAGAACGCGAAGCAAACAAGCAAAACGAAGTGGTAGAAGCTCAATTGGCTTCTGTATTCTCACTCTCTGCAGAAGACTTCGGCAAGATTATCTTGGCTTACGAACCGGTTTGGGCTATCGGTACAGGTAAGACCGCTACTCCGGAACAAGCTCAGGAAATCCACGCACACATCCGTTCGTTGGTAGCTGCTAAATACGGTCAGGAAGTAGCTGAAAACACTTCTATCCTGTATGGAGGAAGCTGCAAGCCTTCAAACGCGAAAGAATTGTTCGCTAATCCCGATGTAGACGGTGGCTTGATTGGCGGTGCTGCATTGAAAGCCGCTGATTTCAAAGGCATTATCGATGCATTTAAATAATCTTTTATAGATACAAGGTTATCTTAAAAGGATTTGATTATCAGAAGATAATATCATCCTGAGCGAAGCGAAGGATCTCGTGTACATCCACGTGGAAGCGTTCGAGATTCTTCACTTCGTTCAGAATGACAAATAGAAGATGACTCTTGTCTACAAAACATAAGACCCCATGAAATACCTATTATCTTTTCTTTTACTCTTTTTTGCCGGCACAATGTATGCCCAGCGCACCATTGTAGAAAGCCTTGAAACACGTCAGGCGGGACAGGGTACGGTAGATGTCCATCAAGATGCTTACATCGCCTCGCTCATCGGTTTGCGCTATACGGGCGGCTCGTCTTCTCCCCAGACCTTGAAGGCAAGAGGCTTCCGGGTGCAGATTTATGCGGGAAACAATTCGCGCGTGGCACGGAATGAAGCCCAACGTGCGGCGAATAAAGTGAAAGAAACATTTCCGGAAATGCCGGTATATACGTATTTCCAACCTCCCCGCTGGCTGTGCCGTGTAGGTGACTTCAAGAGCATCGAAGAAGCTCATGTCGCTATGCGCAAGCTGAAAGGAAGCGGTGAATTTAAAGAAGCGGCGATTGTGCGTGAACAAATTAATATACCTATTGAATAATGATTGATACAGACTTGTTGAAGTTCCCGGAAGAGAAAGTGCAGAAGCTCATGGCGCATTACAAAGAGATTCTTGCACTCTTGGGTGAAGACACTGAACGGGAAGGATTGTTGAAGACTCCGGAGCGTGTGGCGAAAGCGATGCTCACGCTTACAAGGGGGTACGACGTAGACCCGAAAGAAATTTTATTGAAAGCCAAGTTTAAGGAAGAATATAGCCAGATGGTCGTAGTAAAGGATATCGATTTCTTCTCGATGTGCGAACATCATATCTTGCCCTTTTACGGGAAAGCGCACGTGGCTTATATTCCCAACGGATACATCACGGGACTGAGTAAGATAGCCCGTGTGGTAGATGTATTCTCACATCGCTTGCAGGTGCAAGAACGCATGACCCTGCAAATCAAAGAGTGCATTCAGGAAACTTTGCACCCATTAGGCGTAATGGTCGTAGTAGAAGCCAAGCACATGTGCATGCAAATGAGAGGCGTAGAAAAACAAAACTCTATCACCACCACATCTGACTTTACCGGAGCGTTCAATCAAGCCAAGACAAGAGAAGAGTTTATGAATCTTATCAGAAAATGACGCATTGTTCACTACAAATCATACAGACTAAATTAATGAATAATTAATACTAAATAGTTGATTGCGGGACATAAAAGCATCTATCATTATTCATTAATTTAGTCTGTTAATCTGTAGTGAAACTTATTAACAACACAAAAGTGGAACAAACTATTTCCCAATCATCCGGAATCCGAAAAGGGTTGACCAAGCTGGTTATCCCGATTTTTATCGAAACCCTGCTGATTATGATGCTGGGGGCGGTAGATACCATCATGCTAAGCCAATACTCCGATGAAAGTGTAGCGGCAGTAGGTGTAGTCAACCAAATCGTTTCATTTGCTTTTCTGATATTTGAAGTCATCAATATCGGAACTTCCGTGCTTTGCTCGCAATATTTGGGAGCTAAGCTACACAAAAACATGATACAAGTAGTAGGCGTAGCCTTGCTTTTGAATCTAGTACTTGGCTTGCTTATCAGTGCCATCCTTCATTTTGGAGCAACTACCTTGTTATTGTGGATGGGACTACGTCCCGAATTGCTGCAATATGGTATCGGCTACATGGAAATCGTAGGGGCATTCGCCTTCTTCCAAGCCATATCCCTTACCATATCCGCTTCGTTGCGCAGTGCAGATAAAGCCATATACCCGATGTTGGTGACCGTTTTAGTCAATATTATGAACATCATCGGCAATTATGCCTTGATTTTCGGAAAGTTGGGTATGCCAGCCTTGGGAGCCGAAGGAGCTGCTATTTCTACGGCGGTTGCCCGCGGGGCAAGCATGGTCATTCTCTTTATTATCCTTTTCCGAAAACATATTCCCAAGTTCCCGTTAGCCTATTTCCGCCCTTTCCCTTGGATAGAACTGAAGAACCTATTGAAAATCGGCTTGCCTTCTGCCGGCGAAAATATCTCTTACAGTTTCTCGCAAGTGGTTATTACTTATATGATTAACATTTTAGGGAACAACGCTTTGGCTACACGTACCTATACGATGAATATTGTGATGTTCGTCTATTTGTTTGCCATAGCCATGGCACAAGGCGGAGCCATAACCATCGGGCATTTGGTAGGACAGAAAAAAATCCGTGCCGCCTACCTGTTAGGTAAATACGTCATGCGGCTTTCTATCTTGGTCACGCTCATCCTTTCTTGCATTTGGGCAGCTTCGGGACATTTCATATTTTCATTGCTGACCGATAATCCGGAGATTATCCAATTGGGTGTAACTGTCATGCTGATAGATATTATAGTCGAAGTAGGGCGTTCTGTCAATATTTATGCAACCAATGCCCTCCGTTCGGCAGGCGATGTCAATTTCCCCTTTTATGTAGGACTGGTTGTGCAATGGAGCGTATCGGTCGGTGTCAGCTATTTGCTCGGCATTCATTGGGGTTGGGGACTGGTAGGAATGTGGTGCTCATTCCTTTTCGACGAGAACATCCGTGCCATTATCTTTGTCCGCCGCTGGAACAGCCTGAAATGGGCAAAGAAAGGATTTGTAAAATAAAACTGCGTATAGAAACGAATTAGGCTTCGATGGCTGACGGAGCCTGCTTCATCCGCCAACGAAGCAGGCTGCATCAGCCATCGAAGCCGTATGCATTTTTGTCAGCACTGTACTGACATCTTTTCAGTAATCGATTATGAGATTTCGACGTATCTGTATTACATCACTTGCATCAGGCGAAAATAAAAAGCAATGATACAAATCAAATCAATAATCAATGCCACCACCGACCACTTGATAAACAACTTCTTTTTCGTCACCACCCCATAGACAATGCCGATAACCGCCGATACCAAGATACCCGCAGCTACCCCAAATAATCCTTGCACGGCAAGCCCTATCAGGATTAAAAGAGCCATAGTAATCAGAATGTTATTTCTCATAAGTGTATTCTTTTATTCACCACAGAGGAGACAGAGTACCACGGAGGAAATAAATTAAAATACTCTGTGTGCTTCTGTGTTCTCTGTGGTGGATATCCTTCTATCACAAACTTGCTTTAATCGCCTTTATCACCGCCGAAGTAAACCCGTCGTGTTCCAACGAATTGACTCCTTTAATGGTGATGCCGCCCGGTGTAGTGACCTTCTCAATCTCCAGCGCGGGGTGTGCATCTTCATTGGCAAGCAAAAGGCGTGCGGCTCCTTCTACCGTTTGAGCCACCATCTTCATCGCGTCTTTCGGGCGGATGCCCAATTCCACTCCGGCTTGCATGGCGGCTTGCACGTACTTCAACACGTAAGCGATGCCGCACGAGGTGAGCGATGTAGCCGCCGCGAATTGCTTTTCTTCTATCAGCATGGCAAGCCCCATTTCGTTGAACAAGCTCAACATCATCTGTACCTGCTCTTCCGAAGCGTTGCGTGCGGCTATCAGCGTCATGCTTGCCCGTTCAGAGATAGCGGTATTCGGTATTACCCGAAACATAGGCATCTCCGGCTCAACGAAGTGTGCCAAGTTCTCGAATGTCAATCCCGCAGCAACCGATACCAATATCTGAGGCTGGCGCAAGCGCAAAGGCTTCAATACTTCTTCCATTTTCCAGGGCTTTACCGCTACAATCACCACATCGGCATCCGAAGCCTCCCGGTTGTTCGTGCTCACTTGGATAGCCGGATATTCCGCTTTCAATGCATCCAGCTTCGGCATGCTGGGATTGGTCACGATAATGTCTTGTTCCCTTACATAATGTCCTTGTGCCAGCCCACGGGCAATTGCTCCGCCCATATTTCCGGCTCCGATAATTCCTACTTTCATGTCAGATATTTTTTTTTAACGCAGAGACGCAAAAACGCAAAATCTTTATTTTTAAAGAGAGCAAAGCACTCAGAGAAAAGCGTTTGGCTCCGTAACCTTTGCTTACTCTAAAAATAAAACCTCTGCGCTTTCGCGTCTTTGCGTTTATATTTACAACGGTTTCGAAAGTTCCTCCAACGTCTTTCCCTCGTACCCGCAAATGGTCTTCTTGAACGAGTCGGGCAATTCTACGGGTTCTTTTGTCGCCATGTCATAGCCCACCATTACCGTGCGGCATTGGCATTTCAATACCCCGCTTGCCTTGTTAATGGCACGTTGAAGCAAGGTAAAGCTCTTGTGCCCCAAATGGATAACTGTTGTCTCGATATACAAATCATCGGAAAAGAACACCGGAGCCAAGAAATCGGCATTGATATTGGCTACCACAATACCCAAGTCTCTCCAATTCTTATCGCCGAAAACATCACGCATATACGAAGTCTTCGCCAAGTCATAAATGGAGAAATACGATGAATTGTTCATGTGACCGTACTGGTCTACATCGCTAAAACGGATTTGCACCGGCATCACATGCCTGTATGTTAGTTCTGTTGCCATATCATTTAAACTTTGTTCACCTCAAATATATATCTTTTTTCTGATAAACCGCAACAAGTGGAGCATTTATTTCTTATTTTTGCACACAATGCAATAAAAATCGACTAAAAAGACAAACAATGGAAAAGAAATTAAGCAAAGAAACACTCTGCGTACAAGCAGGGTGGACTCCCAAAAACGGAGAACCGCGCGTAGTGCCCATTTATCAGAGCACAACCTTCAAATATGATGATAGCGACCAAATGGCACGCTTATTCGACTTGAAAGATACTGGTTATTTTTATACTCGCCTGCAAAACCCCACCAACGATGCCGTAGCATCGAAGATTGCCGCACTGGAAGGCGGAGTAGGCGCTATCCTGACTTCATCGGGGCAGACCGCCAACTTCTATGCCATCCTGAACATCTGCGAAGCGGGCGACCACTTTGTATGTTCGTCCACTATCTATGGAGGGACATTCAACTTATTCGGTGTCACATTAAAGAAAATGGGTATCGAATGCACCTTTATCGATGCCGATGCGCCCGAAGAAGAAATCGAAAAGGCATTCCGTCCCAACACCAAATGCCTCTTTGGTGAAACCATTTCGAACCCCGGCATCAATGTGCTCGACATCGAAAAGTTCGCCCGCATCGCCCATAAGCACGGTGTACCTCTGATTGTAGACAATACATTCGCTACCCCTATCAATTGCCGCCCCTTCGAATGGGGAGCCGACATCGTGACCCATTCTACCACAAAATACATGGACGGACATGCCACTAGTGTAGGTGGAGTCATTGTAGATAGCGGCAATTTCGACTGGATGGCTCATGCCGATAAATTCCCCGGACTGACCACCCCCGATGAATCGTACCACGGGTTGACCTACGCCAAGGCTTTCGGCAAAATGGCATACATTACCAAAGCAACCGCTCAATTGATGCGTGACTTAGGCGCCATTCCCTCACCCATGAACGCCTTCCTTTTGAATTTAGGCTTGGAGACACTCCATCTGCGTGTGGCACGCCATTGTGCCAATGCCCAAAAGGTAGCCGAATGGTTAGAAGTGAACCCGAAGGTGAAATGGGTGCACTATTGCGGCTTGAAGGGCAACAAATATTACGAATTAGCACAAAAATACCTCCCCAACGGCTCATGCGGTGTCATCGCTTTCGGCTTGAAAGGCACACGCGAAGATGCCGTGAAGTTTATGGATAGCCTGAAGTTGGCATGTATCGTGACCCACGTGGCAGATGCCCGCACCTGTGTCTTGCATCCGGCAAGCCATACGCACCGCCAACTGAGCGATGAACAATTGATAGAAGCCGGCGTAGCTCCCGACTTAATCCGCCTCTCGGTAGGTATCGAGAACGTAGACGATATCATCACTGATTTGGAACAAGCGTTGCAAAACATTTAATTTCATAGAACACAGAGACACGGAGACACAGAGTCTTATTTTATATTCTCTGTGCCTTTGTGTCTCTGTGTTTTTTAAATCATAACTTAACTAACGACATGACACCACACAATTGGTACACCCAACGCATAGACGAAACTTCAAAACTGCTTTCCCATACCAAGACACAGATTAACCGCATCAGCCTTTTGCGTGTCCTCCTTTTCGTAGCGGGCATTGTGGGACTTATCCTATTTTATAGTTCCGGCACGAGAGCGATTGTGCTGACCCTGTGTTGCACTTTCTTGCCTTTCTTTATCTTGGTAAAAGTGCATAACCGCCTTTATTTCCGCAAAGAACGCTTAGAAATCAAACTCAAGCTGAACCAAGACGAATTGAAAGGATTGGAAGGCGACTGGTCGGCTTTCGATGAAGGACGGGAGTTCATCGATCCCGAACATCCTTACTCGTACGACCTCGACCTCTTCGGACGCAAATCGCTCTTCCAAGCCATCGGACGTACCTGCACACACATCGGAAAACAGACCCTTGCCGCATGGATGCAGCATCACCTGACGGAAAAAGAGGCTATCGAGACCCGTCAGGAAAGCATTCAGGACATGAGCCAACGCACCGAGTTCCGTGAAACGTTCCGAGTAACAGGCTCGGTAAACCGTGGCACAGACTCCGATGAAGAAGAGATACGCCGCTGGAGCCGGACACCCTCTGCCCTGCAACACCTTTGGTGGGTAAAACTCTGCCTTTGGGCTGTACCCGGCATCAACGTACTTCTGCTTACATTAGGGCTTTTAGATATCATTTCGCTAAGCTGGTTCGGCATGATGTTTGCCGTTTTCGTTATCCTCAGCTTCGCCCTTATCAAGCGGGTCACCCTCATTCAGGAAGCCTACGGAGAAAAGCTGAAGACCCTGAACCGCTATGCCAAGCTCATCGCTTTAGCCAAGCAAGAGACGTGGGAAACCCCTGCCTTGCGCGAGTTGACCGATAAGTTAGACATCGACGGACATTCTCCCGCCGAAGCCTTGATGCAACTTTCTAAGGAACTGGACCGCCTCGACTTGCGCAATAACCAGCTCTTGTATGTCATCTTAGAAGGAAGCCTATTCTTCCAACTACGCCAAATCGTATGCATCGAACGCTGGAAAGAACGTTACGGAATGTATCTGATGAACTGGCTCGAAGCCGTAGGTGAACTCGACGCGCTCTGCTCGCTCGGAACCTTTGCTTATAACCATCCGGCATACACCTATCCCACAATAGCCGATGAGCCTTTCCGCTTCCTCGCAAAAGACATGGGACATCCGCTTATGCCCGAAGCCCAATGCGTGAAGAATGATGCAACAATCCCTTCTCGCCCCTTCTTCCTCATCATTACCGGAGCCAACATGGCGGGCAAGAGCACTTATCTCCGCACCATCGGCGTGAATTACCTCTTGGCGTGCATGGGATGTCCCGTATGTTGCGAAAGCCTTACCCTCTACCCTGCCCAACTCATCACCAGCCTGCGCACCACCGATTCGCTCTCGGATAACGAATCGTATTTCTTTGCCGAACTGAAACGCCTGAAATGCATCATCGATTTATTGAACGAAGGCAACGAACTCTTTATCATCCTCGACGAGATATTAAAAGGAACCAACTCGGCAGATAAGCAAAAAGGTTCGCTCGACCTGATTCGCCAGTTCATGCGCCTCAAAGCGGATGGCATCATCGCCACCCACGACCTCTTGTTAGGCACACTTGCCGAACAATTCCCTAACGAAATCCGCAACTATTGCTTCGAAGCCGACATCACCGATAACGAACTGACCTTCTCCTACCGCCTGCGTGAAGGAGTGGCACAAAACATGAACGCCTGCTTCCTGATGAAGAAAATGGGGATTACAGTTAGTTGAACATCAAAATATTGAGCTAAATTTCATGTACAAAAAACAACGGGACGAACCGTAATTTAACGATTCGTCCCGTAGAGTACCCGAAGCGGGACTTGAACCCGCACAGCCATCACTGGCCAAGGGATTTTAAGTCCCTCGTGTCTACCGATTCCACCATCCGGGCATCCTTTTCAAAGAACTTGAGCGGAAAACGAGACTCGAACTCGCGACCCCAACCTTGGCAAGGTTGTGCTCTACCAACTGAGCTATTTCCGCGTTTGCGGTTGCAAATGTAGGGAGTTTTATGAAATACTCCAAATATTTTCCGCTTTTTCTTTCAATGATTTTGTTAAACGCAAAGACGCAAAAGCGCAAAGCATCATTTTTAGAGGAGGAAATTAAAAAAACTTTGCGGTTTTGCGTCTCTGCGTTTGATAAAACATCAACGTCCTAATAAGGCTTTCTCGGCTTGAGCCACACGGTCGAAGTCGAAACCATTCATGACTTGATTCATCAAGGCTTCGATTTTATCGTTGCACAGATTTCCGATGCTTCCGGCATGGGTGTGGTGCGCTTCCTTCGTATGTGTGAACTTGCCGGCTTCGATATCCAAGCCTACCTTTTTATAAGCGTCACGGAAAGGCATGCCTCCTGCGGCAAGGCGGTTCACCTCTTCTACGCTGAACATATACAGGTATTTATCATCGTCTAAAATGTGTTCGTTCACCTTAATGCGCTCCATGATGTATGCCGACATCCGCAAGCAATCCAATAATTCCTCGAATGCGGGAAGGAATACTTCCTTGATAATCTGCAAATCACGGAAATAGCCCGAAGGGAGGTTGTTCATTATCATCATGATTTGCTGGGGCAAGGACTGGATTTTATTGCATTTAGCACGGGTCAATTCGAAGACATCAGGATTCTTCTTATGCGGCATGATACTGGAACCTGTGGTGCACTCATCGGGGAGTTTGACGAATCCAAAGTTCTGGCAACTGAACATACATGCGTCAAATGCCATCTTCGAAACGGTTCCGGCAATAGATGCCAAGGCAAAGGCAACGTTACGCTCCATCTTACCACGTCCCATCTGCGCATAGACCACGTTGTAATTCATTGAGTCGAAGCCCAATAGACGAGTGGTCATTTCCCGGTCTAAAGGGAAAGAAGAGCCATATCCGGCGGCTGAGCCCAACGGATTACGGTTGCACATCTTATAAGCGGCTTGCAAGAACAACATATCATCGACCAAGCTCTCGGCATACGCGCCAAACCAAAGTCCGAACGAGGAAGGCATAGCGATTTGCAGGTGCGTATATCCCGGCATCAGAATGTCTTTGTACTTATTGCTTTGCGCTATCAACACGCGGAAGAGTGTTTCGACCGCTTCAGCCACTTGCTTCAATTGTTCACGGGTGAAGAGTTTCAAGTCCACCAAGACTTGGTCGTTCCGCGAACGCCCGCTATGTATCTTCTTGCCTATATCGCCCAACTTACGGGTCAGCATGAGTTCCACTTGCGAATGCACATCTTCGATGCCGTCTTCAATCACAAACTCGCCTTTCTCTGCCGTAGCGTAGATTTGCTTTAATTCTTCCAACAAGATTTTTAACTCATCGGACTTCAACAAACCGATACTTTCGAGCATCGTGATATGCGCCATTGAGCCTAAGACATCGTGCTTCGCCAGATAAAGGTCCAATTCACGGTCTCTGCCTACGGTAAAACGGTCGATTTCCGCATTTACCTGCACATTCTTTTCCCAAAGTTTTTGTCCCATAGGTTTATGAGTTTTAATTAATAAGGAATCAAGGCGAGCATGTCCGCCAATTTCTCTACGCCTTCTTGCAAAGGCTTGGAAACCATTGCTTTCATAAAGGCATTGACCTCGGCACGGATGGTTACTTTCATCTTGGCTTCCGCATCGCTTACCGGAAGAATCTGAATCCATACGTTCAAGGGGATAGGAGTCTTGTCGCCCTCGAACTTGATGCACTTCATCGGCTCACGTTCGATGATGCGGAGGGTCAGATTGATGCCTTGCACTTTCAAGGTTAAAGAATCTTGGTCGAAAGATAAATCTTCCACCTTGCCCCCTGCTTGTGCTTTTATCGCATCCAAGCGTTCGCGCACCGAAGCTAAGTTATTCAGGTCGGCAAGTTTGGTATATACCCGTTCCTGCGTATAAGGAACATGCTTTACACTGCTTTCAAATTGTACCATACATTGTATATAATTGAACACAGAGACACGGAGGCACAGAAGATTATTCCTTAATTCTCTGCGCCTTTGTGCCTCTGCGTTCGATTGTTATGCTCTTTTTATTTTCCGGTCCAGTGAGCCGGGTCTTTTCTCCAAGCCTGAAGGATAGGAATATCCTGTTCGTCAATATAATCAGTCTTCAGAGCTGCATCCAATACGGCATTGTAGTTGGTCAGCGTAACCAATTCTACACGCGCTTCCTTGAATGCTTCTACCGATACATCGAATCCGTATGTAAATGAAGCCACCATACCGATTACGTCACATCCGTTCTGGCGGATGGCGTTCACGGCTTTCAGGCTGCTTCCGCCAGTTGATATCAAGTCTTCTACCACTACAACCTTCATACCCGGACGAAGTTCTCCTTCAATCAGGTTTTCTAAGCCGTGGTCTTTGGGGCTCGAACGTACATAAACGAACGGGAGGTTCAGTTCTTCTGCCACCAATGCGCCTTGGGGAATGGCTCCTGTAGCTACACCCGCTATTGCATCCACTTCTCCAAACCGCTCCATGATGATACGGCACAACTCCAATTTGACAAAATTGCGCAAGGCAGGATAAGACAATGTCTTGCGATTGTCACAATAAATAGGGGATTTCCAACCCGATGCCCATGTGAAAGGGTTAGCAGGCTGAATCTTTACAGCTTTTACCTTCAACAATTTTTCTGCAAATAATCTTTCCAAAGCTTTCATAACTTATTATCTGATAAATAACAATGCAAAAGTACGGAAAACCTACGTGATTATGAAATATATAACGACTTTTTTCAGGAAAACTTCATTTTGCCCATGCCAACGTTACGATGCTGATACGGATTCCCTCTATCGAGGAGAGGGCATCGGCACAAGCCGTGAGGGTGGCTCCGGTGGTCAGCACATCATCTACTAATAAGATATGTTTGCCCCGCAAAAGCTCCGCTTCGGGAGTGGCACGGAACAAACCTTCCACATTCATCCAGCGGGCATACCCGCTCTTATGGGTTTGCGTCGCATTGTTCCGTACCCGGCAAACCGCATTCAGGCATAAAGGGATGCTGGTTTTCAAGGATATACCCCGCGCCAAAAGCTCACTCTGATTGTACCCTCTTTGGCGCAAACGGGTGCGGAATAAAGGTACGGGCACCAAGAAATCAATTCCTTCAAAGAAGCCGGACGGGAACAATTCGCTTCCTATCCATTCGCCCATCTTCACACAAAGCGTGCGCCGGTTATGGTATTTCATGGCATACAACACCTGAGCCACCTTGCCGCCCTTGGCATAATAGAAAAGCGAAGAGGCGCGCACAATCGGGAAACGTCCCCAAAAGCAACGCTCCATTTCGTTCCCCTCCTTATTATATATAAAGGTGTAGGGCAACGAAGCCGAACAAGCCAGGCACAATCCCGTCTCCCCTTGCATCAGCCTTTTCCCGCACGACACGCAAAGGCGGGGGAAAAAGAACTCGCGGAGGTCAGTCCAGATACTCATCTTCGGAAGCCTGACGGATGTAACGCTTCACCTCGTCTAATGTAAAGCCGCGCGACACGGCAAAGCGAATCAGTTTCATCGCGCATTCATAGTCATTCTTCCCCGTCACTTGCTTCTCTTTTTGGGCAAGCGTCTCCCGTAGCATCCGGTCGTATTCGTCCTCATCAATTTCTTCCAGCCCGATACGGATGTCTTCCGCGGGCAAACGCTTCATCCGCAAGGCTTGCGCTATCTTGTTCTTTCCCCATCGGGCAAAGCGGTACTTATCGCGCACAAACGCTTTGCAATAGCGTGCCGTATCAATGAAACGGTCTTTCACTAACGATGCCAGGATGCGGGACGTCATCTCCTCGTCCGCTCCCCACTGGATTAATTTCTGTTCTACCTCGAAGGGGCACCGTTCGGTCTTGGCACAATAGGCTTCCGCCTTGGTTTTCAATTCGTTTTCTGTATATTCTTTCATGGGCGTTCCGCTTTAACCATACGGTCGTTTCCCGACATATCTTTGCGTAAGATAACGTTCCGATAGCCCATTCCGGTCAATAAATCCACCGTTTCCGAACCGTATGCCTGATTGATTTCAACATATAAAACGCCGGAAGGCGCCAAATGTACAAGCCCCAACTCCGCTATTTTCCGATAAAAGCGCAAAGGGTCATCATCGGGAACGAAAAGGGCTTGTTCCGGCTCCCAGTCGAGCACGTTCCGTTCCATATCCGTCTTCTCCCGTTCACGGATATAGGGAGGATTGCTCACGAAGATATGTGCGTTGCCCTCCGCAGATATATGCGAGAGCACATCCACCTGCTTGAAATCGACATGCACCCCGTTGCGTTCCGCATTCCTTCGGGCAATATCGAGCGCGGTATCCGAAATGTCCCACGCGCTCACCCGTGCTCCGGGCAAAAACTTGGCTAAAGCAATGGCGATGCATCCGCTCCCCGTACCGATATCCACGATATTCAGATGCGCCTCGTCCCCAAAATCAGTGACAATCCAATCCACTAACTCGGCGGTTTCGGGACGGGGAATCAAGACTCCGGGAGCAACATGCAGGGGCAATCCGCAAAAGGACGTTTCGCCCGTAATGTATTGGAAAGGCTCGAAACGCTTCAATCGGGCAAGAATATCTTCTAACTCCGCGTGCTCTTTTTCCGAAAAATCCCTATCTTTGCCATCGTACAAATCGAGGGTGGAAAAACGGAACACTTCGGCAAGTATTCCTTTTGCCAAAGCCTTCGCTTCCGGCTCCGGATAGAAACCGGAAAGCGAGCGGATAATATCGATATAAATAGAATGCATAGGAATGCAAAGATACAAAAAGAAACGAACATACAAACCATGACACAAGACGAAAAATACATCAGCCGGTGCATCCAGCTGGCTAAGAACGGGTTATGCAATACCCCTCCCAATCCCATGGTAGGTGCCGTCATCGTATATCAAGACCAGATTATCGGGGAGGGCTATCACGTAAGATGCGGGGAAGGGCATGCCGAGGTGAATGCCATTGCCTCGGTGAAAGACGAAAGCCTATTGCGCCAATCCACGCTATACGTAAGCTTAGAGCCTTGCTCACACTATGGGAAGACCCCTCCATGTGCCGACCTCATCATCCGGAAAGGCATCCCACGGGTCGTAGTAGGATGTGTAGACCCCTTCTCAATGGTATCTGGAAGAGGCATCCAAAAGCTTCGGGATGCCGGCGTTGATGTAACGGTAGGTGTTTTGGAACAAGCATGCAAGGACCTTATCAAGCGTTTTGTCACCTTCAATCTGAAGCAACGCCCCTACATCACCCTGAAGTGGGCGCAATCTGCAGACGGGTTCATCGATGTCCTCCGCCAAAAAGGCATGCCGGTAAAATTATCCAGCCCTATCACTTCGATGTATGTCCACA
Source organism: Bacteroides sp. An322 (assembly GCF_002161765.1). Classification (GTDB taxonomy): domain Bacteria; phylum Bacteroidota; class Bacteroidia; order Bacteroidales; family Bacteroidaceae; genus Phocaeicola; species Phocaeicola merdavium. Next base: position 66,354 of record NZ_NFIN01000011.1, on the reverse strand, counting down.
AGCTAAGGGCAGAGCATCAAGCGATATTGGTAGGACGGAAAACCGCCCTGCTGGATAATCCTTCGCTCACCGTGCGGGACTGGTACGGGAAAAACCCGCTCCGCATGGTGATAGACCGCGAGTTGTCCCTCCCCTCCTCGCTCCGGCTTTTCGATGAAAGCACGCCTACGTGGGTATTCACTTCCAAAGAAAAGGCATCCCAGCCCAACCTGACTTACATCCGGCTGGACTTCGGGCAGGACATCCTTCCGCAAATCGCCCGGACGTTGTACGAAAATAAGGTGCAATCGCTCTTGGTAGAAGGCGGAAGCACGCTCCTCCAGTCCTTCATCGACCGGGGAATGTGGGATGAAATCTATACCGAACATACCTCTGCGGTATTGGGAGAAGGGGTAAAAGCCCCCGTAATTCCTTACGGATTTCCCATAAAATACACGATTCGGGACAAATCAACTATCGGACATTGCCAAAATTAGTAGAGCAAAATGCCTGACTCACCGATAAAAAAGTAAAGTTTATCCATAATTTTATATAAAACTTGACATAAAACTTCCAAGTGGCAAAAAAAACTTCTACTTTTGCAACTTGTAATGCAAAGAATAGACTGAATAATGAAATTAAAATTCTTATCCATAGTAGTAATTGGTTTAATGATAACCACTCTCTCAATGACTTCTTGCTTGAAAGACGATACAGTAGAAGTTATATACACCAACGAATCAAGCATCGTTTCCTTTTCATTAGGAACCTTGTGGAAACAATTCGTAGGGAAAGCCCAGGACGGGAGCGATTCGCTCTATATGGACACGTTATCATTCAATGAATATCCTTTCACTATCGACCAGTTGAGCCGGACTATCGAAAACAAAGATTCGCTTCCGGTGGGCGTAGATATATCAAGGGTGCTTGTTAACATCAGTGCCGATACTCCTTATATATTATATGGCAAAATCAAGGAAGCAGGGGAAGAAGCGACAGATACCCTTTGGAGCAGTACAGACAGCATTGACTTTTCGGTTGCCCCTGCAGAAGGGCTTTCCTTCAAAGTCATGTCATATACAGGACAGCTAGGGAAAGCATACCGTGTGAAAATCAATGTACACACCCAAGACCCTGACTCTTTGAACTGGAGTGAGGACGAATCACAAATCCCCTTTACGGCTCAAACCTTAATCCGTCAAAAGGCGGTTTATGCAAACGGACGAATTTATGTATTCGGTGAGCACGGAGGAGTGCCCGCCATAGAATACACCACCGTTTCCAGCAACGGGAAAGCAGACGGGTGGACTCCTATCGAAAATGTCCCAGCCGGTACCGATTCTTATTCACCAATTGTATGGAACGGAACGATTTACTTCCTGTCCGATGGTGCATTGTATGAGCTGATTGATACCACGATACAGCCTTCAGCCTTCTCTCCAGCCGGTTATCAACTGAAACAACTCTTGGCTAATGCCACTACGGCAAGCGGACTTACTTATTTATATGCCTGCACCGAAGACGGTACATTCGTAACTTTCAATGGAACTACATGGAACGAAGAAGGGAGAAACGAGCATTTCCCCTCTATGAACCAACGTTTCTATTACGCATCCCTGCCGCTTTCATACAATTCCGACATTGTACGCACCGTCTTGTTTGGTCGTCATACCGATGCTACAGGCAATGAATTCGGCTTTGCGGCAAACCGCTTGACAAATGAAAATACATGGGTGCCCTATGACTATATACAAACCGATACATGCCGTTGCCCGAATATTGCCGACGGCACTATGATTTATTACGATAAAAAGCTGTATGCATTCGGAGGGTTTGTAAATAGTCTAGAGCATAAAGAATACCGACATGAGTTCAGCACGTTCTTCGCATCTACCGATAACGGACTGACCTGGCAACCCGATACCCGATACATGAAATTCCCCGAACCTTCATTCAGAGAAAAATATGAAGAAGGAGAAGCTTTAGGCGAAGGAAGCTATTCGTGCATCGTAGACGAAAATAACTTTATTTGGATTATCTGGCACAACGGATATATGAGCAGAGGAAGAATCAACCGGTTCGGTTTTCTGCCCAAATGGTAAAAAAAGAGCACAGACATGCGATACAAAGAACTGATAGACAAATCACGGATACCGGCACACATCGCCATTATCATGGACGGTAACGGCAGATGGGCAAAGCAACGCGGTGAAGCTCGTTCATTCGGGCATCAGGCGGGTGCAGAAACGGTGCACGTGATAGCCGAAGAAGCGGCAAGGCTAGGGGTAAAATACCTGACACTCTATACGTTTTCAACCGAAAACTGGAAACGTCCGGCAGAAGAAGTATCTGCATTGATGCACCTGCTCATGGATTCCATTGAAGAAGAAACGCTGATGAAAAACAACATCCGCTTCCGTATCATCGGAGAAATGGCAAAGCTCCCCGTCCATGTTGCAGAACGTCTGGAACAATGCATTGCACATACCTCAAACAATACGGGCATGACGTTAGTGCTGGCTCTCAGCTATTCCTCGAAATGGGAAATCACCAATGCCGTAAAACAAATAGCCAAACAAGTTGAAAGCCATAAGTTGGCAATAAATGACATAACCGACCAAACCATTGACAAGTACTTGGAGACCCGCTTCATGCCCGACCCTGACCTATTGATACGTACAGGGGGCGAGCTTCGGCTTAGCAATTACCTGTTGTGGCAATGCGCTTATTCAGAGCTTTACTTTTGCGACACCTTTTGGCCAGACTTTAAAGAAGAAGAATTTTGTAAGGCAATTTACGATTATCAACAAAGAGAACGCCGATTTGGCAAAACAAGTGAACAACTATTGAAACAATGAAAAAGATGCGATACTGTTTTTTTCTCATTCTAGGGGTCTTGACGTATTTTTGTTTTCCGGCAATTAGCCATGCACAAGAAAACAATACGGTAAATATGGACAATCAAACGACGGATTTGAACACCTCTATGCAAAACGGACAAACCGCCGAAGAAGAAAAGCCTATTATCCTGTATAATAGTACCCCAAAGAAGTATGAAATCGCCGACATCAAAGTAGAAGGAGTGAAAAACTACGAAGATTATGTATTAATCGGCATTTCAGGACTTGCCGTAGGACAAACGATTACCGTACCGGGAGATGACATAACCGATGCGGTCAAACGGTATTGGCGTCATGGATTGTTCTCGGATGTAAGAATCTCGGCAGACAAGATAGAAGGGAATAAAATCTGGCTTCGCATCGAACTAAGCCAGCGTCCGCGTATTGCCGATATTCATTTCAATGGCATCAAGAAAAGTGAACGTGAAGACCTGCAAGAAAAACTGGGCAACATGGTAAAGGGTATGCAGATTACCCCGAACATGGTAGACCGCGCCAAAATCATCATCAAGAAATACTTTGATGAAAAAGGTTTCAAGAATGCCGAAATCAATATTATCGAGCGCGAAGACCCCAAAGACAAGGAACAAGTGTACGTAGATGTAAACATCGACAAGAAAGAAAAAATCAAAGTACACAAAATCACTATCGAGGGCAATACGGTGCTTAGTGACAAGAAATTGAAACGCACCATGAAGAAAACTAACGAAAAAGGCAAGCTCATCAACCTTTTCCGTTCCAAGAAATTCATCGATGAACGTTACGAAGAAGACAAGCAGAAGATTATCGAAAAATACAATGAATTGGGTTTCCGCGATGCCCTTATTGAAATGGATAGCGTATCCAATTACGATGAAAAGACGGTTGATATCTACATGAAAATCTACGAAGGAAACAAATACTACTTGCGTAACGTTACGTGGGTAGGTAACACCGTCTACCCCTCTGACTTATTGAGCGAACAATTGCAAATGAAGCATGGGGACGTATATAACCAAAAATTGCTGAACGAACGTCTTGAAACCGATGAAGATGCTATCAAAAATAATTACTACAACCGTGGATACGTGTTCTCGAACATTGACCCGGTAGAAGTCAATATTGACGGCGACTCTATTGATTTGGAAATGCGTGTCATGGAAGGTCCGCAAGCCAGCATCAGCCATGTACGTATCAACGGTAATGACCGCCTGTATGAAAACGTAATCCGACGCGAGCTCCGTACCCGCCCGGGAGACTTGTTCAGTAAAGAAGCCTTGGAACGTTCGTACCGTGAAATAGCCCAAATGGGTCACTTCAATCCGGAAACCATTAATCCGAATGTCGTTCCGAATTATGAAGACGGTACGGTAGATATCAACTGGGGATTGGAATCGAAGGCAAACGACCAGGTAGAGTTCTCTGCCGGTTGGGGACAGACCGGTATCATCGGTAAGTTAAGTTTGAAGTTTACCAACTTCTCATTCGCCAACCTGTTCCGTAAGAACGATAATTTCCGTGGTTTCATGCCTCAAGGAGACGGACAGACTTTGACCATCAGCGGACAAACCAACGGACGCTATTATCAAGCATATAGCATCTCGTTCCTTGACCCGTGGTTCGGAGGCAAACGCCCGAACTCGCTTTCAGTATCGGCTTTCTATTCGGTACAGACCGATATCAGTAGCCAGTACTATAATTCGGCATATATGAACAATTTCTATAACTCGTATTATTATGGTTACGGTTATGGGAACTACGGTTATTATGACAATTACGAATCTTATTACGACCCCGACAAATCCATTAAAATGTTTGGTGTATCGTTAGGATGGGGTAAACGTCTCCGCTGGCCCGATGACTACTTTACTTTCATGGCTGAATTGTCATACCAACGGTTTATGCTGAAAGACTGGAGCTACCTGTATATCATGTTGAACAACGGAGAATACATGAACACAGGTAATTGCAATAGCTTGAGTTTGAACTTGACTTTGTCGCGTAACTCTACTGATAACCCGATATTCCCGCGTTACGGTTCAGAATTTACCGCATCGTTGCAGATTACTCCGCCCTATTCGCTCTTCAGCAAGAGAGATTATTCTACTTACGGAAAAGACAATTACGATGAAGCGGCAAGTATGTTCAAATGGATTGAATACCATAAATGGAAATTCAAATCAAAAACTTATACCGCATTGATGGATATCCAGAAATGTCCGGTTATCATGACCCGTGCCGAGTTCGGTATTTTAGGACATTTCAATAAATACAAACGCTCTCCGTTCGAAACCTTCTATGTAGGAGGTGACGGTATGACCGGATACAGCTACAACTATGCATCCGAAACCATCGCTTTGCGCGGATACGAAAACGGAGCATTGACCCCATACGGAAGCGAAGGATATGCCTATATCCGCTTGGGAGCCGAACTCCGCTATCCGTTGATGTTGGAAAACTCTACCAGCATTTATGCATTGGGATTCGTAGAAGCAGGTAATGCTTGGACCGAAGTATCGAAATTCAATCCTTTCCAATTGAAACGCTCTGCCGGAGTCGGTGTACGTATCTTCCTGCCGATGATTGGTATGATGGGTATCGACTGGGCATACGGATTTGATAAGATAAACGGCTCTATGCAATACAGCGGAAGCCAATTCCACTTTATCATCGGACAAGAATTTTAATAAACGAACAAAGGACCAACAGATATGAAAGATATGAAAAGATTGATTTTCTCAGCAGCCCTGCTTGTGATGTGCATCTTTACAGCACAAGCACAAAAGTTTGCCTTGATAGACATGGAATTTATCTTGAAACATATCCCTGCCTATGAACAGGCAAACCAACAAATGGCATCGCTATCCAAACAATGGCAAAGCGAAATAGAAGCCAAAAGCAACGAAGCGAAAGCCTTATATGAAGCTTACCAGAAAGAAGCCGCTACCCTCTCTGATGCCCAACGCACGGCAAAAGAAGAAGCCGTAGTGGCAAAAGAGAAAGAAGCAGCCGAACTTCGGCAAAAATACTTCGGACCGCAAGGCGAAATGATGAAAAAGCAACAAGAACTCATTGCTCCCATTCAAGACCAAATATACAATGCGGTAAAGGAAATCGCAATTGCCCAAAATTACGATGCGGTTATTGACCGTGCCTCGGCACAAAGTATGATTTTTGCTTCCCCACGCATTGATATCAGCAATGAAGTACTCACACGCTTAGGATATTCAAATTAATTTTATACATTTGCATCCGTTCGCATGACAATAGAAAAAACAATAGAAAACTAATAACAAACAAATAGAAATTAAAGATTATGCTGAAAAAAATTGCTTTATTACTCTTGCTCGTCGCTCCGATGAGCTTGTTCGCGCAAAAATTCGCGCATTTCAGATCAATGGACATCATCCCGGTAATGCCGGAGTATGCAAAGGCTCAAACCGACATCCAAGCATTGTCAAAACAATATGAGGATGAAATCAAACGCTCGGCTGAGGAATTCAACAAGAAATACGCTGAATACCAACAAGAGCAACAGAATCTCCCGCAAAATATCCAAGAACGACGCCAGAAAGAGTTGCAGGAAATGATGGAAAAAGGTAACCAGTTCCAACAAGAAGCACAACAACAATTGGATAAGTCGTACCGGGAAATGATGGAGCCTATTTACAAAAAATTGGAAGATGCGGTAAAAGCTATTGGCGCAGCCGGAGGATATACATACGTATTTGACCTGAACCGTACAGATATCCCTTATATTGATGAAAACGCATCGAAAGACGTAACTAACGACATTAAGACTAAATTAGGCATTAGCCTGACCGCCGTACCTGCTGCACCTGCAGCTGCTGCTCCGGCAAACTAATGCAAACATACTTCATAAAGCATATTTCATGTCATCCTGAACGAAGTGAAGGATCTCGAAAACATCCGTTTACACATACGAGATTCTTCACGCCGTTCAGAATGACATTACTTTTTTAATATCATACGCTTATGACAACCACAGGACCTATCGGCATATTCGATTCCGGCTATGGAGGATTGACTATCCTCAGCAAAATACGCGAATTGCTTCCCCAATATAATTATCTTTATTTAGGTGATAACGCCCGTACGCCCTATGGTACACGTTCGTTCGAAGTAGTCTACGAATTTACCCTCCAAGCAGTACGCAAATTGTTTGATTTGGGTTGTCCTTTGGTTATCCTTGCCTGCAACACCGCTTCGGCAAAAGCCTTGCGCAGCATCCAGCAACACGATTTGCCTCATCTTGACCCTTCTCGAAGAGTTTTAGGAGTTATCCGTCCTACAGTAGAATGCATCGGAGAATTAACCTATACCCGCCATGTAGGCTTATTAGCCACCGAAGGCACCGTCCGCTCACAATCATATCCCTTGGAAATCCATAAACTATACCCCGATATCCAACTTACGGGAGTGCCTTGCCCTTTATGGGTACCCTTAATAGAAAACAATGAATTCAATTCTCCCGGAGCCGATTATTTCGTACAAAAATACCTAAACCAACTACTCAGCCAAGACCCTGAAATAGATACTATCATTTTAGGATGCACCCACTATCCGCTCCTGCTAGAGAAAATCCGCCGTTACACCCCCTCTCATATCCGATTGGTAGAGCAAGGGCAATATGTCGCCTCCAGCTTGAAAGATTACTTAGCAAGGCATCCAGAAATACGCACGCGATGTGAAACAGGCGGAGCATGCCAATTCCTTACCACCGAATCTGTAGAAAAATTCCGTGAATCAGCCAATGTCTTCCTGCATCAAGAAGTACAAGTACAGACTGTTACACTGGAATAATATGCCTATAGAACGCATTAAAAAAGGCAAGCATACCAAACACTATTAGCACACTAAAAAGAGGATATAAGCCATCTTGCCAGTCCTACCTAGAAAGGATTGGAGTTTTCACCCAGTCAGTACTATAGTTTTATACGGGTAGGACTGCAATCCTACCCTAGTAGGATTGCGATCTTACCCGTATGAAAAAGGCTATGCACCCTACTTCGTTTTTTATTCAACACGCATCGGTGCATAGCGTTATTTATGTATCCGATTATTTTTTCTTCAATTCTTCGGTCGGAACCATGCGGTAGAGCTTGTCGCTGGGACGGATTCTGCCCGGAACCTTGAAGGATACGTGCACGCCTTTGTGCACTACATCCACCGGCTTCAGGTCGACACGGGCTTCTTCGAGGGTAACGAACATCGCGCCCGTAGTAGGTCCGGTTATCAGAAGTTTGTCGCCTACCTTGATTTCGGAAGCCTCTATCAGGAACTCCGCCACACCGATGTTCGAGAAATACTTGATGCCCCGTCCGGCATAGACCTTACGCTCGGTGGCTTCCGAACCGTAATTGCGACTCCATTCGCCCAAGCGTTGACCCAAATAGTAACCGTTCCAAAATCCGCGGTTAAACACCGTCTTCAGGCGTTCGTCCCAAGCGTCTTTCTTCTCTTCGGTGAACGTGCCTTCCAAGTACGATTGGATGGCTTCCTTGTAGCACTCCACCACCGTGCGCACGTATTCCGGTCCGCGGGCACGGCCTTCTATCTTGAACACCCGTACGCCCGCTTCTATCATCTCGTCCATAAAGCGGATGGTCTTCAGGTCTTTGGGCGACATGATGTATTGGTTGTCTATCTCCAGTTCAATGTCGCTCTCCTTGTCTTTCACGATATACGCCCTGCGGCACACCTGCATACAAGCACCCCGGTTGGCAGAAGCGTTCTGTTCATTCAAGCTAAGGTAGCACTTGCCCGATACCGCCATGCACAATGCCCCGTGGCAGAACATTTCAATGCGCACCGGTTTCCCCATCGGCCCCATGATATGCTGCTCTTGAATGGCATCGTATATCTTACGCACCTGTTTCAGATTCAGTTCGCGAGCCAGCACCACCACATCGGCGAAGCGGGCATAAAACTTCAACGCCTCCGCGTTGCTGATATTCAACTGGGTAGAGAGATGAACTTCCTGCCCCACTTGGTTGCAATAAGCCATTACCGCCACATCCGAAGCGATGACCGCACTGATGCCCGCTTCTTTCGCGGCATCAATAATCCGGCGCATCAGTTCGATGTCCTCATCATAGATAATAGTATTCACCGTAAGGTAACTCTTCACCCCGTTTTCGTCACACGTGCGGGCTATCTCGCGCAAGTCATCAATGGTAAACGTGCTTGCCGAACGAGCACGCATGTTTAGGCTCTCAATGCCGAAGTAAATGGAATCCGCTCCGGCATGGATAGCGGCAGCCAGCGACTCGCGCGAGCCGACTGGTGCCATAATCTCGAAGTCTTTTATCGAATCATTCATTCTTTTGCTCATTTTAGGCTGCAAAGGTAATGAATTTCCGGCGAATAATCACATTATTTATATAAAGCCTTGCCTAAGTCTTCCAGTCCGGCTTCTCCAGGCAAACCGGGATAGGCTTTCTTCATGGCATCCACAAAAGCTTGCGATGTCGGGTTTGCATTGAACAGTTCTTTCATCTTTTTCAAGTAAGCGATTTTAAACTCTACCGCATCCCGTTTTGCCGCACCTCCATGTCCGCCGATAAAGAGTTCCGCACCCGATGCCAACGAGTTTTCCGCTTCAGCGATTTCAGCATCTATGCCAGCCGGAGACGATACCTGCAAATGACTGATATGTGCCTTTGCCGGAGTCCAGTGCGTATAATATGCCTTCCCGTCTATCAGGATGCTTGCAGCAGGGAAATCCGAACTTGCCCCATGACGGAACTCGAACGTCATGCCCGCCCAAGTCTGCGTTGTTCCGAAAGCGACTTCTGATACTTCACCCGTAGGCATTTCGGTCATAGCATCACCGAATGCTTGTGCAAAACCTTTCATCATCCCTCCATATATTTCACCTTTAGTAAATTCGGGCATACCTTCCGCCATTACCACATCATGGTTTCCGGTGCCGCCCACGTGATAATCCGTGATACGTTTCTCTACGGGCTTCTCCAATGCCGAAAGATAAGTGTCAAACTCCGTTACATTCTCCTTGAACAAGGGTTGTTCCATCGTTACAAGCGCATCCTTGCCCTCAATAATGTAACTTGCGTCACCCAACGCATCGTTGGTGTAATACACATGCAGTTTGCAATTGCCGAGGTCATGTACCTCGAAACGTCCTTTAGTCTGTGCCATAGCTGTAATTGTTAAGAGATTGAACAAAATAAATAATACTTTTCTCATGGTTTCCTGCTTTTAGTGATTATACTCATGTTTTACCTTTTCTGCACTGCAAAGTTGGGAAGAGTTTTTCAAATCCACAAGTAGGTACGTGAAAGTCAGATACTTACGCAGAAGTAACCTTTATTGGATATAAGCAAGTTGCAAACGAAAATATTTTTGAAAAAAGTTATTTGCTATTCAAAAGAACTTTGCTTACTTTTGTAGAGCGAATTAGATTTTCATCAAACACAGAGACGCAAAAACGCAGAGAAACCATTTTAGAGAAAGTAAAGAGTATGAAGCCTGATACTTTCTCTGTGTACTTTGCCCTCTCTAAAAACAAGAACTTTGCGCTTTTGCGTCTCTGCGTTCAATAAAATGCACAAACACAATATGGACCGAACTACAATAGAAAGCACGATGTTCCCCGATTGCCCGATACGGAACATCTTGGCACGGATTAGCGACAAATGGTCACTCTTGGTGATTTATACGCTTGACAGAGCTGAAAAAGAAAAGATGCGCTTCAAGGAACTCCAACGCAAGATACCCGATATCTCGCAAAAAATGCTGACCGTAACCCTCCGCACCTTAGAAGAAGACGGCTATCTGACCCGTACGGTCTATCCCGAAGTGCCGCCCCGTGTGGAATACACATTAACTTCCCGCGCCCATTCCTTAATTCCGCATATCAACGGACTGATAGAATGGGCATTAGAGAATAAAGACGCAATTATAAACGACCGCAAAAAGACATCCCGCGCATGAACATACGAAACATTGACTTAGGAGAAAAGCCCGTGGTATTAGCACCCATGGAAGACGTGACCGACCCCGCATTCCGCCTGCTCTGCAAAGAGTTCGGAGCCGATATGGTCTATACCGAATTCGTTTCGAGCGACGCCTTGATACGCTCGGTAGACAAAACGATGATGAAGCTCAACATCAGTGCAGCCGAACGCCCCGTGGCTATCCAAATCTACGGAAAAGACACCGAAACCATGGTAGAAGCGGCACGCATCGTGGAGCAAGCCCGCCCCGACATCCTCGACCTGAACTTCGGATGCCCTGTAAAACGAGTAGCGGGTAAAGGCGCAGGGGCAGGTATGCTTCAGAATATCCCCAAGATGCTGGAAATCACCCGTGCCGTAGTAGATGCCGTACAGATTCCGGTCACGGTAAAGACCCGTTTGGGTTGGGACGAGAACCATAAAATCATCGTAGACCTTGCCGAGCAATTGCAGGATTGCGGCATTGAGGCATTGACCATTCACGGACGTACCCGCTCGCAGATGTACACGGGCGAAGCCGACTGGACCCTGATAGGCGAAGTGAAGAACAATCCGCGTATGCGCATCCCTATCATCGGGAACGGGGATATCACCACGCCTCAACGTGCCAAAGAGTGTTTCGACCGCTATGGCGTAGATGCCATTATGATAGGCCGTGCCAGTTTCGGACGCCCGTGGATATTCAAGGAAGTGAAACATTATCTGGAAACGGGCGAAGAACTTCCTCCCCTTTCTTTCCGCTGGAAGCTGGACGTATTGCGCCGGGAGATACAGGACAGCATCAACTTGCTCGATGAACGCCGGGGCATCCTTCACGTAAGACGTCACTTGGCGGCTTCTCCTTTATTCAAAGGCATCCCCAATTTCCGCGATACCCGCATCGCCATGCTCCGTGCCGAAACCCAAGAAGAGCTTTATGCGATACTGGAGCGTATTGAAACGATATTGGAAGACAATTCGAGAGTATGTTAAGACAAAAATTAGCTTTCATTTTGTCATCCTGAACGATAGTGAAGGATCTCGAATGCATCCACGTAGATGTTTACGAGATTCTTCCTCCATATGGTCGTCAGAATGACATTACTTTTTAACAATTAAATTTTATTGTACAAGCCATGAACACCCAATCACCCTTACACTTCCTCAAACATTTAGCATACTTCGTTTGCCTCCTCTTTACACTCGCTTCTTGCGAGAAAAACGCATCGACACCCGTAAGCGATACGATAGACTATTCCAATCCCCAATGTTGGTTCGAGAACAAACAAGACGCTATGGGGAAAAATGTAGACTTGTTTTATGTAGTCCCCACCTGCGTATGGGACTATACCGACTCGTTAGGACAAACCCGGCACCACATGGATATCTTCAATGCAGAGCAACGTGCCTTGGTGAATCCTTCCATCCAATTGGCTAAAAGCGTATTGGCAGATAGTTGCAACTTCTTCTCTCCTTATTATCGCCAAATCTCAATGGATAGCTGGCTCACCTTAGACACAGCACTCATCGAAGAACGTTTCAAGTTGGCTTATCAAGACGTGGCGGATGCCTTCCATTATTATATGGAGCACGATAACCAAGGGAAGCCGTTTATCCTTGCCGGGCATAGCCAAGGAGCTAAGGCGGTTATCGAACTATTGAAACGGGAAATGACACCCGACATCAGCCGGAAACTCATTGCCACCTACGCCATCGGCTATACCGTTACACCGGAAGAACTGGCTAACTATCCGACCCTACGTCCTGCACAAGATTCCATTGATACGGGCGTACTTATCGGCTTCAATAGCGTGACCCGCCCCGAAGCCGTATCGCCTTTATTCCGAGACAATGTAGTGTGCATCAATCCCGTCAACTGGCGCACCGATGCTACTCCCGCCCCGTCCTACCAAGGCTTTACCGTCTCGCTCGATACTACTATCCATACGCTTATCGTAACAGGCATAGACGAAGAACAGTACTTCATCCCCAGTGTAGAAACCCTGTTACCCAAAGGCAACCTGCACGTGCAAGAGTTCAATCTCTATAACGAAGACCTGCGCAAGAATGTATTGCAACGCATACGGGCATATCGGAAGAAACATTGATGTTTGTGATATTAAACACAGAGACACGGAGACACAGAGAGAAATATTTCTCTAAAAAAAGGACTAAAAACTCCGTGCCTTTGTGTCTCTGTGTTCCAATTTCATTATATCTTTGCCGACGTTGAAAAAAAGAACTCCGTGTGGTGATAAATGTACTAACAAACCTTAAACGATTTCATCGTCCGGTAAGTAGTAGTCTCTCCATTTGATGTCCGATGTGTAAATGGCGGCAATCTTAACCAACCTATCAAACAGGTCATATTTCGGGTCGCATGAATCTTTGAAGAATCTTCTGTTGAATTTCCAGCAGAATTCATTCAAGTAAAGTTGCAAGAACTGCTTGTCAACCTCACCATGAATGGCAGCAATGCCACTTCGGCAGCGTCCTATGACAACATGCACCCAAGGCAAATGAGTCTTGACAACAGAATCCACATTGCTCTCAACATGCCGTTCATACCCTTTGAAGTACCCTTCGAAGTTTATGTGCGAGGAGGAACCGTCTGAAACGATGACCGTATCCTTGTCAATGTGTTTACGTACTATTTTGTCCAACGTGTCAGCACTCAGATTGTCAATCACAAACATCTTTATGTAATGGACAACCTTTCCGATGCTTTGCCTTTCCGCTTTTTTAGCCAATTTGGATGCTTTTCTTATGGATTGCTCTGTTGCCTCGCACAAGTATTGCTGCAGTACAGTGTCAACAGGTTTGCTTTCAACGATGACAAGTACCTTGGCTTGCTGTTGGCTTCCTGCCCCGCGCTTGATTTTCTCACCGCGCGCCTCTTCAGGAATCCGTATCGGAAAGAACGCCTCATCGAGCTCCACTTCATCCGACAATTGGTATATGGAATCCCGCTTTCCCATGATGTTCCTCAACTTCATCATCATAAGCCACACGGGAGGGTATTGTTCTATCCGCAGCTGGTGCTGGACTTCTTTTGCGGAAAGCACCTGCTTGATGGACGTCATAAGGTGCATGGCATAGAACCAAGTACGAAGGGACAACTTGCTGTGTTCCATTACCGTCCCCTTGGTCAAGGGAATGCTGCAACCGCATTTTGTACACTGAAACGCTTTTCTCCCTTGCAGCCACTTATCAGTTTTGACACCGCAATTAGGGCAGGAAACGCCTTGGATGATGCGAATGTCTCTAAAATAAGACACGCAGGATTCTTCCGTCGGAAAACGACCTTCAAATTGACTTAGCAGCATATGGCTTTTCTTGCAAATTTAGTGGCTTTCATTCCATTAGAAAAGCTGCACCATCGGACTTAACAGATTTTAGTACATTTATCACCACACAGAGTTAACTTTATGAGTTCTGACTTTGCTGAATAAACTTACATATATAATATACTATATATAAATATATATATTTATATATAGTATAATTTATGTAATCACATTCTTCTTGCCGTGCGTTTTCAATTTTTCTAATTGTCATTTGTCATTGTTAAGATGAATATATATGCATAAACTATACCATACAAGTGCATACATGAAAATAGATAGCTGCGCCGCGCCGGGCAGGCGGATGGGGCAGCGTAACTTTTGAAAATAAATTCCTGTTTTCTCTTGACAAACGCTTTTCCGTTTCGTATCTTTGCCGGGCAATAAACAATCTATATTATATTTTTAGACATGGAAAATAAATACATCACTGTATCATACCGCCTTTATGCGATGAACGGCGGAGAAAAAGAATTGATTGAAGAAGCACCGGCTAACCATCCGTTCCAATTCATTTCGGGTGTAGGCTATACGCTCGACCGCTTCGAAAAAGAAATCACCGCCTTGGCTAAGGGAGACGAGTTCAACTTTACCATTCCTTGTGCCGAAGCATACGGCGAGCGCGACGAGGACAATGTGCGCCAAGTGTCGAAAAGCATGTTCTGCGACGAGAAAGGGAAATTCGATAGTGAAAACATCTTCCCCGGAAACATCATCATGCTGAGCGATAACGAAGGACACCGCTTCTATGCCAACGTGGGCGAAATCACCGAGGATAAAGTCGTTATCGACCTGAATCATCCCCATGCAGGAAAAGACCTGATATTCGAAGGGAAAGTCATCGAGATGCGTCCCGCGACCAATAAGGAAATAGAAGAAATCGCAAACGCCATGAGCGGTGGATGCGGAGGCCATTGCGAAGGATGCGGAAGCGGATGCGGCGAAGAAGGACATCACCACCACGGCGAAGACGGATGCTGCGGAGGCGGAGAATGCGGACATTGCCATTAAACCGCTTCTAATTGTATATGATGAAAACGCAGATTTTCGCAGATTAGCTCAGATTTAAATTAAATTATTATCTGCGGAAATCTGCGTTAATTTGCGTTTCTATTTAACATAAACTGATTTTCTTATGATTCTTATCGCCGATAGCGGAGCAACGAAAACCGACTGGTGCTACGGCACCGGCGGTTCTGAACGTGTGCGGATACAGACCGAGGGCATCAATCCGGTCCACCAATCCGAGACATACATCCGGCATATCATCGAGGAACAATTGTTCCCCTCGTGCGAAGAAGCCGCACACACGTGTACCTCTATTTATTTCTATGGCGCGGGATGCCTGCCTTCGGTTTCATCTTCTATCAGAGAAGCTTTGCAATGCTTCTTTCCTAAGGCACATATCGAGGTGGAAACCGACTTAACGGGAGCCGCGCGCGCCTTGTGCCAAAACCGTCCGGGCATTGCCTGCATCTTGGGCACAGGCTCTAATTCGTGCCTGTACGACGGTCGGCAAATCTTGGAACACGTTCCCCCGCTCGGATATATCTTGGGAGACGAAGGAAGCGGTGCTTATCTCGGCAAATGTTTCGTGGCGGATTGCTTAAAAGGGCAACTTCCCATACACTTACGGGATTCCTTGTTGGATGAATTGCAAATGAATGAAGCCGGAATTATCGACCGCGTGTACCGCCAGCCGCAAGCCAACCGGTTCCTGGCAAACCTATGCCCTTTTATCCACCGGCATAAAGGCGAGGAAGAAGTGCACGCCTTTCTCATGCAATGCTTCGGCGCATTCTTCCGGCGCAATGTGCTCCGCTATTCCAAACGGCTTCCCGTCTCTTTCGTCGGCTCTATCGCCTGGCATTTCCGCACGGAGATAGAAGAAGCGGCTCAGAGAGAAAAGCTCGAAACGGGCGTTTTCCTTCAAAGCCCTATCGGGAAGTTGGCGGACTATCATCTGCATCAGGCTTTCTGATATTGCTTGGGCGAGCATCCCACCGCCGCCTTGAAATATTTCCCGAAGAAAGAAGCGTTGGCGAAGTTCAGCATATCGCTCACTTGCTGGGCGGTATATTTCCCGCTCTTGAGCAATGCCTTGGCTTCGAGAATCACGCAATCCTTAATCCATTCGCCCGCATGACGCCCGCTTTCCTGATAAATCACCTGCGCTAAGTATTTGGGTGTGAGACACATCTCGCTGGCATAAAACGTAATGCTCCGCTCGTGCGTATAATGGCGTTGAACCAAGTTCAAGAAAGTGTCAAGCAAGTGTTTCGACCTGTTCCGGCTTTTTTCCGTCTCCTTGATTTCCAGTTCTTCCGACAATGCCTGATAACACTCCGCCAATATCACTTGCATACATCCTTTCAGGGCTTCGCGCGTGAACTCGGTATGCGGGGCTTCCATCTTCTTCCGCATCAGGCGGTAAAGGAAGAGCATCTCGTCCATCCGTTCTCCCGTGAGGGTAATAATCATCTGACTCGCCAACCGATTGCGGAACTTGGCGGAAAAAGACGCACTGGCTTCACCCGCATAACTATCATCCAAGCAAGCGATAAGAGCAACCTGAAAATCGGGAGAAGTATCCAAGCACTCCCCTATCGAATTAGGGAAAAGAATCATGACTTCCCCCGCCTTTACCGTCCGCTCTTGCAAGTTGCACTGAAAGCGCATATACCCTTTGGTGCATATCATAATCATCATGAACATGAGTTTGAAAGGATAAACCGGAGCCATGTACTTATCGCGGTCTTCTTTCGAAAGAGGCATGTCGAAATTATCGTCCACCATCAGTTCGTTCCCGAATACCACGTTGCGGTTAGAATCCGCAAGCATCATCATCTCTAACTTGTTGAATTGACTCTGTTTCATAAGCAACTGTTCTAATTAGCTTATATGAATGTCCGCATTTCGTCCAATTACTTGTAGGGGCAGGGTTTGCCTGCCCGAATGCGTCCACAGATATATCCGTTGATGTATCAGGGCGGGCAAACCCCGCCCCTACATTGGATATTTGCAGATATTCATTTTAGCTTATATTATGTATTCGTTCACATCGCAAATATACGCCATTTAGAGTAACAAACAAGATGATTTATGCTCTTTTCTTTCCATAATCCGTCCTTTCGGACAGTTTATCCGCCGATTGGCTCGTGTTATTCTCCCGTAAACGATGCATCTTTGCATCAATGAAAACCGAATAACATCATAAACAACATGAAGAATACGTATTTGATAGCCGTTTTAGGCGTGATGTGCCTTCCCTTTGCCGGATGCACACAGAGGAATCATGAAAAAGGCACGGTGCACCACGTGATGTGCGTCCGTCCGCTCCCGTCGGGCGGAGAAAGTGTGAAATCGTTTTCGGGCATCGTGAAGGAAGCGCGCGAAATCAGCTTAGGATTCAAGACCGCCGGACAAATAGAACGCATCCATGTGAAAGAAGGCGACCCGGTGCGCGAAGGGCAACTGATAGCCGAGCTGGACGATGCGGACTATCGGCTGGGCGTGGAAGCCTTGCAGGCACAAACCGACCAATTAGAAGACGAGGTGGGGCGCATGAAGCTCTTATACGAGGCGAAAAGCGTTTCGGAGAACGATTATGAGAAAGCCGTGGCGGGTCTGCGCCAACTAAAGGCACAACTTCAATTGAACCAAAACAAACTGGATTATACGAAGCTTTACGCACCGCTTTCGGGGTATATCCAAAGCGTGAACTTCGAACCGGCGGAAATGGTAGACGCCGGCACCCCGCTCGTCACCTTATTGGATATAAACCGCCTGGAAGTGGAATTGGATATCCCCGTAGAAGTCTACCAACGGAAAGACCGCATCACCGGCATCGAATATACCAATGGCACATCCGTACCGATGAAGCTGAAGAGCCTGACCCCGAAAGCCGACGGCACGCAATTGTACCGGATGTGTTTGGCATTCGAAGGCAAGGCACCTCAAAAGCTGACCGCAGGCATGAACGCAAGTATCACGCTCCGCATGGCATCGGAAGGGCAAGACGGGACTTTCACGCTCCCGATGCACGCCGTCTTTAAGGAGAGCGGCAACACGTATGTATGGACGATAGGCAAAGACTCGCTGGCACGCAAAGTGCAAGTCGCCCTGCAAGGCATGGACGGAAACGGGCAGGCGGTCATCTCTTCGGGACTGAAAGGAGACGAACAAGTGGTAAGAGCCGGAGTGAATGCCCTGCAAGAGAACGAGAAAGTAAGCATCACACCCCAACCGGCTAAAACGAACGTAGGAGGACTGCTCTGATGAAACTAACGGAATTCTTTATCAAACGCCCCACCCTGTTCTGGTCTTTTGCGGTATTCATGATATTAGCGGGCATATTAGCGTTTATCCAGATGCCGAAATTGGAAGACCCAGCGGTGGCGGTAAAGCAAGCCATGGTGGTAGTGCCCTATCCGGGAGCCAGCGCGCATCAGGTGGAATTGGAAGTGGCGCAAGTGATGGAGGACGAACTACGCAACCTGCCCGATGTGAAGAAGGTGAAAAGCGAATGCCAGGGAGGCATGGCGATGCTCACCGTAGAGTTCCACATGACGGTGTTATTGAAAGATTTAGAGCAACATTTCGACTTGCTCCGCCGAAAGGTGAACGACCTCCGGCAAAAACTCCCGCAAGGGTGTTATGACCCCGTGGTGGTGGACGACATGATGGACGTGTACGGCATCTTCTATGCCTTCACGGGAGACGGGTACGACTATCCTGAACTCTATCAATATGCCCGCATGTTACGCCGTGAACTGATGGGCGTGAAAGGAGTGAAGCGGGTCAATATCGTGGGAAACCGGGACGAGGTAATCAACATCATCCTCTCGAAAGACAAGATAGCACGCAACGGCATCTTGCCCGTGCAAATCATGACCGCCTTGCAAGGTGCGGGAAAGACCATACAAGCGGGAGACTATCAGACGGGAAGCGACCGCCTTCAGATACGGGTGGGTGAATCCATACGTGATGAAGAGGATGTCCGCCAACTCCTGATAGGCACGTTCGACGGAAAGCAAGTGCGCTTGGGTGATGTGGCACGGGTGGAACGGGCTTATTCCGAACCCCAGCGCAACGGATTCTTTGTCGACGGGAAACCGGCTCTCGCCATTTGCCTTGCCATGGAAGCCGATGCCATTGTGCCCGATGTAGGAGCGGCGGTCGATGCCAAGTTAGAAGAAGTCATGAAGACCATGCCCGCCGGAATGGAGACCGAAAAGATATTCTTCCAGCCCGATAAAGTGGACGAAGCCATTAACTCGTTCATGGTGAACTTGGTGGAATCGGTAGCTATCGTGATTTTGGTGCTCATATTCACCATGGGTATCCGAAGCGGGGTGATTATCGGTTTCGGGCTGATACTGACCATTGCCGTGTCCTTCCCTATCCTATTGGTGTGCGGCACCACCCTGCAACGCATCTCCTTAGGGGCTTTCATCGTAGCGATGGGAATGTTGGTAGACAATGCTATCGTGATTATGGACGGTATCTTGATAGACAAGCAACGGGGGTACGGACCGAAAACCTACCTGTACCGCATCGGGCGGAACACCGCCATGCCCTTGTTGGGCGCTACGGTCATAGCGGCATCTACGTTCTTATCGGTCTATCTCTCGCCCGACTCTGCCGGAGAATACGCCCGCGACCTGTTCTTAGTGCTTTGCGTGAGCTTGCTCGCCAGTTGGGTATTAGCACTCATCCAAGTGCCCGTATGCGCCAAGTCATGGCTTCCCGTGCGCGAGAAAAAACAAGGGAAACCGACCGAGGTGCTCAACTCGCCCGTACATCGGTTTATCCGGCGCAGCATCGGAGTCTTGATAGAACACCGTAACCTCACGCTCGGCATAGCAGGTATCGTATTAGTGGTGTGCATCTTCGGAATGACGCGGGTGAAAAACCTCTTCTTCCCCGACTTCGATTACCGCCAGTTCGTGATTGAATATTACCTTCCCTCGCAATCCAGCCCCGACCAAGTGCGGAAAGACCTGTTAGAGATAAGCGCATGGCTCCGCGAAAAGCCCGAAGTAGAACGGGTAGCCGCAAGCATGGGAAGCGCGCCCGCACACTATTGCTTAGTGCGCCCCATGACATCAGGAGGCGATTGCTACGGAGAGTTGATGGTGGATTGCGAAGACTATGCTACGGTGATGAAAATCCTTCCTACGGTGCGCGATGAGCTTCGTGCCCGCTATCCCGACGCATACATCCGGATGCGGAAATACAATTTCTCTATCGCTACCTCGCACACGGTGGAAGTAGAGTTCTCCGGTCCCGACCCTGCGGTGCTCCGCGAGTTGAGCCGCCAAGCGGAAAACATCATGCGCAAGTGTGAATATGTAGACCCGTATTCGGTACAGAACAACTGGAGACCCGCGGGCAAGTCGCTCGTGGCGGACTATGTGCGTGCCAATGCGCTCCGGTCGGGCATCGAACGGAGTGATGTAGGCAATGCCCTCTTGGCAGCTACAGACGGTATGCCCGTAGGCGTATTGACCGACCAAGACCGCACGGTGCTCATCAACCTCATGGTGCGGAATGCCGACGGAAGCCGGATTACCGACCTGAACGACATCCCCGTATGGAGCATGATGAACCTGCGCCTGACCGAAGAAGACCTGCAAGGCGTATTGACGGGAAGCAAGAACGCTTCCGACATCCAGGACGGGCTATTCCGAAGCGTGCCCCTGAGCAGCGTATCGGAACCCGTGCGGACGGACTGGGAAGAAGACGTGGTGTACCGCGTGAACGGACGCCGTGCCATCGAAGCCGAATGCGACCCGAACACTGACCTCTACGAAGGTACACCGGCTAAGGTGAAAGCGTCCATTCAGAAGGAAATAGAAGCCATTCCTCTTCCCGAAGGCTATCAGATGCGCTGGACGGGCGAAGACGAGCTTCGTGATGATGCCATATCCAACCTGCTGAAGTTCGTTCCGCTCACCATTTTCCTGATATTGATTATCCTGCTTTTGCTCTTCAATAACTGGAAGAAGGTGATACTGATTCTCATCTGCTTCCCCTTCGTGTTCTGCGGCATCACCCCTGCCCTGCTCCTCTTCCGCCAGCCGTTCACCTTCATGGCAATAATCGGCATGATGGGGCTAATAGGGATGATGGTGAAGAACGCTATCGTATTGGTGGACGAAATCAACCGCTTGCAAACCGAGGAGAAGCGAGACCCGTATCATTCGGTGATAGAAGCCACCGTATCGCGTGTGCGCCCCGTACTAATGGCATCGCTCACCACCATTGTGGGCATGATTCCGTTGGTGGGCGACCCGATGTACGGTTCGATGGCGGTCACTATCATGGGCGGGCTTACCGTAGGCACTATCATCACGCTGATACTCTTGCCGCTGTTCTACACGGCATTGTTTCATGTGAAGAAATATTAGTTATATGCAATTCAATCAAACGCAGAGACGCAAAGACGCAGAGAAATATTTTTAGAGAAAAGCAAAGGACACGGAGAAAATGAAAATTAAGAATTATCCGTGCATACCATAACTTTTTTAATCCTCTTGCGCTCTTTGCTCTCTCAAAAAATAAAAACTCTGCGCTTTTGCGTCTCTGCGTGCAATTTATGAAAACATCCAAAAAGACATTATGAAAAAACTATTCTTATCATCACTCGCCGCCCTCTTCTGCTGGACGGCAATGGCACAAAGCCCGCTCACGCTCGACGCACAAGCCTGCCGGGAAATGGCGTTGGCGCATAACGAAGACCTGATGCGTGCGGGAAACGAAGCACGCAAGGCGGAACTGGACAAACAAATCGCTTTCCGGGGCTATCTTCCGAAACTGGACGGAACAGCTACGGGCACTTATCTGACCGACATGGACCTGATGGGCATGGAACTTCAGATGCGGGGCATGTACATGGCGGGCATCAGCGTGGTGCAACCGCTCTATGCGGGAGGGCGCATCATCGCCGGAAACAAGTTGGCACGCATCGGAAAGGAATGTGCCGACGAGAACCTGCGCAAGACCCGTATGCAAGTGATAGCGGATGCCGATAACGCCTACTGGACATACATCTCGGTGGGAAGGAAAGTGCGGATGCTCGAAAGCTACAAGACACAGATGGACACGGCGTTCCACCAAGTGGAAGTGGCACTCTCCGCCGGCATGGGAGTAGAGAACGACCTGCTCCGCATCCGCACCAAGCAAAGCGAAATCCATTACCAATTGCAAAAGGCACGCAACGGGCTCGACCTCTGCCGCCTGGCGCTCTGCAACGTATTAGGGCAACCGCTCGATACCGAAATCACACCCGCCGATACGGTTATTTCGGTATCGGCTCCCGCACAAATGGACGAAAACATCTCGGCACGTCCCGAACTGGCTCTCTTGCAAAAGCAGGTGGAAGCGGGAGAGCAACAAGTGAAAATGGCACGTGCGGACGTACTTCCGCAAATCGGACTATCCGCCGGATACCTCTATTACGGCAACATCAAGCTGAAAGGCACTACGTATGACAACGCGGGAAACGCCGTTCCCTTCACCCAGAAGTTCGATGACGGATTGGGACTGGTCATGGCTTCGGTCAGCATCCCGCTCTTCCACTGGGGCGAAGGATTGAAAAAGGTAAAGAAAGCCCGCCTCGACTTGGAAAGCGCACGGCTCGACCTGCAAAAGAACCAACGCCTGCTCAGCATCGAAGCACGCCAGGCGGTGCAGAACGTAACCGACGGATACCGCATGGTGGAAACGGCGCAATTAGGATGTGCCCAAGCCGACGAGAACCTGCGCGTGATGCAGAACCGGTACCGGAACGCACTCTGCACCCTGACCGACCTGCTCGATGCCCAATCGCAATGGCAACAGGCTCAAAGCAACCTCATCGAAGCCCAAACCCAATACAAGCTCTACGAAACGGAATACCTGCGGGCGACGGGAAGGCTGGAGTAAAAAAAAGGAAACTAATTTCAATTTGAAAAAGATTTTCATTATTTTCATACGTTATTATTCATTATTTCCTATATTTGCCATGAAAAAGATAATGAAAGACCATGAAACACGAATCTATGTATTTACATCCGGAACTGGAGACCATGACTCGTCCGGAGATAGAAAAACTTCAAATGGAGCGGTTGCAACAGACTCTGCAACGCTGTATGCGCACTCCTTTTTATAAACAACGCTTTGCCGAAATCGGATTGAAACCCGAAGATATACATTCGTTGGATGACTTGCAAAAAATCCCCTTTACCACCAAACAGGATTTGCGCGACCATTATCCTTTCGGACTTTCTGCAGTTCCGTTGGAAGAAGTCGTTCGCTTGCATTCTTCCAGCGGTACCACCGGCACACCGACCGTTATTCTCCATACCCAACATGATTTGGACGAATGGGCAAATGCCGTGGCACGTTGCCTCTATATGGTAGGATTACGCAAGGGAGATATTTTCCAAAACTCATCAGGCTACGGCATGTTTACAGGCGGATTGGGATTTCAGTATGGAGCAGAACGGTTAGGAATGCTTACCGTACCTGCCGCCGCGGGAAATACCAAACGGCAAATCAAATTCATTACAGATTTCGGAACAACCGCCCTTCACGCCATCCCCAGCTATGCGGGAAGACTTTACGAAGTGATGGAAGAAATGGGTATCGACCCTCGACGTGACACGAAACTCCGCACGTTGATTATCGGAGCCGAACCGCATTCAGACGAACAACGCCGACGCATCGAAGAGATGTTGGGCGTAAAGGCATATAACTCGTTCGGCATGTCGGAAATGTGCGGTCCGGGTGTAGCTTTCGAATGTCCCGAACAAAACGGCCTGCACATCTGGGAAGACTATTACATCGTGGAAATTGTCAATCCCGATACACTGGAACCTGTACCCGAAGGTGAAATCGGAGAATTGGTACTGACCACTATCAACCGTGAAGCAATGCCTCTATTGCGCTACCGCACACGCGACTTGACCCGCATTCTTCCGGGTGATTGCCCTTGCGGACGTCATCATATACGCCTTGACCGCATGAAAGGGCGAAGCGATGACATGATGATTTTGAAAGGCGTAAACATTTTCCCTATCCAGATAGAAAATATCTTGATGCAATTTAAAGAATTGGGCAATGATTACCTCATTACGCTAACTAACTTGGAGGCAAATGACGAAATGACCGTGGAAGTGGAATTAAACGATTTCACCGATGATTACGGATTCTTGCAACGCCTGACCAAAGAAATTACCCGTCAACTGAAAGATGAAATCCTTATCACTCCGCGCGTAAAACTCGTGCCAAAAGGAAGCCTGCCCAAGCAGGAAGGTAAAGCTGTGCGTGTAAAAGATTTAAGAAAAACGTTGATTTAAAATTTACAAGATATGACCATCCATCAATTATCCGTATTTGTAGAAAACAAGTCGGGAACACTGCTTCAGGTTCTCGAATTGTTGAAAGAAGCGGGCATCCAGCTCATCGCTTCCACCATTTCCGATACCGTAGAATACGGCATCTACCGCATTATTTGTTCCGAACCTATGCGTGCGTATGATACCCTGAAACAAGCGGGCATATCGGCGAATCTCTCGGAAGTGTTCGCCATTATGCTCGATAACCAGCCTGGACGTGCCGCCGACGCCATCCGTAGTTTTAGCGAAGCAGGGATAGGCATTTCTTATCTCTATTCGTTCCTGCTTTCCGGAAAAGGCATTTTGGTATTCCGTACCGATAACACTGAGAAGACACGCCAAGTCATCTTAGACAAAGGACTGGACTACATCGAAGAAAAACGCCTGCTGGAAATGGCGTGATTTTTATTTAACGCAGAGGCGCAAAAACGCAAAGATTTAATTTCAAAAAAAGGCTTTTGCGTCTCTGCGTTCAATTAAAAATCACTCCCATGTATCGGAACGGAATGGAATAAGCGGCATCCAATTGCCTCCATATAAAGTTCCCAACGAAAAATCACGGAAACAATAACGAACCGCCACCGGTGCTTTTACCCGACGGGATGAAACCACTATTTCATTGGTTTGCCAATGAAGCCAAACCGAATCAGCCGGATGAAACAAACGGTCTTCACCAGCCACTTCAAACCCTTGAATATCGTAATTCCGGCAAATACCCATGCCAATATTATCTATTGCCACCCAAACTTCATCTCCCTTAACAGTAAACGACTTATACCGAGGATGCTGGCAAAAGAATTGTTGCTTTCCATACGTATGGTTCAACGCCAAATAGCTCAGCCTGCGTCCTACTTGTTTCTTATCACCCGGATGAATGTTGTAACGCTCATAAGGCTTTACCAAATCATTAATGCAAATCATGTCGCTATTCGGAATTAGCCGGATAGCTTCCCATTGAACCTCCCGCAAATAAGGAGCCAATCCATCCTGACTGCCCTCATATTCATAAGGAGCTATTTCAACGGCATAAAACGGAATATCTCCCTGCTCCATTTCGCTACGCCAAAGCTCTACCATATTTGCCAAACGACGAGCATAAGTCTGATGATATCCGACATTGGAACATCCTTGATACCAAAGAATACCGCGCACTGTATAATGCCGTACCGGTAAAAACATGGCATTATACATCAGCATAGGACGCTCGTAGGCTACTTGCTTTTCCATATCTTCAGGACGAAGCGATACATCGGGATACTGTTCCAATAATTCACGGTTTGTCCAACTCTCCACTTTGGAACCTCCATAAGCACAACTCACAATACCTACCGGCACCTGAAGCACCTCACTTAAAGTTGTGGCAAAAAACCATGCCGTAGCACTAAATTCAGGAGACGTTTGAGGTGAAGGTACAGCCCAGGAGCCTTCTACATCTTCTAAAGGCTCGTAGCTCTGCCTTAGTGGAACCGTAAAAAAACGTATATGGCGCGCCCATTGTGCCGAGAATGCAATTTCATCAAAACCACCCTCGACACAACATCCTGCAAATCCCTTTAAGGGCATCTCCATATTGCTTTGCCCAGAAGCTAACCAAACCTCCCCTATTAACACTCCTTTCACCGTCAGCTTTTCACCGTCATCAAAACAGATTTCGTAAGGAGTAAAACCAGCTTTAGGAGTCGGTATACTTACCGACCAATTCCCTTTTCCGTCCGCCAGGCAAGTATACGTCTGATTATTCCACGAAGGGGTCACATTGACCGTAGCATCAGGCTCTGCTTTCCCCCAAAGCCGAGCCTCTGCCTGTTGTTGCAATACCATATTGTCCGCAACCAAAGCAGAAGGCTGTACTTTCGCATTCGAAAATACACAAATCAAAAGTACCGCCAGCAAACAAATGTTCCGTTTCATTGTCATGTCATTTTAAAATTAGATTATTTTCGTTCAGACAAATATATAAAGATTCTTCTATTACCGCCAAAGAGAAAAGGTAGGCAAATAACATTTCCATACCTAATCCGAAACAAAAAGCACCGGCAAAGATTATCAATTTAACGGAAAGTGACATGACGGTTGGCCATGAAATTGACCGCACCATAAATAAAAAGCCCGAGGAACTGAGCTAAATATTCATTGCAATGAAGCAATTCCACTAACATCAGAAGAAAAAGGAATTGCGTTGTATACGCCAACAAGAAAGCACCGGCAAAAAACAATATCTGATGCCAAATACCGTTTTTCTTGTCATCGGTTTCTAAAGGAAATATCCAATATTTACACCAAATGAAATTATGAATCTGAGCGATAATGTATGCTATAACATTCGCTGTAATGTAGTCTTCGCCTTCAATGTGCATCAATAGCCATACAACCAATGCCGTTATCAGCGCATTGAGCGTTCCTACTATGGCAAAGCGAATGATTCGCACAGATTCTTTCATGTAGTTTATTATCAAATTTGAACACAGAGACACAAAGCCACAAAGAAATTTTTGTTACAGCAAAATTAAAAAACTCTGTGTCTCCGTGTCTCTGTGTTTGATTTATCAGTTAGTTGCCGCTTATTCTTTAATATCCACTTTCAAGTGAAGCTCATCCAATTGTTTTTGGTCGAGGAATCCCGGAGCGTCCAACATTACGTCACGGCCCGAATTGTTCTTCGGGAAAGCAATACAATCGCGGATAGAATCAAGACCGGCAAAGAGTGATACCCAGCGGTCGAGACCGTATGCTAATCCTCCGTGAGGAGGCGCGCCAAACTTGAAAGCATTCATCAGGAAGCCGAACTGCTCTTGCGCTTTTTCGGGAGTGAATCCCAAAATTTCGAACATCTTTTCCTGTAAAGCCGAATCATGAATACGGATAGAACCGCCTCCGACTTCCACACCATTAACTACCATATCGTATGCATCGGCACGTACAGAAGCAGGGTCAGTATCCAGCAAAGGAATATCTTCATCCTTCGGATGTGTAAACGGATGATGCATTGCCATCAAGCGGCCTTCTTCCTCACTCCATTCGAACATCGGGAAGTCTACCACCCACAAGCAAGCGAACTTGTTTTTGTCGCGCAAACCGAGTTGATTACCCATCTCCAAACGCAACTCGCAAAGCTGCTTACGGGTCTTCATCGCATCGTCTCCGCTCAATATCAAAATCAAGTCGCCCGGTTTTGCTTCGAAAGCTTCTTTCATTTGCTGAAGCACCTCTTGGCTATAGAATTTATCTACACTCGACTTCACGTTTCCGTCTGCCTCAATGCGTGCGTACACCATACCTTTTGCACCGATTTGCGGACGTTTCACAAACTCGGTCAGCTGGTCAAGTTGCTTGCGGGTATAGTGGGCAGCGCCTTCTGCACAGATACCGCCAATGTAAGCCGCATTGTCGAATACCGAGAACCCATAACCTTTCAATACGTCCATCAATTCGACAAACTTCATGCCAAAGCGCAAGTCGGGCTTATCACTTCCGTAATACTTCATCGCATCTGCCCACGGCATCCGTTGGAACGGTTCGGTCAGTTCTACGCCACGCAATTCCTTAAACAAATGCTTAGCCATGCCCTCGAACATCTGGATAATGTCTTCCTGCTCTACGAAACTCATTTCGCAATCTATCTGGGTAAATTCAGGCTGGCGGTCGGCACGTAAATCCTCATCACGGAAACATTTTACAATCTGGAAATAGCGGTCGAAACCCGATACCATTAATAATTGCTTCAAGGTTTGAGGAGACTGGGGAAGTGCATAAAACTGTCCCGGATTCATACGCGAAGGAACCACAAAGTCGCGTGCACCTTCGGGAGTAGAACCAATCAGCATCGGGGTTTCCACTTCGAGGAAGCCTTTGCTGTCCAAATAGCGGCGCACTTCCATCGTCATGCGATGACGGAGTTCCAAATTCTTACGCACGGCAGTACGGCGCAAGTCAAGGTAACGGTATTTCATCCGAAGGTCATCTCCTCCGTCGGTATTATCTTCAATAGTGAATGGAGGCGTTTGCGCCGCATTCAGGATATTCAATTCTGATACGATAATTTCAATTTCACCTGTAGGGATGTTGGCGTTCTTGCTGGAACGTTCGCTTACTGTACCTTTTGCCTGAATCACATATTCACGTCCCAAGTGGTTGGCACGCTCACAAAGTTCGGCATTTACTTCCGTATTGAAAACCAACTGGGTGATTCCATAACGGTCGCGGAGGTCAACAAACGTCATTCCTCCCATTTTGCGTGAACGTTGCACCCATCCGGCAAGCGTCACGTTTTTGCCTGCATCGGCGAGCCGAAGCTCACCGCAAGTATGACTTCTGAACATATTCTAAACGTTTATAAATCTAAGTTTCATTAAAATTTAGGCAAAGGTAGTACTTGTTTTTGACTTATGCAACAGATTTGCAGCAATTCAAAGGGTATGCAGGACGGTGCTTTGAGCCAAATAATCGGGTCTGTCGGCATAAATATACATCACGCTTCCGCCCTTAATGGCATCGATGATAGGACGCGAAAGCTTTTCGGGTACTGCCGGACATCCGAAGCTCCGCCCCAGTCTTCCTCCATTACGGATAACCGAAGGATTAGCGTAAGCAGCCCCGTGCATCACAATGGCACGCCGGCGGGCATGGTCGTTAATCCCTTTTTCCAACCCTTCCAATATCAGGGAATATCCGTTTTTGCCTTGGTAAGTAGATTCGGTCAAATAAAATCCCAATGAACTTTTCAGCGAACCGTCTTCGTTAGAAAAAGAAGTGGCATAGTTATTCCCGCTATTTTTCCCATGAGAAACGACCGAAGAAAAAAGCATTTTTCTTTGTTTCATATCGAACACGTACAAGCGTTCTTGCGTAGAAGGCTTCGAAAAATCAATCAACGTCAGCACTTCCCGTTTTCGTCCTCCAATGCGGTAATATCCCGTCACAGCCTGACGGAAAGCGGCATAATTCACCCTTCCTTCCAAATCCATTTCACGGTACAACTGAAGGCAACGGTCGGTCACTTTCACTTGGGGAACCTCTTTTTTCTCTTCCGGTTGGCTAAAAATAGAACTGGATACAGCACCCGCTAAAATACATACAAACAAAACAAAACGCAGCATTGGAAAACTTTTTTGAATACGGGCGCAAAGATAGTGATTTTTAATAGATAATGTGGCTTTACGAATGAATATTTTTTGAACTTTGAACACAGAGCCACAGAGGCACAGAGACACTGAGTCTTTAATTTTAAGTATGTGAAAATACACTGTGATTTCAATTCTCTGCGTCTCTGTGCCTCTGTGTTCAAAAAAAATAATCACTCAATGACCACCACCAGCGTAGCCCCTGCAGGCATACGGTCGAAAACAAACTTAGCGTGTGATGTAGCATTGCGCACACACATGTGCGAACGGGGCGTAGTGCCCAACGACCAACTATATTCTATCATAGCGGTTTGAGGAACATTCACGGGCACTCCATGTATATAAGCACCATTCGTAAACCGCGAAGCGTATGGAGCATAACCGCCTACGCCCGACCCTCCGTCTTTCAAGAACACCATCCGTTCTTTCTTTTCTTGCAACAAGAACATTCCCAACGGCGTTTCCTGAGCATACGGCGGACGATGCACACCTGTCGTAGCCGGATTCATGCTCCGTATAGCCCATTTCCCTCTATCAATCCGTTCCATTGTCGCAATATTCTGGTCTTTCCGGTCTACGAAAATGACATGATGAAACTCTGTGCCTTCGGCAAGCGGCTTCACATAACGCCGGGGCACCAGCCAATCCCCTCCTATCGTAACAGGAACTACGCGAAGAAAATTTCTTTCCTCGCCTTTTAAGCAGACCAATGAGCCATCCCTTCCGTAGCGTTCGGGAACATCCGAATCAGACGGCAAATACAAAGGCACCGACTGATAACGTTCAACACCCAATGTGTCCGACACACGTCCGTATTCATTCCGTACATATATACGCACCAAAGGCGCTTCTTGATTCCGGTTCTTGTAATTGCTAAGCACAGCCCAGCGCACCGTATCCTGCTGCATATTTTCGATAAACGCCAAGCACTTGCGTATCGTTTCCCACTTAAAACTCCGCACCGTATCACCGTAAGGATACACATCTTCCGGTGTATAACGGTCGTAAAGCAAATCTTTAATTAGTTCAATATCCGAAAAAGTAAGTTCAGAAGACGCTCTATCCTCCATCCGCGAAACCATATCATTCATTATTTCCAGTTTCTCAGATACCGGAAAATCAGGCATCTGTTGTTTCTCACATCCGAAAAACGCCAGACAAGCCACGCACACGATAAATAGAACCTTTCTCTTCATAGCCGGCAAGTTAAGGTTTATACAAAGATAAACATTTTTTCTCATTTTCAAAATCTGTTATTTATAGAAATAACACTCGAGAAGAAGAATTTGTTGAAATGCATTAGGGTTCATCGCCCTTCGCACCTAGCTTCATCAGCCTTCGAACCCGTATCCATCAGCCAACGGACTTAAGTTCATTAATCTACACATTATACTATCTCAATACGCCCAATAATATAAAAACAAAAAAGCCTTTCTAGGTGTAACCGCTACAACCAGAAAGGCTAAAACACATGTTTATAAAAGCAAATTATCAGAAGCGAACCATCATTTCTACTACCAGTTTGTCTTGTTCCGATTCTAACGGAATTGCATCGTCATCATAAAAATACTTTTCGTAGTTCAAACGGAGGTCTGCCTGAAACGGTTTTCCGAAACTAAACGTCAAACCACCCGTAATACGCTTGCGCTCATAATCGGTGATAATGTAATCAATTCCATCCTCATCCAGTTCATCACTATTGTTTCCCATATAGTCGAAGCGTGCCAAAAAAGACACTTTCTTGATAAGGCTCTTCTCTTTCTTGATAAAATAGTCGTAATTAATGAAAGCGTCTAACGCCCATACACTTTCAAAAGCAGAATGTGCATAGTCCTTATACATCCCTTCCACCTCGAAATGCCAGTTGTTCCAGTCGTAATACGTACCGATGTCATACATATAAATATTCCGGTCGAACGGACGGATACGTTGCGTACTTAAGGTCAGGTTATACCCCTTGAATGGCATCAATTCCAACTTAGCCGAATACGAAAGTGCCTTATGCCACCCTTTTTGTTCGGTCAATCCCGAACCGCTGAACAATCCGGCTTCTATCGCAAAAGGGAAACCTTCCTTCATCGAATATTTCAACGTAGCACCTGCATCACGCAAACTTCCCATTTGTTTGGCAATAAACGAGCGGTTGGCAAAATATTGCAAATGAGGAGAACGATGCGCGTCAATGGTAAAAGGCACACGCATCTGACCGATAGTAACGTTGAAACCTTTAAGCGGAGTAACCCGCGCATAAGCGTCCAACATCTTGATTACTCCTTCGTCGCAAAGGTCTATTTCGGCTTTATAGCTTACGATAGGAAGTAGATTTCCCGTAGCGCTTACACGAGCATTACGCACTTGAAAACGTTGCGCGTTAGTCGAAGTTTGATATTCATACTTTCCCCGCACCGTACCATGGATTTCGGGGATAGCATCTTTCCAACTGAATTCTTGAGCACCAACCGATGCTACAGAGAGCGCCAACAATAGCGCAGAGAGATATTTTTTCATTTGTCTCTTCGTTTTTTAACCGATGCAAAAGTAAGGGACAAAGATAAAGTAATTATGTCAAATGTGTTACAAATATGTTACATTTCGTATTTCAAACAAACCGTAACGTCTCCACCTTTTCCAATCGCGCACGCAAACGGGGCATTTCGGACTTACGGATACGTAGGCGCATGAAACAATCCATATCGTAGGATTGGCTCACGATTTCAGGCGAATCTTCTTTCACAATCCGCATCACATCGTTCATGAACGGATATTCGAAAGCAAAGCTCACCTCCTCATCTACGGTCTTCTCTATCACTTCGGCTTCTTCCAAGGCTTGTGCCGCCGCAGTACGGTATGCCACTATCAATCCGCTTGTACCCAATTTGATACCACCAAAATAACGCACTACAATCACCAGCACATCGGTCAGTTCCTTCGAGTTGATTTGTCCCAAGATAGGCTTACCCGCCGTACCCGAAGGCTCTCCATTATCATTGGCACGGAAGTTTTTCCGGTCAGCACCTAACATATAGGCATAACATACATGGCGGGCATCGTAATATTTCTTTTGGTAAATATCCAATTGTTCTTTCACCTCTTCAAGGGTGCGTACAGGAAGGGCGATAGCAATAAACTTGCTCCGCTTCTCGGTATAAATGGATTCCGAAAGTCCGGTTATTGTCTTATACGTATCGTCCATGCGTCTCCCCTCCTCTTTTTTATCGGTTAGTGTTGCGGAAAACGATGGCTACGATGAATCACCCGCACCTGAAGCTGATGAATCAAGGCTTTACCCATAATAATGAGGGTAACGGCTACCAAGATAAGCACAATGCCTAATACGATACGGGGAGTAAGCCGCTCGCCGAATACCAACACGCCACAACAAATAGCCGTCAGTGGTTCTAAAGCACCTAAGATTGCCGCCGGAGTAGAACCGATGTAATGGATAGATTTGGTCATTGTCACTAGCGAAATAACGGTAGGGAATAGGGCAAGGCATACCGGATTAATCCACAATACCGGCTGGCTGACCACATCCAATTGGGTACAGAATTTCAGACGTACCACATATACGCTTAAACCAAACAACAAGACATAAAAAGTCAACTTGACAATAGGCATATCTTTCAGAACAGAACGGTTTACACCTATTATATATAAGGCGTATGTAAGCGAGGAAAGGAAGACCAATGCCACCCCTGTCAGGCTCAAAGTCTGTCCGCCTTCGCCTTGATAAAGCAACGAAATACCCGTAAACGCCAAGGCTATGGAAATCATTGTAATCGGAGAAATTTTTTCCTTGAAGAATACCGCCATTAAGATAGCCACCAATACCGGATAAACGAACAAGATAGTAGAGGCAATACCCGCATCCATGTAATTGTAAGACAAGAACAAAGTGAGCGACGAAAAAGAGAAAAGCAACCCCATCACTACTAATGGAAGCACTTCACAACGGCGCAAGGCAAACGATTGGCGTTGCACCACCATCATTACGCCCAACATCACAAGCCCGAAGGCATAACGGTAAAATAACACAGAATCTGCCCCCATGCCATCGGCATAAAGAGGCAAGGCGAACAAGGGATTCAACCCATAACTGGCAGCCGCAATGGCTCCATACGCAAACCCTTTGAATGTAACACGATCCATAAAATCCTATCTGTTTTTCAAAACCGGGTGCAAAGATAGGAGTTTTTAAATGAAGAATGAAGAGTTAAGAATGAAGAATTTCCGTATTTTTGCAATTCTTCATTCTTAACTCTTCATTCTTCATTCAAGCTTGTGGATAACCAATCCCGAACGCAACTTAGGCTCGAACCAAGTGGTCTTGGGAGGCATGATATTGCCCGTATCGGCAATGTCCATCAATTGTTTCATTGATACAGGATACAAAGCCAATGCCATCTTCATCTCGCCACTATCCACCCGTTTCTTTAATTCGCTTAACCCGCGAATGCCACCAACGAAATCAATGCGTTTATCGGAACGTAAATCTTTAATGCCTAAAATCTCATCTAAAATCAATTTCGAAGAAATCGTCACGTCAAGCACACCTATCGGGTCGTTGTCATCATACGTATCGGGATTAGCCGTCAGGCTATACCATTTGCCGTCCACATAAAGCGAAAAGTTATGCAAGGCTTTTGGCTTATAGATTTCCGTACCCTTCTCCTCTACCTCAAAATGCTTCTTCAAAGCATCTATAAAAGCTTGTGGAGTCAATCCGTTCAAGTCTTTCACCACCCGATTGTAATCAATGATTGTCAACTGATTGGCAGGGAAACATACCGCCATGAAGTAATTGTATTCTTCATCTCCTTTATGATTCGGATTTTGCTTGGCTTTTTCCGCACCTACCAATGCAGCCGCTGCGCTCCGATGATGTCCGTCGGCAATATACATAGCCGGCATCTTCTCGAAAGCACAAGTGATAGCTTCGATATCTTCATCAGCATCTATTACCCAAAACGTATGTCCGAACCCGTCTCCCGGAGCTACAAAATCGTATTCCGGCTTCCGCGTTATATATTTCTTCACAATCTTATCCAGTTCCGCATTCTCCGGATAAGCAAAGAATACCGGTTCGATGTTCGCATTATTCACCCGCACATGCTTCATGCGGTCTTCTTCCTTATCACGGCGGGTCAGTTCATGCTTCTTAATATTCCCGTCCATATAGTCGGGCACGTATGCACCTACAACCAGTCCGTATTGAGTCTTCCCGTTCATTGTTTGGGCATAAACGTAATAGCAAGGCTTCTCATCCTGCACCAACCAACCTTTTTCCTGAAACTTCCGGAAGTTCTCCGCCGCCTTTTCATACACACGCGAATCGTGTTCGTCTGTACCTTCGGGAAAGTCGATTTCGGGTTTGATGATGTGATACAACGATTTTTCATTCCCTTCCGCTTCTTTACGTGCTTCTTCCGAATTAAGCACATCGTAAGGACGTGAAGCTACTTCTTCCACCAGTTCTTTCGGCGGACGTATGCCTTTAAAAGGTTTTATCTTTACCATAGTACTCAGTTAATAATTAACAATTAAGAACTAATAGCAGAATTCCTCTCAATGTATATGAATGAATAAACGGCAGATGCATCATACATTTGCCGTTATTCATTATTACCTATCCACTATTAATATTTCATTTATTCACCCGGAACTTCTCGCATCCGTCTTTCAGGAATCCAACAATCTGCTTAGCCGCAGCTATACCTGCATTGATATTAGCTTCGGCAGTCTGCGCACCCATCTTCTTCGGAGTAGAGAAATAGCGTCCTGGGAATTGTTCGGCAAATTCGGCATGATGTACCGGCATGATATCTGTTACGTATTTCAAGTCAGGACGGTCGTTCATCAAACGGAGCAAGTCGGCTTCGTTGATAACTTCCTTACGTGCCGTATTCACCAACAAGCCGTTCTTAGGCATACGGTTCACCAAATCGTAATTAATCGAATTCTTGGTTTCAGCCGTAGCCGGAATATGCAGCGAAATCACATTACATGTCTCATACAAGGCTTCAGCAGAATCTACAGGAATGATACCGTCGGCTTCCATCGCTTCTTTGGGGCAATAAGCATCGTATGCATAAATCTCCATACCGATGCCTTTCGCAATACGAGCCACATTACGCCCTACATTTCCGTAAGCATGAATACCTAACTTCTTGCCTTTCAATTCTGTACCTGACTTACCGTCATAGAAGTTGCGGACAGCCATAATCATCATTCCAAAAGCCAATTCTGCTACTGCGTTCGAATTTTGTCCCGGCGTATTCATTACACAAACACCGTGAGCCGTAGCCGCTGCAAGGTCTACATTATCATATCCCGCTCCGGCACGAACTACAATTTTTAGTTCTTTAGCTGCGTCCAACACCTCATTGTCTATAATATCACTACGGATAATCAACGCATTTGCATCTTTTATCGCATCTAATAATTGTGCCTTATCAGTATATTTTTCCAGCAATGCCAATTCGTAGCCTGCTGCTTCTATCTCTTTACGGATACCGTCTACTGCCACTTTGGCAAACGGCTTCTCGGTTGCAACTAATATTTTCATAGGATTTCAGTTTTAAGTGTTCATTATATCTAATTAGAAACACAGAGACACGGAGACACAAAGAAATCTATTTTCAATAAAAAGACCCTGTGCCTTTGTGTCTCTGTGTTCGACAAAATCAATGTGTCTTCTCAAATTCCTGCATACAGTCTATCAATGCCTGAACGCTTTCTACAGGCAGAGCATTGTAACAAGAAGCACGGAATCCGCCTACTGAACGGTGTCCCTTAACGCCTACCATGCCTTTTTCTGTAGCGAATTTCAGAAAATCGGCTTCCAGTTCTTTATATTCGTCCGCCATTACGAAACAAATGTTCATATACGAACGGTCTTCGGGAGCGGTCACCGTACCGCGGAACATCTTGTTGCGGTCAATTTCAGCATACAGCATATCCGAACGCAACTTGGCACGGCGTTGCATTTCTTCCACTCCACCCTGAGCTTTCAACCAACGCAATGTCTGCAACGCAGCGTAAATAGGCACTACAGGAGGTGTGTTGAACATTGAACCTTTTTCGATATGAGTCTGGTAATTCAACATAGTCGGAATATGGCGTGACACCTTTCCTACCGCATCGTTCTTTACAATAACGAAAGTCACACCTGCCGGAGCCAAATTCTTCTGCGCACCGCCATAGATACAGATATATTTCGACACATCAATCGGACGAGAGAAAATATCTGAAGACATATCTGCTACTAACGGCACATTCACATCCGGGTCAGCATGGAGTTCCGTTCCATAAATGGTATTATTGGTAGTGATATGGAAATAGTCTACATCAGCCGGTACTTCATACCCTTTTGGAATAAATGTATAGTTGGCATCAGCCGAAGAAGCGACTTCTACTACATCACCGAAAGCCTTAGCTTCCTTCATTGCTTTCTTTGCCCACGCACCTGTATTAAGATAAGCGGCTTTCTTTTCCAAGAAATTATAGGGAACCATACAGAACTCCAGACTTGCGCCTCCACCCAAGAACAGCACCGAATAGCCATCGGGGATGTTCAATAATTCCTTAAACAACGCCACAGCTTCGTCTACCACAGGTTGGAAGTCTTTAGCGCGGTGACTGATTTCCATCAACGAAAGTCCCGATCCGTTAAAGTCAAGAATAGCCTGAGCTGTGTTTTCGATCACTTCGCGAGGCAATATAGAAGGTCCCGCATTAAAATTATGTTTTTTCATTTGGTAGTTTGTTTTGGTTAAACAATATCATTAGTTCTTGGATGCGAAGTTAGCAATTATTTTTTGACTTCCAAAAGTTTTATGAATAATTTTATATCAAGAATGGTTTTAGACTTACAAAATACCAACAAGACACCTGTTTTGATTACATATTGACACAAATATGACATTCCGTAAACAATGCCTTTTTGTCAACTATGGCATTTTGTACGGTCTGCCAGCACAAACATGCTGATTTCTGACACAAAGTTATTATTTTGCCACTTCTATCAAAGTTTTTATCCCTTTAATCTTTTCATTTCGTACGAGTTTTAACACTTGTTTAGCCTTATTCCGAGCAATAGCCACAAAAGCATGATGTTCTTTTACGTCTACTTTTCCAATCTCTTCCTTCTGCAAATTGCCTTTTTTCGACAAAAAGCCTACAATATCCACTTTATTGATTTTATCTTTTTTCCCTTTACCTATATATAAGGTAACAAATTCGGGCAAAGGAGGACGAAGTTCCGAATCAGGAAGAACATAAGTCTCCAGCATATCTTCCGACAAATAAGAAGGCAATTCTTCCTCTTGATAAACCAATACATACGCATTCCCTTCAGCTTCCCAACGTGCGGTACGCCCATTACGATGAATAAATCCATCTTCAGACACAGGCAAATGATAATGCACCACATTTCTTATATCAGGGATATCCAACCCTCGTGCAGCCAAATCGGTAGAGACCAAAACCGGACAACTTCCGTTACGGAACTTATACAACGCCCGTTCACGTTCATCCTGCTCCATACCTCCATGAAACGTTTCGCAATACACTTTCATTTCATGCAAGTATTTTCCTACCCGTTCCACACTTTCCCGATGATTACAAAATACTAAAGTTGACTGATTCCCTATGCAACAGAGCAAACGATACAACGTCTCCAATTTATCTTTCAGAGGAGAAACCACCTTATATAAATGTAAACGGGAAGACAAAGAACTTTCCAAAGTAAGAAAATCCAATTTTCTCACTTTGCCAAGCCCCGTAAAACGAGGTATCTCTTCGGCATCGGTTGCTGAAAGCAAAAAACGCCGTTCTATACGAGGCAATTGTCCGAGTACAGCCGACATTTCTTCTTGAAAGCCAAACTCTAAACATTTGTCAAATTCATCAATTATCAGCAAACGTACCGTAGAAGCATCAAAATTCGACTTTTGAAGATGATCATTCATTCTTCCCGGCGTACCGATAATTACCGATGGATTCATATTTTTCATTACCCGATGCTCTTCCATAGCCGGACGTCCGCCGTAACAGCTCATTACATCATACCCCGTTCCCATTGAACGGAACACTTGGTCAATTTGCAAAGCCAATTCACGCGACGGAACCAACACTACCGCCTGTACACCTTTCACATCCGATTTCAAAAAAGAGACCAGTGGCAAAAGATATGCCAATGTCTTGCCCGAACCAGTCGGTGAAAGTAACACAATATCATCTCCTTCCCCGAAAATACGGATAGCGGTCTGCTGCATTTCATTTAATTGCCCGACATGCAAACGGTTTAATATTTCATCAATATTCATCATAAAATTCTGTTTAAACTGTTTTAATCATCTAGATACAAAGATAACATATACAGTCCCATTTGCCAAATTTCATTGCATAAATCTGCAAACGGAATAAAGCCCCTATGTTAAATCTACAAGCAATCTGAACAAATTAAGACATGTAGACAATCAAATGGTACAGAGTTTGTACAATTCAAAATTGTTTTGTAATTTAGCCACGCAAAACAAATACAAATAAAGGACTAAACTCTGAAAAAACATGTGTGGAATTGTAGGATACATCGGTAAGCGACAGGCTTACCCTATCTTGATTAAAGGATTGAGACGACTAGAATATCGCGGTTATGATAGTGCGGGAGTCGGATTGATAAGCAGTTCAGATAAATTGAACATTTATAAAGCCAAAGGCAAAGTATCAAACTTAGAGGAAACCGCCGCGCAAAAAGACGTGTCGGGCTGCATCGGTATCGCCCATACACGCTGGGCGACTCACGGAGAACCGTGCCAAGCCAATGCTCATCCGCATGTTTCACAATCGGGCAACCTCGCATTGGTGCACAACGGCATCATCGAAAATTATGCCGCCTTGCGCGACCAACTCAGGGAAAAGGAATATCGCTTCCAAAGCTCGACAGATACGGAAGTGTTGGTACAACTGATTGAGTTCCTGCAAGAAACGTATCAAATAGACTTGCTGAAAGCCATGCAAATCGCCCTTCACCGCGTAATCGGCGCATACGCCATTGCCATCATCGACCAACGCCATCCCGACCGCATTATTGCCGCACGCAAAAGCAGCCCGCTGGTCATCGGCGTAGGTGACGGAGAATTTTTCCTTGCGTCTGACGCTACGCCCATCGTAGAATATACCGACCAAGTGGTTTACCTGCAAGACGGAGACATCGCCGTGCTGGAAGCGGGCAAGCCCTTGAAAGTGGTGAACTTGGAAAACGAACTCCAGCCTGCGGAAATCAAGAAAATCGACATGAACATCGGGCAGTTGGAGAAAGGCGGATTCCCTCACTTCATGCTGAAGGAAATCTTCGAACAGCCCGAATGCATCAACGACTGCATGCGCGGTAGAGTCAACCCAGAAACGCACGAAGTGGTGCTTTCGGCGGTAAACGACCACAAGGGACGCCTCCTGAACGCCCGGAGGTTCATCATCGTGGCGTGCGGCACCTCGTGGCATGCCGGACTCATCGGGAAGCAGCTCATCGAAACGTTTTGCCGCATCCCCGTAGAAGTGGAATACGCTTCGGAGTTCCGCTACCGCAATCCGGTCATCGGCGAAGAAGATGTCGTAATCGCCATATCCCAGTCGGGCGAGACCGCCGATACGCTTGCCGCCATCGAACTTGCCCAAGCGAAAGGCGCATTCGTGTATGGCATCTGCAACGCCGTAGGCTCGTCTATCCCCCGCCATACCGACTCAGGCTCGTACATCCACGTAGGTCCGGAAATCGGGGTCGCATCTACCAAAGCCTTTACCGGACAAGTGACGGTGCTCACCATGCTTGCCTTGACATTGGGGCGCGAGAAAAATCTCATCGATGATAATACCTATACACATATCATTGATGAACTGATACGGATTCCCGACAAGATGAAGGAGATTTTAAAGCAAAACGAAAGCATCGCCCGGCTTTCGCGCGTCTTCACCTATGCACACAATTTCCTGTATTTAGGACGTGGATATAGCTATCCCGTAGCCTTAGAAGGCGCGTTGAAGCTAAAGGAAATATCCTACATCCATGCCGAAGGCTATCCAGCCGCCGAAATGAAGCACGGACCCATCGCATTAGTAGACACGGAAATGCCCGTAGTGGTCATTGCCACCCAAAACGCGATGTACGAAAAGATAGTAAGCAACATTCAGGAAATCAAAGCCCGCCAGGGACATATCATTGCCTTGGTAAATCCCCACGATACGGTTATCCGCAAGTTGGCGGACGAGTGCATCGAGATTCCCGAAACGTTAGAGTGCCTGGAACCCTTGATAACGACTATCCCCTTGCAATTATTGGCGTATCATATAGCCGTATGCAAAGGGAAAGACGTAGACCAGCCGCGGAACTTGGCGAAATCGGTCACGGTAGAATAAAAAAACACATACGGCTTCATCGGCTAACGAAGCAGGGTTCATCGGTCATTTTATCCAGCTATATTGACCGATGAACCCTGCTTCGTTTTTAAATGAAATTTTTTACCCGATAAAAAGCATTATTCCACATATAGCACCAATCCTTTCAGGTACTCGCCTTCGGGATGGTAAATATTTACCGGATGGTCGCCCGGCTGGGTCAGCTGATGCAGGATGCGGACACTTCTTCCCGCTTGGGCAGCCGCGGTAAATACCGCATTGCGGAAATTCTCTTTCGTCACCACTTGCGAACAAGAGAACGTGAACAAGATGCCTCCCGGACGAATCTTCTCGAACGCTTTCGCATTCAGCTTGGTATAACCTCGCAAGGCATTGCGGAGGGCATCCCGGTGTTTGGCAAAGGCGGGCGGGTCGAGGATAATCAAATCATATTGGTCGCCCATCCGGTCGAGGAACTTGAAAGCGTCTTCTGCGTATGCCTGATGGCGCGGGTCGTCGGGGAAATTCAGCTTCACATTCTCGTTGGTCAGGTCGATTGCCTTCGCCGAGCTATCCACCGAATGCACTAAGTTCGCCCCTCCACGCATGGCATAGAAAGAGAATCCGCCGGTATAGCAGAACATGTTCAGCACATTCCGTCCTCGGGCATAGTGCTCCAGCAAATGGCGGTTCTCGCGCTGGTCGACAAAGAAACCCGTCTTTTGCCCCTTCAACCAGTCTACGTGGAACTTCAGCCCGTTCTCCGTAGCTACATTATCGGCACTTCCTCCCTTGATGAACCCGTTCTCCCTTGCCAGCAAATCCGCCTTAAAAGGAAGGGTGGTCTCCGACTTGTAGTAAATGTTCCGGACCGTATCTCCCATCACCTCGGTCAGGGCATCGGCTATCTCCATGCGGCATACGTGCATTCCAGCCGAATGAGCCTGCATCACCGCCGTGCTTCCATACACGTCAATAATCAGTCCGGGCAGGTTATCTCCCTCACCATGCACCAAACGGTAAGTATCGGTTTGCGGATTGCCTATCAAGCCCAACGCCACGCGCAAGGCACGGGCTGACGCCAATTTGCGTACCCAAAAAGCACGGTCGATTGTTTCTTGCACGAACGACAACACCCGCACGGCAATGCTTCCTATCTGGAAATGCCCGCATGCGATAAATTCTTTCTTCGATGTATATACATCCACCACTTCCCCTTCTTCGGGTTCTCCTTCTACACGGGCAATGGCTCCCGAGAAAATCCACGGATGGAAACGCTTCAACGACTCTTCCTTTCCGGATTTCAAATAAACTCTTTTGTATGACATAAACCAGTCTATATAATGTATCAGCTTAGAAACGCGGATTAGCGCAGATTATTTTAATTATAAATATAAATAACATCTGCGCAAATCTGCGTTTCCTTTATCATATTCATTACTATTCTTCCTCCACTTTCTCCACCCGGTAATTCCCGTGGCTACGGAGTTCCTCTAAATAATTATAAATCTCCACACATGCCCATGCATCGGTGGCTGCATAGAGCTGCTGGGCTTCGGTCAGCACCTCCGCCTCCCAATTCGACAAGCGTTGCGCCTTTGATATTTTCTTGGCAAAGAGCAAGGCGTAAATCTTCTGCAAGCTCTTTTCCTCGATGCCGAAACGCGGCACATAGTCCTGCAGCTCAATCCAATTCCCGTCACGCGGGTCTCCCTGATTCCTTTTGCGCAACATCGCGAAGTCATCACGCAAGGAAAGCCCTACCTTCAGCACGCTGTTCTGCAAGAACTCCTCTAAAAAATCAGGAAGCCCCAAACGGTTCAGGCGGAACAAAAAACACGTGTCGTGCGTAGCTATCTGCAAGAGTGCCACCTTATGCATCATCCCCCGCTTGAACGAAGGGCGCGTCTCCGTATCTACCCCCACAATCGAATGGGTATTGAGATACTCTACCGCCTTCCGTGCCTCGGGCTCGGTATAAACCACAAAGATGCGCCCGGGAAAACTCTCTTTCGGCATCTCGGACACTTCTTTTTTCAATATTTTATTTCGTAGTGTAATCATCATAATCCTCATCTTCACCGGTTTCCAAACCTTCGTATAAATCATCTTCCGTATAATCGGCATCCGCATCAAAGACAGGCGATGACGCTCCGTCTTCCTCTTCCGCCTCGGAGCGGCTATTGTATTTCACATCGTGCAGGGCACGCATGGCATTCAACAAACGCTGCCCCCAAAACTCTTCAAAATGTTCCCGGCATACCACCAAGGCATCGTTCATCGTCCGGTCCAGCCCTAACTGATAGACGCAAATGAAATCCTTCACCGGCTGATAGATGTCCGCCAAGCTCTCGGATATCGTCTGGCGGATAGGGGTATCACTATATGCCATATCGTCTAAAAACACATCTAAGTAATCATCGTTCCCGCCCATCAGTGCAGCCACTCCGGCACGCACCCGCTCGTAATCACCTTCGGTCACGAACGTCTCAGGGTCGAACTCGTCCATGCGCTCCGCATATTCGGGGAGCAACGATGCCTTCAGATACAACAAGGGAAGCAACTTCAAGGCTTTGTCTACAAACGAACGGCGCTTCATTTCGCCCGTCCGCTCCAAGAAACCGCAAAACTCCGCGGCAACGGTCACAAACTCTACCGTATTCTTATCGTAAATAGCAGATGTATTCTTTTCCATAACGAAATTTGATTGCGGCGCAAAAATAATAAAAAATATTCGTACATTTGCGTTTGATTTTTACTATTTCCCTATTCGATTATGAAGAAAAAGACAGAAACTACAGAAAACGAGGAAAAACGAATTTCCCCTTCGAAGGTGATAAAAGCCGTAAAAGGCGAAACCATACATTTTATTATCGGATTGCTTTGCGTCATATTCGGCGTGTATATGCTGTTGGCATTCACGTCTTTCTTCTTTACGGGAGGAAGCGACCAAAGCATCTTGGCGCATCCCGACCCCGGAGAATTGCTTGAAACCGGAAACCATATCCAGAACTATGCCGGAGCACGCGGGGCGCAACTCTCGCAATTCCTGATAAACGATTGCTTCGGAATCCCGGCATACCTGATAGCCGTATTCCTTATCGTGGCAGGCATGAAGCTGATGAAAGCCTACCGGTTCACGTTATGGAAATGGTTTGTAAGCTGCTCGGTACTCATGGTATGGCTTTCCATTACGTTAAGCTTCGCTTTCGGAGGCACGTTCCAAGATTCTTTCCTCTATCCGGGAGGCTTGCACGGGTATAACGTGAGCTTATGGATTTGTTCCCAAATCGGTGCGCCGGGGCTTATCCTTGCCTTGCTTGTCACCCTGATTCTCATCGCCGTATTCTTTACCCGCGAAACCATGCAAATCGTGCGCAAAGCCTTGCATCCTACCCTTCCGGCACGAAGCAAGAAGAAAAATCCCACGGAAGAGACTCAGCTTGCAGAAGAAGCTCCATCCGCTGATAACGCTTCCCCCGAGCCGATACAGGAAAAGCCAGCCGAAAATCCGCCGTATTCCGACCCGAAGCCCGTAGAAGTGGAACTCGACCCCATAGAAACCCCTAAGGAAGAACCGTGCGCCTACATGCAGGAAGAACGGAAAACGTCCGAAGAAAAGCAGACCGCTCCCGTTAAAGAAGAAGTACCGGAAGAAAAGCCCGGCGAACCTACGTTCGAAATCGAGCATACACCGGAAGAAGAACTTGCATCGGAACGCGGGGCATTAGACCAACCCTATAACCCCCGCTTAGACTTAGAGCACTATCACTTCCCTACCCTCGACCTGCTCAATCCGTACAACGACCATGAGCCTTCGATAGATATGGAGGAACAAAACGCCAACAAGAA
Source organism: Bacteroides sp. An322 (assembly GCF_002161765.1). Taxonomy (GTDB): domain Bacteria; phylum Bacteroidota; class Bacteroidia; order Bacteroidales; family Bacteroidaceae; genus Phocaeicola; species Phocaeicola merdavium. Next base: position 21,425 of record NZ_NFIN01000011.1, on the reverse strand, counting down.
CCGCATCATCCAAGTGTTGCGGAGCTTCGGCATCGAAATCAGTTCAATCAAAGCGAGCGTAGGACCCACTATCACCCTTTACGAAATCACTCCGGCAGAAGGTGTACGCATCAACCGCATCCGGAACTTGGAAGACGATATAGCCTTGAGCCTTTCGGCATTAGGCATCCGCATCATCGCGCCGATACCCGGAAAAGGCACCATCGGTATCGAAGTGCCGAACGCCAGCCCGCGCATTGTCCCGATGAGCTCTATCCTGAATAGCAAGAAATTCCAGGAAACCACGTTCGAACTTCCCGTAGCCTTAGGCAAAACCATTACGAACGAAGTGTTTATGGTCGACTTGGCGAAAGCTCCCCACATGTTGGTAGCAGGTGCCACCGGTCAGGGTAAATCGGTCGGGCTAAATGCCATTGTCACCTCCTTATTATATAAGAAGCATCCCAGCGAATTGAAATTTGTCATCGTCGACCCGAAGAAAGTAGAGTTTGCCATCTATGCGCCGATTGAGAAGCATTATCTGGCGAAATTGCCTGACTCGGATAGCGCCATCATTACCGATGTGACCAAAGTGGTGCAAACCCTCAATTCGCTTTGCGTCGAGATGGACACCCGCTACGATTTGCTTCAGAAAGCAGGATGCCGCAACATCAAGGAGTACAATGCCAAGTTCATCAACCGCCAGCTGAACCCGGAGAACGGACACCGCTTCATGCCGTATATCGTGATTATCATCGATGAGTTCGGCGACCTGATTATGACCGCGGGGAAAGAAGTGGAACTCCCGATATGCCGCATCGCCCAATTGGCACGTGCCGTAGGCATCCATGCCATTATCGCCACCCAGCGTCCGACCACGAACATCATCACCGGAACTATCAAAGCGAACTTCCCGGCACGTGTAGCCTTCCGTGTGGCTTCGATGATGGACTCACGTACCATTCTCGACCGCCCCGGAGCGCAACAACTCATCGGTAAGGGAGATATGCTTTACTTGCAAGGCAATGACCCGGTGCGTGTGCAATGTGCTTTCGTAGATACACCCGAAGTAGAACGAATCGTGAAATACATCAGCCAACAACAAGGCTATACCAATGCATTCTTCTTGCCGGAATCCGAAGACGACTCGGAAGGAGGAGGAAACAGTGCCGATGTTGACATGAACCGTCTCGACCCCTATTTCGAAGAAGCCGCCCGCCTGCTCATCTATCACCAGCAAGGCTCTACCTCGCTTATCCAACGCAAGTTCTCTATCGGATACAACCGTGCGGGACGCATTATGGACCAATTGGAACGTGCGGGCATCGTAGGTCCGGCAAACGGAAGCAAGGCACGCGAAGTGCTCTGCATGGACGAAAACGACCTCGCCATGCGCATGACTAATTTAAAAAACCAATAAATATAGTTGCATAATGAAACACATATATATTACTTGCCTATTGCTATTAAGTGCATTTGCCCTCGCAAATGCGAGCCAAGATAACCGTGCGAAAACGATTCTCGACCATACCGCCGATGCCTACCGGAAAGCAGGAGGCATCCATATCCTTTTCGGAGGAACCCAACAAGGCATCCTGCTCTTAAAAGGCGAATGCTTTTACTTGGAATGCGGAGGAGTGAAAAGCTGGTTCGACGGGAAAACCCAATGGAGCTACGTGGAACAAAACGAGGAAGTGACCATATCGAACCCTTCTCCCGAAGAGCTGCAAAGCATCAATCCGTATGCCCTTATCAATTCGTATGCCTCCCTATTCGATTACCGGTATGGGACACGGCATACGATAAAAGGGAAACAAGGCGATGAAATCATCCTCACTCCCCGGCAAAAAGGCGATATCCAATCGATTGTCCTTTTCATTTCAGACAATTACCAACCACTTTACATCACCATCCGCCTGAGCAACGGACAAACCCAAGAGTTCCGCATCTTATCTTATAAGACGCGCCAAGCTTATACAGACGATACATTCCGCTTCAATCCGAAACACTATCCGGATGCCGAGGTTATCGATATGAGATAAACCTTTACGGACAAAAACACAGAGACACAAAGACACGGAGAGTCTTATTCATTTATAGAATATTTTCTCCGTGTCTTTGTGTCTCTGTGTTTAATATATTAATTTTATTTCAGCAATTCAGCCAATTTCGTTGCAATATCATCTCCACGTAAATCGCGTGCGATAATCGTACCTTCTTGGTCTACCAATACAGTTGCAGGAATAGCACGTACAGCATACAATTTAGCACCTTCGCAATCCCATGCTTTAAGGTCAGACATTTGCGGCCAAGTGATATTCAAATCCTTAATGGCTTTCTTCCAAGCTTCTGCATCACGGTCAAGAGATACACCTACAATGCCAAAACCTTTAGCCTGGTATTTCTTATAAGCTTTTACCACATTCGGCATTTCCGCACGACAAGGACCGCACCAGCTTGCCCAGAAGTCAATCAACGTATATTTATTCTTAGCGATGAAATCTGATAATTTCACGCTTTCGCCTTCGGGAGTATTCATAGTGAAATCAATGAATTTCTGACCTACAGCTGTTTTAGCAAGAGCAGCCAAATGTTCTTTCATTCTTACAACACCTTCATCATTAGCGAATGAAGCCGGAATTTGGTCTACCAACGGTTGGATACGTTCTGCATCAAATGCACTGGAGTAACTGGTCAATAATTGAACACCTACAAGATTTGTGATATTCGATGAAATAGTATTAAATACCATTTCCATGCTCAAGCTGTCTTTTTCTTCCAATTGCTTTTCAGCTTCTTTACGTTGTTCTTCGCTCAAAGAATCATTTCTTGTCTGATTATACAAGTCTCTCATTTCTTTGTTAGCAGCAATGAACTCAGTCATAAAGTTCTGATAAGCATCATTGCATACAGTTCCGGCAACTTTGGGTGCTTCACCGCCCAACTCCAATGTAATAGTACCCGGCTCAAGGAATACCATTGCATTGATGTGTTTTGGAGCTTCTGTATCCGTATAAGTCACATAACGACTTACAGTTACAGTATCTACATCCCCTGTAAACTGGAATGTTCCGCCTTTTACTACAGCAGAATCAATTTTCACCAATTTTCCGTTTACAACATTTTGCAAATAAACAGTGTCACCATCAGCAGCACCAGCGATTGTACCATTAATCGTATAACCAGGTTTGCTCTGACAAGAAGCAAGCGCCAACATACCAGCGGTTGCCATCCATAAAAATGTTTTCATATTAAATTTTATTGAATAAAAGTTTAAACACGGCAAAGATACGCTTTTTTTTAAGACAAGATTAAAAATCAGCTTACATTTTATCAATCATCAACTGTTTTTGATAAAAATAACATCAATAATATACATATTACATAACAGCCATGGAAAAAGGCAGGACTGAAACCAAAGAAAACATCCAATCCGGTATAATGGAAAGAAGAAAAAAATTGTACGATAAAAAAGAGCGTTATAAAATATTCGGAAAAACGGACAAACGCATACGACAAGCCACGGACCAAATCCCGGTCGGTATGATAATAATCTACGGCATATCCGTACACCAAAGCCATAATACCCAATCCCAAAGACACGAGATAAGTACATCCGTCTGCCAAAGGAGAATGCTTCAATCCTCCGGTAATACTTCGTACCAAACTCCATGGTCCCCATGCTAGCACAATACATCCTGCTAAAAAAACGCCTCCAACCGCCAAACTCCAACCAAAAGCCCGTTTTTCTTTTCTTGATAAACGGTTATGCCGCATGAACAAGCGAAAGCAAAATGCCCCAAGCCCCGAATGTATCCATAATCCAATCCCAAAAGCTAAGATAAGCAAATGGCCTAAGAAAGGAGCCTGAAGAAATCCGGGAACAGTATTCCTTAATTGCCAACGCAAGCCTTCGGCACTAAGCAAACTCTGTACATCATGCCAACCGTAAATGCTTCCTACCCACGATAAAAATGCCACAAGCAACGTGAGCAGGAAGAAAATAGTAGCCGGATGTAAAAAAGGTCTATTCGTCATCAGGTTCTAAATTATCAATATCCAGAATACGCAATTCAAAAGCCCTAGTCACCAATCTGCAGGCATTTACTCCGGTACGTTCATCCGAACGGAACAAACGGGTTATCAAATCATTCTGACGCTTTTCTATCGACTTCACGCCAAAAGGCATTCCTTTCAGATTGGTAATCATTTCTTTCGTATACCCCAATGCCAAATGGCGCAACAAACGTTCATCGTACTCATCAATATCATAATCAATCAAAGCCTCTTGACGACGTTGTTCGGCAAGCACCGATTGCTTAAACCGCTCCACGATTTTCTCTAATATCGGATAATTGAATACCAACTTCTTTCCAGCCATAACTGCCTCAACATCAGTAGCGGTCAATAGTTCACCCGTCTTCAGGATAATGCCATCCGCTCCGGCGTTCAATGCATCGACCCAAAGCTTCTCATTCAATACTTCTCCAGTAAAAATCAAGACTTTCAGTTCGGGACGTTCTTTATGCAGACGGGCACAAATAGAAACGCCAATTGTAGTAGAGCCTCCCAACCCTAAATCAAGCAAGACCAAATCAGGCGTATGTTGTTCCAATAAAGCCCAAAATTCTGCTTCGGTCATGGCTGTACCTATCACTTCTGCATTGGGTATCTCATGGCGGAAAATTTCTTCCGTTCCTTTTAATTCCAATTTTACATCTTCAACGATGATTACCTTAAATTTCTCCATATACACGATTAAGTAACTGTTATATATTATGTATTAAGACTTTGTTTTCTCTGTAGTGAAACATTGTTTCTTTTCAGGGATAGTAAACCATACCGTATATCCGCCTCCCGCTTCGGGACAAGCATTGATACGGCATCCACGCTTCCCCCCATATTCATCATGGTCACGGATTATTTGTTTGCACACCAAAAATTCCGTTCCTATAAGTTCATTTCCATTGCCTTCATGCATACGCTCCAACGAAGGATAAAACCAAGTATTCAGTTCTTCCTGAGTGTATGTACGGCGCATATCAGTAAAAGCGAAACGTATAAAACCGTTGTTATCCGCACATGCAGACACTTCCAGCCTGCCCGGTTCGGGATAACGGAGCGTTTCGTTTATCAGGTTTTCAAAAAGGAAATCCAACAATACGGCATCCCCCAACAAGACCAATCCAGAAGGAATCTGAGAATCAAGCGTAAGTCGGAAAGGCAATTTACGAGACGCTTTCCGGAAATAACGGCATAATTTCTCATCCACACTTTCCGAACGGATTTCTGTCCGGCGGAATGTAATCTCATCCAACTGGCGGGCAGCACACGAACTTAACAAGCCGAATATATCTTTATAATAATTTATCAATTCATCCACGGTCTGTAATTGCTCCCGCTCTTCGGATTCCGGTTTTGCTTCATCCTGATTCAACCGGTCTATGATTTGCTTAATACGACTTGGATAATAAATAGTCTCATGCTTAATGGTAGACAAGCAATTATCAAGCACCATATTCTGTACATGCAACAAATTCTCTTCATACAATGCCCTCCGTGCATCATTCTGAGCCAGTTCAATGTCATTGTATTTCCGGCGTACCCTTACAACCGCGTTATATAATACAGCAGCCAGATAATCAACCACCAACTCCGAAAGCAGGATATCTTCTTCGCTTATCTTCCGACGGACAATCTGCAACGCAAATACCCCCGTATAATAAATCTCCCCTCCTATCTGTACCCGGAGCGGCAAAGCAATCCAACCTGAACCTTCCGCACGTATCAACGTCTGTTTCTCCAAACAACGCTGCATCAAATTCCGCACCTCATCTGATTCATTATGCGGATAGAAATGCCAAAGCAAAGTGGGAGTCTCTTCATCACAAAATGCCAGTCCTAAACCCGAAACCGGAAAAAGTTCGTTCAACTCATTATCCAATTGGCTCAATAACACATCAAACATAATCCCGCCTTCATCGGTAAAACGGATAGAAGAAAATACCGCCTGATTAATCGCAAACACCTGCTCCATATTATAACGATAGCGCAAACGATGACGCCAATACAGCCAATAATATCCTACCAGACACACAATAACCAACAAAACAAGCAAAACCAGCGCAATGATTTTATTGTTGGCAGATTGGCGCATCTGCACACAATATGCTTCCAATGAACGGTCTTTGCTTATTTGCTTATACAATGCCGTATACGCCAGGTTATTATAATAATAGGTACGAAAATCCTTTATCGCCAATGCAGCTACGGCAGCTTCATTACGCACATCCAGCAAGATATAATAATCCGTATCGAACTGATTTTCCAGCCAATCCTGTTCAGCTATTTGAGAATCGTCTTGATAAAGAGCCAACAAGGGTTCCTTAAATCCTGAGTAGCGCAGATAATGGGCATTCAGATAATAAAGCACACTATCAGCATATCCTAAAGCCTCTGTATAATATCCATCCAAATTACATTCATACACCAAATTGGCATAATCATTCGCTATTGCCAACAAACTATCATACGATGCGACTTGCGGGACATCAGAAGAAACAGTAGCTGGAGTCTGTTTCCCGCAACCGGTTCCTCCTACCCCCAACAACACAATCCCGATAGATACCAATATCCGCTTCACTCCCTTGGGCAAGCGAAAATAAAAACGGCTTCCCTTACCCGGAGTGCTTTGAATATCAAAACGGCATACACCGAACAATGCATTTGTTTTCCGATATTTTTCAATAATCCCTTTGCAATTCATCAAGCCGAAACCATATCCTTTTTGATGTTTCAACGATTGTACATCCGCTGCTGTATCCAGACCGATTGTCCCCGAATCATAGACTTTCTCATTCAAGATGCAATCAATATCCTTTTCAGAAAGCCCCATGCCCGTATCCGAAACCGATATTTCCACATATTCAGCAGTCTCATCCGCTTTCAGTTCGATGCGTCCGCCTTCGGGAGTGTACTTACGAGCATTTTCTGCTAACGTGTTTATCATAAACAACGTAAGCGCCCGGTCAGCCTTTACTATAGCCTCGGTCGGTTTTATGAGCAAAGTCTGATGTTTCATTTCAAACGAACGCCTTCCCTTTCCTACCACATCAAACAAATCATTCAAGGAAAAGCTTTCGATATTCAAACTCACCGTACCCTGACGCATCTTAATCCACAAAGCCAAAATATCATTACACTCATTGATACGGGTAATCAGTTCATCAATATATTCATATTTCCCTTTCTTCACCTGCTTTTGACGGGTGTATGGAGCCGATTTCAATTTATGCACCTCATTTACAATACGGTCAATATAAGGCAAAATACCGGTCACAATTGAAAAACAAGCTTTTTTTACTGTATTTTCCTTCTTATTTTCGGCTAAATGCTGTTGATGAATGTATTGCTCTTTTTCCAATCTGCGCCGCTCGTCATCCAGTGAAACCAGATTAGAGCCATTCATCAGGGTCCATGCCAAATAGGGCGAAATCAACCGCAACAACGCTTTTTCCTCTTTAAGAAACGGGCGTTGCAATGCCAGCCATACACGTCCGATAATTTCATTATTCTCAGGCGAAACCAAATCAAAATCAAACTTTACCGTTTTCTCCGGCAATTCAAAAGGCATGTCATCCGATAAAAGCCCTGTCTCTGTATCCTTCAGGCAAATCTGCATATCTACAGCACCGAAAATACGAAGGAAATCATCTTTTACCGTTTGCTGAATGGCACAAACTACCTCGTCCATTCCCGAAGCAGAAGCAGGAACAGAAGAAATGATTTTCCGGCATAATTCAAAAACCTGTTTCAGTACAGATAAATAAAGGTGATTCCGCTTCCTCCACCTCAAGCTGAAAAACACAAACAACGCAATCAAAACTCCCAGCCCGAATACAACCAGCCAAAGCAAGGCGTTCAGTTGGTTTGATTCGCGCTCCAACGCGATATAACGGCTTTCCAACAACTTGTCTTGACGGATATAATCCAACAAATCAAGATAAATATTCCGGTTATAGTCTGATTCCGGCTTCATTCCCATTGCCGAATAAGTCCGGCTCAACTGTTCCCGTAAACGCAAAATCCATTCCGGTACTGTCTTTATCCCCTCATCTACAATCCAATTCAATTCTACGGAATGGTCTGCATTCGGGACATAAGGACGCAAACGGTCTGCCGTATCCGTACAATGATAATACTTTTCATGATGCAGATTGACATAATGCAAAGCGGTATCCAGATTAGGAAGTGCCTTTTCAGGATATCCCATATAATTATAATAGGTAGCAAGTGTCCGGTAAGTCCCTGATATCTGATACCAATCATCATATTGCTTAAACAAAGCCAATGCCCGGCGTGCATAAAATAGCGGAAGGCTATCTAAAGGCAATCCCTCTTCATTAATCATCCGCAACATACCCGGACTGTTCTGTGCCAATATTTCCCGATTCCGCCGGAAATTCAGAAGTTCGGCAAGTGCTTGCTGGGCATTCGCTTCAAAATAAACATATCCTCCCGCCCTGCTTATTGCCAAGCAATTAACCAGATAGCCTAATTCACCCGTCACTATTTTTTCACGTGTAGGGGCCTTATACATATCTCCCGACCCTCGCATATACACATAATATAACCATTGGGCTGTATCGCTCCGGATAGCATCGACATCTACGGCATCAATCGCCTGAAGAGATTCTTCGTGTTGCTGCAAATAGTAGAAATAAACACCCGATACGATGTAAAATTCAGAAACAGCATAATTCAAACGCGCCTTGAGATGTGCATCCGAAATCTGTTTTTCATCCTCACGGATACGCTTCATGCGCCGAAGGGCACTATTCCGATAATCGTAAAACTCTTTGTTCATTGCTGTGCGTTGGCATATCTTCATCATGCCTACATCAGCTATCAAACGTTCGATTTCATTGTCTCCTTCATCTGATGCCTGATGAAAAAGGCGAGCGGCACGTTCAAAATCCATGTGCATGAAAGCGCAAAAGCCTAAATTATTCAACGCTTCCGCACGCAAGTCCGAATTGCCAGCAGACAAGCGAAATGCCTCCTGAGCCAGTTGTTCCGATGCAATAAGATTCCTGTAACGCATGGAATACGCTTCCCGGTTCAAAGAATCTGCCCGAAAATACGATTCCATCCGCCCGGTATGTTTCCCGCATGCCGACATCACCAGCATCAGGACCACCAGAAACCACCCATTATATTGTATACCCCGCATGTCCGGCTTAAAAAAACAATGAAAAAGAGGTTATACCATCAGGAAACAAAGCCAAATGATACAACCCCTTCTTCTTCCATAGAAAGAATGGTCATTTTTTTGATTCTTCTAAAGAAACTTTTCTGAATTCTTTCAATACCTTTTCTAACTCTAATGAAACTTTACGTGCACGAGTTCCTGCTGCTTTATTGCCTTTTGTAGCTTGCAATTCAGCATCTGCAACCAAAGCTTCATTCAATTCTTTAATTTTTGCAATTAATTCGTTCATAGCTTTTAATGAATTTGACCTTAAACATTTCCAAAGTAAATACAAATAACTTAATATGTAGCAGTTCCGCCTCTCTTTTTTACATTATTTAATCATTTCACCTTTTATTTATTGCAACTTGGTTGCAAATGCATCTGAAATAAAGGAATTCAACACATTCAAGTAATGATAAAACTAAAGATTCTGCCTAACTTCGCACCAGATTAATTAAACAAATTTTATATGGCACATCAACATGTACACTCCCACAATCATACGCTGACATCACTAAACTCGATTTTCATCGTATGTATCATCATCAACCTGCTTTTTGTCATAATTGAAGCGGGGGCAGGATTCTTATTCAATTCTCTTGGTTTGTTGTCCGATGCAGGACATAATTTAAGCGATGTATTCAGCCTGTTGCTTTCGCTTTTCGCTTTCCGTATGTCGAAACATCATAGCACCGACCATTTCACTTATGGATATAAAAAAAGTACGGTATTGGTTTCTCTGCTCAATGCCATTATCCTATTGATTGCGGTAGGAGCTATTATCATCGAAAGTTTCTATAAGCTAAAACAACCTGAACATGTTTCCGGAGCAGCCGTATCCTGGACCGCTGGTATCGGCATTCTTGTAAATGGAGTCACGGCATGGCTGCTTATGAAGAACCAGAAACACGACCTGAATGTGCGGGGAGCCTTCCTACACATGGCTATGGACACATTGGTCTCAATAGGAGTGGTCATTTCGGGCATTATCATCATACTGACCGGATTTGTCTTGATTGACACGATTATCAGCCTCGTTATTGCAATTCTGATTCTGATTTCCACCTGGAAACTCTTAAAAGAAAGCCTGTTCCTTTCCCTTGATGCCGTACCCGAAAGCATTCATATCCATGAACTGGAACAGCATATCGCTCAAGTGCCTGGAGTAGAAAGTTTCCATCATTTTCATGTATGGGCAATGAGCACTACCGAAAACGCAGCCACCATTCATATCGTATTAAAAGATTTATTGCAAATGGAAGAAGTGAAACATGCCGTAAAAGCCGAATTGCGCGAACACGGCATCCAACATAGTACCATAGAATGTGAAGCACCGGGAAGCCGTTGTGATGACTCTTGTTGCTGCAAATAGCGGAACAAAATCATGCCAAAAAGTCAGCTGGCTCCTGACAAAAATGCATATAGGTTCGTAAGACTACGAAGCCTGCTTAGTTAGCTGATGAAGCCTGCTTCGTAGGCTTACGGACCTATATGCATCTAACAGGCCACGCACTTATTTCTTAAAGACAAAATAGACCGCCAAAATGAGACAAACGAAGGCGGCAAAGTGGTTCCATTTCAGCTCCATCTTAAACGCAATCATAGAAAAAATGGTGAAGACGGTAAGCGTAATCACTTCCTGAATCACCTTGAGCTGCATAATATCGAACGGACCTCCGCTATCCTTAAACCCTAAACGGTTGGCGGGCACCTGAAGGCAATACTCGAAAAAGGCAACCGCCCAACTGAAGGCAATAACTCCGATGAGAGGCAATGCCGCAAACCAACTGAACTCTTCGCGCATCTTCAAATGGCCGTACCAAGCGAAGGTCATGAAGATGTTGGAAAAGACCAATAGAATAATTGAATAAATTCCTTGTGTGAACATCTTTATAATTAACAATTAAATAATTAATAACTCCTGTCAATTCTCACCGGAAGCAAGTCCTCCTGAATGTTCGCCATACTGCTCCATAGGCTATAGCGGGCTTCGGGATTCATTTGCTCTAATGCCTTTAATACGCTTTTCATATCCGCACGGTGCGAATCGTGCTCATAGGGACAATTCTTCACCTGCTTCTGATAGCCTCGGATTTGCGCCAATTCCGCCAGTTCCGCTTCATGCACCAAACAAAGAGGGCGGATGATAGTCATGTCGAACTTACGCATCACCAAGCGTGGGGGCATCGTACTGATAGCTCCCTGAAAAGTCATGTTCATCAGGAGAGTTTCCAAAATATCATCCTGATGATGCCCTAAAGCTATTTTATTGCACCCCTGCTCTTTTGCCACAGTAAACAACGCCTTACGCCGGTTCCACGAACACAAAAAACAGGGCGACTTACGGGTATCGGTAGAAGGGTCGAACGAAGTTTCATAGCGCACGAAAGGCACGCCAAATGCTTCGGCAAACGTGCGCAAATAGTCGGTGTCCGACTCGTAAGCAATGTTCGTCATTGCCACATGAGCCGCCACGACCGAAAAGCGCGGCTTGTAGATGCGCGAACGCTCTGCCAACAATTCAAGCAAAGCCAACGAATCTTTCCCGCCCGAAAGCCCTACAAGTATCTTGTCGCCTTCGTCTATCAATCCGTATTCCACCACTCCTTTATTAAATCTCCGGTTGATGGTACGTATCAGTTTTTCTTCTTTCTCCATAATCTTACAAAATCGGGGCACAAAAGTACATCAAATTAGCGATTCAGAGAAAAAGAAATCGAAAATATGCTTCGAAATTCGAAGAAAGTTTGTACTTTTGGTGAAAACAACACGAAAAGGATAAAAATGAACAAGAAAAGACATACACTTGCCGCTCTGCTCCTCGCCTTGGCATGGGGAGGAACGGCATACGCTCAAACCTTGAACCAAGCCAAGGAATGGTTTACCGAAGGCAAGTTTGCCGAAGCCAAACCCGTATTTGAGAAACTGGTGAAACGTGCCCCTTCGAATGCCAACTATAATTTCTGGTACGGGGCGTGCTGCTTCGAAACGGGCGAACTGGCAGAGTCGCAACCCTACCTAGAAAAAAGCGCAGCACGCAAAGTGATTAATGCTTACCTTTACTTAGGCAAGCTCTATTACACACAATACCGTTTTGATGACGCGGTGGAAAATCTGGAAGAACATATCTCCTGGCTGGAAAAGAAGAAACGCGATACTGAAGAAGCGGAACGGGTACTCTCACAATGCCGGATGGCGGCACGCATGTTGCGGGGAACAGAACGGGTGACCGTAGTGGATAGCTTCGTGGTAGACAAAGCCTCATTCCTTTCCGCATACAAGCTGAGCAAGGCTTCGGGAAGCCTCGAAATGACCGATAACGGAGAAGGTGCCGTATATACCAACGAATGGGGCGACAAAACCCTCTTTCCGCAAACCGATAGCGAAGGAAAGACGCATCTGTATTCGCGCATGAAGCTTATCGACCGCTGGAGCGACCCTCAACCTCTGCAAGGAATAAACCAAGCGGAATATAGCCAGAACTATCCCTTCCTCGACTCGGACGGCATTACCCTTTATTATGCCGCCGAAAGTGAAGAGAGCGTGGGCGGACTGGACATCTTCATCACCCGCTATGACTCGGATGACAACACGTACCTGCGCCCCGATAATATCGGGATGCCGTTTAATTCGCCCGCCAATGACTATATGTATGCCATTGATGAAGTGAATCGCCTTGGCTGGTTCGCTTCCGACCGCTACCAGCCTGAAGGTAAAGTATGTGTCTATGTATTCGTCCCCAACGAATCGAAAGAAGTGTATAATTACGAAACCTCCGACCCCGAAGACATCATCGCCCTTGCCAGTCTGAAAGAAATAAAAAAGACACAGACCAGTGAAAGTACGGTACGGGGCGCCAAGCAACGTTTGGCACAAGTGACATACGCTGAAAACACCCGGCAAAAGAAAGGCGATTTCCGCTTCGTAGTAGACGATAACAAAGTCTATCACCGGCTTTCTGATTTCGCATCGGAAGAAGCACGCGAGCAATTCCGCTCTTACCTCCAAAAAGAAAAAGACCTGAACGAACTTCAGACTTCATTGAAAAACTTACGCACGGCATATCATGAGAGCAATCAAGCGGGAAAAGACCAACTCACTCCCGGCATCTTGGATAAAGAGCAGCGTGTAAAAGAGTTGCAAGATGAAATAGCAGCACTTGAAACGAGCGTGCGGAATACAGAATTAAAGAAAATTAAGAATTGATTATGGAAATACTTATCATCATCGCGCTTATCGTGGCAGGACTGATACTCTTCTTCATCGAAGTGTTCCTCGTGCCGGGCATCACCTTTGCGGGCATTGCATCGGCATGCAGTTTGCTCTATGCCATCTATTATGCTTTTAGCGACATGGGTATGCAGGCAGGATTCATCACACTGGGTGTTGTGGCATTGGGCATCGTAGGCGTCACCGTATGGGTAATGCGCTCAAAGACCGTAGACCGACTCTCATTGAAGAAAGAAATCGACTATCGGCACGACCCTTTGAAAAACATGAGCATCAAGATAGGCGACCGAGGCACATCCGCCACACGCCTCACCCTGATAGGGAATGCCGACATCAACGGACATCTTATCGAAGTGCAATCCGCCGATGGATTCATCGATGAAGGCACTCCCATCGAAGTGGTCCGCATCAATAATAACACGGTTTACGTAAAACGTGCTGAAAACTGATTATTCACCTTTTAAAAATACAATCACATTATGATTCCTCCTCTTTATTTACAAGTTATTGTCGTAATCGGAATCGTCATCATCTTGGCGATATTCTTCCATTACGTACCCTTCTTCCTTTGGCTCTCCGCCAAGGTATCGGGCGTGCGTGTATCGTTGGTACAACTCTTCCTGATGCGCATCCGTAACGTACCCCCTCATGTCATTGTACCTGCGATGATAGAAGCCCACAAAGCAGGACTGAACACCATTACCCGCGATGAACTAGAAGCCCACTACATGGCAGGCGGACACGTAGAGAAAGTGGTTCATGCACTGGTATCGGCATCGAAAGCCAATATCGAACTTTCTTTCCAAATGGCAACGGGCATCGACCTTGCAGGACGTGACGTATTCGAAGCCGTACAAATGTCGGTCAATCCAAAGGTGATTGATACGCCTCCCGTGACCGCCGTAGCAAAAGACGGTATCCAGCTCATCGCCAAAGCCCGTGTGACGGTACGCGCCAATATCCGCCAATTGGTAGGAGGTGCGGGCGAAGACACCGTGCTGGCACGTGTAGGCGAAGGCATCGTATCGAGCATCGGTTCATCGGAAAACCATAAATCCGTGCTCGAAAATCCCGATTCCATTTCGAAGCTCGTGCTCCGCAAAGGACTGGATGCCGGCACCGCCTTCGAAATCCTTTCCATTGATATAGCCGATATTGATATAGGAAGAAACATCGGTGCAGCTCTCCAAATGGACCAAGCAAATGCCGACAAGAACATCGCTCAAGCCAAAGCGGAAGAACGGCGCGCAATGGCGGTAGCATTGGAACAAGAAATGAAAGCCAAAGCAGAAGAAGCCCGTGCCAATGTAATCCAAGCGGAAGCCGAAGTTCCCAAAGCCATGGCAGATGCCTTCCGAAGCGGAAACCTCGGCATCATGGATTATTACCGCATGAAGAACATCCAAGCAGATACCGATATGCGGAACAGCATCGCCCAGCCCGACCAGCATCCCGCCGGAAGCGAGCCGATAGGAAAATAAGTAAAAACTCACCACAGATTACACTGATTTAAACAATTTCCAATTAATGGCAAACAATGCATGATTTTATTAATCTGTGTAATCTGTGGTAAAAAGCACATACACGACTATGCAAAAGAAAACCTTCTTTCCGCCTTCCGAACTGATTATCAATGAAGACGGTTCGGTATTTCATCTCCATATACGTCCTGAAATGCTTGCCGATAAGGTCATATTGGTAGGCGACCCCGGGCGAGTGGACTTGGTGGCATCACACTTCGACACGAAAGAATGTGACATCCAGAGCCGCGAGTTCCATACCATCACCGGCACCTATCAAGGCAAGCGCATCACCGTAGTATCTACGGGTATCGGATGTGATAACATTGATATTGTAATGAACGAACTGGATGCCCTTGCCAACATCGACTTCGAGACTCGTGAAGAAAAAGACACCTTGCGTCAATTGGAGTTAGTGCGCATCGGCACATGTGGAGGACTTCAACCCTATACCCCTGCTGGTACATTTATTTGCTCGGAAATCTCTATCGGTTTCGACGGACTGCTCAATTTCTACGAAGGACGTAACACCGTATGCGACCTTCCCTTGGAACGTGCTCTGCTGAACCATTTAGGCTGGACAGGAAACCTTTGCGCCCCTGCTCCCTACGCTGTACATGCCCACCCCGAATTGGCGGAACGCATTGCGGGACATGATATGGTGAGAGGCATTACCGTAGCATGTGGCGGATTCTTCGGACCTCAAGGCAGACGCCTGCGCATCCCCCTCGCCGACCCGCATCAAAACGAGAAAATAGAAAGCTTTGAATACCAAGGAAAGCGCATCACCAATTACGAAATGGAAAGTTCTGCCTTAGCAGGTCTCTCCCTTTTACTCGGACACAAAGCCACCACCGTATGTATGGTGATAGCCAACCGCGTGAAGCAAGAAGCCGACACGGGCTACAAAAGTCAAATAGACGACCTTATCCAGGTGGTTCTCGAACGAATCTAATTTTTATAATTCTACCACAGAGAACGCAGAGGCACACAGAGCTTTTAAATTTATTTTCTCTGTGCCCTCTGTGGTGAAACAACAATAACAATGGAAGCAAGTTTCAAATCCAATAATCAAGTTAGTAAAGCAGAACAATACGATATTTTTTTACAACAATTCGCATCCCTTATCGAAGGTGAAACCCATGAGGTGAGTGTACTCGCCAATACCTGTGCCGCCCTGAAAGAAGCCTTCGAATTCTTTTGGGTAGGATTCTATTTAGTAGAGAACGATGAACTCGTGTTAGGTCCTTTCCAAGGAAGCGTGGCGTGCTACCGCATCAAGAAAGGACGGGGCGTATGCGGCACAGCATGGGCAGAACGCCGCACCCTCGTAGTACCTGATGTAGACCAATTTCCCGGACACATCGCATGCAGCTCGCTTTCCCGCTCCGAAATCGTAGTACCTATGTTGGTAGGGAATGAAGTGAAAGGAGTACTTGATATAGATAGCGATTATTTAAACGCATTTGATGAAACAGACCGTGAGGCTTTAGAAAAAATAGTTACACTATTAATACAAACACTTTATCAGAAATGAATAATCCAGATACCATTTGCGCCATAGCCACCGCACAGGGAGGAGCCATCGGGCTGATTCGTGTATCCGGTCCAGATGCCATCGCATTCACCGACCGCATCTTTACCCCTGTTAGCTCTTCTGTACCGTTGACGCAACGCAAGCCCTATACCCTTACCTTTGGACACATTAAAAATGCCAAAGGCGAAATCATCGACGAAGTATTAATCTCCGTTTTCCGTGCCCCTCACTCGTATACGGGAGAAGACTCCACCGAAATCTCCTGCCATGGTTCGCCTTATATCCTCCAGCAAGTGATGCAACTTCTCATATCCAACGGATGCCGTGCCGCCGGTCCGGGCGAATACACCCAACGTGCCTTCCTGAACGGGAAAATGGACTTGAGCCAAGCCGAAGCCGTAGCAGACCTTATCGCCTCCACCTCCGAAGCCACTCATCGCCTTGCTATGAATCAAATGCGGGGTGGATTCAGCAAAGAATTGGGAAAACTTCGTGACCAGTTGCTTCACCTTACCTCGCTTATGGAACTGGAACTCGATTTCTCTGATCACGAAGAGCTAGAGTTTGCTGATCGTACTGAACTTAAAGCCCTCGCCTCACAAATCGAAACCCTCATCGCTCGGCTCACCGATTCGTTCAGTACCGGAAATGCTATAAAGAACGGCATTCCCGTAGCCATCATCGGCGAGACCAATGCAGGCAAGTCTACCCTGCTCAATGCTTTAGTAGGTGAAGAGCGTGCCATCGTGAGCGATATTCACGGCACTACGCGCGATGTAATAGAAGACACCATAAACCTTGGCGGAGCCACCTTTCGCTTCATCGACACTGCTGGCATCCGGAACACCACCGATACTATCGAAGCCCTCGGCATCGAACGGAGTTTTCAAGCCATTCGCAAGGCAGACATCGTGCTTTGGGTTATCGACCGGACGGAAGCCGAAAAACAAATCGCAGCCCTTTCCGATAAAGTCCTCCCCCTATGTGAAGGCAAAACGCTCATCCTCGTCTTGAATAAGAGCGATCTGACATCCAGCCAATTGTCAATTGTCAATTGTCAATTGCCAATTAATAAAACCGTTTCCCTCTCAGCCAAATGCAAAGAAGGCATCGACCAACTCCAATCCCTTTTGATTGAAGCCGCTCATCTGCCAACCATATCATCCAGTGACATCATCGTCACCAATGTGCGCCATTACGAATCCCTCACCCATGCTCTCGAAGCCATTCGCCGCGTACAAGAAGGCCTCTCCACAGGTTTATCCGGAGACCTTATCTCGCAAGATTTGCGTGAATGTATCTTCCACTTGAGCGACATCGTAGGGGAAGTTACGACGGATGAGGTGCTGGGGAATATCTTTAAGCATTTCTGCATCGGGAAATAAGGACTGAAAAACGATGAAAAACACCAGCAAACAATGATAAATAAAAGTCTAATAATCAATATATTAAACAATGTTAGCAATCTACGCTAACATTGTTTATTTTCACGGTTTTGCATATTTTTGTACCCCGAAAGTACCTGTTGACTCATTAGAGTAATTTTTCACTAACAACGTGTGCGAAGTACAAAAGGTATTTACACATCATTACACACCTTTACACACTATTTCGCAGCGAGTTTTGGAGAGTAAAATATGGGTAACAAGGTAAGAATTGAAAGAATCTGTGAATTTTGCGGGAAGACTTTCATAGCAAAGACCTGCAAGACACGTTTCTGTTGTAAGGCTTGTAACGACAAGTATTACAAGGAGTTAATTAGAAATGACCGCTATAATGCAGTCACAAAAGAAGTGAAAGAGGAAAAGAAGAAAAGAATCCGTCTGGCTGTAAATGAACTGGAAGTTATACAGGCGAGAGAATTTATCAGCCTGAAACAACTCGCCATTTATCTGGGGGTAAGCCGAAAAAGTATTTATACTTACATGCGGATTTATGAAATTCCTTTTTCACAAATTGGTAGTAGAATTATTGTTAAACGCAAAGAGGTTGAAACGGTTATGATGAATTTAAAAAGCGTAAAAACAATGCAAGAGAGACCTATTAAGTCTACAAAAACAATTACTGATTTCTACTCTGCAAAAGAGATAGAAGAAAAGTACCAGATTTCTTATAGCAGACTTTATGTGATTGCTAAAGAAAACAACATTCCTTCAGCTACTCTTTCAGGAAAGAGGCTGTTCAGTATGGAACATATTGACCGCTATTTCAGGAAGTTGGGATATAAGGAAGCTGAAGAAATAACAGAGTGGTACACAATCGAACAGATCCAGAAAATCTACAAGATGACGGTAAAGGCTGTACACAGCTTTACCTCAAGGTATAAAATTCCCAAGAAAAAAGAAAAGACCGGGAATACTACCTTGTATTCCAAGAAACATGTTGATGAAATCAAAAATGCCCGGATTGGCGAGGACGGATATATAACCGTCCCCGAAGCTTGTGCATTGTTCAATGTAGATCGTGACACTATCTACAACAGATGCAAATGGTACAACATTCCCAAGAAGACAAAGGGAAAGAATGTCATTATAAGCATTGAAGGACTCAGAAAGGTGTTTGGTACAGGAAACATTGCCATAAATAATGTTAATGAACCTGCCATAGCCGCACATGAGTAAACGGCAATCTATGACAAACAATGCTAATGTATCACCTATCAAATCCGAATTATCATGATTTCAAAAGTATTTCTTAGAAAAAAGAAAATAAGTAAGGGAAGAGTTTCATTATATCTTGACTTCTACCCTCCTATTCTCATTCCTGGAACTAACAGAACAACACGCCGCTATTTTCTCAATGTACATCTTCCGGAAAAGCCCAAATCATTTGCGGAACGTGAACATGTAAAAAGTATTATGCAGAAGATGGAAATATTCCGTCTGAGAGTACTGGAGCAGATAATAAACGAGAAATTCGATTTTTACGATAAGATTGTTGAGAAAACAGATTTTCTTGATTATTTCAAAAATGAATCACTCAAACACAATAAGAAGTGGATTTATGTGTATCAGCACTTTGCTGCCTTCACCAACAACAAATGTACTTTTGCAGATATCAATGTCGCTCTCTGCCAGAGATTCCGTTCCTATCTGCTGAATACGGCCAAACTGAGAGACGACAGTAAAAAGCTGAAACAGAACTCGGCTGCCGGATATTTTTCCACATTCAGAGGAATGTTGAAAGAGGCCTATAAGAAACGGATGCTTAAAGAGAATATCAATGATTTTCTTGACAGGATTCCGGAAGAGGAAACAGAAATCAATTATCTGACAGAACATGAATTAGGACTGATCATAAATAATGAATGCCCTATTCCGGTATTGCGAAAGGCTATCATTTTCGCCTGTATTACAGGCTTCAGAAGAAGTGACATACTTGCCTTGAAGTGGGAGGACATCAAGGAATTGCCCAAAGGCGGATGGTGTGTATTCAAACGTATGCAGAAAACAAAGAACATGGCAAACGTTCCTATCGGAGATGATCTCATGGAAGTTATCGGCCCACGTGGTGAAGGACTCGTATTTAACGGGCTTACCACATATATGCTGACCTATCCGATGAAAAGATGGTTCAATAGCATAGGTATAAAGAAAGACTTGCACTTCCATTGTACACGTCATACATACGCTACCCTGTCACTGGCCCTCGGTACAGATATTATTACTATCAAGAATGTACTAGGACATAAACAGGAAAGTACCACAATGCGGTATACCAAAGTCGTGAACCCATTAAAGGAACAGGCTGCAAAACGATTAAGCATTAATACAATCAGTCAAAACACGGAACAATATGAAAAAGGCAATTTCTAAAATCAATCCATTCCGATATGCAAAAAAGTTGCATATCGGTTATATCTGGCTAATAGCAGTACTTCTGCTATTAGTCGTAGGTGTTATCTGCTCAGGAGCAAAAGTTTATAAATACAGTCCTATACTCTCGGTTGTCTCCTACTCTTTGGCCGCAATCAGTCTTATAGCGATAATTATTATGATAGTGCGGAAAATCTCCGATATGAAGATTCAAAGTGAACAGGACAAATATATTCTTGTGCTGAATGAGCATAAGGATGATCAGGAATGGTTACATAAAGAACTTACTTATGTCAATCTGAGAATATATAACAAGACAAACGGACATTTATACCGGTGCAAGAAAAAACTGCTGGAAGAATACAAAAATGAGGCAAACAATGAAAGTGTAACCGAAGAGCTGCTGATACGACTTAAAGAACAGGAAAACCGCCATCAACAGCAGATCGAAAAGATAGAGGAACTTCTCGTAAATGACCAGAAGCCATTACAGTATTATTTGGATGCAATAGAGAATAACGGCAATGATAATCCAGCCGATGACAAATCTACAAGATTATGCAAACTGTTTTCCTTTATTTATAATTATATCAGCACGGAATTGGACGATTGTCTCAAACCTTATGAAATTGAATATTTTAAAAAGTATGCCTTTTCTCAAATTACAGGCATGCCAATAGAAGAAGATATACAATACCCGATTTCTGAAATCTACAGAATGTCAAAGACTGACTTGGGAGCTTTCATTCATAACCTCTATATAATGTGCCACTATTGTAGAACAGACCTAAAGAAAACCGATTTCTTCAATGGGTGTCAGAAGTTTATATCAGATTCTTTCTGCACTGCTAATGTATTATTCAAGAACAGTACAAGACTGGCAACCAATTCCCGCATTGAGGCCATAAATATGAAAAAAAGCAATTTCTTCAGCGAATATCTGAAAGAAATCCAGTAGAAACAAATAAAATCCTTATTACTGAGAAGCTGTTTTGATTTCATTCGATAAATTTGTTAAGCATGATTTGGATGAATGCAATCTGTACCATAGCTTCTGCGGTTTCAGCAAGGAATTCGTAATCGATGGTCAG
>NZ_NFIN01000010.1 GCF_002161765.1 Bacteroides sp. An322 | reverse complement strand
GCGATACCCGATTTTTGGCGGACGGAGGAGAATGGCGTACCTTTGCAATATGGAAATTTTCAATTTACCAACCATTGTCATGCTGAACTAACACTGTAGGGGCAGGGTTTGCCTGCCCGGATGCGCCCACAGATGCATACGCGGATGTATTCAGGGCGGGCAGACCCCGCCCCTACAGATTAACAATGAAACTTTACTGAACTATGAACAACAAAAAGAAAACAATTGTTCCGACATATTCTTTATTGACCCATTGGTTGTTGTCTATTTGTCATTTATTTCGTATCTTTGCGCCAAAATACGTACCGATTATGATTAAGCCAGACTATCCTTCCGTACTCCTTATCTATACCGGCGGAACAATCGGCATGATTGAGAATCCGGCAACGGGAGCGTTGGAAGCCTTCAATTTCGACCAACTTCAAGAGAACGTACCGGAACTGAAACGCTTCAATTACCGCATCTCTTCGTACCAGTTTACGCCGCCTATCGACTCTTCGGACATGGAGCCGGCATTATGGGCTAAGCTAGTGAAGATTATCCAATATAACTACGAAAACTTCGACGGATTCGTCATCCTGCACGGAACGGACACCATGGCTTATACGGCTTCTGCACTGAGTTTCATGCTGGAAAACCTGAGCAAGCCGGTCATCCTGACGGGAAGCCAGTTGCCTATCGGCGTATTGCGCACCGACGGGAAAGAAAACCTCATCACTTCCATCGAAATCGCCGCGGCAAAATACCCTGACGGACGTGCAGTGGTGCCCGAAGTATGCATCTTCTTCGAGAACCTGCTCCTGCGAGGGAACCGGACCACGAAAATCAACGCAGAGAACTTCAATGCCTTCCGTTCGTTCAACTATCCTCCACTCGCCACGGCAGGCATACACATCAAATACGAGTACGACCGCATCCGAAAAGCAAATCCCGACATCCCGATGCACCCGCACTTCGTGTTCGACACCAATGTAATTATCCTCACCATTTTCCCCGGCATTCAGGAAAATATCGTGAGCAACGTATTAAACACGCCGGGGCTGAAGGCGGTGGTGCTGAAGACCTACGGGTCGGGAAACGCGCCCCAGAAACCATGGTTCATCCGCTTGCTGAAGGAAGCTACAGAGCGGGGTATCGTCATCGTCAATATCTCGCAATGCCCTACGGGAATGGTGGAAATGGCACGCTACGAAACGGGACTTCACCTGCTGGACGCCGGTGTCATCAGCGGATACGACTCGACCGTAGAAAGCGTGCTGACCAAGCTGATGTTTCTGTTAGGGCACGGCCTTACCCCGCAACAGATACGCAACGAAATGCACCGTCCGATAGCAGGAGAATTTACAAGGGCTGAATTGTAATAATATTGTAACACCTATTTCACACTAAAGAAACACGAAAGGCGCATCTTTGCGTGCAGAAATATTCACCACAGATTACACAGATTAAAAACAATTATTAATTCATGAATCTGTGTAATCTGTGGTAAAAATAAACAGAAAAGCCATGAACGAATACCGAATCCTTGTAGTAGACGATGAAGACGACTTGTGCGAAATCCTGAAGTTCAACCTCGAAATGGAAGGATACAAAGTAGACACGGCAAACTCAGCCGAAGAAGCGTTGAAGCTAGACCTTACGCAATACAACCTGCTTTTGCTGGACGTGATGATGGGGGAAATCTCCGGATTCAAAATGGCGCGGATGCTGAAAGCCGATAAAGACACCATGAATATCCCCATTATCTTCATCACGGCAAAAGACACGGAAAACGATACCATTACGGGCTTCAACTTAGGAGCGGACGACTATATTTCGAAACCGTTTTCGCTACGCGAAGTCATTATGCGCGTGAAAGCCGTATTGCGCCGGACTGCCAATCTCCAGCGAAAAGAAAGCGACGAATTGCAATACAAGGGATTGACTATCAACATTTCCCAAAAGAAAGTATCTATCGACGGGGAAGAAATCCCGCTTACGAAAAAGGAATTTGAAATCCTCTTACTCTTGCTCCAAAATGCCGGACGGGTGTTCTCTCGCGAAGACATCCTTTCGAAGGTATGGAACGACGAGGTGTACGTGCTGGACCGCACGATAGACGTCAACATTACCCGCCTGCGCAAGAAAATAGGCGAATACGGGAAAAACATCGTCACCCGCCTGGGATACGGATATTGTTTCGAATGCGAATGAATCTTTTTTCACCTTTCACCACAGATTATGACCAAACTGATGTACCGTCTGCTTCCGTTCAGCAAGCGATTGTTCTTCTCTGTTGTCTTGTTGTTCATCTCTTTTGCAGTTTGCTTCCTGCTATTTCAGTATAAAAGAGAAAAAGAATACAAGAGCGACCTGCTCAACATGCAGCTACAAAACTATAACAACCGCATGTACGACTTCATTGCAGACGAAGGCGAACTTGATACCGACTCTTTGCACCATTATGTGACCACCCACATGATTCCAGACTTGCGCGTGACCCTCATCACTCCGCAAGGCAAGGTGGTGTATGACAATATCCAGCCCGACACGAACCGGTTTGAGAACCACCGCACACGCAAGGAAGTGCAAGACGCCCTGATGTACGGAAGCGGATACGACATCAGCCGCCATTCGGCAAGCATCAAAGGAGAAGCATACTTTTACTCCGCACGCTATTACCCTTCGCAACAACTCATCATCCGCTCGGCACTCCCGTATAACGTGAGCCTGAGCAAACACCTGAAAGCCGATTCGGAATATGTATGGTTCACGCTGGCTATCAGCCTGTTGCTAATCATTATGTTTTACCGGTACACCCAAAAATTAGGCACATCAATAACCCAACTTCAACAATTCGCGCTAAAAGCCGACCGGAACGAGGCAATAGACATCTCGGAAACATTCCCTAAAAACGAATTAGGGGAAATCTCCGAACACATCATCAAGATATACCAACGGCTTCACCGCACAAAGGAAGCGTTGTACATTGAGCGAGAAAAATTAATTTCACACCTACAGACCTCTCACGAAGGGCTGGGCGTATTCACACGCGAAAGGAAAGAGATATTGGTGAACAACCTGTTTACCCAATACGCCAACACCATTTCCGACCACAACCTGACTTCGACCGAAGAAGTGTTCGGAATCGCCGAGCTTCAGCCCATTACGGAATTCCTGAACAAGAACGAAGGAAATTTCAGCAAAGAAGAGAAAAGGCTCGCCCTGCATGTGGACAAGAACGGACGCTCGTTCTCAGTGGAATGCATCATCTTCCAAGACCTGTCGTTCGAGGTATCTATCATCGACATCACTCAAGAAGAACAACAAGCCCGCTTGAAACGCCAACTCACGCAAAACATCGCACACGAACTGAAAACACCGGTGAGCAGCATTCAGGGATATTTGGAGACTATCATCAATACACCTAATCTTCCGGCTGAGACCATGCATACCTTCTTAGAACGAAGTTATGCGCAAAGCAACCGCCTGACCGTATTGCTACGCGACATCTCGGTACTGACCCGCATGGACGAAGCGCCTAACCTGGTAGAGAGGGAAACCATCAACTTGAGCCTGATGATAAAAAACATGCTGAACGAAGTGGCATTGGCATTGGAAGAAAAGCATATTACGGTCATCAACCGTATGCCTCACGAACTGACCATAAACGGAAACAGCTCATTGCTCTACTCCATTTTCCGAAACCTGATGGACAATGCCATTGCATACGCAGGCACAGGGATAACCGTGAAAATCAATTGCTTCCGCGAAGACGAAAAGTTTTATTACTTCAGCTTCTCCGATACGGGCGTAGGCGTACCCGAAGAGCACCTGAACCGCATTTTCGAACGTTTTTACCGGATAGATAAAGGACGCTCGCGCAAATTAGGAGGCACCGGACTGGGGCTTGCTATCGTAAAGAACGCCGTACTCTTCCACGGAGGAACTATCTTTGCCAAGAACAACCCCAGCGGAGGACTGGAGTTCGTATTCACCTTAAGAAAGGAGAAAGAAGCGTAAACGCGCTATATAACACTCCACGTGCAGACAAAATCGGGATGAAGCATGTAATGAACCGGATAGCTTGCCGCTTGCGAAGTACGGCACTCGCATCCGGTAAAGCATCCTTCCGAACAAAGCCGGAAAGGCAAGATGCGAAGGTGGTTCCTGAAATCGACTTCCGCTTGATTCATGAGCTTAAACATCGTCTCTTTCGCCGACCAATGCAGGAGCATATAATATAAGGTGGAGCGTTCCGCACCTCCGGAATAAGTTTCCAACGCCTCTTTTTCCCCGTGCAACTCTTCCTTAGACATAAAGCGGTCGGCTACTTTTAATACCCTGCCCGAAACCTGCTCGATATCAATGCCCACTTCCCGCGTAAGATGAAGAGCAATAGCCACATATCCTTTAGTATGGGAAATGGACAAATGAAAACTCCCGTCCGCCAAGAAAGGCTTCCCCGAAGGCTCATGGCAAATCTCTTTTTCTTCACCACACACCTCAGCCAGCAATACCCTTACCGCCAGGTATTCGCTACGCCGGGATTCGGCTTTCATCCGGGAAATATCAGCATCATAAGGGAATGCCCCTTTCAATAAAGCCCTCAATTGCCCGTTCGATTCTTCCACTTTCCAAATAGCGAACACACCTTCCCCGCTCGTCCAAGATTTAAACAGAGGCATTTTTCTTTGTCACTTTTACTTTCACAATACGGTGTGCATCCATTTCGAGCACTTCAAACACAAAATCCTTATAACGGATAATCTCATGCAAGGCGGGAAACTCTCCCTTTAACTCCAATACGAGCCCTGCAAGCGTATCCGAATCTCCGGCAGCCTCCTCAAACTCGTCTGAATCGACATCTACAATCTTATAAAAATCGGCAAGCAAGGTTTTCCCCTCAAAGACATATACATTATCGGAAAGCTTCACATAATTATGCTCTTCTTCATCATATTCGTCATTGATTTCACCCACAATTTCCTCGATAATATCTTCCATCGTAACCAATCCCGATGTACCTCCAAACTCATCCACCACGATAGCGATATGAATCTTATTAGCCTGAAAATCACGAAGCAAATCATCAATCATCTTCGTTTCCGGAACGAAATAAGCCGGACGTATCAGGTTTTGCCATTTAAAATCCTCCCCTTTATCAATAAAAGGCAACAAGTCTTTTATATAGAGAATGCCCTTGATATTATCACGGGATTCCTCGTAAACCGGAATACGGGAATACGCATTGTCTACCACACACTTGATAACATCCGGGAACGGAGTATCAATCTCCAAATCCACCATATCCAGCCGGGAAGTCATGACCTCCTTTGCCGTCTCTTCCCCAAACCGGATAATGCCTTCCAACATATTACTCTCCTCTGATATTTCATCTTTATCAGTCAACTCAAGCGCTTGAGACAATTCATCTACAGACAAGTTCGCTTTTTTATTGTATTTCTGAGCTATCCGCCCCACCCCCAAAGCCGAGCGGACCAATACATTGGAAACAGGCTTAAATAGCCAATGCAAAAAACAAACAGGAGCAACAACAATCCGACAGAATTTTAAAGAGTTTTGTGCAGAATAAATGCGAGGCATTATTTCTCCAAATAGCAATAACAAGAAAGTCAAAAGAAGTGTAAGCAAAATAAATTCTACCACATAAGCCCCTTCCCATTGCACCACATCAGAAAAGAAATAGGCACACAAAAGAACGATAGCAACATTGACAACTTTATTAGAAACCCAAATAGCCGCAAGCAAATGTTCGGAATCATCCAATAACTTCCGAATCTTCCGGTCCGCAACCGATTTTTCTTCATTCACTTCATCCAAATCATCTTCGGTCAATGAAAAGAAAGCAATTTCTGAAGCCGAAATCAAACCGGACACCCACAATAACAATATAGCTAAAACTATGGCTACAACCGCCCCTACCGAAGGAGACACAAAGCAAAGTCCGTTAAACCAATCTTTTAAAAAAGATAAATACGAGTCAGAGTCCAAAATAATAGATTTTAGTTAAACATCAGATTCATATTACCCAGCGGTTATATACCTTTAAAAAGGCAAATCATCCGCGGCATTCGTTTGCTGGGCAGGTTGTGCCGAAACGGCAGGTTGCTGATTGGGAACCATCGGCTGGGGCTGCCCGCTCTGAACGGAGCGTGGAGTCAACATTTCCATATTGTCCCCAAAAATCTCCACCACATAGCGTTTGATTCCGTTCTGGTCGTCATACGAACGCGAACGGATTTTCCCTTCTATATACAGTTTGTCGCCTTTGTGCACATACTTTTCGGCTATTTCCGCCAGTCTATTCCACAACACAATGTTGTGCCATTCCGTGCGTTCGGGCACCTGCGTGCCGTTCGCCAAGGTATATCCTCTGTCAGTAGTGGCAAGCGTAAATGCCGCCACCGCCACTCCATTATCCAGATAGCGCACATCCGGGTCTTTTCCCACATTGCCTATCAACTGAACTTTATTTAATGACATAATCCTCCTTATTTACTTATTTTGGTCTCAAAAGTAACGAAAAAAAACGAGATATCAAGCGCGGAACCGCAAATTTGTGTAAATCATCCCTCAAAACCTTCTGAAATGCTCCCTTAGGCATTTCTTTTTCCGCTATCACCACTTCATAACAATCGGCATAAATCACCCGATGCGAAAGTACATGCTTCACTTGCTTAGCTACCATCCGGGTAGCCTGAATCTCACATCCCTCGAATAATTTCTTATACTCAGGAAGCCTGCAAACCTCTTCTTCCGCCATTTCCCTATCAGCCTCAACCAATGGGAACTCATACAAATTATGCCAAATATCACCCGACTCCCGCTTATGAAGAAATGTATATTCCCCCGCGCGTACATAGAAATAAATAAAGTATCGGTTTGTCACCTTAGTCTTATGTTGCTTCATCGGAAGCGCATCTACCAACCCTTTTTGTAAAGCTACGCAACTATCCGATAAAGGACAAAACAAACAAGAAGGAGAAGAAGGCACACACTGGATGGCACCGAAATCCATAATCGCCTGATTGTACAGAGCCGGCGCAGACCGTTCCAGCAGCTCGTCCGCCAGCGCCGCAAACAGCTTCTTGCCCCGCACCGTATCAATCGGTTCTTCAACCCCCATCCAGCGGGATAAAACCCGGTACACATTCCCATCTACCACCGCATAAGGCATATCGTAAGCAAAAGAGCAGATAGCCGCCGCCGTATAATCGCCCACCCCTTTCAGCTTCCGCACCTCCTCGTACGTATTTGGGAAAATTCCCCGACCGGCTATCGAACGGGCTGCCTCATGCAAATTCCGCGCACGGGAATAATACCCCAATCCCTGCCAGTATTTCATCACCTCATCTTCATCCGCCTCAGCCAAAGCAAACACATCGGGGAACCGCTTGATAAAGCGGCAATAGTAATCATATCCCTGCACGACACGGGTCTGCTGAAGGATAATTTCCGATATCCATATTTTGTAAGGGTCTTTCGTATTTCTCCAAGGCAAATCCCGCTTGTTTTCCTGATACCAACGTATTAATATTTCGCCAAACCGACTCATCTTTTCACTATCTTCAGATTAAAAAACACTTAAAGTCCTGCAAAAATACAGGTTTTGAAGATGCTAAAAACACTTTTTCTAAAATTTGTTCAAAAGAAATTTCGCCATGAGCGAGAAAAGCTATATATTTGCAATCCAAAAAATTAAGATAACGTATAACAATAATTATTAGGCGAAATGACTAAAGCAGATATTGTAAACGAAATTGCCAAAAACACTGGTATTGACAGACAAACCGTATTGACTACGTTGGAAGCATTTATGGAATCTGTAAAGGTTTCATTATCAAACGACGAGAATGTATACCTTCGGGGTTTCGGTAGTTTCATTGTGAAGAAAAGAGCGCAGAAGACTGCCCGTAACATTTCAAAAAATACGACGATTATTATCCCGGAACACAATATTCCGGCATTTAAACCGGCAAAAACGTTTACTCTTTCAGTAAAAAAATAAATTAACATTAGTATTAACCCTATAAAATTTTGAAGCTATGCCAAGCGGAAAGAAAAGAAAAAGACATAAAATGTCTACTCACAAGCGTAAAAAAAGACTAAGAAAGAACAGACATAAAAGCAAAAAATAATTGTTAGTCTGTCCGACTTCAATAAAGAACAAACTTGCAAAGCTCCTCAATAGTCTTTCAGGTTTGTTCTTTGTGTATGAAGAGTCTTTATAATTGGAATCATTAGTTATTAACCTCTAAACCAAGTAATCAAGTGACAAGCGAATTAGTAGTAGATGTACAGCCGAAAGAAATTTCAATCGCTCTGCTGGAAGACAAAAACCTGGTAGAGTTCCAGAAAGAAGAAAGAAACCTTTCTTTTTCGGTCGGCAACATGTACGTGGGCAAAGTAAGAAAACTGATGCCCGGACTGAACGCCTGCTTTATAGATGTCGGTTTCGAAAAAGACGCTTTCCTTCATTACTTAGACCTAGGTCCTCAATTTCTTTCTTTTCAGAAGTATCTGAAGCAAGTTATCAGCGACCGGAAGAAACTTTATCCCATGACGAAGGCTTCCATGCTGCCCGATATAGAGAAAGAGGGAAGCATCTCGAACGTCCTCCAACAAGGACAGGAAGTCATCGTGCAAATCGTAAAAGAGCCTATATCGACCAAGGGACCGCGCTTGACATGCGAGCTCTCGTTTGCCGGACGGTATTTGGTACTTATCCCTTTTAACGATAAAGTTTCGGTTTCGCAAAAAATCAAGTCAAGTGAAGAACGGGCACGCCTCAAACAGCTATTACAAAGCATCAAACCGAAAAACTTCGGGATTATCGTACGCACAGTAGCTGAAGGGAAGCGCGTAGCAGAATTGGATGCCGAACTGAAAGTCTTGCTGAAACATTGGGAAGAGACCATCACCAAAGTACAAAAGGCAACCAAATTGCCCACCTTAGTGTATGAAGAGACAAGCCGCACCGTAGCCATGTTGCGCGACTTGTTCAATCCTTCATACGAAAACATCTATGTAAACGATGAAACGGTTTACAATGAAGTAAAAAATTACGTAGCTTTGATTGCGCCCGACCGAACAGGCATTGTCAAGCTATACACAGGTCAACTTCCTATTTTTGATAACTTTGCTATCACCAAACAAATTAAGTCATCGTTCGGCAAAACCGTCTCTTATAAAAGTGGAGCCTATCTGATTATCGAACATACCGAAGCGCTCCACGTAGTAGACGTGAATAGCGGAAACCGCTCGAAAGCCGCTAACGGACAAGAAGCCAATGCCCTCGATGTCAATTTGGGCGCAGCCGATGAGTTGGCTCGCCAACTTCGGTTAAGGGATATGGGAGGCATCATCGTTGTCGACTTCATCGACATGAACCTTGCCGAGAACAGGCAGAAGCTCTATGAACGTATGTGCCAGAATATGCAGAAAGACCGTGCGAAACATAATATTCTGCCCCTTAGCAAATTCGGACTGATGCAAATCACACGCCAGCGGGTACGTCCGGCTATGGATGTCACGACAGACGAAGATTGCCCTACCTGTTTCGGAAAAGGGAAAATCAAGCCTTCTATCCTGTTTACGGATACATTGGAAAGTAAAATCGACTATCTGGTCAATAAGTTGAAGGTAAAAAAATTTACATTGCATATCCACCCTTACGTGGCGGCATACATCAATCAAGGGATTGTATCGCTGAAACGAAAATGGCAAATGAAATACGGGTTTGGAATCAAAATCATTCCCAACCAAAGCCTTGCCTTCCTGCAATATAAATTCTACGATGCTCACAATGAAGAGATTGACATGAAAGAAGAGTTCGAAATCAAATAAAAGAAAGGATGCGTGACTTGCGCATCCTTTCTTTTTTCAATCAACAAACAATAAATAATCTCATCCACATTTGTATATCTCACCCTATTCTATTATTTTTGGGATAATATTCATCAAAATGGAAACACATTATCGGCTTCAAAAAGAAAAAAATGAAACATATACTGAAACTAATTCTATTCTTGCTTGCAAGTATTTCATTCTGCCAATGCAACCAAGACATCTTTGTGGAAGAGCCATATGGCCAAGACACCCCTACGGAAGAGTTTGCCCCCGAAATAACCGAATATACATTAAACGGCGAAGGAGATTCAATCACTATACAATTCCTTTCGGAAAAATGGGAAATCTCAGGCTTTCATTTCAACGCTGATGAAAACATGTTCCGTGAAAAATGGGAATATATCCCTTACGATGAACAAGATACCATATATACCTGGGAACCTATTCTATGGACAGGCAGAGGCAAAGGAGTCTACAAAGACCCGTTTACCCAAGTGACCGTAGAAAGAGAACGGTACGATGAACTGAAAGTAAAGGTAGAAGGAAATAGCTATGCCGTTCCTTATCAGTTTTGCATAACGACATCAAACGCATCCGATTTAAAAACCATTTATATCAATATACTTCCGGGTACTCCCTATCAAATAGACCGGGTTGAATACAGTCTGGACGCTTTCTATACCAGCCAATCAGAAGAAAAAAGAGGCGGAGACTATATAACCAATCACACTTCCCAACCTACAAGCTGGCAGGTAGACGTATTCAAAAATGCATATAGCCTCATCGAGTTCGAACCAGATACCGATTATCCCTATCCACTTACGGAGCCTGAAACCAAACTCCCTATCCCTTATTTCAATCCGGAAACAAATAAGCTGGAAATAGGCAATGAAGAAGCCAACTACCCTCCGGGTACACAAATAATACCGGTTAAACTTCCAGATACCATTTACAACATAACCATCCCGGCTAATTCTAAAATGACTATACAAGTTTATTGGATATGGAACGAAATCATCACGCCCTACAAGATTTATTTTGTCCAACCCAAGACCGGAAAACGTTATGAAGCCGAAGGGATGTTCCGCAGACTTATGCCCATCGACCATCGTATAACCACTTCAATTATAGAATAACAAATCATGAATTTCAGATATATTTTTTTACTTTGCCTCTTGATAATATCCCTAAAAGGATATGCTACAAGCGATACGATTATCCGTAAACCGATACACCACCAAATAGGATTCGATATCCGTCCGGGGTACGTCATGCCTACCCATGGTTTCTTCGAAGGCACAAATGCACAAGGAAAACCCATACGTAATGTACTCTCCGCACACTTAAAATATGCTTTCCGGTTCAATCCGAATTCATCAATCGGACAACTTTACCCACATGCCTATCAAGGCATAGGTGTTTCGTACACTTCTTTTTTCAATGCTTCCGAACTAGGAAACCCTATCAGCGTCTATGTATTTCAAGGCTCACAAATAGCCCGTCTTTCTTCCCGACTGACTTTAGATTATGAATGGAACTTCGGCGCATCATTTGGCTGGAAGAAATACAATGAAATAACAAACCCCTATAATGATGTGATAGGCTCAAAAATCAACGCTTACCTGAACATAGGATTTCTCTTAAATTGGCAATTGGCTCCCGAATGGAAATTGACCGCAGGTATAGAAGCTACTCATTATTCGAATGGGAATAGCAATTATCCCAATGCGGGAGTAAACACAATAGGAGGACGTATCGGAGTAATACGGACATTCGATAGTGGAGAAAAAAGGTCTCAATCATTCAAACAAGAAAACGTTACACCCAAAGGTTCTCCATTTAGTTACGACCTTATTATATACGGAGCGACTCGGCGCAAAGGAATTATTTGGCCCAATGAAAAATATTTAATTCCGGGTTCGTTTGGCGTAGTAGGACTAAATTTCAACCCGCTCTACCGAATAAACAAATATTTCCGTGCCGGGCTTTCATTGGATGCCCAATACGATGAAAGTGCCAACTTAAAAGAACACGTTGCCGGAACTACTGACTATACACTGCAAAATGGAGATAAGAAATTTTATCGTCCTCCATTCCGCGAACAGTTCGCCGTAGGACTTTCCCTCCGTGCCGAACTGACCATGCCTATCTTCTGCATCAACTTCGGCATCGGGCGTAATCTTATTTATAAAGGAGAAGACACAAAAGGCTTTTATCAGATATTGGCACTGAAAACCTTTGTTACCCCGCGCCTTTTCTTGCATACAGGTTATCAGCTGAGCAAGTTTAGCGACCCGAATAACTTAATGTTAGGGTTGGGATACCGATTTTAATTTATCTTCATCCATTTTCCCCGCTCCAGCCGAATCAGAAAAATGATGCCGCGGAAACAGAGTTCGATGCACATCGCAAGCCATACGCCGTTCAATCCCATTGTCGGAGCTAGCCAGGCAGCCAACGTCAGGCGTACAGCCCAAATGCTGAAGAAATTCATCAGGCAAGGGATTATCGTATTTCCCGCACCTACGAAAACACCGTATGCCACAATCGCAGCCGCAAACATCGGCTCGGCAAAGGCTTCGATGCGCAACGCCTGGACGCCCAATTCCAATACCTCGGCATCAGGGGTCATCGTGCCGATAATCAACGGAGCGGCTACATACATAATGACACCCATAATGCCCATCACCGCCATGCCCATGCCTACCGTGATGCGGGCAAAACGCCGGGTCAACTCCTTCCTGCCTGCCCCCATGCTCTGACCAACCAACGTCGTAGCGGCATCGGCGATACCGTATCCGGGCATATAGCAAAGGCTCTCGGCTGTAATGGCAAACGAATTAGCTGCAATAGCGAATACCCCTAATGGAGCCACAATGACCGTAGTCAGAATCTGCGCCCCGCAAATCACGGCATGTTCTATCCCCATCGGTCCTCCGATATGAACGGCTTTCCGCAAAACAACCGAAGTAGGGCGGAAACGTCCTTTCTCGTGCACCAAACCCAATTCCTTGGAACGGGTAGCCAAATACCAAAGCATCAGTCCCGCTACCACTAATTCGGCTAATCCGGTACCTACGGCAGCTCCGGCAACACCCCATCCGGCACCGGGCATAAACACGTCCAACCCGAACAACGAGATCTGACGGGAAGGAAAAATAAGGAAATAATTGAAAACCACATCCAGCAGACACATCAAGACATTCAGCAGACTGGGCACACGCATATTCCCGCTACAGCGAAGCATGCCACCAGCCAAGAAACACAACTGCATCATCGGCAGGAACGCCGCATAAATCAGGAAATAAACCGAAGCCTCGTGATTGATGACCTCTGCCCCACCCAACCAGCGAGGCAACGCACCACTGATGCCCATGCCGACACCCGCCAACAGCAGGCTGAACAACAAAACCAACACAAGCGACTGGCGCAACACGGCACGGGCTTCATGAAACTTTCCTCCGCCGATGCAATGTGCCACCTGAACGGCAAACCCCGTGGAAGCTGCGCTACACAAACCGCTGAACAACCACGTGGTAGTGGATACCAAGCCAATGGACGCTGAAGCATTGGCACCCAAACTACCCACCATAGCCGCATCAATGTATTGCATCACAATAGAAGACAACTGTGCCACCATTGCCGGTATACTCAACTGAACGGTAAGCAAAAGCTGCTGACGGAAGGTCATCGCACGCCCTTCACGTATCAATACAAGCAAGTCATTTTTTCCAAAATTCATAGGATACAATTTATTCCAGATGCAAAGATACTGCAAAATAGTATACCACAGTTACCCGAATTACGGATAAAAGTAACCCCTCCTAATGAATTCATCTAAAAATGCGGACAAAACCAACCGGTATTTCGAAGATTAGCCTTCATTTTGAGACAGACTTGAAACCCATGCACTACTTACGGAAAGGAGGCTTCACGACTTGCGCCTTCAGCTTCCGTCCCCGATTGTCCAAATAGATTTCAGTACCCGGTTTCGAAAAGGCAGTCTGCACATAGCCTAACCCGATACCTATCTTACGGATAGGCGACATGGTGCCCGAAGTGACATGACCGATTTCTGTGCCTTCGGCATCAACCAACTTATAGCCGTGACGCGGGATGCCCCGGTCTTTCATCTCGAAGCCTACCAATTTGCGGCTGACTCCTTCGGCTTTCTGCTTCTCCAAAGCAGCACGATTGGTGAACTCCTTTCCTTCGACAAACTTCGTAATCCAGCCCAATCCAGCTTCGATAGGCGAAGTCGTATCGTCAATATCATTACCATACAAGCAGAAGCCCATTTCCAGCCTTAACGTATCGCGTGCGCCCAAACCAACCGGCTTAATACCAAACTCAGCGCCTGCTTCGAAAATTGCATTCCAAATACGGTCGGCATCTTCAGGATAAAAATAGAGTTCAAAACCTCCTGCACCGGTATAGCCAGTATTGGAAATAATGACTTGCGGCACTCCTGCAAAGTCACCTACACGAAAATGGTAATAAGGTATCTCCGACAAGTCCAGCGAAGTCAGTTTCTGAAGCGTGGGCAATGCTTTCGGACCTTGCACGGCAAGCTGCCCCATGCGGTCGGAAGCATTTTCCAGTTCAGCCCCTACCGTATTATGAGAGACACACCAGTTCCAATCTTTCTCTATATTGGCAGCATTGACCACCAACAAATATTTTTCCTGACCGTAATCATATACCAGCAAATCATCGACAATGCCTCCCGTCTCATTCGGGAAACAAGTATATTGCACCTTACCCGGCGTAAGCACAGCCGCATTGTTCGAAGTAACCCGTTGGATAAAATCGAGGGCATGAGGACCTTTCACCCAAAACTCGCCCATGTGAGAAACATCGAAGACACCGACACCCTGACATACAGTCAGATGTTCATCGATAATACCAGAATACTCAATCGGCATGTTATAGCCCGCAAATTCATGCATCTTGGCACCGAGAGCGATATGCTTCCCGGTAAATGGAGTTGTTTTCATTAGTTCTGTGTTTTAAGGTTTATAAATAATATCACCACAGATTACACAGATTAAATAAATAATTTAGCGGACATACATCATACATATTAATTTATTTAATCTGTGTAATCTGTGGTGAAAGAAAATCAGTATCGCTTCGCGGTGAGTTCGGCTATCTTTGCCACTACTTTCATCGCTTTCTCAATAGACTGTATGGGCACAAACTCATAACGACCGTGGAAATTCAAGCCTCCGGCAAAAATGTTCGGACACGGAAGTCCTTTAAAGGATAATTGCGCACCGTCTGTTCCTCCACGGATGGCTTTTACTTTCGGTTCTACGCCGGCTTCTTTCATTGCCGCAAAAGCAAGGTCGATGATGTGCATCAACGGTTCTACCTGCTGGCGCATATTGTAGTATTGGTCTTTAACCTGGACCTCTACCCTGCCCTGTCCGTACTTTTCATTCAATTTTACGGCACATTCTTGCATAAGAGCTTTACGGGCTTCAAACTTTTCACGGTCATGGTCACGGATGATATACGAAAGCGTAGTATGTTCTACATCCCCTTCCATTCCTATCAGGTGGAAAAAGCCTTCATATCCTTCGGTCATAGCCGGAACTTCATTGACAGGAAGCATACTTACAAATTCGTTTGCCACCAACAATGAATTTACCATCTTATCCTTCGCATACCCCGGATGCACGTTCAGTCCTTTCACCTCAACCTTAGCGGCAGCGGCATTGAAGTTCTCGAATTCCAGTTCGCCTACCTCACCTCCGTCCATGGTATACGCCCATTTGCATCCAAACTTCTCCACATCGAACTTGTGTGCTCCCAGACCGATTTCCTCATCCGGATTGAAGCCGATGCGGATTTTACCGTGTTCGATTTCGGGATGCTCTTTCAAGTAAGCCATTGCTCCTACTATTTCGGCAATACCCGCCTTATCATCCGCGCCCAAAAGCGTATGCCCGTCGGTCACAATCAAATCTTCGCCGATATGGTCGAGCAGCTCCGGAAATTGGTTGGGAGAAAGGATAATGCCTTCTTCTTCACACAACGGGATGTCCTGTCCCTGATAATCTGCCACTATACGCGGCTTCACGTCCTTGCCCGACATATCGGGGCTGGTATCTATATGGGCTATAAAACCGATTGTCGGAATATCCCGGTCAACATTTGCAGGAAGCGTTGCAAACAAATATCCGTTCTCGTCTAACGAAATATCTTCCAAACCTAAATCTTCCAATTCCGATTGCAAATATTTGGCAAATACCATCTGCTTGGACGTACTGGGGGTTATCTCCGTTGTCTCATCAGACTGGGTATCAAAAGAAACATACTTCAAAAAACGTTCTATTACTGTCATAATCGTTTTAAGTTAAAAATTAAACCAAGTAAAGGTAAGAAATAACCTGCATATCACCAAACATCGTTTAAGTTTTTTAGTTTTTAAACATGTAAGTTCTTGGTGGTTTGAATTGTTATATGCTTGAGTTTTTATACATTTGCAACTAATTACGACTTTGATATGAAAAAACTGATAACATGTTGCATTTTGTGCATCCTTACATGCACCGCATTTGCTCAAGAAGCAGATACCACAAGTCTTGCGGTTGACACGCTTTCATCGAAAACCTTGACCAAAAAAGAACTCCGAAGGCAGAAAGTAGCTAAACGGAACTTCCATTATAATATATTAGGAGGTCCGAGCTTCAGCCCCGACTTTGGTTTTTTGGTAGGAGGAAGCGCGTTAATGACGTTCCGGATGAATCCGAAAGATACTACCATGCGGCGTTCGGTACTTCCCTTTGCCATGGCATTTATCTTCAAGGGCGGGCTGAATATCATGGTCAAGCCTCAGTTGTTCTTCAAGAACGACAAGTTCCGCATCTTCGGACAATTCTCTTACAAGAATACACAAGAAAACTTTTATGGCGTGGGCTACTCCACCAACAAAAATTATGTGCGAAGCGATACGACCAGCCAATACCGGTATAGCGGCATCCAAATCAATCCATGGTTCTTGTTCCGTATCAAGGAAACTGATTGGTTCGTTGGTCCGCAAATCGACCTGAATTACGACAAAATAACCAGCCCCGCCAAGCACTTGGTGGAACAAGAAGACTATAAGAAAGCAGGAGGAACTGAAAACGGGTATAAAAACTTCAGTTCGGGACTTGGCTTCTTAGTGACATACGACACGCGCGACATCCCTGCCAATCCGTATAAAGGGCTTTATTTTGACATCCGCGGCTTACTATACCAAAAATGGTTAGGAAGTGATGATAATTTCTACCGTTTCGAATTGGATTACCGCCAATATAAATCGCTGGGAGAACGGAAAGTCATAGCCTGGACGGTGCAAACCAAAAATGTATTCGGCAAACATATTCCGTTGAACAAATATGCCCTAAGCGGCACGCCATTCGACTTGCGCGGGTATTATATGGGACAATACCGCGACAAGAGTTCGCATTTAGCACTGGCAGAATACCGGCAAATGTTCAATACAGACCGAAGCAACTGGCTGAAACGGGTCATCCACCATTTAGGATTCGTGGCATGGGGAGGCGTAGGATTCATGGGACCAAATCCGGGTAAGATAGAAGGCGTGCTTCCCAATGCAGGCCTAGGTTTGCGCATCGAAGTGCAACCCCGCATGAATGTCCGCCTGGATTTCGGACGGAATTTCATCAACAAGCAGAACCTGTTTTATTTCAATATGACGGAAGCGTTTTAATAGTTAATAGTGAATAGTGAATAATGAATAATGAATAGCTAATAGTCAGTTAAGTATCAAACTATTAACTATTCATTATTCACTATTAACTATCAGAAGTGGCTCGACCCGTCGAAACAATGTGTACAAATCTTACACTTCGGCAAACCGATTGCTTTTACCAATGTTTCCAACGGATTAAACTTCAACGAAGTCAGTCCGAAACGCGCGCGGATGCGGTCTACCAATGCATTATATTCGGGTGAACCTGTAGTAGCGTATTTCTCCAGTTTCGCATTTTCATCACCTTCTATTTCCTTAATAATACGGCGGGTTATCAACTCCATATCACTCTTGGACGCGGTGAAACCGATAAACGGACATCCGTAAATCAGCGGCGGACAAGCGATACGCATGTGAACTTCCTTTGCACCATAATCATAAAGAATCTTCACATTATCACGCAATTGAGTTCCACGCACAATGGAGTCATCACAAAACAAAATGCGCTTTCCTTGCAGCATTGCCCGATTGGGAATCAATTTCATCTTAGCCACCAACGAACGCATTTCCTGAGTGCTGGGCGTAAAACTGCGCGGCCATGTCGGAGTGTATTTCGCTATCCCTCGGTGATAAGGGATGCCCTTCCCTTCGGCATACCCCAATGCCATGCCTACACCCGAATCGGGAATACCGCACGCACAATCCACTTTCGAATCATCAGTCTTACCCATTTCATATCCGCAGATGAAACGCACCTCTTCTACATTCCGCCCTTCGTAACACGATACGGGAAAACCGTAATACACCCACAAGAACGAACAGATTTGCATTTCCTCATTCGGCTTCCGGAGTTGTTCCCAACCATCGGCATGCAAACGGATAATTTCGCCCGGACCTACATAATGGTCTATTTCATAATCCAAGTTCGGCAAACTGTTCGATTCGCTGGTTACGGCATACGCTCCTTCTTTTTTCCCGACAATAATCGGAGTACGTCCCCATTTGTCGCGTGCCGCAATGATGCCGTTTTCGGTCAGAATCAGCATCGAACATGAACCTTTAATCTTATTATACACGTTTTCGATTCCCTCTACGAAAGTCTTCCCTTGCACGATGAGCAAAGCCACCAGTTCTGTTTGGTTGGTCTTGCCCATGCTCATCTCGGCAAAATGCATGTTCGCGTCCAGAAGTTCTTTTTCCAATTCGGCTAGATTATTGATTTTCGCTACGGTCATAATGGCAAACCGTCCCAAATGCGAATTAATCATAATCGGCTGAGGGTCGGTATCACTTATCACACCAATGCCTGATTTTCCTTTGAACTTCGACAATTCATCTTCAAACTTCGTGCGGAAATACGAATTTTCTATGCTATGGATAGAACGCGCGAAACCGGAATTCTCGTCATACGTAGCCATTCCTGCCCGCTTGGTTCCCAAATGCGAATTATAATCTGTCCCGTAAAATAAATCGGTTACACATTCAGCCTTAGAGACTGTCCCGAAAAAACCACCCATTTTATTCGATTTTAATTTAGTTGTAAATAAATATCCAATTTCGTTGCAAAAATACGGAAAAAACGGGAAGCACGGAAACATAACCCCGGCTTTTTCGATTATTTTTCTTGTTGACAATAGACCGTCAACTCATGTAACCAGATTGCTCCATTTAAATTATTTAACATCTTCACATGCAGGATTCGCGTTATTCATACATTTAACAAACGAAATAACAATAGAAACAAACCTATATGAATAAAATGAGCAAATGGACTAAAACACTGCTGCTTACCGTTACGCTGAGCGGCACATTCGCCCTCTCATCCTGCTTGGACGATGATGATAATTATTATTACAACATGGGGGCTTATAACGGTATCGTAACGGCTAAGACCGATACAGACGGCACTTTCTTCTTGCAACTGGATGACAGCACAACCCTGCTTCCAGCCAATATCGCATCATCTCCCTTCGGCGACAAAGAAGTGAGAGCTTTATTAAACTTCGATTATGCCGAAGAGTCTCCCGGCAAGTATGACAAAGCCGCACATGTATTTTGGATAGACAGCATCCTGACCAAACCTATGGCAACTGACTTAGGAGAAAAAAATGATTCGGTATACGGCACGGATCCGATTGACATTGTGTCAGACTGGGTAAATATAGCCGAAGACGGATATCTGAGCTTACATTTCAGATTTGTCACCAACCACACGGGGAACAAACATTTCGTCAATCTTTTACCAACCAACAATCCGGATAATCCATACGAAGTGGAATTCCGCCACAATGCGTATGGCGACAATTATGGCAAACCTGGAGACGGTATGGTAGCATTTAAACTGGATGCCTTACCCGATACAGAAGGCAAGACCGTCAAGTTGAAATTAAAGTGGAAATCGTATAGCGGAGAAAAAACTGCAGAGTTCAACTATCGTTCACCTCAACAATAAACAACCGTTTTACCACAAGAACCCAAACCGTAAAAGGTTCCCTTTAAAAAGTATGTTGGTTTCATCAGGCATTTAAGTTAACTTCGTTGACCAACTTAGTTAACTTCGTTTGCCAATGAAGCCAACATACTTTTTTTCACATCCATAGGTTCGAAAATCGCAGATTTTTATCTAAGTTTGCCGAGAATATAGAAGAAACAAATTATGGCTAAGGAAAAGACGGTATATGTATGCACTAATTGCGGGTACGAATCACCCAAATGGGCAGGAAAATGCCCCTCGTGCGGACAATGGAACACGTTTACAGAAGAAGTGGTGCGCAAGGAAACTCCCGTGGCAAAACACGTGGCACACGGTATCGAAGCGGTACGGACCAAACCTCAACGATTGCACGAAATCACCTCAAGCGAGGAATTGCGCATTGACATGAAGGATGATGAACTGAACCGGGTATTGGGAGGCGGACTGGTAGAAGGCTCGCTCACGCTTATCGGAGGCGAACCGGGCATCGGGAAATCAACCCTCATCCTGCAAACCGTGCTCCGCCTGCCCGACTTGAAAGTGCTTTATGTATCGGGCGAAGAAAGCGCACGCCAACTGAAACTCCGTGCCGACCGCATCCCGCATCCGGAAGAAACGCAACTACTGATAGCTTGCGAAACATCGTTGGAGCAAATCTTCACCCACATCAAGAACACGGCTCCCGACCTGGTCATCATCGACTCCATCCAGACCATATCGACCGAAACCATCGACTCCTCGCCCGGAAGCATCGTACAAGTGCGCGAATGTTCGTCTGCCATCCTGAAGTTTGCCAAAGAGACCGGCACCCCCGTCATCCTTATCGGACATATTAATAAGGAGGGAAGCATAGCCGGACCGAAAGTACTGGAGCACATCGTGGACACGGTGTTGCAATTCGAGGGCGACCAGCACTATATGTACCGCATCTTGCGGAGCATCAAGAACCGTTTCGGGAGTACCGCCGAATTAGGCATCTACGAGATGCGCCAAGACGGGCTGCGCCAGGTGAGCAACCCTTCGGAACTGCTTCTGACGCAAGACCACGAAGGAATGAGCGGCGTGGCC
The DNA here is from genome assembly GCF_002161765.1 of Bacteroides sp. An322. Taxonomy (GTDB): domain Bacteria; phylum Bacteroidota; class Bacteroidia; order Bacteroidales; family Bacteroidaceae; genus Phocaeicola; species Phocaeicola merdavium. The sequence continues at coordinate 88,720 of NZ_NFIN01000010.1, read as the reverse complement.
ATCGCTTGCGCCGTGGAAGGCATCCGCCCGTTCCTCATCGAAGTGCAGGCATTGGTGAGCACCGCTGCCTACGGTATGCCCCAACGCTCCGCCACGGGTTTCGACCTGCGCCGTATGAATATGCTGCTTGCCGTGCTGGAAAAGCGCGTGGGATTCAAGTTGGCGCAGAAAGACGTGTTCCTCAACATCGCCGGCGGTCTGAAGGTGAACGACCCTGCCATCGACTTAGCGGTCATCAACGCCATCCTTTCGAGCAACATGGACACAGAGATAGAAACAGGTGTCTGCATGGCGGGCGAAGTAGGGCTAAGCGGTGAAATCCGCCCCGTGAACCGCATCGAACAACGCATCGGCGAGGCAGAAAAGCTAGGTTTCAAGCGTATGCTCATCCCGAAACATAATCTGCAAGGTCTGAACCGGAGCAAAATCCATATCGAGTTAGTGCCGGTGCGGAAAGTAGAAGAAGCCTTCCGGGAACTCTTCGGATGATTTTTTTCTCATCACAGAGGACATTTTTTGAAACGCAGATTTTCGCAGATTAACGCAGATTTAAAATCTTTCTTATGGTATATATTGATAAAGAAACAAACGAATTGGCATATCAAATTATCGGATGTGCTTACAAAGTCCATAAAGAGTTAGGTCCCGGACTATTAGAAAGCACATACGAGGCTTGCTTATGTTATGAGCTAAATAAATTAGGCATCGGATATGAAAGGCAAAAAGAACTTCCGGTTATCTATGACAATACACATATCGATTGCGGATACCGCATAGACATTATGGTAGAAAGAAAAATCATTGTAGAGCTAAAGACGGTAGAGCGACTTTTGCCTATCCATACAGCCCAAATTATGACTTACCTAAGATTAAGCGGCATCCATTTAGGACTATTAATAAATTTCTTCAATGCCAATTTACAAAACGGAATAAGAAGATATGTACGATAGAATTAAAAATCTGCGTTAATCTGCGAAAATCTGCGTTTAACCCTAAAAACAAATAGAACTTATGATACAGGAATATCAATTACGGCTTCTGCCGGAGCAAGCGGCAAGCAATGACAGCATCAAGCAATACATCAGCCGGGAAAAAGGGCTGGACGTACGGACCATCAAGGCAATACGCATTCTGAAACGAAGCATCGACGCACGCCAACGCACCATTTTCGTCAATCTGAAAGTAAGGGTGTTCATCAACGAACTGCCCGAAGAAGAGGCTTTCACCTTCACCGAATACCGCGATGTATCGGACAAACCTGCGGTCATTGTGGTAGGTGCAGGACCGGGCGGACTCTTCGCCTCGCTGAAACTCATCGAATTAGGATTGCGCCCCATCGTAGTGGAACGAGGGAAAAATGTGCGCGAGCGGAAAGAGGATTTGGCACGCATCAGCCGCGAACACAAAGTAGACGCCGAATCGAATTACAGTTTCGGCGAAGGAGGAGCAGGCGCATACTCGGACGGAAAGCTCTACACCCGAAGCAAGAAACGGGGCAATGTGGAGAAAATCTTAAACGTGTTTTGCCAACACGGAGCAGACACCTCCATCCTGATAGACGCACATCCGCATATCGGAACAGACAAACTTCCCCGCGTCATCGAAAACATGCGGAACACCATCCTTGCCTGTGGCGGAGAAGTACATTTCCAGACACGGATGGATGCGCTTATCATCGAACACGGGCAAGTAACCGGCATCGATACGAACACGGGCAAGACATTCTGCGGACCGGTCATCCTTGCCACGGGACACTCGGCACGCGATGTCTACCGCTGGCTGTATGCCAACGGGGTATATATCGAACCGAAAGGCATTGCTGTAGGTGTACGGCTGGAACATCCTTCGATGCTAATAGACCAAATCCAATACCACAATAAAGCGGGACGGGGCAAATACCTGCCTGCAGCGGAATATAGCTTCGTGCAGCAAGTGGACGGACGCGGCGTGTACAGCTTCTGTATGTGCCCCGGAGGTTTTGTGGTTCCGGCTGCAAGCGGTCCGCATCAGATTGTGGTAAACGGAATGAGCCCCAGCAACCGCGGAACGAAATGGAGCAACTCGGGCATGGTGGTGGAACTCCGCACTGAAGACCTCGCACATCCCGACCTGCAACTTCAAGCCTGCGAAGCCTATCCTGACTCTGCCGAAGCCCAAACCGAAGCCTTGATAGCGCAAGCAAAGACAGAGGAAGGAAACGTTCATCCGTTAGCGATGATGCGATTCCAAGAGAAATTAGAACAAATCTGCTGGCAACAAGGGAATATGCGCCAAACGGCTCCTGCGCAACGGATGGCGGACTTCACCCGCAAGAAGCTGAGCTACGACCTGCCTCCCTCCTCATACAGTCCCGGACTAATCTCCTCTCCGCTCCATTTCTGGATGCCGAAGTTCATCGGCGACCGCCTGAGCCAAGGTTTTCAGGCGTTCGGCAAAAGTTCACGCGGCTTCCTTACCAACGATGCTGTAATGATAGCTGTAGAGACCCGCACTTCAGCTCCCGTCCGCATCACCCGCAATGCCGAAACACTCCAACACGTAGAAGTGAAAGGACTCTTCCCCTGCGGCGAAGGAGCCGGATATGCCGGAGGAATCGTCTCGGCAGGCATCGACGGAGAGCGGTGTGCCGAAGCGGTCGCGGAATACTTACAGAACACTATTTGAAACGCAGATTAACGCGGATTTTCGCAGATTATAATTCAATTATTAATTTAATCTGCGTAAATCTGCGAAAATCCGCGTTTCAATAAAATAATAATTATGCCACACACACCAGAAATTGCCATCATCGAACAGAATACGCTGGCTGCGCTCGGACTGCGAACGATTATCGAAGAACTGATTCCTGATGCGGTCATCCGCACGTTCGCTTCTTTCGGACAACTGACGGACGACACGCCCGATATGTATGCCCATTACTTCGTGTCGGCGCAAATCTATTTCGCACATACGGCTTTTTTCTTAGAACGAAAGCCGAAAACTATCGTGCTTTCCTCCGGCGAACAGCCTCAACTGAACGGTGTGCCTACACTGGATTGCACCTTGCCCCAAGACCGGTTGGTGAAAACCATTGTCAGCCTGCGCCGTTACGGACACAGACCGAACGCACATCCCGCTGTATCCAACACAGAGCACGACCTCTCGCCCCGCGAAATCGAAGTATTGGTATTGGTAACCAAAGGATATATTAATAAGGAGATAGCCGAACGGCTAAACATCAGCCTGACTACAGTCATCTCGCACCGTAAGAACATCACCGAGAAGTTGGGCATCAAGTCGGTGTCTGCCCTCGCTATCTACGCTGTCATGCACGGATATGTCAATCCCGACAGCGTATAGCTTTGTTGTTATCTTAAAACGCAGATTAGCGCAGATTTTCGCGGATTACTTTTATTATTATTTTTAATCTGCGTAAATCTGCGCTAATCTGCGTTTCAACAAAAAACTCACTTAAACAGTTCCGGCAAGAAATGATTCAAGTACTTGCGCCAGTTGCTCCAGATATGACCGCCGTCGGTCTCCATATACTCATACTGATAGCCGTATTGGTCTAAGAGCTTCCGATAATTTACATTGTCTTGATACAGAAAATCGGCTGTACCGATACCGATGAAATACAACTTCGGAGATTCGGAAAACTGGCTGGCGAGCTTTGTCTCCAAATCGGCGTAAATGAAACTATTTTCGCCCTTTGCCTCGCGGTTAATAGCTGCAGAGAACAAGCCCACGTAATCGAACCAACCCGGATTGTTTGCCGAAATATACAACGAATGGAAACCTCCCATCGATAAGCCCGCTATGGCACGGTGTGCCTTATCGTCTATGGTGCGATAATGCGACTTCACATACTCCATAATATCGGAGAACGCCACTTCAAACGAACCTTCCATCGTCTTCGGATTCATAAACGAAGGCTTATACATGCTGTTAGGATATTCGCCCGGAGCCGCTTCTTGCGCCCCATTACCGTTTGGCATCACCACAATCATCGGTTTCGCCTTGCCTTGCGCAATCAGGTTGTCCAATATCTGTACCGCACGCCCTAATTCGCTCCATGCGTTCTCGTCACCTCCCGCTCCGTGAAGCAAATACAATACAGGATAACGCTCCGTACCGTCTTCATAACCCGCAGGAGTATAGACCGTCATCCGACGGCGTTCCATTCCGAGATTCGGACTGGGATACCACACCTTCGACACCGTTCCGTGAGGCACTTCACGCACGAAATAATTTGCCGACAATTCGCCGTCTACCAAGAAATAGTTCGTATAGGTCGCGATATCACGAATCATATACACATTGTTTGGATCCACCATCCGCATCCCGTCCACGTAAAAGCAATACGTATGCAGTTCGGGATTGGGCATCTCCACGGTCAAGCTCCACACGCCCGTAGTATCGCGCGTCATCGCCTTGCGTTCAGGCACTTCCACCGTTCCCAACGGAGTCTGCATCTTCGTCCGTCCGAAGAAATCCGCCTCTACCGTCACTTCCTCTGCCTTTGGAGCAAACATACGAAAAGTAACCGTCCGTTCTGTTTCATTCAGTTCGGGAGAAACAATGTTCCCCGTATTCACCGCTACAGTCTCTTGCGACCAAGCAGAAAGCGTCATCAGACATCCCATTACAAACATCAATAATCTCTGTTTCATAGTTCTATTTGTTTAGTTATTTGCCTACAAAGGTAACACAAATCTAGATAAAGTGATTCATTCTTCCACCGCAGATTACACAGATTTGGTAAAATGAAGGCAGAACCGGTGTTACAATATGTCATAGAACGCTTGACTTTGATTGACAATGCAAAAATAAACCAGAAGACAAGAAAAAGGAAGCATGTTCGGAGCCGTTTCAAATCTGTTCGGAATCTGTTTGGTTATGAAATAAAATGACTGTATCCGACAATTAAAAAACGTATGCATATTTGCCTTGTATAAACCTTTTTCGTACTTTTGAGGCAAGAAATACAAAAAACAGAAGTTTATGAAATTGAACTATTTTACACTGGCTGCCCTTTTCTTCATTCCGCTGAGCGGAACAGCCCAATCTGAAAACGGATACCAATTCACCACCGTAGTACAACAAAAAGCCACACCGGTGAAAGACCAGGCGGTGAGCGGAACGTGCTGGTGCTTTGCCACCACTTCATTCATCGAATCGGAACTATTGCGCCAAGGAAAAGGCGAATACGACCTCTCGGAAATGTTCATCGTACGCCAGAAATACCTGAACCAAATGGCGGACAACCTCTTGCGCCACGGCAAGGGAAACGTAACCCAAGGAAGCATCACCGCCAGCTGGATAACGGCATTCAACCAAGTGGGCATCGTTCCCGAAGAAGCCTATACCGGCATCAATTACGACTCGCCCGTACACAATCATTCGGAGCTTGCCGGATACGTGGAAGCCATCTCCGCCGAAGCCGTAAAGCAGAAAAAGAACAGCAAGCAATACCAAGAGCTTGCCAACAGCCTCTTCGATATCTACATGGGCAAGGTGCCCGAAACCTTCACCTATAAAGGCAAGGAATACACGCCCAAGAGCTTTGCCGAAAGCCTCGGTATCGATACAGATGACTACATTCCCCTGACCAGCTTCACGCACAAGCCGTATTACAAGCCGTTCGAAGTAGAAATCCCCGACAACTGGGAGCATAGCCAGATGTACAACCTTCCGCTCGACGAACTGATCAGCGTAATGGACGGAGCCTTGAAAAGCGGATATACCTTGTGCTGGGACGGCGATGTAAGCGAAAAAGGCTTTGCGTATCTGAATGGGGTGGCAATCAACCCCGATGTGAAAAGCGATGACCTCTATAAGGATAGCGACCGTGCCCATTGGGGACAACTGAACGACACCGAACGCCTTGCCGAAGTATTCCGCTTCGAGCATCCCTATCCCGAAGTGAAGGTGACTCCCGAAATCCGCCAGCAAGGATATGAATCGGGAAAGACTACCGATGACCACCTGATGCACATCACCGGCATAGCCACCGACCAAAACGGCACGAAATATTACATCACCAAAAACTCGTGGGCTGCCGATAGCAATGACTTCGGAGGCTACCTGAACATGTCGGAAAGCTACGTCCGTGCCAAAACCATCTACATTTTAGTGCACAAGGATGCGCTTCCGAAAACGCTGAAGGAGAAATTAGGGATATAAATTGAACACAGAGACACAGAGGCACGGAGAATATTTTTTTCCGTCACGACGAACACATTATTTATTAGCAAATTGAAAAACTCTGTGCCTTTGCGTCTCTGTGTTCAATCAAAACACGACTGCTTATGATAAAACTTTTATTAGTGGAAGACGACCCCAACCTGTGCTACATCGTGCAGAGCGGGCTGCAAGACCTGATAGGCGGATACGAAGTAAGCACCGCTTCCAACGGCAAAGAAGGATTAGCGGCATGGGAACGGTGCCGCCCCGACATCATCATCAGCGATATCGACATGCCCGAAATGGACGGCTTCGAAATGGTGAAACGCATCCGCGAAACCGATGGAGACACGCCTATCCTGTTTGCTTCGGCACTGACTTCGCCCAAAGACGTGCGGAAAGGATACGAGTTCGGCGTAAACAATTATGTCAAGAAGCCCTACGTGCCCGACGAACTGGACGCCCACATCCATGCTATCCTCAAAATGAAGAACGGAGAGAAAAGCCGCACGGAAACCGGACATCTTAAAATAGGGCATTACACCCTCGATGCTGCCCATGCTACCTTGCGCGACGACACAAGCGGAAAGACGCAAGTGCTGACCCAACGGGAAGCGCAGATACTGCAATTGCTTGCCGAAAACAAGAACGAAGTGGTGCGCCGCGAAGCCATCCTAAGCCGCTTTTGGGACACCGAAGACGATTTCTTCGCCTCGCGCAGCTTAGACGTATTCATCAACAAGCTCCGCAAACACTTCGACTCCGATGCGGACATCGAAATAAAAACCGTGCGGGGCATCGGGCTGATGTTAGTCGCCAGCTGATTTGTTTTCACCACAGATTACACAGATTAAATGAATTATTTAATGTGTTTGTTTAAAACGCAGATTCACGCAGATTTTCGCAGATTAACTTTTTAATTATAAATTAAATCTGCGTGAATCTGCGAAAATCTGCGTTTCTTCATCATCTTACTTTTTAATCTGTGTAATCTGTGGTGAAAAAAACATCACCGTTCGTAGTTGGTAAAGCGAATGCCTTCGGGTGCGTAATCGTAGCCGCGGGAGAGCTTCCAGCTTTGGCTCGATTCGTTCCAGCGGTAAATGTCCTTGCTCTGCAGTTCGCCCTTATCCGAATAGGTCATTTCGCTACGCACCGATTTCACGTAACCCATATCAGTCTTGGCGCATACCTCGCGCACCGTCACGCGCTTGCCCGCCAACTCGTCGTTGAACAACTTCTCCGGAGTCTGTGCGCTCATCACCGTTGCTACACTTGCCAATACCATTACACTCGCTGCTTTTTTCAAATTCATTGTTTTCATACTGCTTTCTATTTTTTTTATGTGATACATTTGTTTTATTTTGATGTGACAAAGGTAAGCCTTCCATCCCTCCCTTTAGGTTATCGTTATGTTATCTTTAGGTTAACGAAGGATTTTGTTTCCCGCTTCCGAAGATAATCGTATCTTTGCCCGCAAGAAACATTACAGAACTATGGACAAGAAAAAGATAAAAGAGTTTTTCGCCGATAAAAAGAACCGGCGATTCGCAGGATTAAGCGCATTGACTTTCTTAGGACTTATCGGGGCATTGGCTTTGCAGGCGGTATGGCTATATAATACCTATTCCCTCATCAAAAACAATGTATTTACTGAATGTAACAAAATTTTAGAAGTATCTTTAAATAAAGAAACAAGCATCATAGCCAAACAGCTTCCTGAAGGAACAAGAATTATTGGCGGTGCAAATACAGATACTATTCCTCAAGCTACATATTTATACGAAGGAATCTCTCAATTAGGTTATCAGCTTTCTTTACATAGAATAGATTCTATTGCAGGACGCTTATTGGCACAAAAAGATATTGACTGCAAATATTCAATCAAGATAGTCAATACGAAAGATACAGAAACTTCTATCAAAATCTTCCCCAAAGCATTCATCACGATATATTCAGCCATTATTCCAATAAAAACAGACTTGTCACAAGGTATCCAGTTAGTCCTTTATAACCCTTTGGCTTCCATATTGAACCGTATGAACATATTGCTGGTTTCTACATTGATTATCTTATCTTTTATCATCTCCTGCATCATCTACCAAATCCGCATCATCGCGCGTATGAACAAGATTTTCCAAATACGCGAAGACTTTACCTATGCCATGATACACGACATGAAGACCCCTCTCAGCTCCATTTTCACCGCACTCTACTTCCTGCATAGCGGAAGGCTGGACAACAAGCCCAAGACAAAAGAGAAATATTACACCATAGCCGAGAACGAGGTGGACCACCTGCTGACCCTTACCAACAAGGTACTCACCCTGTCGAAGCTGGAAAGCCACAAGCTGGAAATGAACCGTGAAGACATACCGCTGGAGCCGATGGTAGAGAACCTGACCGTGAAGTTTACTGCCAAGGCGCAAAAGCCCGTCCGCTTCACCGCCGAACTGAAGACTCCGGCGGTATATGCCGACAAGGAATATTTGGAAGAAATATTGAGCAACCTGATAGACAATGCTATCAAGTATTCGAAACCCGAAGGGGTAGACATCCGCATCCGTTCGGAACTGAACGAGAAATACACCGTCGTCAAGGTACATGATAACGGCTTGGGTATTTCGGAAGCCGACCAGCGCACTATCTTCAACAAATACGAACGTGCCGCAGCCGGACGAAAGAAGAACAAGAACAGGCCTTCCGGCTTCGGCTTAGGGTTGAACTTCGTACAACAAGTGATGCATGCCCACGAAGGAAAGGTATTCGTCACCAGCATCGAAGGAGAGTTCACCGAATTTGCATTATTATTTCCAAGGTAATTATTCAGGTGACTAGGTACTAGGTGACTAGGTGACTAGATATTAAATACATTAGTAAACATCAGCAAGACTATATACTTGATAAAGTATTGTTTTTTAAAACCTAGTCACCTAGTACCTGGTCAACTAGTTAACTAAAATCACATCGGCATCACCACAAATACACGGTAGTTCTGCTGGGCTTCCAATTCTTTCATGAAGCTACAGATATCCGTTGCGCCAATCGCTTCAATTACCGCTTTGGTATCGGCAGGCAATTCGGAAGGCAGCAGCTCGTTGCCGGCTATCTCGCCACACCAATAACTGTTGGTGCGCTCCATTTCGGCAAAGTGTTTTACCATAAACTCTTTTACCTTGGCAAGTTCGGCTTCGTCTACCTGTTGCGCCAGTTTCGCAAATTCGTTGCGGATAATCTCCAGCGCACGGTCTTTCTTCTCCGGTTTCATCGGGAACACAGTCTGATACACCAAAGGCACATCCGACGTACGTTCCAGCACACCACTGGTAGCAATAGAATAAGTAGCCCCTTCTTTTTCTCTTACCTCGCTGAGCAGGCGGGCACTCATCAGCTGGGCACACATCGATGCCAATATCCGGTTCTTGAAGTTATAAGGAACGGTTCCGCTTACGAAGATGCCGCCATACGCCTGCGGTACTTCCATTTTCAGTTTTACCTCTCCGGTCTTTTCGCCTGCAGTCACCCCAATTCCGCTGATACGCTTGATTTCTGCTTTCTGTGCCGGGTCGGACGGCAACGAAGCCAGATATTGTTCCGCCAAGCTTTTCAACTCTGCTTCATCAAAGTTTCCACTGAACACGAAAGTAAACTGGGAAGCATTGGCAAGTTGTTCGCGGATCATCTTCAGAATATGTTCACGGTTTGCCCCGTCGACATCCGCTGCATCCAATATCTGCATACGCGGCGACTGATACATAAACTGATTCAATTTCTGCTGGAAAATCAGTTGGGGATTGGATTCCTGGTTCTGAAGCACACCTTTCAACAGGTTCTGCAATGCCGTAAACTCATCGGCGGTGACATTCAACTGCGTAAAGTTCAGGTAAATCAGTTCCATAAGAGTCTTCAGGTCTTTAGGAGTGGCATTGCCGCTGACATTGCGCACGTAATGGTCCAGTTCGATATTGACAATCGCTTGCTTTCCTGCCATTTGCTTTGCCAAATCGGCAAAGGTGAACTCGCCTAAACCATGCTGGGCAGCCACGACAGGCATGAATAGCAAATCGTTAACCAGTTCGTCGCCATAAACCGACGTACCACCCTTAGCCGTAGCACGGAATACGATTTCATCGTTTTTGAAGTCAGTCTTCTTCACAATCACCTTCACTCCGTTTGATAGCATCCATTCCTTGGCGCCGAACTGGGGAAGCGCTTTTTCCGATACAACCTTTCCGGCTGCCGGAAGCTGGCTTATCAGCGGCTCATTCTTTACATTATCCACATACGGAGCAATCTCTTCGGCATCTATCTGTGCCAATGAAGCCTTCAGGGCTGCGGCATCCGGACAAACGACACCTTCTTTTTCGGGAAGCGCAATCAGAACAGCCATGTTCCGTTCGTTAAGCAACTGGGCATACATCTGATTGACCGCCTCAACCGGAATCTGATTGGCAAGCATATTCATCAGCTGATATTCGTTCTCGATACCCGGAATCGGTGTCTTGTCGAGGAAGTTACGGACATAAGATTCTGCCAGCTTCCGGTTCTCCTGATGATTGCGGTTATTGTATGCCTGCTCCAGTTGCGACAGGTATTCAGAACGGCAACGGGCATATTCGGTAGCGGTAAAGCCTCCGCGTTTGGCACGCAACACTTCCCGATAGACCGCATCCATAGCCGGTTCGGTGTCGCTCCCTTTCGGTACGGCAATATATGCCATCGCCTTCTTGGTCTTACACAACTCCATGTCGCCATGCTGTCCCTGCGCCAAAGCATACGGAGCATCCGGCCGGGTGGAGATGTCGTGCAGGCGATACATCATCATCATGTCCGCCATGTCCAGCATGTATTCGGTGGTAAGCGCCAGCATCGTGTTGCGGAGCGAATCGGGCAATACATCATACTTGAAGTAGAACTTCACCAGCGAGTTGCCCTGCTCCTTGTCCTGTCCGATGGCTATCACCGGTTCGGTAAAATCATCTACCGGATAATAAACACGTTCGGCAGGCTGGGCAGGAAGCTCAATAGGCGCAAACAGCTCCTTGATTTTCGCTTCGATGCGGTCTACATCCACATCACCTACCACCACGACTCCCTGCAAGTCGGGGCGATACCATTTCTCGTAATAATCGCGCAAAGCCTGATAAGGGAAATGGTCGACAACAGACATCAGTCCGATAGGAGAACGGCTGCCATACCGGCTATCCGGGAAAATAACCGGTGATGTCTTTTCAAAGATACGCTGCATGGGAGGCATCTGGCTGCGCCATTCTTCATGAATCACGGCACGTTCCTCATCAATGGCTTTGTCTTCGAGCAACAGACCGTTTGCCCAGTCGCTCAAAATCAGCAGGCAGGAGTCTTGCACACCGATGCGTTCCGAAGGCACTCCGCAGATGCGGTACACGGTCTCGTCGACAGCTGTATAGGCATTGAGGTTCATGCCGAACTTCACGCCTACCGATTCCAGCCAGGGAATCAACGTGTTGCCGGGGAAATGCTTGGTGCCGTTGAAACACATGTGCTCTAAGAAGTGAGCCAATCCGCGCTGGTTTTCTTCTTCCTGAATGGACCCTACCTTTTGGGCGATATAGAAGTCCACCTGGTTTTCCGGATAGTCGTTGTGACGGATGTAGTAGGTCAGTCCGTTGTCCAGTTTTCCTATACGGACGTTCTTGTCCACTGGTACAGGAGGCATCTGCTGTGCCCGTAAGCCCAAGGGAAGCATGCTGCATCCCGCCAAGGCCAAACAAATAAATTTCGTAAATCTTTTCATAAACTTTTTCTTATTACTTTTTATCAGATTATTTTCCTTTTAACGATGCAAAAGTAAGCTTTTGCCTCCGCACGCTATGTTATCGAAATGTTATCTTTAGGTTAACGGGGATTCACGATAGAAAACCACACCCCTGGCTGACATCAAACAAAAAACAATCTTTTGCGCAATCTGTGGTGAAAAAAATGTATCTTTGTCGTATGATAAACCCATAAAACAATTCTGGTATGGAAAAGGAAAAAGTGAAAGGCATCCCTTACGGAGTGGCAAATTTTGAACAGCTAAGGCAAGAAAATTCCTATTACGTAGACAAGACGATGTATCTTCCCCTGCTGGAGGATATGGGCAACTACCTTTTCCTAATCCGTCCCAGAAGATTCGGCAAGAGCGTATTCGTCAGCATGATGCAGGCGTATTACGACATTGCCAAAGCAGACCGGTTCGATATGCTGTTTGACGGATTGTGGATAAAGGAACATCCCACACCGCTGAAGAATGCTTTTCAGATTATCTATTTTGATTTTTCCATTGTGGGAACAGGATTCAATGAACAGGAATTGGAAGAAAACTTCAACAAATATTGTGGACAAGTACTGGACGTTTTTGCCGAAATCTATGCCAGTTTCTACGACAACGGATTTGAGCAAGAAGTCAAAAAAGAAAGCAGTGCCCGTTCCAAACTGAACTACATCAATCTACATGCACACAAAAAAGGATATCCACTTTACCTGATAATTGACGAATATGATAATTTCACCAATGTTATCCTAAGCAATGGTGGCAAAGAACTGTTTCGGCGCCTGCCCCATGCGAGTGGTTTCTATCGTGCATACTTCAAATTATTCAAAGCCATGTTCACCCGCGTATTTCTTATCGGTGTATCACCGGTTACATTAGACGACTTGTCAAGCGGATACAACATCGACTGGAACATCTCGCAAGCACCGGAATTCAACCACATGCTCGGATTCTCGGAAACAGACGTAAGGAAGATGTTCCGTTATTATCAGGAAAACGGCAAACTACGTGCCGATGCTGACATCGAAACCATGATGACGGAAATGAATCCATGGTATAATAACTATTGTTTCGCCGAAGAATGCCTGAATGATGACCGATTGTACAATTGTGATATGGTTTATTACTACCTGAGACATCAGGTTCAGTACGCACGTGCTCCTAAAGAAATGGTAGACAAGAATATCCGTACCGACTACAAAAAGCTGAAAATGCTTGCAGACATTGACCGGGGAAACCAGCGGGAAAACCGTATGAGTGTCATCGAAGAGATAGCTGCCAAAGGTTCGATACTGATGACACTGAAGACTTCGTTCCCTGCCGAATACATAACAGAAGATGAGAATTTCAGAAGCCTCCTCTATTATTACGGACTGCTCACCATGAAAAGAAGTGTGGGAAGACGTATCGAAATGACCATACCCAACAACTGCATCCGTGAACAATACTGGAGTTTTATGCGAGACTATTTCAACCGTAATGCGCATATGGACATCATTGCCTTACAGGATGAAATGGACCTGATGTCTTTTGACGGAGAATGGAATCCACTACTAAACCGTATCGCTACTGCATACCGGGAGAACTCATCCGTAAGAGACAGCATCTTGGGAGAACACAACCTGCAGGGATTCTTTAAAGCATTCCTGGCACTGAACAGCCTCTATTTGGTAGAGCCAGAAACCGAACTGAACTACGGATACAGCGATTTCTTTCTGCTACCCGACAAAGCTCGTTTCCCTGAAATTGCCCACAGCTACATCATGGAACTGAAATACGTGAAGCCTTCCGCTACCGATGCGGAAATAGAAGAGAAGAGCAGGGAAGCCAACGAACAACTGAGAAAATACAGTGGGGACAAAATAGTGAGACGGCTCTGCACCCATACCCAGCTACATCTGCTGAAAATTGTGTTCCAAGGAGCAGAGATGAAGATTTGCGAAGAAACAGGAAGTATCGTCCTATAACAAACAGTACCACTACAGTATGAACTGGCTTTTTAATGGATTCCATAATGAATTCTAACGATGCACCAAATGAAGATATATTATTCACTGGTTCAACTTTTATTTTCTCATCTTGTTCTAAATACAATAAATTTGTTCGGCCGAGAATGAATTAATGCAGGATTGAATGGGAGATAACCTGTTTGAAGCAGCCTTACTTTTACGTTCTCCGTCTCAAAACCGTACGGTTTCCGATGCAAAAACATATGGTTTCCGTCCCAAAACCGTATGTTCTTGGGACGGAAACCATAAAAAGGTATCGTTTGCATCGATATACAACCTAAGCGGAAACTGAAATGTAGTGAAGGTATTGAGGAATTAATTATAAATGTACGCAACGTCCTTCTCCGATTCATTCAAAACTGTTTCTGTTCTTTTCCAGTCCGTGCAATCTGTGGTGAAAAGCACTCACGCTCCTTCTTCCTCGTTCAGGATAAACCGCTCGATTTCCTCTACCGACCCGCAAGTGAGCCCTTTCACCAGTTTGCCTTCACGCAGGTAATGAATGCTGTCGCACACCTCATGCAAGACATCCAACCGATGCGAAGACAGGATGACGGTTTTCCATTTCCCTTTCAGGTAATCTATCAAGTGTTTCATCTGGATGCACCCTTTCAGGTCAACGCCGTTGAAGGGTTCGTCCAAGATATAGAGGTCAGGGTCTTGCATATAAACCGCCATAAGGGCCAGCTTCTTCTGCATCCCCGTAGAATATTCGGAAGCATAGCGGTCGAGGGGCAGACGGAACATTCTCTCATTCAGGCAATCAATTAGTTTCCGATTGACCTTTTTCCCGTATGCCCGCAAACAAAATGCGATGTATTCGTATCCCGTCACCAGCGGATAGAAGAAATTGTCGGCAGGCAGATAGCCCACCGTCACCCAATCACCTTTCCGAATCATGCCTTCGTACGAAGTCATCCCAGTCAGGCAACGGAACAATGTGGTTTTTCCCGCCCCGTTATCGCCTACCAATCCGTACACCTTTCCAAAGTCGCAAACCAGCGAAACATCATCGAGCACTTTCAAACTCCCGAACGATTTCGACACATGTTCCATACGTATCATTTCCATAGAACTTTCCATTTTATCCATATCACATACGAAAGTATTCCTACAATCATCAGTTCCGCCAAACAGCCCACCCAAACAAAACAAGTCCATACAAACAAGGGAATACATACGGCAAGCTGTATCACCACAATTCCGGCAGACACCGGACAAACCCAACGGAACAACGCCATGACTTGCAGATAGAAGACACCCGCCATCAGGCAAGAAAAGAAAAACAGAACATCTTCTGTCCGGAATCCGACGGCAAAACACATCACCCCGAAAGGCAAGGAAAAAACCGATGCGTTCCACACATTCGCTTTCCATAATTCCCTTTGCAGGATACGGTAACTCTTGAACTTTTGCAACAAATGCGCATCAGGCACGTAACTGTAAGCACCCGACTGGATAATGCCCCAAAGCACCATACCAGCTTTTGCCACCCTTACATTGCCGTGCAGACATCCCAATGCCGATACACCTATTGTAATAAGGTATAACCAGCCCATACGACGGAACATCCGGATGTATTCCATATTTCCGACATACAGGAAACCGAGCCTTACGGGAATTGTCCGGAAACGGACTGGACGCAGAAAAGGAATCCAACCAATCACCAACGGTATGCACAAAGCAATCACCCAGTCGCCCCTTATCCCTGCTATTACAACAAAAGGCAAGCTCAACAAAAGGTATTCACAGAGAAAAAAAAGCGACACATCATCGGTAAAGCGACGCAAGAAATCCCTGTCTTTCCTCGTCTGATGATAACCGCCTATCACCAGCAAGCAGACTAACGGAAGAATCCAGCTTGCCTCCACCTTGCACAATATTGCCACGGCAAAAGCAAGTAATCCCACCAACAACATGCTCCTCACGATACCCAGTTCCTTCAACAACCTGCCTCCGCTCCGCAAGCGCAACCTGACGTAATATCCAAACATTAGCTCCACACTAATGAAATCATCCTTTTACATCCTCAGATGCTTTACCCAACATCCGTTTCAACCATGGATATCCCCACATGATAGCGGCATACGCAACACCTAAAACCGCAAGCGTGCAAAAAGCCGACCCGAACGTATATCCGAAAGAATAAGCATTCCAATCTACATAACCGTCTATCAACCATTGTTTCATCGGACGATAACCGCACTTGACAAACAAATACACCACTCCAAAAAGGATAAACATTTGCACACGATTCAAATTCTTCGATTTCATATTTCTTTTTTCTTTAAGTTTTACTGACGCAAAGATAAGCATCCGTCCTCACACGTTATGTTATCGCTATGTTATCTTTAGGTTAACGAGAAATTTTGTTTCCCGCTTCCGAAGATAATCGTATCTTTGCCCGCAAGAAACATTACAGACTATGGACAAGAAAAAGATAACAGAGTTTTTCGCCGATAAAAAGAGCCGGCGGTTCATCGGATTAAGCGCATTGACCTTCTTAGGGCTTATCGGGGCATTGGCTTTGCAGACGGTATGGCTGTATAATGTATATACTCTAATTAAAAATGACATCCAAAAAGAATGTACCTCCATTTTGGATGCAGCGTTATATGAAGAAGCTAATTTAATATCTAAAAAAGTTCCAGAAGGCACTATAATCGGAGGAGGAGCCCCAAATGATTCTTTACCTATAAACACCTATATCTATGAAGGAATTACTAAATTAGGTATTCGGTATTCTTTAAATGAAATTGATTCATTAGTTAATTTACATTTATGCAAAAGAAATCTCAAAAGCCAATATGTAGTTTGTGTTGTCAATCCCTATAACGAAAACGAAATATTTCAGAAAAGTCAACAAAAAACAATACCCACGATAGGTAGTCTCAAGACCTCAATTATACCAATCAGAATAAACAAATCTTTAGGCATACAGCTTATTTTAACAAATCCACATAAAGTTTTTTTTGAGCGTATGGGGTTCTTGATTTTTTCCACACTGATTATCCTGTCTTTTGTCATCGCCTGCATCATCTACCAAATCCGCATCATCGCGCAGATGAACAAGATTTTCCAGATACGAGAAGACTTCACCTACGCCATGATACACGACATGAAGACACCGCTCAGCACCATCTTCACCACGCTCAGCTTCCTGCATAGCGGAAGGCTGGACGGCAAACCCGACCTGAAAGAACGCTACTTCTCCATAGCCGAAAGCGAAGTGGACCACCTGCTCACCCTCACCAACAAAGTGCTGACCCTCTCGAAATTAGAAAGCCATAAGTTAGAAATGTTCCGCGAAGACGTGCCCTTGGCACCGGTGATAGAGAAACTCACCGCAAAGTTTACCGCCAAGGCGCAAAAGCCCGTCCGCTTCACCCTCAGCCTGCAAGCCCCGTCGGTCTATGCCGACAAGGAATACTTAGAAGAAGTACTGAGCAACCTCATCGACAATGCCATCAAGTATTCCAAAGAAAGCGGCGTAGACATCCGCATCGCTTCGGAACTGAACGAGAGATACACCCTCGTCAAGATACACGACAACGGCTTAGGCATCTCGGAAGCCGACCAGCGCACCATCTTCAACAAATACGAGCGTGCCGCAGCCGGACGAAAGAAAGACCGGAAGAAAGCCTCAGGCTTCGGCTTAGGGCTGAACTTCGTGCAGCAAGTGATGAATGCCCACGAAGGAAAAGTGTTCGTCACCAGCATCGAAGGCGATTTCACCGAGTTCACCTTGTACTTCCCAGTGAAATAAACTATAAACGCAGAGACGCAAAAGCGCAGAGCATTATTTTAGAGAAAGCAAAGCACACGGAGAACCAAAAAAAACGTCAAAGATACTTCGCTTTCAAATCTAATTAGTATCTTTGTAAAGAATAATATTTTATTCATTATCCGCAAAACACAAGCCTTATGAATAATATAATAGCACTTAACATCTCTACGCCCAACGAGATTGCCAAACAAATTGCGGCAAAAGTAAAAGCACGAAGGTTGGAGCTGAATTTAACCCAAGAAGGAATCGCCGCAAGAGCCGGAATAAAGTTTGCTACGTACCGCAGGTTTGAGCAAACAGGAGAAATATCCCTAGAGGGATTGCTTCAGATAGGATTTGCCTTGAATGCACTATCCGACTTCGACGCTCTCTTCGCGCAAAAGCAATACCAATCGCTGGACGATGTATTAAATGAACAAAACGTTACCCGCAAACGAGGAAAGAAGAATGAATAATATCAAGCAAATAAAAGTAATATACGACAATCAGCCTGTCGGGCGTTTAGCTCTGACTAAAGAACGATTGTGTGCCTTCGAGTATTCGCCTGAATGGCTTCGCACAGGCTTTTCCATCTCTCCGTTTGAATTGCCATTGCAAAGCGGTGTCTTTATAGCCAAGCCACGCCCGTTTGAAGGAGGATTCGGCGTTTTCGACGATTGCTTGCCCGATGGATGGGGCTTGCTCATATTAGACCGCTATTTGCAACAAAAAGGTGTCAGCCTTCCGGCATTAACTTTATTAGACCGCCTTGCACTGGTTGGTTCAACAGGACGTGGCGCATTGGAATTCCGTCCGGACTATAGTGTAGTGACACGGCAGGATTATGCCGATTTCGAGAAGCTTGCTTTAGAAGCTGAACAGATATTGGACAGCGATGATTATACGGGTGAAGGCATCGAGGAATTTCAATACCGGGGCGGTTCGCCTGGAGGAGCACGACCTAAAATTTTTGTCCGGTACAATGACAAGGAATGGCTGGTAAAGTTTCGCGCAAAAAGAGATCCGCAACATATCGGTATAGACGAATACCGTTACTCGCTTCTTGCCAAAGAGTGTGGAATCGAAATGCCGGATACACGGCTCTTTGAGGACAAGTATTTCGGAGTAGAACGATTCGACCGAACATCAAACGGCAAATTGCACGTAGTCAGTGTAGCCGGTCTTATCGGTGCCGATTATCGCTTGCCCAGCATAGACTATACGCACATTTTCCAGATTTGCGCCATGTTAAGTTATAATGTAGCCGAGATGTGGAAAGTTTACCGCTTGATGGTGTTCAATTATCTGATAGACAACAAAGACGACCATGCCAAGAACTTTGCTTTCATTTACCGTGACGGTGACTGGCATTTCGCCCCAGCATACGACCTACTGCCCAGCGACGGCATTAACGGTTTTCGCACGACTTCAATTAATGACAAGATAGAACCCACAGAGGAAGACCTTTTTGCCGTAGCGGCAAAAGCGGGATTGAAAGAGCAAGAATGTAAAAACATCTATGATGAACTGCAGACAAAAGTTCAGAATTATAAATAAACTTTCTCCCTATAAAGTAATATATACTGCATCCGCCATCTAAGATATATAAAACCGTCATAGCAGTTATCTTGCTTGGCGAATGCAGTATACATTACTTTTTGAGGGCAATTATTAAAATTATTGTTAGGCGAAATAGATGAAAGAATTACTTTCCAAACACCCGTTTCAACCACGGATATCCCCACATGAGAGCGGCATACACACTATCAAAAAACAACCTTATTCTGAATTCAATCCCCTCGATAATAATAAAGCAAGGCATGGCGGGCAATGAAATCCATGTTCTTTTGCACAAAAGCATTATCCGCTTCTTCTGGGATAGAAGCATCGGGAAGCAAGCTGTTTTCGATACAATAGGTAAGCAAGTCGGGCGGGCAAAGGGTTTCTTCGGTCAGAAGTCGGAAGGCATTTGCCTGCGCTTTTTCACGGTCGTACATCGGGTTCTCTTTATCCGCTATGTATTCACAGATGTCTTTTGCCAACAAAATCCCTTTCTTCGGATTGCTCATCAGAATGAAATTGCGATGCGCCTTCATCTGAGGCAGAGTATGGCTTTCATCGTCTTGCCATTTGAGGACGTTAACCAAAAAACTTTTAAGCTCTTCATATCCATTCAAGTAGACAATGCACTTCCCTCCCGTGCCTTCCGTAAAGTTCCGGTAAATCGTTTGGTTTGTCTCAATGAGCTGTTGAGGGAGTTCGGGTTCTTCCAGATACAATCCTTTAATCTTTTTCCAGCAAGGCTTTCCGGACAATCGGTCTATCCATTCGTAAAGGAAAAGAGCCAACGGACCGGTGGGCATGATAAACCGGTCGGAAGAAGTGACACGGGCGATATAAGGGTACATCGAAGGTTCGGTCAGATAAGTATGCCCGAAAAGCCATGCTAACTTATGTTCCGCATCTTTCTCATCTTTGAACGCGTCAAAATATCCGGTCAGAATTTCATTTTCGGGAGCTTCCTCGTATGCCTTATCCAATAACGCGTAAAACGCAGATGCCAATTCAGATACTTGAGTCGCATACGGAGACAGATAATGAGGCACAAGCCCCGACTTCTGCCAAGCATTCCAAATCAGGAAACGGAGGTCTGCTTCGTTCACTTCGTCCGGATAATAACCGGAACCAGCCGGATAGAACGGAAGGCGGAAACCATAAAGACGTTGATGTTCAGCCGTGAAAGCTTGCCAAAGTCCTAATCCGGATAGCTGGTCTTCTAAATAAGCAGAAGCATAGAGTGCTAATTTCTTGCGGAACGCTTCCGGAAGTTCAGGCAACGCACATGTCTTAAAAAGCCGGTTGGAAAGCTCGATGAAATAAGTGTCCGAGGGCTGGATAGCGGTATAAGGATGAATCTGCAACCAGTCTTTTGCGTATATCGGTTTTGTTTTCATGGCGGATATAATAAAGGTGTTAATGTTTAGCGAAAAGCGTAATAAGCAAAGAAGTGCCTGCAAGAGCAATGCCGGCTAAAGCCACTCCTCCCCATCCGGCATGGTGCCAAGCAGTCCCTGCAAGGAATGTCCCGAAAGCTCCTCCGATGAAGTAGGTAGTCATAAAAATGGTGTTCACCCGGTTCGAGGCATGAGGTTCTAAAGACAAGGCACAGGTTTGATTGCTTATTTGGATGCATTGCATGCCGATGTCTATCAAAATGATTCCGGCAACGATGCCTGCATAACTGTTTTGAAAGAAATAGAGGGCACACCATGCCAGTATCATGATGCCGCATCCGATGAAGTTGAAACTCCTTACTCCGAAGCGGTGGACGTATTTCCCTACAAAAGAAGCGGTCAAGGCTCCGGCTATCCCGCATAAACCCAACATCCCGATGATGTTGTTTCCCGCATAGAAAGGCGCACCGCTCATCTTGAAGGCAAGGCAAGCCCACAAGGTAAGGAAGCATCCGAAGCAAAGTCCGGCACGGAAAGACACTAACCGAAGAGTCGCGTTCCGGCGCACAAGGGTAAAGACGGATTTCATCAGTCCGAAATACGAGCCTTTAAAATTAAGCGGCATATCCGGAAGCAAACGAAGTATCACGAAAATACACACTAACATCAAGGCGGAAGCGATATAGAAAATGGTGCGCCAGCCCCAGTATTCACCGACAATGCCGCTTACGACACGCGAGCCTAAAATCCCCGTCAATAGTCCGCTGATGAGCAAACCCACGTTTTGCGCCTTCCGTTCGGGACGGGAAAACTGGGCAGCTATCGGGATAAAGATTTGAGGCATGACGGAGCAGATGCCGGTAATGAGCGAAGCAAGCAGGACGAAATGAATGTTTCGGGCAACGGCGATACCGAAAAGCGATACCGAAAGCAGCAAGAAGCAAATGACAATGATGTTTCTCCGCTTATACAAATCGCCCAAGGGGATAATAAATAACAATCCCGCGGCATAGCCTATCTGGGTCACCATTGGGATAAGGTTTGCGGTAAACTCTGATACGTGCAGGTCTTCGCTAATGCGGTTCAGCAGAGGCTGGTTATAATAGAGGTTTGCCACCGATACGCCCGCAATGATAGCGAGCGTCCAAAGCAACGAGGCAGGCACGCCCTTGTTTTCTTCCAATTGTTTTCTCATTACTGAAAAGATAAATTCCGGTTTCTGGGAGCAAAGTTAATAAAAAGCCACTTGCAAGACACTATCCCTACACAGATTTTTGTATTTGAAAACGGAGCGCCTAACCACATTTAGATTTCACCACAAAGTGTTACAAAGTATTTACCCTGCAAATAACTTATCTCTTTTCATGGGACTTTGTACACTCTGCGGTAAATCAAATCATAATGCTGTTATATTCTAAATCTTTACCGGATAATGGAAACCACTTTTCCATCTTCAAAAATGATAGTGGCATTACCTTCCATCATCCATCTTGTTTTTACTCCACTTTGGCGTACATATTTAGGAGCACCAGCACAAAGCAAGCATTCAGTTTCGTTCATTCCTTGTACGACTTTACCTGCCTCAATTTCATCCCAATGCGTTACCGATTGTGGCTTTTCCTGAGCGACATACTCAATCATTCCTTCTGCAAATCCTTGATATACAGAAGTAAATTCCTGCATTTGCTGCAACGACTTTTCTTTTTGCATATTAAGATTTTCAAATGCAGTGCTCTTCATTTCTCCAAATAACGTAGGTGCTACAACACTTATACTATCTACACAAACAATCAACTTATTACTTCTAATTAAGAACTTTAACTGACATGTATAGCTGGAAGCTTTTTCATCTTCAAGAGCAAGACTACTCTGCATTATTACTTGAAAACTTTTATTTGATACATTTAATGCTTCAATGTTGCTTTTCCCTTTTTCGCCTTGTTTAATGGTATAAGACAATGCATTTATGAAAATAGTCTCTTCGGCAATAGCATTAAAATCAAGTGTATCTGCCAATGTAATCTTATTATCTATATTAACATACGGACTTGGAAGAACGCTTGCATTAAGTGCCAATTCACTTTTGTCTTTACCCAATAATTTTTTTACACGGTTCTTTAAACTTTGTGCCGAAACTCCAGATACAGTTGTACAAACAACAAGAATGAACATCCATAAATTTCTCTTCATATTCTTTCGTCGCAAATTTTATTATTAAAAAAGAAGGATTGGCTACGTCTGAACAACCAATCCTTCTCAATATAAATTCTATATTACTTAGAATCTTACTCCTAAACGTAAGCCTGCCAAGCTGAGGTTTGCATCCCAATCGCTTAATTTTTGGCTATCATACACAAAACCTACATTAAATTTCGGTGTGATGTTCAAACCAACTTGTATTTCATAACAGAAGCCACCGTCTTCTATATCGATTTCACGTCCATAACCCAAACTAAAACTAGCAAAAGCTGTCATATTAGCGAACAGTTCAGGTGATGTACCACGGATTCCAGTCATCACTTGCGGTGTAATACTTTCACTAAAGTTACTTAATTCAGCCATAGCTTTTACTTTAAGGATATCCCATGCTAGATATTGTGAAAAGCCATAACGATATCCTAAACCTAAATCCATAGCAACACCGTCTCCTTCCCAATCGGCTCCTAATTTACCAACTCCGACTTCCAGGAACATGCCTGAATTACTTGGTGCTTTCTTTTGTTTGGTAACAGTAGTACTAGTTACTAACTGAGCATTTGCCGCAACACATGTAAATGCTACAAGCAACAATAGAAATAACTTTTTCATCTTTGTCTGTTTTTTAATGTTTACTATAACTTTATATTATTGATTCTCTAAAGCTTTGGTTTTGCCTGTTGTATTAATACGGTCAGCATAAGGATAAACTGTAGTAATCCACTCATAATCACCGTCTTCTTTTCTAGCAGTACGGAAATTTACATATTTCCCTGGAAATCCTGAAATCTCAACAATCACATGTTTTCCTTTTTCATCAGAATAAGCTCTGAATGTAGCAGCCACAATAATGTCTCCTTTTGCTTCTACTGTTGCTTGATGAAGAGCAAGCTTTTTAATATTTTCCAATTCATCAAAAGTTAACGTTTCTACAGATTTAATAGGGTATTCATAAGGACCATAATTCTGACGTTGTTGCTTTTCCATAATTTCAATTTCTGCAACCAAAGGTTTAATAAATACATCTTGCTTCGGCTCAATGATACGGGCTTGAGCTTGATCAAATTGAGTTTGTCCCATAGCACTGCCCACAAATGTCAATGCAAACACAACAAAAGAAAGTGCGCTTTTTACTATTTTCTGCATACTCGTTTAAGTTTTTTCATACGCCAACTCCACAAAGCGAATGAGGTTATACAAATTAGGCTAGGAGTTCTCACAATTATGTGAAGCCTTTCATCTTTTATCTATAATAAAAAAACATCAAATATGACAACAAAAGAGCAATTCCAATCGTGTGAAAATAACGTTCTGCTTAATCATATTTTCTGCAATATTAAAATAATTTTCACTAATAAGAAAACGGGTTATCAGAACACATGTACCAAAAGTACTATACATGATACTAAACGAACAAAAAACGCGACTATTCAGATAAAAACAAAAAATTGTTTTCCGTGAATTTCCTAAAAAATCTAAATAGCTAGTCCCCAAAACATGGAGAAAAGAGGAATGACATCTAAAATTCTGATTCCACAAGAACAAGAAAAGGCTTCTAGGACATAAAGCCAAACTCCCAAACGCACTTAGCTCCGAATGCCAACGAAGCAGGCTTCATCAACGGATGCATACGGCTTCGTTGACCGATAAAGCCGTATGCATTTTTGGCAGAAGAAAACAGTCATTATGGCAGATAAAGCAAAGTGTGAAGAGCTTGAAGAGCCGTGATGCATTCGAAGAAAATACTCGGCTAATATTGCGAATCCTGCAATTATGTATTACCTTTGTATGGTCAACTTATAAAAAATAAGATAAACTACAACATAACTATCACGACAATGAAAAAACTTATCGCTTTAAGCTGCATGCTCTTGGCGTTTGTGTGCGCTTTTGCACAACAAAACGTGACGCTTCAAGATGTGGCAAACGGAACATACCGCCCGCAAAACATTTATGGCATTAAACCGATGCTGGACGGAGAACATTACACGCAAATCAGTGCCGACCGGAAACGGATTGTGAAATATTCGTTCAAGACCGGAAAGGAGATAGAAGCTATCTTCGATGTAGAAACCGCACGCGATTGCCCTATCAAGACATTCGATGATTACATCATGTCGCCCGACGAGAAATTGATTCTCATCCAAACCGAGACGAAACCCATTTACCGGCGTTCGTTCACGGCGGAATATTATATTTATAATGTGAGAAACAACACCTTGGAACCGCTCTCGAAGAACGGACCGCAACAAGTGCCCCTCTTCTCGCCCGACGGATTCCAAATCGCTTTTGTGCGCGACAATAACATCTTCCTTGTAAAATTGCTCTTTGGCAATAGCGAATCGCAAGTCACTAAGGACGGAGAATACAACAAGGTGTTGAACGGCATTCCCGATTGGGTATATGAAGAAGAATTCGGCTTCAACCGTGCCTTTGATTTCAGTGCCGATAGCAAAATGATTGCCTACATCCGTTTCGACGAAAGCGAAGTGCCGATGTTCAGCTTCCCTTGGTATAAAGGAATGGCACCCGAGCGCACGGATTACGCCACTTATCCAGGTGTCTATACTTATAAATATCCGAAGTCGGGCGAAGTCAATTCGAAAGTAACCGTACATACGTTTGATATCAAAAGCCGCGTGACCCGTCAAATGGACCTTCCGCTTGATAAAGACGGCTATATCCCCCGCATCAAGTTTACCTCTAATCCCGACCAGCTTGCCATTATGACCTTGAACCGTCATCAGAACCGGTTTAACGTGTATATGGCAAATCCGCGGAGTGCGGTTTGCAAAAGCATCATCCGTGACGAATCGGAACAATACGTCAAGGAACAAACCTATAGCAACATCCGCTTTTATCCCGAAAACATCGTGCTGATGAGCGAACGGGACGGATATAATCACCTTTATTTATATACTATCGGCGGAAATTTGGTGCGCCAAGTGACCAAAGGCGAATTTGAAGTAAAAGACTTCTTGGGCTGGGACCAAAAGAGCAACGTGTTCTATTATACCAGCAACGAAGAAAGCCCGCTCCGGAGCGCTGTTTACAAGATAGACCGCAAGGGAAAGAAAACGAAACTTTCCACCCGTACGGGAACCAATACCGCTATCTTCAATACCGACCTGACTTACTACATCAATAAATACTCCAGCAAAGACACCCCGACCCTTATCACGATTAACGATAACCGGGGACGGGAACTGACCACCTTATTGGATAATAGCAAACTGAAAGGGCAACTCGCGACATTGAATATGCCCACGAAAGAGTTCTTCACCTTCCGCACTACCGAAGGAGTAGAATTGAACGGCTGGATGATGAAACCTGCCAATTTCGACCCGAACAAGAAGTATCCGGTCATCATGCACCAATACAGTGGTCCCGGTTCGCAACAAGTATTAGACCAATGGGGTATCGGAAGCTTTAGCGACGGAGGTATGTTCGAGGCTTATATGGCAGAGAAAGGATATATCAGCGTATGCGTGGACGGACGTGGTACGGGCGGACGCGGAGCCGCATTCGAGAAATGTACGTATCTTTTCCTCGGCGTAAAAGAATCGCACGACCAAGTGGAAACGGCTCGTTATCTTGGCACTTTGCCTTATGTAGACGCCAACCGCATCGGTATCTGGGGCTGGAGCTACGGAGGATATACCACATTGATGTCGATGAGCGAAGGTACTCCGGCATTTAAAGCCGGTGTAGCCATAGCCGCTCCCAGTGATTGGCATTTCTACGATACGGTATATACCGAACGCTTCATGCGCACCCCGAAAGAAAACGGTGACGGATACCGGGCTGGTTCAGCCATTCTCCGTGCGCCGAAACTCCACGGAAACCTGCTTTTGATACACGGCACTGCAGATGATAACGTACACTATCAGAATTGCGCCGAATATAGCGAAGCATTGGTTCAAGCGGGCATCCAGTTTGATATGCAAATCTATACCAACCGCAATCATGGCATTTCGGGAGGAAACACCCGCACACACCTGATGAACCGCGTGGCAAATTTCTTTATCGAAAACCTGTAATATACAAAAACGCAGATTAACGCAGATTTGCGCAGATTATTTTTTTATTAATTTTATCCGCGGAAATCTGCGAAAATCTGCGTTTCAAAATAAAATCATATACCATGGAACACATCAGAAAACCGGAATGGCTCAAAATACAAATCGGTGCAAATGCCCGCTATGCTGATACCAAACGCATTGTAGACACGCACAAACTCCATACCATCTGCTCCAGCGGGCGATGCCCGAACTTGGGTGAATGCTGGGGAAAAGGGACAGCTACTTTTATGATTGGCGGAGCTATCTGTACCCGTTCATGCAAGTTCTGCAATACACAAAGCGGAAAACCGCTTCCGCTTGATCCGGAAGAGCCTCGGCACGTAGCTGAATCTATCCGCTTGATGAAATTAGACCATGCCGTTATTACTTCAGTCGACAGAGATGACTTGCCCGACTTAGGAGCCTCACATTGGGCTGAAACAATCCGGTGCATCAAGAAGATGAATCCTAATACCACCCTTGAAACGCTTATTCCTGATTTCCAAGAACGTACCGAACTTATCCGGCTCATTACCGAAACTCGTCCCGACATTATTTCACATAATATGGAAACCGTGAGACGCATCACGCCTTTGGTGCGAAGTGCAGCCACATACGAACGAAGCCTGCAAGTGATACAAGTGATAGCCGAAAGCGGAATCACGCCCAAATCGGGCATTATGGTCGGCTTAGGGGAAACACCGGAAGAAGTGGAACAAGTGATGGACGATTTACTTGCTCACGGATGTAAGATTTTGACCATCGGACAATACCTCCAACCCAGCCGGAAACATTATCCCGTAGCGGCATACATCACCCCTGAACAATTCCAAAAGTATAAAGAAACAGGAGAGAAAAAAGGATTCTCCACCGTAGAAAGCGGTCCGCTGGTACGTTCTTCGTATCATGCGGAAAAACACCTTATTTATAAATAAGGAAGATACAAGGAATTTTCGATAAATCGGGCAGATGCCCTTTCCATTCCCGGACGGTTTTGGTCTTGATGTATTCGCCTTCACATGTAATGTTAGCGGCTATGCAAAGCTTGGTTTGCGGACGGCAGGTTTTCAAGATATCTTCTGCCATTTTATTGTTCCGATAGGGAGTTTCGATAAACAATTGGGTTTGGGATTCGTTATAAATGCGTTGCTCCAGTTCTTTTAAACGTTTCACACGTTCGGAGGGTTCAATCGGAAGATAACCATGAAAAGCAAAACTTTGCCCATTGAACCCCGAACCCATTACGGATAAAATAATAGAAGAAGGACCTACCAACGGAACGACTTTCAAGTTCTTGCGTTGGGCTATAGCCACTACATCAGCTCCGGGGTCTGCCACAGCCGGACATCCTGCTTCCGAGATAACTCCCATTGAATGCCCTTCGGTCAAAGGTTTTAAATAGTCGGATACAACATCAGGTAAAGTATGCTTGTTCAATGGATAAAAAGTCAACCCATCGATATCGATATTTTTATCAACCTTTTTCAAGAAACGCCGTGCCGAACGTACATCCTCTACAATGAAATGCTTGATTTGCAGAATAATTTCTTTATTATAAGAAGGAAGAACACGCTCGATAGCGGTATCACCCAATGTAACCGGCAATAAATATAATGCAGTATCCATACATCAATCCGTTTAAACAAAACTTTATTCGAGAGTCAAATGTCTGAAATCCTCACACTCCAGCAAAGCTTCAACACTTATATCGGGATGTTGCTTCATGAACTTTTCCGTAAGTTGCATGCCTATCCATATCCCGACAACAGGAGGAATCAATTCACCTTTCAGAATAATATTGGGATCGGGATGCGTATAAGCCCTGATAATCATCGGATCGGTACTGTCCAAATGCTTTTTGCTTATCATCCAGTTCCACAGTGCTTTTTCATTCTTTTTGCACCATTCTGTTTCTTCTTTTGTATAGCCCAGCATCTCTGCATTTGACTTCATGCCCAATATCTTCCGCACAACCCAATTAATCTTACCTTGATGCATAATGACATCGAACAAAGTACGGTGTCCTTTTTCCCATCCGAACGGATATTGGCTCATCAAGTAAAATGTAAAACAATCGGGAAGAATGCGTTCTGGTTTCATCGAACGGCGTTGATAAGCATAATAATACTTTTTATAAAGCGGATAATCTTCACCCATATATTTATCTATGCTAAATCCCAAAAGGCTATCCCCTACCACTATTGACTGATTTAATGCCGAAATCTGCGAATAGATAGAAGGAATCGGAATGGAAGGCACTTCTTCCTTCAATTTCTTGAAACCTTCTGTCAACGCTTCTTCCAACGGACGCATATCATCGAATTTCTCTTCTGCATCCAGCATCAGACGGAACAAGACCGAATCGGTGTAATAAGCACACATACGTTCGTTGATATTCGGGTCATCCACCTTTCCCAACATCAACACGTCTTCTATCAAAATACGGGTTGCCTGCGGACAATCCAAACTCATTCGTTGAACCGCCGCAATGCTGTTCATAGCAGTCGCTTCGTATTGTAAACGGTCGTAACGGAACACCTTTATACCCCTATCAAGCAAAGCGTCATCGCCTTGCATATCTGAACGACAGGATGCAAGGGCAATGACACTTATTAATATGAATATAATGCGTTTCATCATTAGGAGTTATCCGTAGATAATATTTCCGTTTGCGTCTTTGTATTCATCCAATCCTTTCTCATACGTAGCCATTGCACGCAAACTCATACCTACGCTTGAGAAACCACCATCGTGATACAAATTCTGCATTGTCACTTTTCGAGTCAAGTCAGAGAACATCACAATGCAATAATCTGCACATTCATCTGCAGAAGCATTGCCCAACGGAGACATACGGTTGGCAAAGTCGAACAATTTATCCATTCCTTTCACACCCGAACCTGCAGTTGTCATGGTAGGCGATTGGGAAATGGTGTTGATACGTACATTGTGTTCACGTCCATAAATGTAACCGAAGCTACGTGCGATAGATTCCAACAACGCTTTTGCATCTGCCATATCATTATAACCATAGAATGTGCGTTGTGCAGCTACATAACTCAACGCTACGATTGAACCGTAATCATTGATAGCGTTCAGTTTTTTGGCACTCTGAATCATTTTATGGAACGAAACAGCTGAAATATCCAGCGTCTTGCTCAACATATCATAATCCAAATCATCGTATGTACGTTTCTTACGGACATTGGGAGACATCCCAATAGAATGCAATACGAAATCAATCTTTCCGCCCAATATTTCCATTGAACGCTTAAAGACATTTTCCAAGTCTTCTACACTGGTTGCATCTGCCGGGACAATCTCACAATTCAGCTTTTCTGCCAATGCTGAGACTTCTCCCATTCGTACTGCTACCGGCGTATTAGACAATGTTATGGTTGCGCCTTCTGCTACAGCCTTTTCTGCTACCTTCCATGCGATGGACTGTTCGTTCAGCGCACCGAAAACAATACCTTTTTTTCCTTTTAATAAATTATAACTCATACGTCTTTAACTATAAATTCACTGCAAAGATACAAACATTTCTGTTAATCAAGGCATTTTCATAGAGGAAATATTAAAAGAGGACAATTTTACCTTATAATTAATAAGATATTACATACCCAGCCCATTTTTTCTACAAAAAGAGATGAAATAGCACATTTTTTTCACCTATTCAGCCAAAATCTTCACATCATTCTAAATGAAACCAATTACTTTTGTGAAGTAAGAAAAGGGGGTTCCTCCTATTTTTATTAAGGTTAGAAATTAGGTTAACAAAGTCTTTATTATCCGGCTTGCCGACTCTTTGTGAAAAGCATCGGCAAGCCATGGATAATAAGAACTTAAGGAAACACTCTTTTTTATTGTTCCATAATATGACAACTATATTTTTAAAACCATAAAAGCATGAGCAAATTTAACCCACTAAAGAAATGGATTCTTTCATTAGGAATCGCAGCCCTCGCATGGAGCGGAATAACAAATGCCAACGCCAATTCACCCATTATTTCCAATGAGGTGTACAGCAATCTGCCATTTCAAATGGCTAAAGTAGAACAACCTGTTTTCCCCGACTATACCCGGTCGATTACCGAATTTGGCGCTATAGCCGACGGAATTACATTAAATACAGAAGCGTTTGCCAAAGCGATAGATGCTGTTGCGCAACAAGGAGGAGGAACCGTAACAGTACCTGCAGGATTGTGGCTAACCGGTCCGATTGTGCTGAAAAGCAATATTAATTTGCATTTGGAAGAAAATGCATTGGTACTCTTTACAGCCGACCATACACAATATCCCATTATCAAAACTTCATTCGAAGGACTAGAGACACGCCGTTGCCAATCGCCTGTATCTGCCAACGGGGCTGAAAACATTGCCATTACCGGTAAAGGCGTAATGGACGGAAACGGTGATACCTGGCGTCCGGTAAAAAAAGGGAAAATGACTTCAAGCCAATGGAAAAAGCTGGTCGCTTCGGGCGGGGTGCTTAATGAAAAAGGCGATGTTTGGTATCCCAGCGAAGGGTCTATCAAAGGGGCAAATGCTTGCAAAGAATTCAATGTACCCGAAGGCATCGAAACCGAAGAAGAATGGAACAGCATCCGAGACTGGCTCCGCCCTGTATTGCTGAGTTTCATTAAATGCAAAAAAGTATTACTCGAAGGCGTAACTTTTAAAAATTCACCCAGCTGGTGCCTTCATCCGCTTTCATGCGAAGACCTTACCATATATAATATAAGTGTATCGAATCCTTGGTATTCGCAAAACGGCGATGCCCTCGATATCGAGTCTTGCAACCGTGTATTGGTACTTGATAGCAGCTTTGATGCCGGAGATGATGGTATATGCATCAAATCGGGCAAAGATGAAAGCGGACGATTGCGCGGTGAACCTTGCCAAAATGTCATTATCCGTAACAATGTGGTGCTTCACGGACATGGCGGATTTGTGGTAGGTAGCGAAATGTCGGGAGGCGTGAAGAATATCTATGTAGATAATTGTACGTTCTTGGGAACCGATGTAGGTTTACGTTTCAAGAGTACACGTGGACGTGGTGGAGTTGTGGAAAACATTCACATCAACAACATCAATATGATTAACATCCCGAACGAAGCCCTCATCTTCGACTTGTTCTATGGTGGAAATGCACCGGGTGAAGGAGATGCTCCGGGCGCACCGAAAGAAGAAGCCGTTCCGCCTGTTACCGAAGAGACTCCGGCTTTCCGTGATATATTCATCAAGAATGTTACCGCAAAAAATGTGGGACGTGCCATACTTTTCAACGGACTCCCCGAAATGCCTATCAAAAACATTTTCCTTGAAAACGTAACGATTTCCGATGCAAAGGACGGTGTAACCTTAAACCGTGCCGAAAATGCGACTCTGAAAAATGTGAAAGTTATTACTACGAAAGGAGAAAATAACTTGAAAATGATGGGTGTAACCAATATTACCATAGGAAACAAGAAATATGCTAAAATCGGAAACAAAACCGAATCATATAAATTCTAACCTAACAATTGAGTAAATTTGTCAGTTCGAGCGTATAAATAATCAAACTATTTCAAAGGACACAGGATATTATAGGGATAATAACTCAATGTATTCTGCGTCCTTTGCATTATATACAATCTTACTATCATGAAAACATTTACGACCCTCTGTCTGGCATTACTGGCGGGAAGTTTTTCCGCTTTTGCCCAAAACAATATAGGAAAAAAAATACAGGTTATTATAGAAAACCCTTGGCTAATAGAGAAAACCGATGAACCCGTCGTAATAGACTTGCATACCTTAAAAACAGATTTTACGGTAAAATCAGCCTTCGTATCCGACGGCACTTCAGAAGTGCCGTCCCAACTGGATGATATGAACGGCGATACCCGTGCCGATGAATTGGCATTCGTTATCAACATGCCTGCAAAAAGCAAGAAAACGCTTACCGTTACCCTCTCTCCCCAAAAGAGCGATAAGAAATATCCCGCACGTGTTTATGCTGAAATGCTTTTCCGTACTTCCAAGAAAAATAAATACGCCAAAGGGTATGCTATCTATGCTGACGGAAATGCCAACACCTATAATATACAACATCACCACGGCGTAGCTTTTGAAAGTGAATTAGTGGCATACCGCATTTACTTCAATGAAAAGCAAACCACCGATCTTTACGGCAAATTCCATAAAGGGCTGGAAATCGAAGAAAGCCAATTCTATCCCACCGATAAGCAACTGAAGCAAGGCTTTGGCGATGATGTCATTAAAGTAAATAATAGTTGCGGATCCGGAGCACTTCGGGGCTGGAATGGCACACAGACCACGATGATTCAACCCGTAGCCATCCGTGGGCAACGGATTCTTGCCAACGGACCTATACGTACTGTAGTAGATGCCGAAGTAAAAGGCTGGCAATACCAAGGCAAAGAATTGAACATGATAAACCGCTATACCCTGTATGCCGGACACCGTAATGCACAGGTGGATGTGATTTTCGATGCTCCGCTTACGGATGAAGTATTTGCCACCGGTGTGCAAAACATTACCGGACATGCTGATATGTTTTCGGACCATGAAGGCCTCGTGGCTAGTTGGGGAACAGATTGGCCCGTAAACGACACCGTTAAATATAAAAAAGAGACCGTAGGACTTGCCACTTATATCCCTAAGAAACTGGTGATAAAAGAAACCGCTGATAAAGAAAATTTCCTCTATACCGTAAGTGCCCCCGGACAAAGTTCATTCCGCTATTATACGACATTCACTTCGTGTAAAGAGACTTTTGGATATCCCACCAAAGAAAAATGGTTCGCTTATGTACAGGAATGGAAGAAATATTTGGAACAGCCTATTAAAATACAAATAATCGAATAATCAAAAAAAATAAATCCATGAAAACGATTTTACTCTCAATTCTGTTAGGAAGTTGTATGCTTCCTACGCTACAAGCTCAAGACAATTATGTATCGAAAGTATGGGTGGCAGATCAAGGAGACGGGACGTATAAGAATCCCGTACTTTATGCCGACTATTCCGACCCTGACGTTATCCGCGTAGGTGAAGATTATTATCTCACTTCATCCAGCTTCGGATGTTTGCCCGGACTTCAAGTGCTTCACTCGAAAGACCTTGTAAACTGGAGTATTGTAGGTGCTGCGATACCTCACTCATTACCTCCTGTTTCTGATACAACTCCTCAACATGGGAATCGTGTATGGGCTCCTTGCATCCGTCATCATAACGGTGAGTTCTACATCTTTTGGGGTGACCCCGACCAAGGCATTTTTATGGTGAAAGCCAAAGACGTGAAAGGTCCATGGAGCGAACCTGTATTGGTGAAAGCCGCAAAGGGAATCATCGATACAACTCCGCTTTGGGATGAAGACGGACGGGTCTATTTGGCACATGCATACGCCGGAAGCCGTGCCGGACTGAAAAGTGTCATTGCCGTGTGTGAATTAAGTGCCGATGCTACCCGCACGATAAGTCCCTCACGTATCGTATTCGACGGACACGAAGCTCACGAAACTTGCGAAGGTCCTAAGTTCTATAAACGAAACGGATATTATTACATGTTCTTCCCTGCTGGAGGAGTGCCTACCGGTTGGCAAGTGGTAGCTCGTTCGAAAAACGTATATGGTCCATACGAATGGCGCACCGTAATGGCGCAAGGCGATAGCCCTGTTAACGGGCCTCACCAAGGCGGATGGGTAGATACTCCTTCGGGCGAAGATTGGTTTATGCATTTCCAAGATGTAGGTGCCGCCGGACGTTTGGTTCATCTCCAGCCTATGAAATGGGTAAACGATTGGCCCGTTATCGGTGAAGATAAAGACGGAGACGGATGTGGCGACCCTGTATTGACATGGAAAAAGCCGAACGTGGGAAAGACCTACCCGGTTTGCACTCCGCAAGAAAGTGATGAGTTCAATACCAATATTCTTGGCTTGCAATGGCAATGGAATGCAAATATCAACGATAAATGGCATTTCTGCGATGCAGAACACGGACACTTGCGCCTCTATTCTTATCCGGTAATAGAAAACTACAAGAGTCTGTGGGATGTTCCCAATATGTTGCTTCAAAAGTTCCCTGCTCCAAGTTTCAAGGCAACCATGAAACTGAAGTTTGCTCCTATCGCCAAATACAAAGGCGAACGCACTGGGCTGGTGGTTATGGGTATGGACTATGCCGGGCTCATTCTTGAAAATACGGAAAACGGATTGGTGCTCTCGCAAGTAGAATGCAAAAAGGCAGACCGTGGAGGAACGGAAACCGTCAATGCTACTATACCTTTAAAAGAAAACGAAATATACTTACGTGCTGAAATCACTTCTACTGGTGAAAAAATCAGCAAAAGCGAAGGCGGACATGACCTTGTCGTAATGTGCCAAATGAGTTATAGCACGAACGGAAAGAAATTCCAAAAACTAGGCAAACCGTTCCAAGTAAAAGAAGGCAAATGGATAGGTGCCAAAATCGGTACTTTCTGTACCCGCCCCGCTATCGTAACCAATGACGGAGGATGGGCAGACATCGACTGGTTCCGAATCGAAAAATAGCAAATAATTAAGAAGAGGCTGTCTCAAAATAGAAATAAGCTTTCATTTTGAGACAGCCTCTTCTTTTTCATCACTCAAACAATGATTTATACCAAATTATAGCTTCATTAAATACGCTTTAAACGAAGTGAAGTCTTTCGACATCGGTATGCTTTGCTTCGTGCCGCGCATAAATGCTTGAAGTTTTTCAGGGATGCTTACCTGAGTGCCGATGATAGATTCTACCGTTTGCAAGAACTTGGCGGGATGAGCCGTTTCGAGGAACACGCCCGTTTCACCCGGCTTCAGGCCTTCAGCCAACGCACGATAACCACACGCTCCATGAGGGTCGAGCAGATAACCGGTCTCTTCGTATGCTTTCTGCACCGTCTCGCGGATTTGCTCGTCAGTATAAGTCTCACCGCTGATTTCACTCGAAATAGCTTCATGACTCCCTCCGTATAGGTCAAGGATGCGGGCGAAATTGCTGGGATCTCCTACGTCCATGGCATTGGCAATAGTAGCTATTGAAGGACGGGGAGTGTACACGCCGGTCTTCAGATACTGGTAGAAAATATCGTTGCGGTTATTGGCTGCAATGAAACGCTTGACGGGAAGTCCCATCCGCTTGCCGAAAAGTCCTGCGGTGATGTTCCCGAAATTCCCGCTGGGCACACAGATAACCAGATTATCTGCCTTGCCCAACTTCTTCATCTGAGCATAAGCATAGAAATAATAGAACGCCTGAGGCAAAAAGCGCGCCACATTAATAGAGTTAGCCGAAGTGAGTTGCATGTGCGCTTTCAGTTCTTCGTCCATGAAGGCATTCTTCACCAACGCCTGGCAATCGTCGAACGTGCCGTCCACTTCAATAGCGGTGATATTCCGCCCCAAAGTGGTGAATTGCTTCTCTTGTATCTCGCTCACTTTTCCCTTCGGATAAAGCACATACACATGGATGCCTTCCACACCGAGGAAACCATTTGCCACTGCGCTTCCCGTATCACCCGAAGTAGCGACCAACACATTGACCTGCTTCTTTCCTTCCTTGCGGATGAAATAGCCCAAGAGGCGCGCCATAAAGCGTCCGCCCACATCCTTGAATGCCAACGTGGGTCCGTGGAAAAGTTCCAATGAATAGATGTTATCCTTCACCTTCACCACTGGAGTATCGAAACTCAAGGTGTCGTACACAATTTGCTTCAACACATCTGCGGGCACATCTTCGCCGAAGAAAGCATCCGCCACGCGGTAGGCTATCTCCTGAAACGAAAGGTTTTCTATCTCCTCGTAAAACGATGCGGGCAAAGGTTTGATTTCGCGGGGCATATAAAGACCTTTATCGCCAGCCAGCCCGCGTACTACGGCTTCTTCTAAAGTAGCATCGGAAGCCTGCTTATTCGTACTGTAATATTTCATATTGTTATTGATTACGATTTAAACTAACGCAGAGGCGCAAAAGCGCAAAGGATAATTTTTTAAGAGAAGGCAAAGCACACAGAGTAAAAGCAAACGTCTTAGCGTACTTTGCTTACTCTAAAATAAATACTTTGCGTTTTTGCGTCTCTGCGTTTGATTATTGATTCATAAATAGATTCATAAACTCGTCTTTCTCTAACATACCATATCCGCCCTTTTGGCACGATACCTCATCGTATGCCTGTACCTCGTCCGGCTCGATGCCCGGATAATAAATGAGGAACGGTATCGGCTCTGCCGTATGCGTGCGAAGCTCGCAAGGAGTCGGATGATCGGGAAGCACGGCTATCGCCACCGGCTCGTCCCAGTCCTTCACCGCTTCCCAAATGGGCTTTATGGCACGCTGGTCTAAGTATTCGATGGTCTTTAGCTTCAAGGGGATATCGCCTTCGTGTCCTGCTTCATCGCTCGCCTCGATATGCAGATATACAAAATCATCGGTCTTCAAGGCATCAATGGCGGCTTGCGCCTTGCCTTCGTAATTGGTGGTATAAAGTCCCGTAGCGCCTTCTACATCGATGCAACGCAATCCGGCATAGCGTCCGATGCCTCGGATAAGGTCGACCGCCGTAATCACCGAACCTTTGCGGATAGCAGGGTACTTATTCGATAAAGCCTCCATCTTCGGGCGATAACCGGGACTCCAGGGCCAAATGCTGTTAGCCGGATCTTTACCTTCGCTCACCCGTTTCAGATTAAGCGGATGTTCCGCCAATAATTCTTGCGACTTCAAAATCAAACCGTTCAATAAATCGGCGGTTTCTTGCGCTTCGGGAACCAATGCCTTTACTAAATTCGAACGGAAAGGTTGCAACGGAATGTCGTGCGGAGGCACACAAGCCACGTGCTTGTTCCCGCCTTTCACCACCAACAAGTGGCGGTATTGCACGCCAGTATAGAAATGGATGCGGTCATTGCCCAAACGTTCTTCCAAGAAATGAATCAGTACATCCGCTTCTTCGGTGGTGATATGTCCTGCCGAGTGATTCTTCAACATATCCCCTTCAACACAGACCAAGTTGCAACGCATCGCCATGTCATCGGGAGCCAAATCGACTCCGATGCTTGCGGCTTCCAATACACCACGCCCTTCGTACACCGTAGGGAGGTCATATCCCATTACCGACATATTCGCCACTTCGCTTCCCGGATGGAAGCCGTCGGCTACGGTCTTCAGCATACCCGTGCGTCCCATCCGCGCTAACATATCCATATAAGGCGTATGGGCATATTGCAATAAAGTCTTGTTTCCCAAGGAAGGAACAGCCCAGTCCGCCATTCCGTCTCCCAATATAATCAGATGTTTCATGTTGCTTTTTTAAATATTAGCAATGCTCATAATATCGGCAAACACACCGGCAGCGGTCACACCCGCACCTGCTCCATAGCCTTGGATGAGCATCGGATATTCATTATATCGTTCGGTGGTCAAAAGGATGATGTTGTTGCTTCCGGCTAATTCGAAGAACGGATGATGACGGTCCACCTCCATCAATTCCACCACGCCTTTACCGTCCTCGAAACGTGCCACGAAACGCCAACGCTTGCCTTCACGCTCCACCACCTTGCGGCGTTCCTCAAAGTCTGCATCGAGCGAAGGAATCTTGCGCCAGAAATCATCTAATGAACCTTCGAAGAAGCTATCGGGGATAAAGAGATGTTTCTCTACATCTTCCTGATTCAGGCGATAACCTGCCTCACGTGCCAAAATAACCAACTTGCGCACCACGTCGGTCCCGCTCAGATCGATGCGCGGGTCAGGTTCGGAATAGCCTTGTTCCTTTGCGTTCCGTATGGTTTGGCTCAAAGGCACGTCAGCACTGATTTCGTTGAAGATATAGTTCAGCGTGCCGCTCAATACGGCTTCTATCTTCAGTATCTTGTCTCCGCTATTAATCAAGTCGTTAATCGTATTGATGACCGGAAGCCCCGCTCCCACATTGGTTTCGAAAAGGAACTTCACGCCCCGATGGCGGGCTATCTGCTTCAGCTCGGCATAAAGCTCATAATCCGAAGAAGCCGCTATCTTGTTTGCCGCCACCACCGAGATGTTATGCCCCAAGAAGTCTTTATACAAGGAAGCGATTTCCTCGCTTGCGGTACAATCCACAAAGACCGAATTGAAGATGTTCATCCCGATTATCTCATCGTGCAACACCTGGGTCGATGAAGGCATGCCCTTCTCTTCCAAGTCTTCGCGATAATGGTCTAAGTCGATTCCCGCACGGGTAAACATCGCCTTGTGGCCATTGGCTATCCCCACGATTTTCAGGTTCAGCCCGCGTTCTTGTTTCAAGCGTTCCTGCTGGCTATGTATCTGGTCTATCAAGCTACGCCCCACCGTACCGATACCGCAAATGAAGAGATTCAGCACTTGGTATTCGGAAAGAAAGAACGAGTCGTGTATCACGTTCAAGGTCTTACGGAGCGAACCGCCTTCCACTACAAATGAAATATTCGTTTCCGAAGCGCCTTGTGCACAAGCTATCACGTTGATGCCGTTCCGTCCCAAGGTGCCGAAAAGCTTTCCGGCAATACCCGGTGTATGCTTCATGTTCTCGCCTACGATAGCCACCGTGGCAAGTCCGCCTTCGGCTTTCATCGGACTGATTTCGCCCATTTCGATTTCTTTAGCAAACTCTTCATCGAGCACCTTGCAAGCCAATGCCGCATCTTCATTGCGCACGCCGATAGAAGTGGAGTTTTCCGAAGAAGCCTGAGAAACGAGGAACACACTGATGCCGTTCTCCGCCAAGGTCTTGAAAATACGATAGTTCACGCCGATAACGCCTACCATACCCAACCCCGTCATCGTGATAAGGCACGTATTGTTAATAGACGAAATACCTTTGATAGCTTTCGAAGAATGGTCGGCCTCTTGCTTCACGATAGTGCCCGGAGCATCGGGATTGAACGTATTCTTTATTAATATAGGTATATTCTTATGACACACAGGATAAATCGTAGGCGGATAAACCACCTTCGCACCGAAGTTACAAAGCTCCATCGCCTCTACATAACTCAGTTCGGTAATGGGATAAGCGGTGCTGATGACACGTGGGTCGGCGGTCATAAATCCGTCCACATCGGTCCAGATTTCCAACACATCGGCATCCAGTGCCGCGGCAATGATAGAAGCGGTATAGTCCGAACCGCCCCGTCCCAAATTGGTCACCTCACCCGTCTCCTTATCAGTCGAGATAAATCCCGGCACCAAAGACACACGCGGAATTTCGCGGAACGTTTCACGTACCAAGCGATTGGTCAGTTCCGAGTCGAGAATATGCTTGTTATGTTTCTTCTCGGTCTTGATGAACTGGCGCGAATCGAACCATTGCGCCCCCTCGATAAGTGTAGCCACAATGATAGAAGACAAACGCTCGCCATAGCTCACGATAGTAGCCGAAGTCTTGGGCGAAAGGTCGCGTATCAGGTAAATGCCTTGGAAAATGTCCTTCAATTCACTCAGTAACTCGTTCACACAATCAAGAAGCAGCTCGCGCTTCTCGCCCGCGGGAATCACCGTATATACCATTTCGATGTGGCGGTTCACGATTTCCTTCATCTCCTTCTCGTAGCCCGAATCGCCCGATGCCGCCATGTTCGATGTCTTTATCAGCTTGTCGGTGATGCCTCCCAACGCCGAAACCACTACGATTACCTTATCATCTATCGCCTCAACGATTTTCTTTACATTCAACATGCTATTGACGGACCCTACCGATGTTCCGCCGAATTTCAATACTTTCATACGATTTGTTTCGATATAATTAATAATCGCACACAGATGACACTGATAAGACAGATTTTCACGGATTTAAATTATATCTGCGACCATCCTTTGAAATCCGTGTCATCTGTGTGCGATGAATGATGAACATTTATTTATTGAATTATAAAACACGAAGAAATGCCTGAGTCCACAGGCGTGTATCACGTAGAAACACATATATACAATCACTCAACCCCGAGGGGTCATCCCTGTGGCGGATGTATAAAGGGACATACGCCCCGTGGCACACATCAGATTGATATGAAGATTGTTTCGATTCATGTATAAATGTTTTGTCGTTCGCAAATATAGTAACATTTTTCCATAAACAAGCATATTCGGCGTTTTTTTTGCAATAATCTGTCAAAGTTCCCGTCTGCAAGAGAGAAATCAACTGATAATCCTCCCAGTCCTACCCTAGCAGGACTGGAGTTTTCACCTAGTCAGGACTCGAATTTCATCCGGGTAAGATTGCAATCCTACCCTAGTAGGATTAGAGAAGAACCTAGAAGCAATCGGTTCATGAAGCATATCTCCTTATTTACACAACAAATAAAACAAGTAAAATATCATATCAAATCGCAAAAAGAAGGATGTTTTCAGAAAATTATTTACCTTTGAAGAAATAATACTCATCAAACAGAGCGTCATATTGAACAAAAACGTTATCTTTGCATTGTCTTGGTCGGATGAAAAGACCGGACAGACATATAGAAAGCGTTTTTGCTTTATCCTAAAATCGAAATCTGGAAAATTTTGCACTTAGAAGGATGAAGACAATATGACGCTCATTCTGTTTGCATGTTAACGGTACAGCCTATGTTGTATCCGATTGCATAGCATACGGCGTGAGTATTGTTTCTTTATTCATTTCTAAGTAGGCTTTTTCCAGATGCCCGATTTTGATGAATGCGGACAAGTCCTCACGCCTTTCTTTTGTTTATTTTTTCGCTGACTTCGGAGGATTTATAAGCATCCTTATCTCACCTATGAAACCCAAAGTATGGCTGCTTATGTCGCTGATAGCCTTAGGCATCACGGCATGCGAGTATGACGACAGTGCCCTGAAAGCAGATGTAAACGACTTGAAAGACCGCATCTCAGCCCTTGAAGAGCAAGTGAACCAAATGAACGAAGACATCGTATCTCTACAAGACATTATCCATGCCTTAGACCAAAACATCAGCATTTCGCAAGTAGAGCAAACGGATGAAGGATATATCCTGCATCTGACCGACGGAACCAGCATCAATTTATATAACGGGAAAGAGGGAAGCAGTGGAGCCAATGCACCTATCATCGGCATAGCCCAAGAAAACGGAATCTACTATTGGACATTAACGACCGATGAAAAAACTACTTGGCTAACCGATGAAGCAGGAAACAAACTTCCCGTAAGCGGAGCTTCAGGCATCACACCGCTTTTAAGCATAGACGAAAAAATAATCCTCTGGAAATTGTGTATTTGCCCTCTTCTTCACAAGAATATTTTGGCAAGTACGATCAAAGAAATAAATTCACATTTTGGGGCGAACAAGATTTTTATGGAAAATATCCAAGACCTTATCACATAGATGGATACCAATACCCCGAATTCATCTACAAATAAAGTAGCCTTCTAACCAAGCAATCCTCCCGAAAGCATCCGCATCAGACACTTTCGGGAGGATTTGTTTTTATAAGCGTATTACTATTACAACGGATAAAGCTTGATAAGACGAAACATATAGCTGCGTTCCCAAAGTAATATAAGTGCATCGGCGGTACGATTAGTAATCGTCATGCGAAGTAAGCTATATATACGTCAAAGAACCTACCTATTCATTCTGACTTTTATCACGTCCATATCGCACACATGATTGGATTACCTCCCCTAATCTCGTCAAAATATGACGAGATTAGCTTACGTATTCATATCAAACAACACCCTAACGGGTATAATGCATATAAGTTTTATTGATTTTATACCCGAAAAGGTGTAAAGCAAGAAACTTTTCTTATATTTGCACCTTAAAGGGTATAATTTATGAAACAAACGACTTTATCTGTATTCGTAAAGGCAATGCGCAAGCAATACAACCTTACGCAAGT
Organism: Bacteroides sp. An322; assembly: GCF_002161765.1. Lineage (GTDB taxonomy): Bacteria > Bacteroidota > Bacteroidia > Bacteroidales > Bacteroidaceae > Phocaeicola > Phocaeicola merdavium. Next base: position 45,893 of record NZ_NFIN01000010.1, on the reverse strand, counting down.
AGACTTGTCCGAAAAATCAGGGGTGGGCTTGCGCTTTGTACGCGAACTGGAACAAGGCAAGCAAACCATCCGACTGGACAAAGCAAACCAAATACTAAATCTTTTCGGTTACGAAATAGGCGCAGTGCCGATAAATAAAAATGAAGAGCAATGAAACAAGCTATTGTATTTTTACGTAATATCAAAGCCGGCATACTGACAGAGGACGAAAACGGCTACACTTTTCAGTATGATGCAAGTTTCTTAACATCGGATAAAGCGGAGGCCATCAGCCTCACTTTACCATTAAGCGACAAACCATTTCAAGATAAAGTGCTCTTCCCGTTTTTCGATGGTCTGATTCCAGAAGGCTGGCTACTGGATATTGCAGAAAAGAACTGGAAAATTAATGTCCGAGACCGAATGGCACTGCTTTTAGCTTGTTGTAAAGATTGTATAGGAGCAGTAGGTGTTGAACCTCTAACCATTGAAGAAATATAATTATGGCGAAATGTCTATATTGTTATAAAGAATTGGAAGAAGGTGAACTGGATTTCCATAAATCTTGTTCAATAAAAATATTCGGAAGCCCTATCGCCCCGAAATTGCCATACACACGCGAGAATCTGACCGATCTTGCCAAACAAGTCATACGTAGCCAAACGACACTGACCGGAGTACAAGCCAAACTTTCATTAGACATCAATAAAGGCGGGAAAAACGAAGAAGAACGTTTTACTATTGTCGGATTATGGGGACGTTATATATTAAAACCTCAAACCGACCGTTTTGAATGTCTGCCCGAAACGGAAGACTTGACTATGCATTTAGCCGAACTTGCCAGAATAAAAGTCGTGCCTCATAGCCTGATCCGTTTTGCCGATGGAGAACTTTGCTACATTACCCGACGGATAGACCGTACCGACAAAGGAGATAAATTAGCCATGGAAGATATGTGCCAACTTACGGAACGCCTAACCGAATATAAATACAAAGGTTCATACGAACAAATAGCCAAGACCATACAAAAGTATTCATCTGTAGCCAAATTAGACCTGATCAATTACTGGGAACAAGTCATATTCTCATGGATTACGGGAAATGCCGATATGCACTTGAAAAACTTTTCTTTATACAGCAAAGAACGAGGCATTTATAACCTTACCCCTGCATACGACCTGATTTCCACAGCTTTGGTCATGCCGGAAGATACTGAAGAGTTAGCTTTGACCTTAAATGGGAAAAAACGGAGACTTAAGAAATCCGACTTTATAACAGCAATGCGGGCATCCGGTCTGGAAGACAAAGTCATAGAAAATGTCTTCCACAAATTCCAAAAAACACAAGACAAATGGATGAAATTCATCAACATTTCGTTTCTACCTGATGAGATGAAAGAAAAGTACAAAGATATTATAAACCGGAAATTAGAAATAGCCAATTCTCCCAATTAGATTGCACCCTTTCCTACGAAAATCTGCACAAACTATTGCAAGAGAATAAAAAATCTCCTATTTTTGTTCACAAAACGTATTGATAAACATTTAAAAGCAACAAGAATATGGCAGATTCTAAAACAATCCTCAGCGCAGCTGAAGAGAAAATGGATATGGCAATCATGTATCTGGAAGACGCATTGGCACATATCCGCGCAGGAAAAGCCGATGTTCGTCTGCTGGACGGCATCCGTGTAGATTCTTACGGAAGTATGGTTCCTATTAATAATGTAGCGGCGGTCACTACCCCCGATGCGAGAAGCATTGCTATCAAGCCGTGGGATAAGAGCATGTTCCGCATTATCGAAAAGGCAATTATCGACTCTGACCTGGGCATTATGCCCGAAAACAACGGCGAGATTATCCGTATCGGTATTCCCCCGTTGACCGAAGAACGCCGTAAACAACTCGCCAAGCAATGCAAAGGCGAAGGAGAAACGGCTAAGGTGAGTGTGCGTAACGCACGCCGCGACGCTATCGATGCCCTGAAAAAGGCAGTAAAGGAAGGCATGGCGGAAGATGAACAGAAGAACTCGGAAGCCAAACTCCAAAAGACGCACGACAAGTATATCAAGCAAATCGAGGACTTGCTTGCCGCTAAGGATAAAGAAATCATGACGGTATAATTCCCTATTGGAGAATATGACAAAATAAAAAATTGAACACAGAGACACAAAGACACAGAGAAAAAATTTTCTTATAAATCAACGGATAATAAAACTCCGTACCTCTGTGTCTCTGTGTTTTTTAAAAAACATTTCACTTGGAAAAAGGATTAGTCATTAAAAACACAGGAAGCTGGTATGTGGTGAAGACCGAAGACGGAAGGCAAATCGAATGCAAGATTAAAGGCAACTTCCGCCTGAAAGGAATCCGCAGCACCAATCCAATTGCTGTAGGAGACCGTGTGCGTATCGTTCTGAACCCCGAAGGCACCGCTTTCATTACCGAAATAGAAGACCGCAAGAATTACATCATCCGCCGGGCTTCGAACCTCTCCAAGCAATCGCACATCATTGCTGCCAACCTTGACTTATGTATGCTGGTGGTGACCGTCAATTATCCCGAAACATCCACGATCTTCATCGACCGTTTTCTGGCTTCCGCCGAAGCCTATCGAGTGCCTGTGGCATTGGTATTCAATAAAACAGACCTTTACTCGGAAGATGAATTACGGTATCTTGATGGATTAATCAACCTTTACACACACATCGGATACCCTTGCTTCCGCATTTCCGCTCTGAATAACGAAGGCATCAATGAAATAAAGGAAGAACTGAAAGGAAAAATCACACTCTTTTCCGGACATTCGGGTGTAGGCAAATCTACACTTATCAACGCCATTCTGCCCGAAGCCAACCTAAAGACCGGAGAAATATCCACGGCTCACAACAAAGGGATGCACACCACGACTTTTTCCGAAATGTTCCCCGTAGAAGGCGAAGGATACATCATCGACACACCGGGCATCAAAGGATTCGGCACCTTCGACATGAAAGACGAGGAAGTGGGACATTACTTCAAAGAGATTTTCGAGTTCTCCGCACATTGCAAATACGGGAACTGTACCCACCGGCATGAACCGGGATGCGCCGTACGCGAAGCCGTAGAGAACCATTACATCAGCGAATCGCGCTATGCATCCTACCTTAATATATTGGAAGACAAGGAAGAAGGGAAATACCGTGCAGCCTATTAAGTCAAGCAGGCTGTTCTGTTTCCAACTTAATCGGTGTAGTGTTTTCTTTATAAGCAGCAAATCCTTTCACTTTCACCCGTTCTTTCTTTTCCTCTTCACCAATAGCCGCATTGCCCAATTGGTTCATATTATCTTTAATAGCATTATGTGTATCAAAGAAAAAGTCGAGCAACATCTTCAGATGGTCTTCCAATTCCCCTTCATTGGGAGTGAAATACGTGTGGCATCGCGAATGAAGCCCAATGGTTTTCCCATCTTCATCCGCCATATAGACCGTAGTGATTAAAGAATTCACATTCACCAGATTAATGATTTCTTTCAATACCGGAAACGCTTCATTATCTGCATTAATAGAGCCCCACCACGGATTCCATATCATAATGAACCGGTTTTCTTCTTCAGCTGCAATATAAAAATCATCCCCTTGATACTTGAAAGCTATTTGCCCTTCTTCGTTCACTTCGGGTTGGCACCCTATCTTTCTCAAAATATTAAGCACTAAATCTTTTGTACTGATTTCATCCAGTTCATCCTTAGTCATTTGGTCTAAACGTTCCATACGTTTCCGACGTTCGTGCATAGCACGCAAAAGAAACAATACAATAGGCCATAATGCCAATGCAATAACGGCTATCAAAAAGGTAATTTCAGTAATGTTGTTCATAAAGCATACAGATTTGAAGTTGACACACCTAAAGATACGAATAATCTTGATAAAGATTAAGTTTCGGACTTCTTTTATACTTTTTTAATTCAAAAACATGCAGCAAAAGAGCAATGGATTTGTTTTATAGATGTAAATTTGAAAAAAGGAGGAAATTATGAAAAAGATTTTTTCAGGCATAATGCTATTTATGCTATTGTTTGTAACAAATGTTGCACAAGCCCAAGAAACAGAACGTGAACTTACCCGTGAAGAGAAAAAAGCAATGCAAGCGAAATTGGACAGCCTGCTTTTCGAAGAAGCCAAACAAGCCTTGAACAACAAACAGTTCACTTTGGAAGCCGACCAAGTCGTATTCAAATACGGACAGACAGCTTATGTCAATTCGAATACCAATTTCGTATCTGTTGATGGTGAAAATGCAGTGGTTCAAGTTGCATTTAACATTCCCATAAGTGGTCCGAACGGATTGGGAGGCGTAACTGTTGACGGAAAAGTATCATCTTACGAAGTAAAAACCGATAAACGCGGCAACTTGCATTTAAGTATGAATGTAATGGGAGTAGGCATCTCGGCAAGAGTAGATATTGACCTAATGGCAAATTCAAACAATGCCGTAGTGAATATCTTACCCAATTTCAACTCAAACCGCTTAACCCTAAACGGGACATTACTTCCATTGCATAAGAGCAATGTGTTTAAAGGACGTTCAATTTGAATTTTAACAACAAGTGACAGATTATGAAAAAGAAAAGTTTATTATTAACAGGCATAGCCGCACTCATGCTGGCGGCATGCGAAAAAGAACCCGATATGGGACAACTGGACGCCGACTTAGTGGTATATACAGACCATGACAATGGCGCGGATTTTAACCAATATGCTACTTATTATTTGCCGGACAGCATTCTGGAGGCAGGCGAGGTACGCGCTTCCTATTGGACTGACGAAAATGCACAAGCACTTATCAGCGTAGTGGAAAATCAAATGAACCGCTTAGGATATACACGCATTACTGACCCTTCTCTGAAAAACAAGGCAGATATAGGCGTGCAACTATCTTATCTTGCACAAACCAATACCGTAATTTCCAGCGGATATTGGAATGGTTGGTGGGACCCTTTCTACTGGGGAGGCTATTGGGGCGGATGGTATTATCCGTATCCGGTGACATATAGTTACGATACACAAGCCTTAATCCTTGAAATGGCAGACCTGACCGGACGTGAAGATGAAAACCAACGTTCGATACCGGTAATATGGTATGCCAGTGCTTCAGGATTCCAATTCGGAAACAACCGTGTAAACATGCAATTACTGACAGACGGAATAAACCAAGCGTTTAACCAATCGGCTTATTTGGGCACAGACAAATGATAGGAGGGAAATAATATGAAAACATTTTTAAAAAAGATAGCGTTTACATTCTGTATATTTTCGATGTTCGCTTTACAAAGCCGGGCACAATGGGATGCGGAGAAGATGCATCTCCAAATCGACTGGCAAATGAATGCACCTTATTCTACAGACTTTGCAGATAAAATCAGCGGCTGGGGCATGAACTTTGAAGCGGTTTACGATGTTGCCCCACGCTGGGCTGTAGGAGCTTTTATCAATTTTCATACCAACCATAAATACGTAGGCAGACAAACCTTACAACTTTCATCCACCGAATCGCTTACAACCGACCAGCAACGTTCTGCTTATCAGCTACCTTTCGGTATCACCACTTCGTATAATCTCTACAACGGTAAAGTAGTCAAACCTTATTTTGGTGTAAAATTGGGTGCAGCTTACACCCGCTACACAACGTATTATGGCACCGGAGGCGTATACGACAATCCATGGGGATTTTATGCTTCGCCTGAAATTGGATTGAAAATATTTCCATTCAAAAGCAGGCGGCTCGGTTTTCATGTAGCAGGCTATTACAGCTACATGACCAATCAAGCCCAAACTTTAACGGGTGAAGGAATAGACGGACAAAACAATGCGGGCTTCCGCCTCGGTGTAATCTTCTAAGCGATGAACGGTTAATAGTTAATAATGAATAGTTAATAGCGAAGCTTTCGATTAGAGGAAGGAATACCCGTTATAACTATTCATTATTAACTATTCATTCTCTGACGCAGGAGTCATGTCACCTTCTACGTAAAGGCGGATAACTTCTTGTTTAGCATTGGTGCGCAAAGTAATACTTTTGCGGAAGTGTCCCGGAAACTTGCCTGCACCGTTATATGTAACAGTAATTTCCCCACTTTCACCCGGTTTAATGGGCTCTTTAGGATATTGAGGAACAGTACATCCACATGAAGCAATGGCCTGATGAATCACCAAGGGGCCGTTTCCCGTATTCGTAAACTTGAATTTGCAAGTCACTTTCGGACTATCAGCCGAGAAAGAGCCAAAGCTATGTGAAGTCCGGTCGAATTTGATTTCGGCAGTACCAGCCGCATAAGCAACCAACATAACCACTGCCAAAAGAAAAGTTGTAAAAATCTTTTTCATATATGATTTTCTTTTAAACTTCTCCAAAGGTACAGTTTTTTCAACTATCCTATTGCATCGCATTGCCAATTTTCAAGTTTTTTAGTATGTGAGATAAAATATTCAGCAAAAAACTTGCATATTTAAAACAAAACCTCTACCTTTGCACTCGATTTAAGAAAATAGTGATTAACATCGCGGAGTGGAGCAGTTGGTAGCTCGTTGGGCTCATAACCCAAAGGTCGTCTGTTCGAGTCAGGCCTCCGCAACCATTTGATTTAACATCGCGGAGTGGAGCAGTTGGTAGCTCGTTGGGCTCATAACCCAAAGGTCGTCTGTTCGAGTCAGGCCTCCGCAACAAGGGAAAGGGAAAACGAAAGTTTTCTCTTTTTTACTTTTATAAAACAGTAAGTCAATATGACTTCCTTTTATTACCCTTCTATTAATCATTAACCATTTAATTATTATGGCACGGATTTACAATCAATTAACCGAACTTATCGGTCACACTCCCCTACTGAGACTAAACCGACTGAATGAAAAATACCAAACCAAAGCTTTTATACTAGCCAAACTAGAATACTTTAATCCGGGCGGTAGCGTCAAAGACCGTGCAGCATTAGCCATGATAGAAGATGCAGAACAAAGAGGGCTTCTTCAGCCTGGAGCCACCCTTATCGAACCAACAAGCGGAAATACAGGCGTAGGCATGGCATGGATTGCTTCGATAAAAGGATATAAAACCATACTTACCATGCCCGAAACCATGAGCATAGAACGAAGAATGCTATTGAAAGCAATGGGTGCGCAATTGATATTAACTCCTGGAAACGAAGGTATGAACGGAGCTATCCGAAAAGCCAATGAATTACAACAAGAAATTCCCGGCTCTATCATCTTAAAACAATTTGAAAACCCCGCAAATCCAGCAGCACATTTACACACTACAGCAGAAGAAATATGGAAAGACACTGACGGGAAAGTAGATGTATTTATTGCCGGAGTAGGCACAGGAGGTACTTTGAGCGGCGTAGGAAAAGGTCTGAAGGTACATAACCCACAAATAGAAATCATTGCTATAGAGCCAGACTCTTCTGCTGTCCTTTCGGGAGATAAAGCCGGAAGTCACAGCATCCAAGGTATTGGAGCCGGATTTATTCCCAAAACATACAATTCAGATGTAGTAGACAAAATCATCCGAGTAAAAAATGAAGATGCCCTCCAAACCGAAAAAGAATTAGCAGCTACAGAAGGATTATTAGTAGGAATTTCATCAGGTGCAGCCATTTATGCAGCTATCCAATTGGCAACCCAATCAGAATATGCAGGTAAAAACATTATTGCCTTATTGCCTGATACAGGAGAAAGATACCTTTCTGTAATTAATAGTTGATAGTTTATAGTTGATAATTGAAAGTTGGAATTAATAGCCCGCAAAATAAATACTATAAACTATCAACTCTCAATTATCAACTACTTAAAGAGTTTTTCAATATCTTCTTCTTTTACAACCGCAAGCACCACTTTCCCGTCTGGTGTATAAGTAGGAGCAGAAAGTGCAAATAGTCTATCCACAAGATCGTTCATTTCTTCAGCAGTCAAGACCTGACCCGGAACAATTGCAGAAGCTTTTGCTAATGAAAGTGCCAGTGCCTCTTGAACGGCTTCCTTAACATGCCCCCCCTTTTCAATAGCCGATTGTACCAATTCCATAACTAATTTTTCAGGATTCAACCCTTCAATGCCAGCAGGAACACCATTAATAGCATAAGAGCCTCCACCCAAATTGCTCAAATCGAAACCTAATGCTTGCAAATCATCTTTAATTTCCTCCAATACAGGGACTTCTGAAGTTGAGAAATGCACCATTTCCGGGAAAAGCAAACGTTGTGAAACATATTGTTTATCAGTTAATTGATGCATATATTGTTCATACAAAATACGAATATGAGCCCGCTGTTGGTCTATAATCATCAACCCAGATTTTACTGAAGTCAAAATATAACATCCCTTATACTGATAGTGTTGAGTTATATTTTCCTTAACACTCTCCTCAGGATGTGCATCATAAAGTGTTGTCTCTTCAACAGGTTGCTCAACAACCTCTTGCCCTCCTTCATGTTTCCGTTCCAAACCTGTAAAAAGAGGTTCCCAATCGGCTGAATGCTTCCGGTATGACGAAGCAGCTGAATAAGAAGATGGAGGTACGGAAGACGAAACGTTAAAGGGATTATACGAAGGATCGAACGATGTAGAAGGAGGCACAACTCCTCCTTGTTGCATAGGTTCAAACGTAGGTATTTCTGGCATTCCTTCCGTATCGAAATCAATGGAAGGCACAGCATTGAAACGCCCTAAGGTCTCTTTTACAGCAGCAGAAAGGATTTGCCAAACAGCTTGCTCGTTTTCGAATTTGATTTCAGTCTTAGTAGGATGAATGTTTACGTCAATATGCGCCGGTTCTATTTCAAAATAAATAAAATAAGACACTTGTTCACCCACAGGAATCAAATGCTCATACGCATCAGCTATTGCCTTATGAAAATAAGGATGACGCATATATCTTCCATTTACAAAAAAATATTGGCGGGCTCCTTTCTTGCGTGCTGTTTCAGGTCTACCAATAAACCCGTATATTCGAATCATACTGGTAGTTACATCCAACGAAAGCAATTCCTGATTCAGCTTTTTACCAAATACATTCATAATGCGTTGCCGCAATTGGATAGCAGGCAAATTCAACATTTCCGTTCCGTTGTGGTGAAGCGTAAAAGATATATCCGGATTAACCAACGCAATACGTTCAAATTCAACCAGAATATTACTCAATTCCGTCTGGTTTGATTTCAAGAACTTACGTCGCGCAGGCACATTATAAAACAGATTTTTTACACTGAAATTACTTCCGCATGGACATGCTACCGCCTCTTGGCTTTCCACTTTCGAACCAGCTATAGTTAGTTGAGTCCCTAAAGCTTCCCCTTCCTGACAAGTGCGCAATTCCACCTGTGCCACAGCAGCAATGGAAGCTAAAGCTTCTCCTCGGAACCCCATCGTATGAAGAGCAAACAAATCAGAGGCTTCCCGTATTTTTGACGTTGCATGACGCTCAAAAGCCAAACGTGCATCAGTCTCCGACATGCCTTTCCCGTCATCAATGACTTGAATACATGTTTTTCCAGCATCTGTAATCAACACATCAATATGATGTGCACCTGCATCTACTGCATTCTCCACTAATTCTTTTACCACAGACGCAGGACGTTGTATCACTTCACCTGCCGCAATCTGATTAGCTACCGAATCGGGCAACAAACGTATGACATCACTCATATAGTCTTTTGTTTAAAACGAAAATTCACCTGTCACTAAATAATGCAATATAGAGTAACACCACAAATATATTCATGGTGATAGGCACACGGTTTTCTTATTATAAACAGTCCCATACGCTATTCTTTCTTTTCATCAAACAGATGTTGGTTAGGCAATTCTACCGGTCCACGGACATTCTTCTTCAATTGGTCTTCTGCTTTCTTGCTTCGCCAATTGAAAATATCTGCTTTATTCAACGGACGTATATAATCGAACCATACAAAGTTCTCCAATTTATCTTTTCCTTTTGGAATCTGAAGCATCGGATACAAAGTCCCATTTGATTGCGGACTCATCACCATACGTTCCAACTTCTGGTTCTCCAAATAAATTTCCAATTTACTGGTTTCAGATACGTTCATCCCAATCAGAGTACTATCCGAATCCATCGGATAATAAACCAAACGTACAGAACCGATTACTTCGGTCTTATACATTTCTCCATCACGGAAATAAGCTTTCATTTCTTTTCCGGTTACCTGATTATACATAGTTGAATCAAGTTCTTCCACCGACAATGACTGATTGATAATATGTGCCCAATCAATTGTGCTATCATTCATATAAATACAAATCTTCTCGCCTACCAATTGCTGGTTCTTATTCCAAAGAATCGGATCATGATACATCGTCAGACAACTGTCTTTTGTGGAAAATACCAACGAATCTGCAACTCCTTGTACATCTGTACGGTAAAAACGTACTTTATGGAATGCCTGCATTTCACGGAACATTGTATCTGTCTCCAAATAAAAGGTACGCATCATCAACGTATCACCATGCAAAAACAAACTATCTCCTTGGGAATAATCAATACCTACTGCCTTATCGGTGGCAAAAGCAAACTTAGTCTTTTCATTATAAAAGCCGTATTCGCCCGTCATCATATTCTTATTAATCGTATCAGTCATCACCATGTTCCGGAAAGCTTCTCCTGTACCGGCATCACGGTCATAATAAAGCGTATCTCCGGTCAGTTGTTTCCCTTCATTGGTCAAAATTGAACGATTATATAAGTAAGCCTTACCAGTAACCGTATTATAAGTGCCTAATTCCGAATAAATATGATTATTGTCACTATCAATATCCGACGGACCTACGATATCCGCTATCTTTGTTGCCGTATTATATTCCAACGTATCTGAAGTAAGAGTAAATTGGGGATTAACCAATTGGACGTCATAGTTGAATACCGATTGCTTAGTACTAGGGCTATATTGTCCCCATTCTGAAGTCAATACATTTTGTTCATCCATCAATGTCCCTCCATCAAAGAAATAACCTAAATTATACACCCGATCGTAATTCAAGCTATCGGTCAACAAGGTCGTATTCTTATTCTCCATCCGCACATTCATGCGCACTTCGGCTATTTGTGTATTCCCGTCATAATACAAACGGTCTCCATACAAGAAGAGCGTATCTCCTTGATTCATTTTTACATTACTGAATGCTTCAAATGAACTGATTTTATCGTAATAGTAAGCACTGTCACAATACATATATACACTATCATGACGGAAAACCACATTGCCCACTACCACTTGTGCATCGGGATGACGGGAATCTTTACGCAAGATATCCGAATGAATCAAATAGACTTTACTTTTTGCCTGTTGTTTTTTAGGAACCGGTTGTTTTTGTGCTATCGAATCATTCTGACGTGAAACGGTTTGTTTCTGAACAGGCTTTTGTGCCAACAGACAAAAGCCGAAAAGGCATAAGGCACACATTAAAAGTGCCCTATGCCCATTAAGCGTATGTTTTTGGTTTCTCTTTTTCTGCATAATCTACGTTTCCGTATCATTGTTTAATCCATCCCGGATATTTGAAATCACATTTCCGCCAGTTGGGATTGATGCGCACGTATGTATTCTTTTGCTTGTCTACAATCCATTTTTGAAGTTTTTCTTCACTTCGCTTGGCGGTTACCATACTTTTCAGCCGCTGATAATCTTCGGTAATGGTAGCCTTATGTCCGTCAATCCGGTTCTTCAATTTCACAATGGCACACACTTGCTTTCCTTTCGAATTAATCATCGTAAAAGGTTTTGAAATCTCACCGATTTGCATGTCTTCTACCACTTTGGCTACATCTTGTGAAATTAAACCTGCTAATTGCTGCATCTCGAAACGGGAAGTATTCGATTGAGGATTGGCAAGCAATCCGTGATTGTTACGCGTATCCTTGTCTTGCGAAATCCATGTCGCTGCATCATCAAACGTAAACTTCTCTTTCCGGATATCATCCGCTATCGAATCCAAACGAGCCAAAGAAGCGTCAATGGCTTTCTGGTCTACTTTCGGACGCAACAGAATATGACGGTAATTCACACGGTCGCCCCGTTTCTCTATCAACTGGGCAATATGAAAGCCAAATTCCGTTTCAAACACTTTGGACACTTTCTTTGTATCGGTCAGGTTAAATACCACATTGGCAAATTCAGGAACCAATTCACCACGCCCGGTAAATCCTCCTTCCCCTCCACGGCGTGCCGTTCCAGGGTCTTCCGAATAAAAACGAGCCAACGTAGAGAAAGAAGTTTCGCCTTTATTCACACGGTCGGCATATTCACGCAATTGCGCTTTCACCCGTTCTATTTCAGCTTCCGGTATTTTAGGCTCTTGCGTAATAATCTGCACTTCTACCTGTGTAGGCACGAATGGAATACTGTCTTGCGGCAACTTATTGAAATAATTGCGCACCTCAGCCGGAGTCAGTTTAATATCACCGACAATTTCCTGTTGCATCTGCTGTACTGTCAACCCGTCACGGATATTCTCACGCAACATCTCGCGTATCTGCGTATAGGTCTTATTGTAATATTCCTCCATTTTTTCTCTGGAGCCAATCTGTTCAGTCAACCAAGCAATCTGCTGTTCCACTTTTTGAATGACATCTTGGTCGGATACAAAAATACTATCCAACTCCGCTTGATGCAAAAACAATTTCTGTACAGCCAATTCCTCAGGTATCACACAATAAGGGTCTCCATCAAAATGCCGGTTCTCATATTGTGCGTTCAATCGTTCGTTCTCTACATCCGATTTTAAAATGGCTTCGTCACCTACCACCCAAACCACTTCATCGATGACATTGTCCTGCGCAAAAGCAGAAACACCCGCCAACGAAAGAAGCATACATACATAACACTTAATCAACTTAAACTTACTCATTGTCCGGTTTATAATAAATTATGTCATTATTTTCTGAAGCTTCTCGATACAAATCATTTTTCATTTGATTAATGAATGCCACCCGCTTCAGATTAATTATCATTTCTTTAATCTCATTTTTCGCATATTCTAACGGAAGCGGATCTCCTTTCGGCAAAAACTGTTCTACATGCAAAAAATAGCAATAGACAGTATCGCGGACTTCCACGTTTTTATTCCGTTTTAAATAATCCATATCTGTTTCCAATGCCTCTAACGGCATCTTTAATGCAAATTCAGACACAGGCCGCCAACGGTCATAAAAATACTCATAACTCACAGCATGAGCGATACTGAACTTTTCCAAACCGTCTATCGCATCTTGTGTATTCCGTTTATACCAATTGCGTACCCGGTTCAGATTCCGTGTTTGAACAGGCACTTTCATGAACAAACCTTGAATATAAGGCTGTTCTGCCCGGAATTGTGCAGCATGAGCTTCATAATAAGCTTCAATTTCTTCTTCCGACACTTCAGTTCCCAACTTTTGCCTTACCAATTCTTCTTGATAAGTATGCATAATCAAAGCACGCCTATAAGCAGCAACTTGTTGGTCTATCTTCTCATTATCCGGAATATTGCCTTCCGCTTTTCCGTAAAGCAACACATCTTCCACCCAATTCCGAATATAGTCTTCGGCAAACCGTACACTATCCTTATCGTGAATGCCAACTGGCAAAGCTGCATCCAAATCTTCTTTATACAAGAATGCATCGCCTACTTCCACCAACGGCGTTTTCCCTTGATGGTTGAACGAACCAGAACATCCGCTCATGACTAGCAAACCGATAATCAAGCAACCTATTCTATTCATCAGCTATTTTGTCTGAATTGGCGAACGAAGATACATTATTAATTAATTACTTCCGCTACAATTAACGGTTTTTATATGTCAATTGAGAGAAATTCGAATTTTCTTCCTGTAATTTTTTGAATTGTTCCAATTTCTGCACCCGATGATAATCCTTTTCCACCCGTTCACGCACATCCTTATAATCTTCCGGACCTTTTTTCAAACGCTTGCCCATAACAAACACATACGGATAACGGATATCCCGAGGAAGTTCTCCACATTTGAACGCCAATTTATCAACATAAACATTCTTGCCTATCTGAAACAGCCCCATTTCCATTACGGCGTCCGATTCCGGATTTTCTTGTTTCCATAGGCTAAAAGCCTTTGTCCACTGTGCTTGCGGGAGTTTCTTCAAACGTTTACGGATACGCGAAGCCATTTTCTTATTTTGACACCGGATTACCGCCCCTTTATAATGCGGAAGTTCCCAAGCATATTCTTCTTTATTCGCATCAAAATAGGATTCTAAATCCTTTTCATTAACAACAGGTATCGGATTATGCTCATCCCAATATGCTATCAGCAAACGGTCTTTTACCCCCTGTAAATGTGTTTTCAGCAAAACATCATCAACATTTCCTGCTTTCCATTGGGCATACAAATCTGTTTTTAATGCCGGATTCCTTTTCCCTAATTTATCTACGTACAAAACCAGATAAGGATAAGCTTCTTCATAACTCACCGCAGGCTTCCGGTCTACCAATCTGACAATATGTACGCCTAATGGAGACAAAAACGGTTGAGTATAATCCCCTTTGTTTAAATCTGCCAAACGCGAAGAAAATTCTTGCAACAGCCCTACCAAAGGACGCCATGTAAGATTGGAAGTTTTTTTCATGAACAATTCAAAAGGAGTGCCCTGACGCAAGCACGCATAAATTGAATCCATCCGCTGACAAGCATCTTTCACATCCCGCCTCGTCGCATGTTGGGGAAGATTAATTGAAATCTTTTCCACCTTTACCCAACCTTTCATTGAATAACGCTCTACGCTTTCCCGATAAAGTGTATGAAGCAAAACATCCATCCGATTGGCATCTACCATTAAATCTTTCAACATCTTTCCTTGCATCACCCTGCAATAATGCCGGAATTCCGGAAGGGTATCCCATCCACGACGTTCAGCATCAGCTACTTTTAGACGAGCTAACTCTTCATCCAATTTATCGGCATAAACGCTTAAAGCGGTAAACAGGAAAAAGACAGAAAGAAAAAAACAGCGGAATCGGTCCATGCGTTATCAAAATAAAAGAGACTATTTCTAAACAGAAAATGATTATCAAAAAGAAATGTCATTCTGAACGTAGTAAAAAATCTCGTGTACATCAGCTTGTGTATCCGAGATCCTTCACTACGTTCAGGATGACAAAATGAAAGTGGATTTTTTTAATACACCCTCATACGAAATCAATCTTATCCTTTATACCGGACGGCTATAGTTAGGAGCCTCACTGGTAATCGTCACATCGTGCGGATGGCTCTCCAATACACCGGCATTGGTGATACGGGTAAACTTCGCGTTGTGCAACTCCATAATGTTATGCGCACCGCAATAACCCATACCCGAACGCAAACCGCCGACCAACTGGTAAATCACTTCATACAAAGTACCTTTATAAGGCACACGTCCTGAAATGCCTTCCGGAACCAGCTTCTTCACATCCGTAGTCGTGCTTTGGAAATAACGGTCTTTCGAACCGTTTTCCATTGCTTCCAGCGAACCCATACCACGGTATGATTTAAATTTACGTCCGTTGAAGATAATGGTATCGCCCGGAGATTCTTCAGTACCTGCCACCAGCGAACCAATCATCACGCAATATCCTCCTGCAGCCAAAGCCTTCACGATATCGCCTGAATAACGCAAACCACCGTCTGCAATCAAAGGCACGCCTGTTCCTTCCAATGCTTTAGCTACGTCATAAACGGCACTCAATTGAGGCACGCCGACTCCTGCAACCACACGGGTCGTACAAATAGAACCCGGACCGATACCTACTTTTACCGCATCTGCTCCAGCTTCTACCAAAGCCTTAGCAGCTTCACCTGTAGCGATGTTTCCTACTACGATATCAATATCAGGGAATGCCTTCTTAGCTTCTTTTAATTTCTCAATCACGTATTTCGAATGTCCGTGAGCCGTATCAATCACAATGGCATCGGCACCCGCCTTTACCAAAGCCTCCATACGTTGAAGCGTATCATTGGTCACACCTACACCTGCAGCTACACGCAAACGGCCTTTCGAATCCTTGCAAGCCATCGGTTTGTCTTTTGCTTTCGTGATATCCTTGTAAGTAATCAAGCCGATTAACTTGCCATTCTCGTCTACAACCGGCAATTTCTCAATCTTGTTCTGCTGAAGAATATCCGATGCCGTTTCCATATCCGTACCCGGAGCAGTAGTCACGATATTTTCCTTAGTCATCACTTCATCGATACGCTTGTTCATATCGCGTTCAAAACGAAGGTCACGGTTGGTCACGATGCCCACCAGGTAATTTTCGTCATCCACTACAGGAATACCTCCGATTTTATATTCCGCCATGATACCCAGCGCATCTTTTACGGTAGAACCGCGTTTGATAGTCACCGGATCATAAATCATACCGTTTTCAGCACGCTTCACAATAGCCACCTGACGTGCCTGTTCTTCGATAGGCATGTTCTTGTGAATAACGCCGATACCGCCTTCGCGTGCAATAGCAATAGCCATTTGCGCTTCGGTAACCGTATCCATCGCCGCCGTTACAAACGGGATTTTCAATTCAATGTTGCGTGAAAACTTAGTCGAGAGTTCGACTGTTTTGGGTAATACTTCTGAATAAGCCGGAATCAACAGTACATCATCGTAAGTCAATCCGTCCATTACAACTTTATCTGCAATAAATGACATAGAATAAAAATACTTTAGATTTTATTGCGTGCAAATGTACACATTTTTTTTGAATTAGAAAAGAAACCGTCCTTTTTTAAGGAAGAATTAAGAATGAATAACTTCTTCCGCTGCTTGTGGACGGTTTTTCCCTTTCTTTAGCCTACCGCTTTTACGTAAAGCTTCGGTAATAATCCACTGTAATTGTCCGTTCGTACTACGAAACTCATCAGCTGCCCATTTTTCTATGGCATCCATCGTTTCCGCATCCACTCGCAAGACAAAACTTTTAGTCGTGCTTTCTTTCTTTGCCATAGGATTCCAATCATAAAATAAAGTTTTTATCCAGCAGATTAATGATTCAATGTACCGGCGTTCAATACGGGCTGGGCAGATTCGTCAGCACATAGAACTACCAACAAATTACTTACCATCGCTGCTTTCTTGTCATCATCCAATTCTACAATCTGGTCTTTTTCCAATTTGTCAAGTGCCATGTGCACCATAGACACCGCCCCTTCCACAATTTTTTCGCGTGCACTAATAATAGCAGAAGCCTGTTGACGGCGAAGCATCACTGCCGCAATTTCAGGAGCATAAGCAAGGTAATTAATACGTGCCTCTACTACTTCCATTCCTGCCATAGCCAAACGTTCATTTAATTTTTGTTCCAACTGTTCGTTAATTTCCTCACCTCCCGAGCGCAAAGTCAATTCTTCCGTTTCGCCTTCATTATTATCGTAAGCATATTGCCCTGCCACTTGACGTAAAGCCGCATCACTTTGTATTTTCACAAAGTTTTCAAAAGCATTCATCCGGCTGGCAATGGCATTTCCAGCATTGGTTGCCGCTTCTTTCCCGCTTGAAGCCATGGTTTGCGAATCAATTTCAAACATTGCCCTATAAGTGTCTTTCAATTTCCACACCAACACCAGCCCGATCAGTATCGGATTACCTATCTTATCATTCACTTTAATAGGTTCTATATCCAAGTTACGTGCACGAAGTGAAAGTTTTTTCTTATTAAGGAACGGATTAACCCAAAAGAACCCTGTCTCTTTGAAAGTCCCTTTATATTTTCCGAAGAAAACCATAGCACGTGCCTCGTTGGGTTCCAATTGCATATAACCAGCAAATAAAATGCACCATACTATAAAAAGTAAGACTCCGACAGCATACATCACTTCACTAGTTTGCATAAAACAAGCAATAATAGCCGCGCAGACAACAACCAAATGAATAAACAGCATAACAAAACCGTTCATCTTAAAACCACAGAAGAGCTTTTCCTTTGTTTCCATAATAGCATATTTAAGTTGATATTATTTTGATATCACAAAGATATGCATTTCTATTAAAATTTACAAGAGACAAGCATGCTTTTTTTTAATAAAAATAAGTCCATAAAAAAATGAGTCATAGCAGAAAGATTATATTTCCGCCATGACTCATTTTATCTAAGAATAAAGTATTCTATGTTACAATCAATTAGCCATTTCTGAGATAAACTTGATACGTACCAAACGGATTTCTTCTTCCGTATAGTCTCCGCCAAGTTCGCTCATGGCATCGTCAATCTTGTCCGTAGTTGACTCTTTGAAATAATCGTAAATATCAAGCATGTGGTCTTCGTCCATTACATCTTCCAAGAAGTAATCGATATTCAACTTGGTGCCTGAGTAAACGATAGCTTCGATTTCGTCCAACAACTCATTGAACTCTATGCCTTTTGCTACCGCAATATCATCAAGGGCAACTTTACGGTCGATGCTTTGGATAATAGACACTTTCAATTTCGATTTATTTGCCACCGTACGTACACGCAAATCTTCCGGACGGTCGATTTCGTTTTCTTCGCAATGCTTCTTAATCAAATCGCAGAACTCTTGCCCGTAGCGTTTTGCTTTTCCGGCACCTACTCCCGGAATATTCTGCAATTCTTCCAACGTAATCGGATAGATAGTAGCCATTGCCTCCAACGAAGGATCTTGGAAGATAACGTAGGGCGGTACGTCCAGTTTCTTCGACATCTTTTTGCGCAAGTCTTTCAGCATCGAGAACAATCCCGGATCGACCGCACACGAAGCACCACCACGCATCGGCACTTCTTCCATTTCATCCTCATCAAAATCGTTATCCTCTACAATCTTGAATGATTTAGGTTTCTTCAGGAATTTCCGTCCTTCTGGAGTCACTTTTAGCAAGCCGTAGTTTTCTACATCCTTACTTAAATAACCGGCAATCAACGCTTGGCGGATTACAGCGTTCCACAAGCGTTCTTCTTCGCCCATACCCGAGCCGAACACTTCCAGATCTTCGTGCTTATGCGCCAGCACTTCACTTGTTTCCTTACCTAAAAGAATATCAATAATATAATCTTGTTTAAAATTCTCTTTAACCGCAATGATTGTTTCAATCACTGCGCACAATGAATCCTGAGCCTCCACTTGTTTCTTCGGATTTAAACAGTTATCACAATTACCACAATTTTCTTCTGTATATTCTTCTCCGAAGTAATGCAACAATACCTTTCTACGGCATAAAGATGATTCAGCGTATGCAGCCGTTTCTAAAAGCAATTGCTTGCCGATTTCTTGTTCGGAAATGGGTTTGCCCTTCATAAACTTCTCCAGTTTCTGCAAATCCTTGTTCGAATAGAACGTTATGCACTGACCTTCCCCTCCGTCACGTCCCGCGCGTCCGGTCTCCTGATAATAGCCTTCCAGACTTTTCGGCATATCGTAGTGGATTACAAAACGTACATCCGGCTTATCAATACCCATACCAAAAGCAATGGTTGCTACAATCACATCAATATCCTCTTTCAAAAAAGCATCTTGATTGGCGTTCCGTGTTGCCGAATCCATTCCGGCATGATAAGGGCGTGCCTTAATCCCATTCGCCTGAAGAATTTCCGCCAACTCTTCCACCTTTTTCCGGCTCAAGCAATAAATGATGCCCGATTTTTCGGGATTCTGCTTAATGAACCGGATGATATCTTTATCGACATTGGCAGTCTTCGAACGTACTTCATAATACAAGTTCGGACGGTTAAACGAAGACTTAAACTCGACCGCATCCGTCATGCCCAAGTTCTTCTGAATATCCATCTTCACCTTTGGAGTAGCCGTAGCCGTCAAAGCGATTACCGGAGCTTTTCCTATTTCATTTATAATAGGCCGTATACGACGGTACTCGGGACGGAAATCATGTCCCCATTCCGAAATACAATGTGCTTCATCTACGGCATAGAAAGATATTTTCACATGCTTCAGAAATTCCACATTTTCCTCTTTCGTCAATGATTCGGGAGCCACATACAACAGCTTGGTCTTGCCAGCCAAAATATCCGACTTCACTTGGTCAATTGCCGATTTGGTCAATGAGGAATTGATAAAATGCGCCACTCCGTCTTCTTCACTATAGTTGCGCATCGCATCCACTTGATTTTTCATCAAGGCAATGAGCGGAGATATTACAATAGCCGTACCCTCCATCAATAACGAGGGTAATTGATAACACAAAGATTTCCCACCGCCGGTAGGCATTAACACAAATGTATCTTTTCCTGCCAGCAGATTCCGAATAATCGCTTCCTGGTTTCCCTTAAAAGTATCGAAACCGAAATACTTTTTCAATTGTGCCGCTAAATTGATGTTTTCCGTCATTGTCTCTTTGTTTTTAAGTGATGTTACTTTTTTACATTCAAGGAAAATTCCTTTTTCTCCTTAACAAAGTTATAAACAACTTTTGATATTATGCAAATTTATCAGGAAGAATTTCAACGAAAAACAACTTTTTCCCTTACTTTCCCGTTTTTAAGCCATCTGCAAACGCGAAATATTGGCTTTTCCCATCTGTTCTTTTGCATAATCCAGCGTCACCGTAAAGGTATCTACTTTATGCGACGGAACTTCGAACATCGTATCCATCATGATGGTTTCTACGATGGAGCGGAGCCCACGTGCACCCAGTTTATATTCGATGGCTTTATCCACAATATATTCGAACACTTCCGGCTCGAACTCCAGTTTGACTCCGTCCATTTCGAACAATTTAATGTATTGTCTGATGATAGAGTTCTTCGGTTCGGTCAGAATGTTACGCAATGCCGTACGGTCCAGCGGGTTCAGATAAGTCAATATCGGAAGACGCCCGATGATTTCCGGAATCAAGCCGAATGACTTCAAGTCTTGCGGGGCAATGTATTGCATCAGGTTCTTACGGTCGATATTCACCGTTTCCTTTGCCGCACTATATCCCACCACATGTGTATTCAAGCGTTGGGCAATCTTGCGTTCAATGCCGTCGAAGGCTCCACCGCAAATGAACAAGATGTTCTTGGTATTAACCGGAATCAACTTTTGTTCGGGATGCTTACGTCCGCCCTGAGGAGGAACATTCACTACAGAACCTTCCAAAAGCTTGAGCAAACCTTGTTGCACTCCCTCGCCGCTCACATCGCGGGTAATAGAAGGATTATCCCCTTTGCGGGCTATCTTGTCGATTTCATCAATGAACACGATGCCGCGCTCAGCCTCTTCTACATTATAGTCCGCAACTTGAAGCAAACGGGTCAAGATGCTTTCGATGTCCTCGCCCACATAACCGGCTTCGGTCAAGACCGTAGCATCGACAATGGTAAAAGGAACGTGCAAAAGCTTGGCTATGGTACGTGCCAACAACGTTTTTCCCGTTCCGGTGCTTCCTACCATAATTATATTAGACTTCTCAATCTCTACATCATCTTTCGATTCGGGCTGGAGCAAACGTTTGTAGTGGTTATACACCGCTACCGAGAGATAACGTTTCGCACTATCCTGACCGATAACGTATTGGTCGAGAAAATCTTTGATTTCTTTCGGCTTGGGCAGGTCTGCCAAGTTCAGGTTCAGCCCTCCCTTCCTCTGGCGGGTAGCTTCTTGCACGATTTCATGCGCCTGTTCGGCACAATTATCGCAGATACATCCGTTGACTCCCGTAATCAGGAAACCCACTTCCGTCTCCGAACGTCCGCAAAAGCTACAACGCCGCTTATTTCTCTGATTTGTCTTGTCTTCCAATGTCTTATCGTTTTATTAATACTTCGTCAATCATGCCATATTCTTTCGCTTCCTGAGCCGTCATCCAATAATCACGGTCTGAGTCCGCCCATACCTTATCGAAATCGGTATGAGAATGTTCAGCAATGATGCTATAAAGTTCTTTCTTCAACTTTTGAATCTCGCGTGCCGTAATCTCGATATCAGATGCTTGTCCTTGTGCGCCTCCCATCGGCTGGTGAATCATCACCCGCGAATGGGTAAGTGCCGAACGTTTGCCTTCTTTCCCGGCTACGAGCAATACAGCAGCCATCGAAGCCGCCATTCCGGTACAGATAGTAGCTACATCACTCCCGATAAACTGCATCGTATCGTAAATGCCTAAACCGGCATAAACCGAACCGCCCGGCGAGTTGATATAAATAGAGATGTCTTTCCCCGAATCTACCGAGTCCAAATACAACAATTGCGCCTGCAAGGTATTTGCGGTGTAATCATCAATTTGTGTGCCGAGGAAGATGATGCGGTCCATCATCAAACGTGAAAACACATCGAGTTGGGTCACGTTCAACTGGCGTTCTTCCAAAATATAAGGGTTCAGATAGCTTTGCGACTTAATGACGTCATCAAGTACCATGCTGCTCATACCCAAATGCTTGACAGCATATTTTCTAAAATCATCCATTCGTCTTATCTTTTTTAGTTGTGAATAAAAAGAGAAGCTTTTAAGCTGGCTTCCTCTTCCGATTGAGCAAAAGTACAAAAACTTCCACTCACTTAACGGAATGCCAAATTAAAAGCTCCTCTTTTAGCATGTTTTAGCAATTCAATTCTGCTCTAAGGAACGGAATTACTCGAACATCTTATTGAATTCCTCTGCTGATACGGCTTTGTGATTCAATGTAACCTGAGCTTTAAGCGCTTCAGACAATTTAGCCTCAACGGCACGGTTCACCAATGCTTCTACGCTTTCGCGTTTCTTCAGCATTTCCTTCGAATAGTTTTCTAATAATTCATCGGGCACGTTAATCATACCGTATTGAGCGAATTGAGCACGGGTAGCTTCTTTTGCCATTTCGGTAATGTCGGCTTGTTCAACCTTAATGCCGTGTGCAGCAACCAGTTTTTCTTTAATCAGGTGCCAAGTCAGTTCTTCGAGGCTCTTTTCGTAGTGTTCCGACACGAACTCTTCGCCTTTATCCTTGTTATTTTCCAACATGATGCGCTTCATCAATTCATCGGCAAATTGCAGCTTGCCAATCTTATTGCATACATACGAACGAACGTCAATCAAGAACTTATAATCGCTATCCGCTTCGTATTGTTTTGCGATAGTTTCCTTGATTTGCGCACGGAACTCTTCTTCGTTATGCGCTTTTCCTTCTCCCAATACCTGGTCGAACAATTCCTGATTCAGGTCGCCCGGAATCATGCGGGTGATTTCTTCAATCTGGAAGCTGAAGTTTCCGGTGTGGGCAGCCACTTCTTCTTTCTTGATTTTCAAGAGAGAAGCCAATTCTGCTTCATTGTTATCAAATGCAGCCGACGGGTTGAATACCAATACCGTATTGGTCTTCGAGCCGTTGAAGATAGCTTTCTGGTCATCGTTCTTCATGTAAGCAGGCATCATTACGGCACCTTCTACCTGAAGTCCGCCTTCTTTTGTATTGCCGTTTTCATCCAGTTCGGCAAGCAGACCTTTCAGCAAATCATTGTCTTGATAATCTTCTACTTTCTCATATTTAGCTGTACGTTGCGTGTACATCTTCACTTGTTGGTCTACCATTTCATCGGTTACGTTGATATCGTAATAATCAATGGTATCGTTAGCCGAGAGGTCTACCGTAAATTCAGGAGCCAAAGCGATATCGAAAGCGAATTCAAAGTTTTCGTCTTTCGTGAAATCTACGTTGCTTTCTTTCGGAAGCGGAGCACCCAACATATCCACTTTGTTTTCACGGATATATTCGTTCACTTTATCCTGCATCAGTTTGTCAACTTCTTCTACCAATACAGATGTACCGTATTGTTTCTTCACCAAACTCATGGGCACCATTCCCGGACGGAAACCCGGCATATTCACTCTCTTGCGGAGTTCCTTCAACGCTTTTTCTACTTTTTCCTGATAGTCAGCTTTTTCAATCTGAACGGTAAGCACCGCGCTCACCTTGTCTACATTTTGCAATGAAATATTCATTTCCGACTTATTGTTTTAATTACTACTATATTTCGAATTTACTAATGCGGCTGCAAAAATAGTGTTTTATCTTGCAATAACCAAAATGTCACACCAAAATTTCAATAAAAGACGATTTCCCTACCCTCTTATCTCCATTGATTTATACATATAGGTGCATCGCCCGATGAAGCCTGCTTCGTTGCCCAACGCATACGGCTTCGCAAGCCGATGAAGCCGTATGCATTTTCCGCCCTATCCCGAAAGGCTGGAAAAGCTATTCGCGCACCTCTTTCAACTGGAAATCCTTCCGGCGGAGCACAAAACTATTACTCAAGTATTTTTCGCGCACAATCTTGTTGGCGGCAAGTTCTTCGGGCGTGCCTTGAAACAGGATTTTCCCTTCGAACAACAGATAAGCCCGGTCGGTGATACTCAATGTCTCCTGCACATTGTGGTCGGTGATGAGGATACCGATATTCTTGTCCTTCAGCCTCCAAACGATGTGCTGGATGTCTTCCACCGCAATCGGGTCGACCCCTGCAAATGGCTCGTCCAGCATGATGAACTTCGGGTCAATAGCCAGGCATCGGGCAATCTCCGTCCTTCGGCGCTCGCCTCCCGAAAGCTGGTCACCCAAGTTCTTGCGCACTTTTTCCAAGCGGAACTCGGCGATAAGGCTTTCCAGCTTTTCTTTCTGATATTCTTTCGAGGTCTTGGTCAGTTCCAATACCGACGCGATGTTGTCTTCTACGCTCATCTTGCGGAACACCGAAGCCTCCTGAGCCAGATAGCCGATACCGTTTTGCGCCCGCTTGTACACCGGATAGCTGGTAATATCCTGATTATTCAGATAGATATGCCCCTCGTTGGGCACAATCAAGCCCGTGGTCATATAGAAAGAGGTAGTCTTTCCCGCACCGTTCGGACCCAAAAGCCCGACGATTTCTCCTTGCTTCACGTTGATAGAAACATGACTCACCACCGTACGCTTGCCATACTTCTTCACCAAGTTCTCCGTGCGGAGCACCATACGTCCGTCTTCCGGAAGTTCAAACGTTTCCGCGGTCTGTTGCTGGTTTTCCTGTTCTGCCATATCGTTTAAATTTCGTTCCGTGATAAAAATCTCCGGCAAAAGTAGTAAAAAACTTGGGTTATGTGGTCATTCGTCCGAATTTCCTCCCTCCTTTTATTATAATATAGCTAAAAAACCGTACTTTTGCATCAAAATTAGACTTGAATAAGATTATGGTAAAGCCAATTTCAACTTTAGGAAAATACATGATACTGATGGGAAGGGTTTTCTCCCGTCCCGAACGAGTGCGCATGTATTTCAAGCAATACGTCAATGAAATGGCGCAATTGGGCATCAATTCCATCGGAATTGTCTTGCTTATTTCTTTTTTCATCGGTGCCGTTATCTGTATTCAGATAAAACTGAACATCGAAAGCCCGTGGATGCCCCGCTTTGTCGTAGGATACACCACTCGTGAAATCCTTTTGTTAGAGTTCTCCTCCTCTATTATGTGTTTGATTCTAGCTGGAAAAGTAGGCTCGAATATCGCTTCCGAATTGGGCACGATGCGTGTCACCCAGCAAATCGACGCCCTTGAGATTATGGGGGTCAACTCGGCTTCCTACCTGATTCTGCCTAAGATATTGGGACTTGTCACCATGATACCTATCTTAGTGACATTCAGTATCTTTGCCGGTGTTATCGGTGCATTTTGCACCGCCTGGTTTGCCGGAATCATGAACGCAACCGATTTGGAATACGGTATCCAGTATTGTTTCGTGGAGTGGTACGTATGGTGCAGTTTCATCAAATCGCTGTTTTTTGCCTTCATCATCTCCAGCGTATCGGCATTCTTCGGCTATACGGTAGAAGGAGGTTCGATTGCGGTGGGTAAGGCAAGTACCGATGCCGTGGTGTCGAGCAGCGTATTGATTTTGTTTTCCGATTTAATCCTGACCAAATTACTTAGCTAACCGACATGATAGAAATTAAATCCGTCTATAAATCATTCGAAGACCGCAATGTGCTGGATGACATCAGCTTTACATTCGAGAATGGAAAAACCAACCTGATTATCGGGCAAAGCGGTTCGGGCAAAACCGTCTTAATGAAGTGTCTCGTAGGGCTTCTCACTCCAGAGAAAGGCGAAGTGCTTTACGACGGGCGAGACTTTATCGCCATGGATAAGCATGAAAAGAAAGCCCTAAGACGTGAAATGGGCATGATTTTCCAAAGTGCAGCCCTCTTCGATTCGCTTTCCGTGCTGGAAAACGTGATGTTTCCGCTCGATATGTTCTCGAATAAGACATACCGCGAACGGGTGAAGCGGGCACAATTCTGCCTGGACCGTGTAAACTTGCTTGATGCTCAAAATAAATATCCGGGCGAAATCAGTGGGGGTATGCAGAAACGTGTAGCCATTGCACGTGCCATAGCCCTTCAACCCCAATACTTGTTTTGCGATGAACCGAATTCGGGACTAGACCCCAAGACATCGTTGGTTATTGATGATTTGGTGCATAGCATTACGGCTGAATACAACATGACCACGATTATCAATACGCACGACATGAACTCGGTATTGGGCATCGGCGAAAGCATCTTATACATCTATCAAGGACACAAAGAGTGGGAAGGCACAAAAGATGATGTATTCACTTCCACCAATAAACGGTTGAATGACTTTATCTTTGCTTCGGACTTGCTGAAAAAAGTGAAGGAAGAAGGAGGGAAATGAACAATTAATAGTTAATAATTAAGAGTTAATAACGGTGCGTGTTCATTCGCCGTTATTAACTCTTAATTATCAACTATTAACTTAAAGGTATCAATCCTTCTTCGCTTCCCAACCCAATGCGCTGGCACCTAATACCGCAGCATCGGCATCTTTCAATTGAGAAAGAAGCAATTTAGTCTTGCCTTTGTAGATATTCAATACATTATCGTCCATTGCTTTTTGAATAGGCTTCATGATGTAATCGCCCGACTTAGCCAAACCTCCGAACAAGATAATCGCTTCGGGGCTTGAGAAAGCGATAAAGTTGGCAAGAGCACGGCCAAGGATATCGCCCGTAAATTGGAAGATGTCTTGAGCCAGTTTATCGCCTTTTACCGCTGCATCATATACGTCTTTCGACTGGATTTCCTCTGCCGGCACATTACGCAACAAGCTGGGTTCGGAACGTGCTACAAGAAACTCGCGTGCAGTACGCGCCACACCTGTAGCCGAACAATAAGTTTCCAAACATCCTTTGCGCCCGCATCCGCAGATACGCCCGTCTTTTTCTACCATGACGTGTCCTAACTCACCGGCAAAGCCATCGTGGCCATAAACCAACTGGCCATTAATCACAATACCGCTTCCTACACCGGTACCAAGAGTAATCATGATAAAGTCTTTCATGCCACGGGCTGCACCATACGTCATTTCGCCGATAGCCGCTGCATTGGCATCATTGGTCAATGCGGTAGGGATGCCCAAGCGTTCTTCGAACATAGCTGCCAAAGGAATAACGCCTTTCCAAGGCAAATTCGGAGCAAATTCGATGGTTCCGCTATAATAATTGCCGTTAGGAGCTCCTACGCCCATGCCTTTAATCTTATCCGGACCTCCGAATTGTTCTACCATGGGAAGCAGTTTGGCGCATACTGCTTCTACATATTCGTTTACATCTTCATGTTGTTGTGTTTTAATAGAATCGGATGCCAATACGTTTCCACGTGAATCTACAATACCGAACACCGTATTTGTTCCGCCGATGTCCATACCCACTACATAGAGTTTTTCCATGTTTTCTGCCATGTTATTAAATCGTTTAAAGGTTAGTTATACTAGGGCAAAAGTAAACATTCGACTACAATGGAACAAATTTTTTACGAATTTATTTAAGTTGTAATGTAACTTTTTATAGCTTTGTGACGTCTAAAGAGACAGAAATCAAAGTTAACGACATGATACAGCTAAAAGATATAAACAAAACATACCACAACGGGGCACCGCTCCATGTGTTGAAAGGCATCGATCTGACTATCGAAAAAGGTGAATTTGTTTCCATTATGGGAGCATCGGGTTCGGGAAAGTCTACCTTATTAAATATATTAGGCATCTTGGATAATTACGATTCAGGCGAATATTACCTGAACGATGTACTTATCAAAGACCTGAGCGAAACCCGTGCGGCGGAATACCGGAACCGGATGATTGGGTTCATCTTCCAGTCATTTAATCTGATTTCGTTCAAGAATGCCATGGAAAACGTGGCATTGCCTTTGTTCTATCAGGGCGTAGGACGCAAGAAGCGGAACGAGCTTGCCATGGAATACCTCGATAAGTTGGGATTGAAAGAATGGGCACACCACATGCCCAACGAGCTTTCCGGAGGACAAAAGCAACGTGTAGCTATTGCCCGTGCCTTGATATCGAAACCCGAAATCATCCTTGCCGATGAGCCAACCGGGGCTTTAGATAGCAAGACTTCGGTGGAAGTGATGAACATCTTAAAAGACTTGCACGACCGAGAAGGGCTGACCATAGTCGTGGTGACCCACGAAAGCGGAGTAGCTAACCAAACCAATAAGATTATCCATATCAAGGACGGCATCATCGAGCGGATAGAAGACAACATCGACCACAACGCATCTCCATTCGGAAAAGGCGGATTCATGAAATAGCAAGACAATGATTGATTTAATAGAAGAAATATACGGCACCATTATGCGCAACAAATTGCGCACGGCATTGACGGGCTTTTCCGTGGCATGGGGCATCTTTATGCTTATCGTCCTGCTGGGTGCGGGCAACGGATTGATTCATGCGTTCGAAGGGCAATCGAAAGACATGAAAATGAATTCGATGAAAATCTATCCCGGATATACTTCGAAAGTGTATAAAGGCATGCAAGAAGGGCGGAGCATTTCGTTGGACAACCGGGACCGGGAACTAAGCGCTACGGCTTTTCCTGAACATGTCATTACCACCGGAGCTACAATTAGCCAAAGCAATGTGACCTTAATCAATGGAAAAGAATTCCTGTCAATCAGCATCGACGGTGTATTCCCGAATTATCCCGAACTGGAGGCTGTCAAGTTAAAAGAAGGACGTTTCATCAACGAACGCGATATGCAGGAACAACGTAAAATATTGGTCTTGCATCAGAAAACGGTTGAAACCTTGTTCCCTCACCAACGTGCTATCGGGAAATACATAAATGCCAACGGAGTGGTTTATCAAATCGTAGGCATCTACGAAGACCAAAACAGCTTTTCTCCTTCGGCACTGGCTCCCTTTACCACCATACAAGCGGTATATGCCAAAGGGGATAGCATCGACAATATCACGTTTACCACACAAGGATTGACAAGCGAAGAAGACAATGACGTATTTGAATCCAATTACCGCCGGATGCTGGGAGAACAAAAACAATTCGACCCCACCGATGACGGAGCTATCTGGATATGGAACCGCTTTTCGCAATACCTCCAGCAACAGACCGCCACACAAATCTTGCATATCGCCATTTGGGTTATCGGCATTTTTACGTTATTGAGCGGTATTGTAGGTGTAAGCAACATCATGCTGATTACGGTGCGCGAGCGGACTCATGAGTTCGGCATCCGAAAAGCATTGGGAGCCAAGCCGATGTCTATCCTTTGGCTGATTATCTCGGAAAGTGTCACCATTACGACTTTCTTCGGATACCTCGGTATGGTGGCAGGCATTGCCGTGACCGAATATATGAATGTAGTAGCGGGCAAGCAGACCATGGATATGGGTGTATTTTCGATGACTTTCTTCGAGAATCCGACCGTAGACTTGTCTATTGCCATCGAAGCGACATTAACTTTAATTATCGCCGGAACATTAGCCGGACTCTTCCCTGCCCTTAAAGCGGTAAGAATCCGTCCGATAGAGGCATTAAGAGCAGAATGATATGAAACTTTTCGATTTAGACGTTTGGGAAGAAATACTGGTTACCATAACCCGGAACAAGACCCGAAGCCTCTTGACGGCTTTCGGTATCTTTTGGGGCATCTTTATGCTGATAGCCCTCATGGGCGGGGCACAAGGCATGCAAGACATGCTTTCACGCGAATTTGAAGGCTTTGCTACGAACTCCGGATTTATGGGTTCCAACAAGACCGGCAAGGCTTACAAGGGATTCCAGCAAGGACGCTATTGGGATTTGGAGAATAGCGATGTAGACCGCATCCGCCGGAGTGTGAGTGAAATAGACATCATCACTCCCAGTCTTGCCAAATGGGGACTGGACATAATCTATAACGAACAAAAGATATCCGGCACTTTAAAAGGGCTATATCCAGAATATGGGAAAATCGAAGAACCTCTGATTACGTATGGCAGATACTTAAACGACATGGATATACAAGAACGCCGGAGAGTATGCATCATCGGGAAGCGTATCTATGAATCATTATTCCCAGGCGGAGAAGACCCTTGCGGAAAATACATCAAGATTAATGGCATCTATTATCAAGTAATTGGAGTAAGCATGTCTACCGGAAATATTTCCATACAAGGACGTTCGGAGACTTCGGTCATTATCCCTTTCTCTACCATGCAACAAAATTATAACTTCGGGCAGAAAGTGCAATTGTTGTGCTATACTGCCAAGAAAGGATATTCCATTAGCGAAGTGGAAAAGAAGGTAGACCAAGTAGTGAAACAAGCCCATTACATCCATCCCGATGATAGCCAAGCGACTATTTTAGTGAATGCCGAAGCGATATTCAGCATGATGGACAATTTGTTTTCGGGCATCCGCATCTTGGGCTGGATGGTCGGATTGGGCACTTTGCTTGCCGGAGCCATTGGTGTAAGTAATATTATGATGGTTACGGTGAAAGAGCGGACTACGGAAATCGGTATCCGGCGTGCCATAGGTGCCAAGCCCAATGACATATTGCAGCAAATCTTATCGGAAAGTATGGTATTGACAATCATAGCCGGAATGGCAGGCATCGCTTTTGCGGTCTTCCTGTTGAATGCAGTAGAAGTCGGGACTTCCGAGCCTACTGCGCCGACCCATTTCCTCATCAGTTTTGGAGAAGCCATAGGGGCTTGCCTGTTATTATTGGTATTGGGATTGCTTGCCGGACTTGCCCCTGCCTACCGTGCCATGTCGGTCAAGCCGATTGATGCCATCCGTGATGAATGAAAAAGAAACAAATAAAAAAAGAAAGCTATATGAAGAAGTTTATGAAAATAGCGGTATTGGTATTGATAGCCGCTATATTTATCGGAACCTTCGTGTTCCTCTATCAAAAGTCCCAACCGGAAGTGGTTAGTTATCAGATTCTGAAAGCCGAGACAAAAGATTTGGTGCAAACCACGGTTGCTACAGGTAAAATAGAGCCGCGCGATGAAGTGGAAATCAAGCCGCAAATATCCGGAATCATTGCCGAAGTGTATAAAGAAGCCGGACAAACCGTACAACAAGGAGAAGTGATAGCCAAAGTCAAAGTGATTCCCGAATTGGGTACGCTCAACTCGGCAGAAAGCCGCGTGCGCCTGGCTGAGATGAACGGGAAGCAAGCCGAAATCGACTTGGAACGCATGGAGAAATTATACAACGACAAATTGGTGAGCAACGAGGAATATGAAAAAACCTTGCTTGCAGCCAAACAAGCCCGCGAAGAACTTCAAGCGGCAAAAGACAATCTGGAAATCGTGAAGGAAGGCATCACCAAGAGCAGTGCCTCATTCAGCAGCACCTTAATCCGTTCCACTATCACCGGATTGATTTTGGATGTGCCTATCAAAGTCGGAAATTCCGTAATCATGAGCAACACGTTCAATGACGGTACGACCATAGCCACCGTAGCCGATATGAGCGATCTGATATTCCGAGGCAATGTAGACGAAACGGAAGTAGGGCGCATCCGCGAAGGCATCCCTGTAAAAATAACCCTAGGAGCCTTGCAAAATATGAAATTCGATGCCGTACTGGAATATATTTCTCCTAAGAGCATTGAAAACAACGGCGCCAACCAGTTCGAAATCAAAGCTGCTATTACCGTACCCGATAGCGTAACCATCCGTTCGGGCTATAGTGCCAATGCCGAAATGGTCTTGCAACAAGCAAATGATGCACTGACCATACCCGAAAGTGCAGTAGAGTTTAGCAATGATTCCACCTTTGTATATGTCCTGACCGATAGTGTTCCTACACAAACATTTGAACGCCGTTTGATTGCTACAGGCATCAGCAATGGTATTGATACCGAAGTAAAACAAGGCTTAAAAGCCGGAGAATCTGTACGTGGACTTAAGATTGAAAAATAAACTTCGCATAAATATGAAACCGAAATATCTACTTATATTCACCTCAATGGTATGCCTTCCCTTACATGCCCAACAGGAATGGACATTAAAGCAATGCATCGACTATGCCATTGAACATAACCTGACTATCAAGCAACAAGAAGCCAATGCCGAACAAAGCCGGGTAGAACTGAGTACGGCTAAGAACAGCCGCTTGCCCAACTTGAGCGGAAGTGCTTCCCATTCATTCAGCTTTGGACGAAGCTTGCAGGCGGATAATACGTACAATAGTATCAATACGCAAAACACAAGTTTCAACCTCTCTACCAGTGTCCCGCTTTTCACCGGTTTGCAAATCCCCAATAACATTGCTCTTTCCAAATTAAATTTAAAGGCGGCTCTTGAAGATTTGAATGCAGCCAAAGAAAACATCAGCATTCAGGTAGCATCCAATTACCTTCAAGTACTTTTCAATAAAGAACTTGCCCAGGTGGCTCACAAACAAGTGGATTTAAGTAAAGAAATGTTGACGCAAAAGGAAGCATTCTTTCAAAACGGGAAAGCTTCGGAATCGGAACTTTATGAAGCCAAGTCCCGCGTAGCGCAAGATGAATTTTCAGCAGTGCAAGCCGATAATAATTACCAATTATCCTTACTCGACCTCAGTCAATTACTTGAACTTTCATCGCCTGATAGCTTCGCTATCGCTTCTCCTCAAGCGGATATCATCGAAAACTTAGGTACGCCGCTTCCTCCAGCCGATATCTATTCCGAAGCATTATTGATAAAACCTACGATTAAAGCTGCCCAATACCGTTTAGAAGGCGCACAAAAGAGCATCCGCATAGCTCAAAGCGCTTATTATCCGCAATTAAGCCTAGGTGCAGGGCTAAGTACCAATTATTATAACATGTCGGGAAGAGAAAACAACAGCTTCAGTTCACAATTGCGTGATAACTTTAGCCAATATGTAGGATTGACGTTGAGTGTCCCGATTTTCAACCGTCTTGCTACACGAAACCGAGTACGGAGCGCACGTATCCAACAGACTACACTAGGCTGGCAATTGGAAGACAGCAAAAAAAACTTGTATAAAGAAATTCAACAGGCATATTATAACACGTTGAGTGCTCAGACACAATATACCAGCAGCCAGACCGCAACCGAAGCTGCACAAGCCTCGTTCGACCTGATGAAGGAGAAATACCTGAACGGAAAAGCCAATGCTACGGAATACAACGAGTCGCGAACGGCATGGATGAAAGCGGTGTCCGACCAACTTCAAGCCAAATACAATTACCTGTTCCGCTTCAAGATTTTGGATTTCTACCGAGGCATTCCGCTAGAGTTGAAATAAAAATAAAATAAATAGTTTACAATGAATAGTGAACAGTTTATAACGGTTAACTGAAAAATCCATCGTTATTAACTGTTCACTAGAAACTATCCACTAATAAATTTGCTTCCTTTATTCCAAGTGCAGATACACTTTTAGCGTATCGACATACTCTTCGAAAGCAGCCTTCCCTTCAGGAGTGATGCGGCAAGTGGTACGGGGGCGTTTCCCTTCAAATCCTTTTTCAATAATGATGTAACCCGCCCCCGACAGCTTATCAAGCTGCACACTCAGATTGCCGGCGGTAGATTCGGTCTTTTCTTTCAAGTAAACGAAATCAGCTTCCTCTTTCACCATCAGGATAGACATCACGCCAAGCCTTAGCTGGGAATGCAGTAGGGGATTCAGTTCTTTCGGCATAACTTCTTGGCTTTACGGTTAATGATATGCCCCGGAATGATGGTCATCAGGGTAAAACTAAGAATATATAGAGGTATTGCCCAAACCACATAAAGCGGAATGTCACAAATAGCACAACTTGCCACAATACCGCCTGCGACTATACTGAATAGCCCTCCGAACGTCAAGCTTCGTTCACGGATAATAATCCCTTCCGCCACGCTTCCGAATCCGACAATGATGAAGGCGTATGCAAACATCAATACCCAGCAGTTGTATCCGTAAAACATGAAAACCACACAAATAGCTACAAATAAGCAAGCGATAATGCCCACACTCTTCCAAATTCCAGCAGAAATCTTATCAATGTAGCTAGACGAAAGCGGCTTTATGTTAGTTTCTTTTCTTTTTTGTTTTTGCATAACCGGATACCCGATAAGAGGTATCAGAAACCAAAGCCAGTTAACCAAGGGATTATTTCCGGTCAGCATTATCATGACATAGACAAGAATAGCCGTACATACCGATACATATCCCCATATCAAGAGGACATTCCCGTCGCCCACTTCCAGTTTATTTTTCGTCTCCTGAATCATCCGAGTGATGAGCTCCAAGCTTTCTCTTTCGTTTAATTTCTTTTCTTCCATAATTACAAAATGGTTTATATTATAAACTAAATAGGTTAAATGAAAGCAGGAATGCGCGCTTCTTCCTGCTTTCATCTGCAAATATAGAATAGTTTATATTATAAACCAAATAAAAATGAAAAATTTTGCATCTGTTATGCTTTTAGATATAAACGAGGCTGTCTCAAAATATAAATAAGCTTTCATTTTGTCATCCTGAACGTAGTGAAGGATCTCGAATACACAAGCTAATGCACACGAGATTCTTCGCTATGCTCAGAATGACATTACTTTTTGATAGGCTATTCTCATTTAAGACAACCTCTTTAATGCTTTATACACCACTGAATGCACTGAAACCACCGTCTACAGCCAATACAGCACCTGTAATGAAACTTGCAGCATCGCTACACAAGAACTGTACTGCACCATTCAATTCAGAAATATCTCCGAAACGGCGCATCGGAGTCTTGGCAATGACTTTCTTGCTACGGTCGGTAAGCGAACCGTCCGGATTAATCAGGATGGCACGGTTTTGGTTTCCAATGAAGAAGCCCGGAGCAATGGCGTTCACACGAATCTTTTCACTGAACTTAATTGCCATTTCTTGAGCCATCCAGCGAGTGAAATTCTCTACAGCACTCTTAGCCATCGAATAACCCGGAACACGGGTAATAGACTCATAAGCCGCCATTGAAGATACATTCACAATAGCACCGCTTTGTTGCTTAGCCATAATTTCACCGAATACCAGACACGGATATACCGTACCGTTTAAGTTCAAATCAACAACCTTATCCAAATCTTCAACTTTCATATCAAAGATATTTTGGTCTACCGTTAATGTACCGCCCGGAATATTACCTCCTGCTGCATTAACCAAAATATCGACACGCCCCCATTGAGCCAGCACTTCATCCTTAACCGCATTCAGGCTTGCTATGTCAAGCACATTACAAACGGTACCTTTTACATCACTTCCTGCCGCTTTCAGGCGTTCTACTGCTGCATCTACACGGTCTTTATGCGCACCGATAATAATCACCTTAGCACCTGCACGCAAAAAACCTTCTGCAATATTACTTCCTAACACTCCGGAACCACCAGTTACAACTGCCACTTTTCCGGCAATACTGAAAATTTCATTCATACTATTTTATTTAAATTTAAAATGGATATTTACACTATTTATTCTCTAACTTACTGGAGCACTCCCTGCAAACGCCCTTTACCATATAATTGATGCCATGCATGTCAAAACCTTCCGGCAAATGGACAACAGGTACATGGATTCCCCGGAAACAGAATGTACGATGACATTTTTCACAATAAAAATGTATGTGCATATCATCCACACTACACGTTTCTTCATTCGAACACACTTCATATTTCAATGAACCGCTACCATCTTCTATATCATGTATCAAATGATGTGACAAGAACACATTCAAAGTACGGAATATCGTTGATTTATCCACTGTTTCCAACAGGTTCTCCAAATCAAGCAACGATACCGGACGTTGTGCGTCTTCCAATGCTTTAAACACTAAAATACGG
The DNA here is from genome assembly GCF_002161765.1 of Bacteroides sp. An322. Taxonomy (GTDB): domain Bacteria; phylum Bacteroidota; class Bacteroidia; order Bacteroidales; family Bacteroidaceae; genus Phocaeicola; species Phocaeicola merdavium. The sequence goes on along the minus strand of NZ_NFIN01000010.1, from coordinate 9,813 downwards.
ACCGCAGTAGGTTTCACTCCCTTTTTCTCTAACCGGGTGATATGATATTGATTCATCTCTATAAAAATGTTTTCCCTTTCATGCTTTCAGGTTTAGAATGCAAATTAAACAAAAAAACAGAAACCTGCATCATAAAACCGACAATTGTTTAAATAAAAAGGATTATTTTCCCCCGCCCAAGGTTTTCCAAGCCAATGAACTGAACGCTGCCCCTATAAACGGAGCCACAATGAAGAGCCAAAGCTGGTCGAGAGCTTGTCCGCCTTCGACCAATGCCGGACCAATACTCCGCGCCGGATTGACCGAAGTGCCCGTTATCGGAATGCAAACGATGTGAATCAAGACCAAAGCCAAACCAATAGCCAGACCGGCAAAGTTGCCTGCCCCTTTCTTTTTATCAGTAGCACCTAATACAACCAATACAAAAATAAAAGTAAACACCGCTTCGGCAATAAATGCTTGAGCCATTTCGCCTTGGTCGAACGAATTGGCACCTGATATAGTCGGTCCTCCATGCCCGCCCGTAGAAATCAGCAATACCAAAATCAACGAACCGATAATACCGCCTATAACCTGAAAAACCATATACATCAGCGCATCACGGTTCGTCATACGTCCCGACATCCATACCCCCAAAGTGATAGCCGGATTGATATGGCATCCCGAAACATTCCCTATCGTATAAGCCATAGCCACTACCGACAAGCCAAAAGCCAAGGCAACTCCGATTGTACCTACTCCTGTACCTAATGCATCTGCCGCATTTCCGGCAAATACCGCACTTCCGCATCCCATCAGGACAAGCACCATTGTCCCAATCATTTCTGCTAAATACTTTCTCATAAACACAACGATTTAGGTTAAACATCTAATTAATCGCCTCTAATTTACAAAAAAATATTGGGATTTATCATAATTTGAAGTATATTTGTAACGAAGTTTAGGTAAAGAGTCTTTTCGAAAAGACAATTTACAATTTATAATTGAACTGTTACACCTAAAAAACATACAACTATGAACATGCAAAGTATTGGCGAAAGCGCAGGCATCATCTGGAAATTACTGGATGGTGACAACAGAAAATGGGAATACCAAGAACTGAAAAATGCAACGGGATTGCGTGACCGTGAATTGAATGCTGCTATCGGATGGCTGGCAAGAGAAGGTAAAATCCAATTTGAAGAAGGCGACCAACAACATCCAAGCGCATTGTACATCGAATTAAGTTATTATATCGGATGAAAATTGCTGAAAAGAAAAAAGCGCGATGAATAAAGAAACCTTTCTTCAACGCGCTTTTTCAGTTTGCAAGATTTTACTTATTTCAACTTAAAACACAATTCATCTTCTTTTTCACTTGCTTCAATCTTGTCTTCTCTCAACAACCAACCCAATCCTAAAAACAGGTCTTTATCTGCTTTCAGTTTAGCTGCTTTCTTCAGCTCTTTTTGAGTCATTCCTTTTTCTTTTCCATTCAGTGCTTCCCAGATTTGTCCGGCAATAACACCTGCTTTTTCTTTTAACATAATCTTTTGCTTTTAAATCGTAAAACTATTCTAACTCAGAAAAGTCTGTATAATCCGGCGCAAAAGTACAGAAAAAAACATCTTCTTGTACATTTTATGAAAGAAACTTTCACGTTATCTCGCAAAAAATGAACGGAAAACACTATTTTTCCCCTTTTTCTTGTAACATTTATTTAACAAGTTTTCCTTCTTCTTCCAAAAAATCACCAAAAATACGTGCAGCCAACTCAATCATGCGAGGACAAGGACGTTTGGCATAATATTGTGGCGTACGTTCTTCGGGAAGGGCAGTTATCGGCTCTTTCTTCGATAAGCCTAACAATTCTCCGCAAATCAACGTGCCGGTTTGTTCCTTGAATTTTGCGGCAAGTTCTTGTACCAAAGCATAATTGGCAGACTTGCTTGCACGGTCTGCCCCTACCACTGCACTACGTTCCAAGCCTGCAAGCAAAAACATGCCACATGCCGCCCCACACGTCATACGCATCCGTCCGATTCCGGCTCCAAACGAAGCCGACATCCGGAACGCTTGCTCTGGAGTAAAGCCATACAGGTCGGCGTATGCGCCTACCACCGATTGCGAACAATTATACCCTTCCTTAAACAATGCCACCGCTTTCGCTATCCGTTCTTCTTTTGTCATACTCAATCCTCCAATACATTATTAATAGGTGTACCGTTCATCCATGCCTTCAGATTCTCTACCACTTGCGCCATCAGCCTTTCGCGGGCTTCATGAGTTGCCCAGGCGATATGAGGTGTAATAAAACAGTTCTTCAGTTTTAGAAGCGGATTTCCCGATGAAGGAGGTTCAGATGAAAGCACATCCAGCCCTGCTCCGAGCAACTTACCGCTCAACAAAGCACGCTCCAAAGCTTTCTCGTCTATCAGCCCTCCCCTGCCTGTATTAATCAAAATTGCTCCTTGTTTCATCAGGGACAGGCGGAACGAGTTTACCATTTCTTTGGTTTCGGGAGTCAGCGGACAATGCAGGCTCACGATATCACATGTAGAGAACACATCATTCAGCTTCGCTTTCTCGTATTCTCTCGGCAATTTTGTATCCATCTTGTGCGGACAAACCACCACTTTCATGCCAAATGCCAAAGCCACCTTAGCCATAGCCTGACCGATATGGCCGAAACCTACCAATCCGATGCGCTTGCCTTTCAATTCAATCAAAGGCGTATCGCGATACGAAAAATCTGACTGGGCACTCCATACACCGTTATGCACCTCGTGCGCATAATGACCTACCCGAAGCGTAATGTTCAGAATATGGGCAAAAGCCATCTGCACCACCGAATCGGTACTATATGCAGGAATATTGGTCACTACAATCCCCCGTTCGCGGGCAGCATTCAAGTCGATAATGTTATACCCTGTAGCCAACACGCCAATGTATTTCAAGTCGGGCAGATGTTCGATTGTAGAACGGTCGAGCACCACTTTGTTGGTCAATACCACCTCAGCTCCCTCGGCTCTTCTGATCACTTCATCAGGCTCCGTACGGTCGTGCACCGTCACCTCTCCCAATTCATTCAACTCTTCCCAATCCCTTTCGCCTTGATTCAAGGTATATCCGTCTAATACTACTATTTTCATACGCTTTATTTTAATTTATTCTTTAAACCGTTCACCCCATAATTGCACCATGCGGTCTTTCAACTTCTGCTCTGCCGGATTCTCTTGCGCATGCCAGAAACGTTGCGCCTGAATCCCGTCGGGCAAGAATTGTTGCACCACAAAATGGTCTTTATAATCATGGGCATATTTATAATTTTGGGCATATCCCAATTGCTTCATCAACTTGGTAGGAGCGTTGCGCAAGTGCAAAGGCACGGGCAGATTCCCCGTATTGCGCACGGTTTCGAGTGCCGAATTAATGCCCATGTATGCCGAATTGCTCTTCGGGCTTGTGGCAAGATAAACCGTAGCCTCAGCCAAGGGAATACGTCCTTCGGGCCAGCCTATCTTCATCACGGCATCGAACGCGGCATTCGCCAAGAGCAAGGCATTGGGATTAGCCAACCCGATGTCTTCGGATGCCGAAATAACCAGACGCCGGGCAATGAACGCAGGGTCTTCGCCTCCCTCCACCATGCGGGCAAGCCAATAGAGCGCCCCGTCGGGATCACTTCCCCTTATCGACTTGATGAAAGCCGAAATGATATCGTAATGCATTTCCCCGTCTTTATCGTATGCCAACGGGTTCTGCTGCAAGCGTTCCACCACCTTTTCATCCGTAATCACAATCGGGTCCGAATCGTCCGCTTCTACCACTAATTCTAAAATGTTAAGCAATTTGCGCGCGTCACCTCCCGAATAGCGAAGCATCGCATCGGTCTCTTTTAATTCGATGTGCTTCTCCTTTAATATACTATCCTTCTCTAACGCATGATGAAGCAACTCTAATAAATCATCTTTTTCGAGCGATTTCAATACATAGAGCTGGCAACGCGAAAGCAAAGGACGGATGACTTCGAACGAAGGATTCTCCGTAGTAGCCCCTATCAGGGTCACCACTCCCGTCTCTACCGCCCCCAACAATGAATCTTGCTGGGACTTGCTGAACCGATGGATTTCATCAATAAACAAAATCGGGCTTTGACTGGAAAAGAAACGCCCGTTACGAGCCTTCTCGATAACATCGCGCACTTCTTTTACTCCCGAAGTGACCGCACTCAGCGTATAGAAAGGAACTTCTAATCGATTGGCTATGATTTGAGCCAACGTGGTCTTCCCTACTCCCGGAGGCCCCCATAAGATAAAAGAGGATATGCGGCCCGCATCAATCATCCGCCTCAACACAGCCCCTTCTCCCACCAAATGCTTTTGTCCTATATAGTCGTCCAACGTCCTCGGACGCATCCGTTCTGCCAATGGTTGTGCCATAATCCAAATATTTAGTCCGTACAAAAGTAACGAATTTCATGAATCAATGAAGAAGCAAAAAGATAAATTTATAAAAAACGCAAACGTACGGGCAATAAAAAAAGCCTCTTTTCACAAAGAAGCTTTTTTAAGTTTTCAATAGGTATTAGTTTTTTTTTTAAGGTAAAAAGATTGTTTTCAGGATAACGCTACAAAGATGAGGCCTTTTTTCGAACTAAACAAATAAAAAAGTATGTCTTTAAACATGTTTTTCTATTTCGTTTCATTTCTCTTTCTTTGCATTCTTTAAAGGCTTCAGCCTGTAATCGCGTTCCAAAGATAATCAAAATTCCTAAAAAACGAACAAAAGCGACGCTATTTTCCCGCAATACATTTCATAGCGAAAAAATCTTCTTCTCCACGATTAAGTCTTCTTCCGTCATCCGAGGCGAAGGAATGTTGCACATCCGGATAATATCTTCCGCCTGGCAGGTATAATCGTAATACATCTTTTCTTTTTCGTCCAGCGCCTCCAAAGCCTTCAATTCTCCCTTCAATTTCAGAAATTCATCGCGCGCAACGCTATCCGAATGTTTTACAAAAAGAATGCGCCGCGCCACAGGGTTATAATTGTAATCAAAACATAGGTAAAGCCCGCGCAGGAAAGGCGGACGGTCGTACATCGGGAGCTTCAGGCAGATGTAAAACAAAGAGAGTTGGGGCGAAGGGTTTTCATTGAACATCAGGTACAGATGATTGAACCCGTTCATCAGAGCCGTGCCCCAATGGGTCACCCCGTATGCATTGTTATGCCCCACCTCCACGTAATTCCCGCTTTCGGAAGGAGCAATGAGGTAAGGCTCTATCTTCAGGCTCCGGCTCCCCGAAGAAATGCTATAACTGGTGTAAATGCCACTAAAATTAAAGATACGCCCCATCGTCTCCTGCATATTGTTTTCCAGTTGGGCAAGAAACGGGCATCAGGTGTCTTCATGAACCGCCTTCGCCTGGTAATCCGTCGAGAACAAAGAGTCCTTCAACCGGGCAAGCGACCCGAGCAATTTCTTCTTCGATACGTTGTTCACCCATACAAGGGCATTATGCAAGGCTTCTTCCTCACTCATCCCTTTCTCAAGGTTCTTGAAATAAGCGGGAAGCACCGTCGAGTAAATAGCGGACAAGACGCTGGGCGAGAAACCTGCCCGCTCCGCCATGTCCTTCATCTTGATGCCTTTCTGGCGCAAGAAAGTCATGCGCTCGTATATTTCTTTCAATTCCTCCATAAACACGATATGCTTTGAGCACGAAGTTAAACAAAATTCTTCAAATATCTGCCCCGAAGCACGCATATAGTTGCGTTGCCCGATGCATATAGCCGCATCGGACAACGCAACTATATGCATTCACCATTCCTCATATTACAAACCTGTTTCATTCCTGTGTAAGTTTTATGTCTATATTGTAAAAGAATCGTTTCAGGAATGTTTCTGAATTATTACGCGGATATGATTCCTGCTTTATTCATTTTTCACCTGCGGGCAAGGCTCTACTTTTGCACCGGAATCAAAAAACGGAAAGATAAACATGAAAACTCAAACACAAACCATACCCGGAAGAAAAAGCCCGATGCCCGACTGGCTTTTCGTGCTTTGGGCAGGAGGAACGGCGTTGCTCTCCTATTCCTTGGTCTACGCCCTGCGCAAGCCTTTCACGGCGGCAGAGTTCGAAGGGCTTCAGGTGTACGGAATGGATTACAAGATAGCCGTAAGCATCATCCAATTGTTAGGCTATGTAAGCGCAAAATTATTAGGCATCAAGTACATCTCCGAACTGAGACCCGAAGGACGGTTGAAGTTCATCATCGGTTCGGCTGCCCTATCCGAACTCTCGCTCATCGCCTTCGGTATGCTCCCTATACCTTATAATATAGTAGCGCTCTACTTCAACGGGCTTTCCTTGGGCTGCATGTGGGGCGTGATATTCAGTTTCCTCGAAGGAAGGCGCACCACCGACATCCTTGCCAGCATCATGGGAGTAAGCATGGCACTCAGTTCGGGCGTGGCGAAATCTTTGGGGCTTTACGCGCTCAACCAGCTTCATGTAAGCGAGTTCTGGATGCCTGCCCTTATCGGAGCCGCGGCTTTCCCTTTGCTTTGCTTCATGGGCTTTCGCGCAAATCGACTCGATAGCCACCTTTGTCCTGTTGGCGGTATTCGCCTTATTGGCAACAACTTACAACCACCTGAAAGTGCTCTGCATGCTTCTGATGCTCTCTACGGTCGGAATGGGAACCTTGGCTTTCTTAGGAGCGACCGAAGGGAATGAAACTATCCCTACCACCATTTGGCTCTTCCTTCAAAGCCTCTGCCTGGACATCGCCTACCTGAGCTTCCAAACCATCTTCTTCGAACGCTTTATCGCTTGCTTCAAGATAAAAGGGAATGTGAGATTCTTCATCATCACCATCGACTTTGTGGGCTATTTAGGCACACTCGGCCTGTTGCTCTTCAAAGAGTTCTGCGCTTCCCACATCGACTGGACATCCTTCTACAACCACATGAGCCTATACATCGGCGTGGCATGTTGCTTTGCCTTTATCGCTTCGTTGGTCTACATGATTCATGTCCGCAACCGCAAGCAAGGACCTCTGCCCGAGAAAGCGGAAGAGGCGGAGATAGAAGAAACTGAAAAAGAAAATACTATCTACTTAACAACTACTGCTATATGAAAAAGATTGAATGTGTGATTTTAGACTGGGCGGGAACCGCCGTTGACTATGGATGTTTTGCACCGGTATCGGCTTTCATCGAAAGCTTCCGTACATTGGGACTCGAAGTGAGTGCGGCAGAGACCCGCGCCCACATGGGATTGACCAAAATTGAAGAAATCCGCGCTTTATTCCGCATTGACCACGTGAGCCAAGCCTTCCGTGAGAAATACGGACGCAACTATAACGAAAACGATATTCAGGCTTGCTATGCCGAGTTCCAACGCTTGCTCTTCAGCACCTTGCGCAACTATTCGGGACCAATAGCCCATGTAGTTGAAACCATCGATACGTTACGCGGCATGGGTATCCTGATTGGCTCCACCACAGGATATACCCAAGAAATGATGGACATCGTGATTCCTTCCGCCGCCGAACAAGGATATAAGGTAGATAATTGCGTCACTTCGGACAACCTGCCCGCCGGACGTCCTTATCCATATATGATATACAAGAACATGTGCGACCTCGCCATCCCTTCACGCTTCTCGGTATTGAAATACGGCGATACGATTTCCGACATCAAGGAAGGAGTAAATGCCGGAGTATGGAGCGTGGGCGTTATCTTGGGAAGCAATGAATTGGGATTGACCGAAGAAGAAGTACGGAACATGCCCGAAGAAGAACTGAAAGCACGTATGCTCGAAGTGAGATACCGCATGTATGCCGCCGGAGCGCACTATGTAGTAGATTCCATCAAAGAGCTGCCCGCACTGATTGAAGCCATCAACACACGCATGAACAACGAAACACTTTAATAACAAATTACAAACGCAGAGACGCAAAGACGCGGAGGAATATTTAGAAGCAGATAAAGGGAGTTAGAAGAAGTTATGCCTTCGGCAGGAGTTAAATGCCAATACTCTTGTGGTGTTGGCTTCTAACTCCCTATAACTCCCTGAAATAACTCCTTTTTACTCCTTAAATTAAAATCTTTGCGCTTTCGCGTCTCTGCGTTCAAATTATACCAAACATTTTTAGAACTTTAATACTTAACCAATATGAGATTGACCCCCGGACCGTTAACCACAAGTGAAACCGTAAAAGAAGCCATGATGAGCGATTGGTGCACGTGGGACGAAGACTATAACGTAGGCATTGTAGAAGTAATCCGCAAGGAATTGGTAGAATTAGCAAGCAGCCGTCCCGAAGAATATACCGCCGTATTGATGCAAGGAAGCGGAAGCTTTTGCGTAGAAGCGACATTGGGTTCGGTTATCCGCCCCGAAGACCATCTGTTAGTAGCCGCCAACGGAGCCTACGGAAAACGTATGGGCGTAATCGCCGATTATTATCACTTGAATTATCACCTGATGAAGTTCGAGGAAACCCAGCAGGTAGACCCGGCACAAGTAGATGCCTATCTGAACGAACATCCCGAAGTGACACACGTATCTGTAGTGCATTGCGAAACCACCACAGGTGTGCTCAATCCGTTAGAAGCGATAGCCGAAGTGGTAAAACGCCACGGTAAAGTATTAATCGTAGATGCTATGAGCAGCTTCGGAGGCGTGCCTATCGACATGGCAAAATTGGGCATCGACTTCATGATTAGTTCCGCCAACAAGTGCATCCAAGGAGTTCCCGGATTCGGCTTCATCTTGGCACGCCGCTCCCTCTTGGAACAATGCAAAGGCGTAGCACGCTCGCTCTCGCTCGACCTCTACGACCAATGGGAAACCATGGAAAAAGGACACGGCAAATGGCGTTTCACCTCGCCTACCCACGTGGTACGCGCCTTCATGCAAGCCCTTAAGGAACTGAAAGCAGAAGGAGGCATCTCCGCCCGTCATGCCCGTTATAGTGAAAACCACCGTACACTGGTAGAAGGCATGCGCTCACTGGGATTCCGTACCCTGCTGCCCGATGAAGCACAATCGCCTGTCATCACCTCATTCTATTATCCCTCGGCAGATTTCAACTTCAAGGATTTCTATCAGAAGCTGAAAGCGAAAGGCTTTGTCATCTATCCGGGTAAAATCTCTCAAGCTGATACCTTCCGCATCGGAAACATCGGCGATGTATTCCCCGCCGACTTTACCCGCCTGATTGAAGCGATTAAGGAAATACGATAAAAGTATAAAATTAAATGAATGTCCGCATTCACCAAATTAATTGTAGTTTCAAAGCGTATACGACACGCCCCTACTTTGACTCTTTGCGGACATTCATTAAGAATTACACACTATTTATAATCCACAAAATAAAAGATGAAAATTCCAACCTTCAAATGTACTATGATTAATAGCATAATAAGAATTCACACCTATAGATGATAAATCTAAAGATTGATTATGTATTTCTTCTCGCTTATTTTTTATTCTTCGAGATATAGCTTTCAAAATCAGATGCGAATTATATTCACTATATTCTTTATTCATTTTCAAATATAAAACGACAGAATCTATATCTTTCTTACTTATATTCGTTTTTTGTATAAAAGTTTGTACATCAATTATTTTTTTATCAGATACAATCTTCTCTTTAATATAATCATTTTTTCTTTTTTGAATGATATTATCATAAGTCGAATAAAACTTAGAAGCTGTTTTGATTTCATTCGATAAATCTGTTAAGCATGATTTGGATGAATGCAATCTGTACCATAGCTTCTGCGGTTTCAGCAAGGAATTCATAATCGATGGT
>NZ_NFIN01000001.1 GCF_002161765.1 Bacteroides sp. An322 | reverse complement strand
CTGCCTTGGCGATGTCATAATATTCCTGCATCATGCTTACGAACATGCTCTTGCCGAAGCGGCGCGGACGGATAAGGAACAGGTACTTGCTTGTATTCTCCAATAAAGGAAGGTACATCGTCTTGTCTACATAATAGAAATTCTCATTCCGCACTTCGTCGAAGCGTGCCACTCCATAAGGAATCCCTTTGATAGTTGCCTTTTCCATACCGTATAAGTTTCCAATGTTATCGTTAGGCAAAGATACAATTTTTTCGATAATAATCAAATAATGCCCGCTGGATAATCAACGGCTTTGGGTTTGAATTATGAAGAAAAGGCATAAAAAATAGGATTATAGCCTTGATATAAGTACAGGATTGTGAAAAACAGACCAAAAATAATAGAAATAGATATTGCATGAGCATGTGAAAGGTTGTTATTTTGCACCCAGAATATTTTAAAGATTTTATATGTGTGCGGATGTCTAGTTCAGGCACATCGGAAGCCTTGCTGGACGGATGCGGCTTCGTAGCCCGATGAAGCAGGCTTCGTCAGCCGATGCAGCCTAATGAATAGCCCGATGCACCCGTATGCATTTTTGTCGGTAAAGAACTGTCATGTTGGCAGGATTCTTACGAATTAAAAAACTAATAAACTTAAATAAGAGAAAGATGAAAAAGTATGCAGTAATGTTTTGCGCGATGCTGGCAATGGGTGCCGTGGTGGCATCTTGCTCTTCGGAAGATGAGGCGGTAGCGGGAAGCGCAGAAGGTAAGGGTTTGGTGAAGCTGGCTCTCAATGTGGGGGCAGATTTCCAGTCGAGAGCATTTTCCGAATCCGATTATGAAAATTTAGCTGACTACACCGTTCAGATTTTGAATAAAGACGGCAATGTAGTAGACGGTTGTGAATGGACAGGTACGACTATCCCACAAGATTTGATAGAATTGGATAACGGAAGTTATACGGTGCTCGCTTTTACTGGTGAAGACTACAAGGGGGTTGGTGCTACCACGAAAGGAATGTATATGGAAGGAAGTGCTGGCTTTAATGTGAACAGTGGCCAAACGGCGACTGCCACGGTGAACTGCACCCCACAGTGTGCACGGGTAACGGTGAACTTCGATGCCAAGATGGCAGATTACTTCAATGATTATTATGTGGTGTTTACCGGAACTGATGCTTTGGGTGAAGGTAATTATACATGGAATAAGGATAATGCCGACCCCGTCTATATGGCGGTCACAAGTTCAGAAAAACTTACCGCTACCATTAAGCTGGTAGATAAAGAAGGAAAAACTGCCAGTGATATTGTAAGGACACACGATATCAGTGCTGCCAAGGCATGGAAGCTGAACATTGCTCCAGTAGTGGAAGAAGCGACTGGAAATGTGGGTATTACTATTGAGATAGACAATTCGGTAAATGATATTCCTATCGATATCGAAATCCCTTCGGATTGGCTTTAATAGATAAACAAACTTTAAAACAGAACAACGTATGAAATTATTCAATACAATAACGGCATGTCTGATGCTTTGTGCCGGTCTCGTATCGTGCGAGATGAAAGATGAACTGAAAGGCAGCGGTGCGGGGACTTCCGAAGTGGGATACCTGAACTTGGGTGTAGCGGTCAACGCTTCGCAAAACAGTGTGGTTTCGCGTGCGGATAATGCAAACAATGATGGTGAAAATGTAGGTGTAGCAGTCAGTGCCGATGATTTCCCGGTAACCATTACTGGTGTGACCGACCCTTCTTACTCCAAGGAATACGAAAGCTATGCAGCCTTGAAGGCGGAAAACGGGGGCAAGGTGGAACTGCCCATAGGCGAATATACCGTAACGGCGCATTCCAATGCTGAACTGGAGCCGCAGATGGCTACTCCTTATTATGAGGGTACGACACCTATTAAGATTACTGCGGGAGTGGAATCTTCTGCCGAGGTGAAGTGTACCATGAAGAACATGAAGATTCAGCTTACTTATACAGCAAATTTCTTGACGAAGTTTGAATCGTGGGACATTACGATAAACGATGGTAGTGACAATATCTTGAATTTTGACGAAACAGACAAGAATCCGGCTGCAGTTTATTGGATGGTAGCAGAGAATGTTACAGAAATCAAGGTCGCTATTACCGCTACGCCGACGGGCGGAGGGCAGGAGGTCACCGAATCGCGTCTCTTGTCTAAACCTGATGGCAGCAATTGGGCAGGCAGCGATGCGTTGACTATCCAAATGGAAGAAAATACTTCAGAAGATCCGACAGGTATCCAAGGTAGCGGAATTACGATTAATGCAAGTGTTTCGTTTGATGAAGAGGAAGAAGATGTGCCGGTAACGGTTAAGCCGGGTAATGATGGTGATGATGACAATAAAGAGCCGGAACCGCCGACTCCAACTCCAGAACCGGAATTGCCTACTGTGACATTCCCGCAAAATACATATACATTGCCGGATGATATGGAAGCGGATGCAGATATCTTGATTCAGACTGCTTTGAAAAATGGTAGTAGTGATGAGTATGTCGGATTAAAGAATGTTTTAGTGAAGATAATTCCTGGAAATCAGGGGTTTAAAGATGCGCTGGACTTTATAAAAGATATGGCTGATTTTACAGGAGAAGGTGTTGATTTAGTCGGCAACACCTCTGTAGAACCTTTATTGCAATATATAGCACCCAGTTTAAAAGTACCTGTAGAGAATGCACCAAATTATAGCTTCCCAGTAGGAGCATTTTTTGAAACTTTATTGGATATAGGAACTACAGGTGAAAGTGCTCATGTGTTTGAGATTATGGTAACTGATAATAATGGTAATTCTTTGAGTGAACCTGTACGTTTAAATATTGTCGTTGAATAAAGATAAGAAATGAAACAATGAAACGAATATACACTATCTTATTAGTAGTAAGTACCCTTTTCTTCTTTGCTTGCCAGCAGGAAGAGAATTTGTTAGGAGGGGCAACGGGTTATCTTCGCTTGACTGTAAACGAAGATATGAGTACTAACTCGCGTGCAGTTCCTGAAAATTACAAGCCTGAACAAATCGCTGTACAGATTGTAAATGCTGAAGGTGAAACGGTAAAAGAGACCGAAGACTGGGAGCTTTGGGGTGGTAAACAAATTGAATTGCCGGTAGGCAAGTACACAATAAAGGCTTCTTCTAATGGATTCGATGGCAAGGATGCCGGTTTTGATATTCCTTATTACACAGGAAGTAAAGAAGTAACCATTACTGCCAATGGAGAAGCAAATGAAACCATAATCTGTAAGTTGGCAAATGTGAAGGTGACTGTGAATTTTGATCCTGCATTAATAGCTAAAGTGCGTTCTGTCGCTGCAACAGTAGATAATGATGAAGTTCCGAATGACGGCACTCCTGCTGTATATAGTTTAGCTTTTGACACAGAGGAAACTCGTTCGGGATATTTCCCAGTAACAAAATTGTTCGCATCCATTACCGTGGTGAATAAAGATGGCGATTCGCACTCGATGCGTAAGGAATTGACTGATGCGGAGGGCAATCCAGTGAAAGCTTGCGACCATTTCATCTTGAACATTAAAGAGGCAGATGCAGAAACAGGCAATAAGACAATTTCTGTAACAGTAGATCCGACTACGCATGAATATTCGTACACTTTTAATGTATCTACTGTTCCAACTAATAAATCAACCGCTGGTGCATGGAGTAATGTAGCCTATTTGCAAGCAGAATTAGGGACGGACGCAAGTGCTGAAGGTGCGAAATTCCAATATCGTGAAACTACTAACACGGCATCTCGTGCTAACGAAATTCCGTGGATAGACGTAACCACTACAGTAGAAAATGGCAAATGCACTGCTATGGTTACAGGATTGTCGGCTTCTACAACTTATGAATACCGTTTGGTAAGCAAAGATAAAGAAGTGCTTGTAGAAGCTCAGACGTTTACTACAACGGAGGCTGAAACTGAAGAAAAACAAGAAGCTTTACAAAACGGAGGATTTGAGGATTGGTGCGTTCGTTCTGCAAAGACTGCTTTATCAAATAAAGATACGACTTTCCCATGTTCAGGAACAGATTATGATGCAGGTAATTTGTATTGGGATACAAGTAATCGAGGCGCTAATTCAACAGGGCAGTTAGACCCTACTAATAAAATAGAAAGTCCTATTATTTCAGGTACATATGCAGCTCGTTTGGAATCAAAACTTATAAATGCTGTGATTATTAAAGCATTTGCTGCTGCAAGCTTATATACAGGGTCTTTTGGTGGTGCAAGTTTAGATATGAGTGCAACGATTAATTTTGGTAGACCTTTCACATCTCGTCCGATAGCACTGCATGGCTATTATCAATATAATCCAAAGAATGTAGACAATGTAGGCGAGAATCTACCAGCTAATGCGACAGTATCGGAAGGAAAACCAGACCAATGTGCCATTTACATAGCGTTGTCTAAGAAAACATATACTGTTAATAATAAGCAAGAAAGCACCTTTATTGATTTCGAAGGCGATGACAATATCATTGCTTATGGAACGATTGAAGGAGATTATGTAACGGAAAGTGAAGCCAAAAACGGTTATACTGAATTTACCATTCCTTTGCAATACAAGGAAAGTCAGTTCGGAGAAACTCCGAGTTACATCATTATCGTTTGCTCAGCAAGTAAATACGGTGACTATTTTACCGGTGGTACAGGTAGTACCCTTTATCTTGACGACTTCAGCCTCGTCTACGAAGGCACTCCTGCCATTTGGAAAAATAAATAAGCAATAACCCTAAGGTCTGTCATTCTGACGACCGTAGGGAGGAAGAATCTCGGATGCATTCACATGGATGTGCACGAGATTCTTCACTGCGTTCCAGAATGACATCTGTTTTTTAGGAAGTTATTTTAGGATGATAGAAAGCATATAAAACAAAAAGACAACTTTTTTACATGACCAAAAGATTACTTTTAGCAATCATTTGCCTCTTAACTATTGCGATATCTGCAGGGGCGCAAAAGCGTGAACGGAAACTGAAGCGCATCGACCGGGGTGTGCAAGAGCGTGTATTTATCCCGAAAGGGCAATGGATGGCAGGGGGTAGCGTTTCCTATTCCGAACATGAAGAAGACAACCTGAACTTCTTGGTATTGAAAAACGTAGAAGGGAAAGGATATAACTTTAAGGTTAGCCCTTACGTAGGCTATTTCTTTGCCAATAATATGGCTGCCGGATTCCGTTTTGCCTATAACCGTACGTATTTGGATATGCCTAACTTCGAGGTGAATTTGGGGGACGATCTCAATATCAGTTTGGAAGATTTGTATTATTTGCAGCATCGGTATGACGTATCGGGCTTTTTACGTACCTATATGCCGATAGGCAACAGTAAGATATTTGGTTTGTTTAATGAATTGCGTCTTTCATACGGATACAGTACAGGAAAAAACTCTACCGGCTCGGGTACGGAATATGACGGTACATTCGAAAAAGCCAATCACTTGCAAATCGGTATTGCTCCGGGGTTAACTGCATTTGTCACCAATTTTGCTGCCGTAGAGGTTTCGATGGATATTATGGGCTTCGACTTCAAATGGCAGGACCAAAAGACCAATCAGGTGGAAAGCGGAAAACGGCGGACAAGTTCAGGAAACTTTAAGATAGACTTGTTCTCGATTAATATCGGTATGACATTTTATTTATAAGAATTCACAAACTGAATAGAATGATAAAAAAATTACTCTATACGACTTTATGCTTGCTGGCACTGCATGGTTGCAAGATAGAAAACGACATTCCTTACCCCATTGTGGAAGGAAACATTACGGCATTCGAAGTAGAAGGACAGCGTGCGGGTGAAGAAGGTGGCAATGTACAGGCTGCCATCAGTACGCAAAACCGCACGGTGACGCTCTATGTAGACGATTCGGTAGACCTTAGCGAATTGCGGATTACCCGTCTCGGCATATCCGAGGAAGCCGAACTGCTACCCGATTCGGCTTCGTGCAAGGATTACAAGCGTTTTCCTCGTGAAGGATTCGATTCGGTAGACGATTTGCCTCTTTCGATGGATACGCGGATGGACTTTACCCGACCGGTGCATTTCACCCTGCGTACGTATCAGGATTACGACTGGACGGTGACGGTGACCCAGATTATTGACCGGGAGATTGTGGTGGAAAACCAAATCGGGAATCCGGTGATTGATGTTCATTCAAGAAGTGTGATTATTTATGTTTCACCCGAACAAGAGCTGGATGCCATCCATGTCACTACGTTCAATTTAGGCGGAGCGCATGGCAAGGTAGTGCCCAATCCGGAAGAATACGATACGTTCGATTTCTCGACACCGCAAGAGTTCTATGTATCTTATGCCTGGGAAGAGGCTTCTTATCCGTGGAAGGTCTATGTCTACCATCAGGAAAGCAGCGGAGCTACGGGTGATGTCTTTGCGCGGGTGACTACGGCAGAGTTAAGCGGAACGATTCAGAACGGTAAGACACCGGTGGTGGAATATAAGGCACAGGGTGAAAGTTCGTGGACGGCATTGTCCGCTTCGGCTGTGACGGTGAATGGCACGTCTTATTCGGCTTCGTTCAGTGGACTGAGTGCGGGGACTGTTTACCAGTACCGTGTCAGTGTCGACGGAGTGGCAGGCGAGGAGCAGACATTTACTACCGCTCCTGCCACCCCGTTGGAGAACGGAGGCTTTGAAGACTGGTCGGAAGAAAAAGCTGGTACGCAAACGTTATACAATCCGTGGGCTTCGGGTGCCACTTCGTTCTGGAGCACAGGCAATGGCGGTTCGGCTCCTTTCATAGGCAGTATCACAACGCCTACCAATGATGCGGTGTCGGGCACGGCTGCCCATCTGCAATCGCGCTGGGCGGCTATCAAGCTGGCCGCGGGAAACATCTTTACGGGCGATTTCGCTTTAGACGGCACGAATGGTGTCTTGGCTTTAGGGCGTGAGTTTGCTACTTTCCCTTCGGCTTTGCGGTTTTCATATAAATATAAGACATCGAAAGTAAACCGCGTCAAAGAAGACCGATTGGAGTATATGCGGAATCAAAACGATTCATGTCATGTATATTTTGCTTTGACTTCGGAGAAATATATAATTCGTACAGCTAAAGGAGATTCGTTCAATCGGCATGACCCTTCGGTGATTGCCTACGGCGAATTTGCTTCGAATCAAAATCAGACAACTTACAAGGAAATAGAAGTGCCGTTTGAATATTATGATAAAAAGAAAACACCGAGCTACCTGATAATCGTATGCAGTTCGAGTAAATACGGTGATTTCTTTACAGGTGGTGATGCAAGTGAAATGTTTGTAGACGAAATGGAATTGGTATATGAATAAAGTAAAGTTTTTAGTTGCAGCAATATTGAGCGTGCTTTTCGTGGCATGCAGCGAGGAAGAAAACCTGTCGCAAACGAGTAAGACGGGTTTTCTTGTATCGTTGGCGGAAGATGTAAAGGTGGAGTCGCGCAGTACGCCTGAGGAGTTGGGCGAGCCTGTGGCTTCGCAATTCAACTTGAAGATAACGAATCAGGTAACAGGAAGCGAACTGTACAACGGTTCGTACACAAGCGATTTGATTCAGGCTTCTGCCGGGACGTATGCGATAGAGGCAACGCACGGTGAGAATCAACTCTTGGCTGTGGATGCTCCTTATTATAAAGGGACTGCCGAAGCGGAGTTGGCAGACGGAGAATCGAAGACTGTAAACGTAAAATGTAAGGTTGCGAATGCGTTGGCTTCGGTAGTGTTTGATAATAGCGGAACGAATACATTCGAGAGCCAGTTTGTTTCGTATGGAGTGAGGGTCAGTGTCAATACTTCTGTCACTACATTGACCAATGATGGGAAAAGTGCTTATTACCGTGCGGGTTCGATGCCTGTCTTTACTTTTGTGGGAAGTTTGCGGAACGGAGGAGGCGAGAAAGAAGTGCCTTTGAAGAATTCCGATCTTTCCAGTCCGTCTACCTTTGCTGCCGGAAAGCATTGCCGGATTACGCTGAAGCTAAGTGACGCTGCTCCAGGTTTGCGTGTAGAGATAAGCAAAGTAGAAGTGGATTCTGTTACCATTAACGAAACGATTCCATTGGAATGGTTGCCGAAACCGAAAGTAGAGGCTACGGGATTTGATAACAATAATACGCTGGCTTTTGTAGAAACAGAAGCCGTAACGCCCAAATTGGACTTTGCCCTTTCTTCTGCTTTGCAGGATATGAAGTTGAAGTTTGATTTTGAAGATGAACAATTCGCTTCCTTGGACAAGGAGAAAGAATATCTGTTGTCGAATGCAGCAGACAAAGCTGCCATCGAAGAGGCATTAGGGATTCTGTTACCCGATGTAGGGGATACGCAGGCAAACATCGACCTTTCCGCTCTGACAGATAAGTTGCATACGAATAATGGAACGCCTACCACGAATACGATAACAGTAGATGTACAAGCAAATAACCGATGGAGCAGTGAAGATGAATCGGCAAATCTGACTTATACATTGGTTTGCAACAAACCAGAGTTTTCGGTAGCTGTACAACCGGGAAATTGTTGGTCGCGTGAGTTTACGATTGATGAGGTACAGGTGACGGGCAATGCCGATGTTGAAAAGATAAAAGCCAATTTGGTTTATCAGTATTATAATGGTATAGGTTGGGTAAATTGTACTACTCGTGACAATGTAACTGGACGTACGCAACAATTTTCTTCGACAGCAGAAGAGATAGCGGAGAAAACGTATAAAGTACGTGCTTTGTACCGTGGGGCTATTGCTTCTAATGAGGTTGAAGCTACTTTGGAAACACCGGAGCAGTTACCGAATGGAAATATGGATCAATGGAGTTATGAAACTTATACAGGTAACAGATATTCATTTAATCCATGGAGTGATGGCGGTGCTTCGTTTTGGGATACTAATAATGATTATACTACCAGACATAGACATAATTCCTCTTCCGTTACGATGGCTAATTATAATGGCTTTCATGCCGTTTCGTATGTAGCTGGACGCAGTGGGTTAGCAGCAGAATTAAGAAGTACGGCAAATGGAAGAGGTAATACAAGAGTTGATTTTATTATACATACTCACAATGAGTTAGAAATAAACAAAGTAGCCGGGAAATTATTCACAGGTACTGCTAATGTTGAAATGACAGGGAATGATATATCTGGTAGTGATACTTACACAGAAGAAAAAAACGCAGCTTTCTCCAGCCGTCCTACAGCCTTGCAATTCTATTGTAAATATGCTCCATATAATACCGACTCATGGAGCGTTCATATTGAATTGTTGGATGAGAATAAGAATGTGATTGTTCAAAATGACAAAACATCATCCGAGACAAAGAACGATTGGACACAAGAATCGGTCTCATTGGATTATGCAAATGGAACGACTTATGCAAAGTGTAAATACATCTATGTTATATTCAAATCTACTATAAATGAAGGTGCGGATATGCCCTATCGGGAAATTACACAAACATTTTATATATTGGAAAACGGTTCTCTGTCTGCACATACTTACGAACCCGCATACGTTGGTAGTGTCCTAACCATTGATGATATAGAATTAGTTTACGATAAATAAGAAACGAAATATGAAACAAACCATACTATACCTATTATTAGGAACCTTCCTCTTGGCAAGCTGCCAGCAGGAAGAAACATTACCGGATAATACCGCTACGGGATACTTGGTTTTGGAAAGCATTGACGTGCAGGTAAACCAACAAACGGTATCATCGCGTGCGGTAGATGCAGACCTTTACGTCGATATCTTGCAAGAAGATGCCATATTCCGTCAATACGGTCCGGGGATGGTGCCCGATCGCATCGAACTGCCTGAAGGAACCTACCGGCTTCATGTGTATAATGCAGCTGCTACTTTGCCTGATCCTTATGACGGAAACGGTGTGGCTATATTTGAATATACCGGAGAGCCTATTACGGTAGAGGCCAATGGAACAACGCTGATAGAAGAGATAGAAGTACCGATGATTAATTTTGGTGTTACATTACAACTTCCAGAAGAATTCAATACCTTTTTCGAAAATTATGCATTTACGGTGACAAGCGACAGGTCGGTGGAATTGAAAGAAGGGGAAACTGCTTATTTCCCTTATAATAGCGACAAGGTAACATTCAGCTATTCATTGAAAGCGACCAATGCAGACGGGGAAGAGTCGGAACCGGAAGGGGGAACGAGGAACGAAGTCGTTTCCGGAACAATCTATACCGTATCCTACGAAATGGAGACCCAATCGTTTCACGTAGCACGGTAAGAAACGGTTTCTAAAACTCTGAAATAAGGAAATGGCGTGGATAGGCACAGAGATGTGTCTATCCACGCCATCTGTTTATGTCCGTGGCAAAACCTTGGAATAAATGGCTTCCTTTTTCTTGATTTTCTCGAAATAAAATAGTTTCTTTGTCTTGGACTAATAAAAATGAATGAAAGTTATGTGTTCGGAAGGCATTATTGAAAGATACGTGAACTTTTATACCGACTTCGCTTTTAAGAAGTTGTTCGGTACGGAAATAAACAAGGACTTGCTTGTCAGTTTTCTCAATGCGCTCTTGAGCGGGAAAGAGGTAATAGAAGATATCACTTACCTCAACACGGAACATTTGGGCTCACAGGAATATGACCGCCGTGCCGTATTTGATGTGTATTGCAAGAACGAAAAAGGAGAATATTTCTTAGTGGAGATGCAGAAAGGCGAACAGCAATTCTTTAAGGACCGTAGCATTTTCTATTCTACTTTCGCCATTCGTGAGCAGGTGCCTCGTGGTGTATGGGACTATGAACTGAAAGGTATTTATACCATTGGTATTTTGAATTTTTGCATTTTCCCTGATGAATATGATTTCTACCACGAAGTGAAGTTGGTGGAACTAGCTACGAAAGAGGTTTTTTACGATAAGCTGACATTCATCTATTTGGAAATGCCAAAGTTTACTAAGGCCGAAACCGAGCTAGAGACACTTTTTGATAAGTGGCTATACGCTATCCGTAATTTGGCTAGTTTGATGAATCGTCCGCCTGCCTTGCAAGAGAAAGTGTTTACCCATTTGTTTGAGGCTGCCGAAATAGCGAAATTCGACCGTAAGGAGCGTTGTGAATATGAAGAAAGCCTGAAGAATTACCGTGACTGGTTTAGTGTGATGAAAACAGCAGAAACTAAGGGGCATGCAAAAGGCTTGGCAGAAGGTCGTGCAGAAGGTCGTGCGGAAGGTATGGAAATAGGCTTTGCACAAGGTGAAGCATCGGGTGTGGAGAAAGGAGAAAGACAGAAAGCTATAGCAGTAGCCCGTGCTTTAAAGCAACAACATATTGCTGTATCTGTTATTGCTCAAAGCACAGGATTGCCGGAGGAAGAAATAGAGTGCTTGTAATATTCTATTATTTGTGTTCCTGCAATATCTTTTTCGCTTTGTCTTTTGATGATAGGAAATCCAGGGAGTCTAAAATCTCTGAACTGTTTTCAGGGTCGGATAGGACCGGGGCAAGCAGACGGAGCATTTTCAGTTTGTCATCATCAAAAGTATTTAGGTTCATCAGGCGTATGCATTGTTCGCATGTGAAATCGGTATGTCTGACTTCTTTTTCTAACATATTCAAACGTCCGCTGGTGAACGGTTCTTCTTTCATGCAGTAATAGAATTTCTCGAATTGCTTTTCGTCTGATAGCATGAAGTGTTGCTCTGCATGTACAGTTGAAGGTACTGCAACAACAGGAGGAACGGGGGGAACAGGAGCTACGGGTGGCGTATTGAATGTATTTAGAGCAATGACTCTTCCGTTGTCGAAATCAATGATTACATTTACTGAATGGGAATCAACGTAATAGAAACTTCCGTATTCCCATTGCTCTATACCACCGTCGAAACGTGTATAGTCTGGGCTTCCTAACATCCCTTCTACTTGTTCTTTTGACATCCCTGGACGGATGTGACTGACTGTGTCTTTCTTGGATGCGGTAAAAAGTGTACTGCATCCGCTTGCCAATAGGCAAATGGCGATTGCTAATAATCCTGTCTTGATTGTTCTCATATCTTTTGTTTTTTAATTCTAAGGCAAAGGTAGTCTGAAAAATTTCCATTTGCTACGGATTATGACTATTTCTAATTAGGAAATTCCCTATGTCAGGTAGGGAATTTCGTATTTCTTGTTATTAGATTGCATACATTCCCGGATTTTGCTCTATTTTTGCATTGTTTTTAAACGATAAGCACCATGATAACAATAGACTTTACTTCACTTTCTGCCTTGGCAACGGGTGTGTGTGGCGTGTTTTTCTTAATACAATTATTTTATATATTGGGTATTTATAGTAGGCTACACCGGTATTTCAGCCGGAAACCGTATACAGAACCGGTTGATTTGCCTCCTATTTCTGTGATTATTGTAACGAAAGATTCCGGTGAGATTCTGAACGAGAATTTGCCTGCTATTTTGGAACAAGATTATCCGCTGTTTGAAGTAATCGTTATCAACGACAAATCGGCTGGAGAAGACGAGTTTATCTTAAAACGTTTGTCGGACCGTTATCCGAATCTATATCATACGTTTATTCCGGAAACTGCCCGATACGTGAGTCGGAAGAAATTGGGTGTAGCAATGGGTATACGTGCCAGCCGGTATGAATGGATTGTTGTGACCAGTCCTTTTTGCCGTCCTGTCAGTCCGAACTGGTTGCGGAGCCTTGCCCGCGAAATGACGCCTGATACGGATATTGTATTGGGATATAGCAATTATTTCCCGAAGAAAGGCTTTTTTGCCCGGCGTGTAATTGTCAGTTCTTTTTTCCGTTCGTTGCGTTATCTTTGTATGGCACTTGCGGGGCATCCGTATATGGGAATCGGTTATAATTTGGCTTACCGGAAAAGTGTCTATCAAGCACATAAAGGCTTTTCAGACCATTTACAGTTGCTGCGGGGAGAGGACGACCTTTTGGTAAATGCTGTAGCTAAACGGTCGAATACACGGGTAGCACGTGGAGCAGAAAGTATTGTGCGTTTGCCTGTTCCGGCATTTAAGCGTGTGTGGAAAGAAGAAAAATTGAGTGCTATGGTTACAGGGTATTATTATCGAGGCATTGCTCCTTGGCTGAATAGTATAGAAACATGGACTTGCGGATTGTTTTATGTGAGTTGGGGCATTGCTTTGTGTATCAGTATTCTAGCTCATGAATGGATATGGACGGGCATTGTTGGATTGTTCGGATTAGTGCGTTTTTTGTCAATTATGCATTTCTTTTATCATTCGGCATGGGATTTGCAGGAGAAGTTTGGTTGTCTTTTGCCTTTCTTTGATTTGTTTCGTCCTGTGGGAAGCTTGATGAGGTATGTCCAATATCTGTTTTGTAAGAAAGAGGATTTCATGCGGAGATGATTATCGGTTGAATAATTCGAAGGTGAATTTGCATCCGACCGAAGTGAATTTCCCTTTTTCGTTTCCGATGAAAACACCGAAATCGAAAAGATGGGTTCCTACGCCATAACCTAATTCGAGATACGGATTCAGATGAGGCATGAATAAGATACCTGCGTATATCCGTTCTTTTTGGATGAACGACAGCAGTTTGCTTACGGGATATAATAATAAGAATGGCGTTTCGTAAGTCATATTCCCACGGAAATAATGGCGTGAAGCATTATACCAACGTGAGTCGAGCATCTGGAATGTACCTCCGATATCATCGTTCCAGCCCTGGGGAAGATTGCGGTTGGCAAAGTTCACATAATCTACGAAATACATATCATCTTGGTTGGTAAAGAAGCCGCCTCCTATGTGATAGGCTATTGTATGTAGGTCGCGTACCCGTATTTTTTGTTCTGCCGAAAATTCGAAACGTTCGTATTGATTTGAATAATCCAATACGCGGATGCCTCGTTCGTAGTCGATGACAAAGGTCGGAAAGCGTGAACCGACATTGATTTTACGGTTTCCATTCATGTAGTAATACATGGCAGGAGTCCATTCTATGCGTAATCGAGGGGCAAAACTGTTGTATCTTAGGCGTACCCGTTCTGCTACTTCAGGAGTTCCGTGAACCGCATGACGCCAATGCATGGCTATACCGGTCCAAAGTGTCAGTCCGTTAATAATTTCGATATTGTGGGATACATTCAGATAGACGTCTTTAAAATAATCCAGCTCCAGCCCGTCGAAACTGAATGCGCTGTCGGGTAGTGCGTTCAGTTGGTCGAGTACGATACTGCTATAGATGCGGTTTCCGTTTCCTGCACTCAAGTAAATGGCTCCATGTTTTTTCGGATTATAGACATATTCACCGTCTAGTTTGGCGTAAAACTCTTTTTTGGTAAAGTTATAACCGATTTGTGGAACCAAACGCAGTAATTTGCCGCTATGGAACAATTTGTTGTATTTGAATTCTTGCCGGTACGAAATTCCGTTCCGATGGCTGTAGCTTATCAACAACGGATTGATTAAAGGAGAACAAGATATGTTTCCCACTTTGCTCATGTCGATGTCGTAACTGCTGATGAGGGCGTCTCCCATTTGTCCCAATAGGACTAGATTTTTCTTGAACTTAGTAGGCTCTACTTTCAATGTGTCTTCGGGACCGATTTGTCTTCGTTCTTGGTAACTCCGGTATAGGCTGTCTTCCGCATCTGTAAGGGGCAGTGGGCGGATGCGGGCAAATGAGTCAAGATTGTGCATCAGTTGGGTCGTATCACACGTTAAGGTGAATGATTTTGATAAATTATATTTCTTTTGGTCTTTGGATAGCCATTTTTCCGGATCCTCATCTTTTTCTCGGAATTGGATGCCGGTATAGTCCATCCAGCCTGTATAGTTCATTTCCAGATTATTCCGTAAAAAGTTGAAGATTACGTCCAAATTTAACATGCGGGGCAAATATTTTGTCTTTTCTGTTTCTCCCATATACATGGTGATATGAAATCGGATTAAATCATATTTCCCTTTGAAATCCAGGTAACGGATTGTCCAATCATTGGAAGATATCCAGCAGGAGCCTTCCAGCAATTGTGTACTTCGGTAGCGTGGAATGATGCGTAATTTATAGACGATGCCTTCTCTCCGGTAGTCGATAGAATCAAGCAGATAATGATAATGTACGCTTGATTGTTCGTTGAGAGGAGAAAGTATTCTGTCTTCCATGGTGGAAGGCGCATACGGGTTGAATTTCAGGAAGTCGAGAATATCAAAGAAACGGCTTTCTCCTCCAGGAAATGTGGTAGCCATAGCCCGTACTTTCCGGTCGTAGATGTTGGGAGCAGTATAATGCAATTCGCTGAGCGATTCGTGTATGTATTTGTTTACACCCTTTTCGAAGCGGAACATGGAAGGGATATATTTGATGATGCGGTTCTGTTTATGAATCTGCAATTGCCCTTTTAGGTATAAATCGGCTTTGTATTCTTTGACTTCTGTTGCATACAAAGTAGCGGCATGGAAAATATGTCTCAGAATGGAATCGGGTACGTGTGATTTGTAGGGTAATGTTTGCCCAACCCCTTTGACTGGAAAAGTTGTCAAAAGACAAAATACACCTATCCAGAACATCCAATTATATACATTTCCTTTTTTTACCATTGCAAAAGCAAATATATAATAAATCCTTACGTCTGCATGATATTTTTTAATGTTTAAAGTAAAGATTTTCATTTTTTCTTACTACCTTTGTGCTCCATAACATGGTTTTATAGCACTTATGGTAAAGAAAGAATTAACAGAAGCCGAGATTGCCGAAAGTATCCCCGATTTGTGGCAACCTCTTACCGATGCGCAGCGTGCATACCTTGCGCAGAACTTTACGATTCAGAAATATAGGAAAAATGAAATCATTTATTGTGAAGGAGAAACTCCTCAGTATCTCATGTGCCTGTTAAGCGGAAAGGTGAAAATCTATAAAGACGGGGTTGGCGGGCGCAGTCAGATAATCCGTGTCGTAAAGAATAAAGAATATTTTGCCTATCGTGCTTATTTTGCCGGAGAGAATTTTGTGACGGCTGCTGCTGCTTTCGAGCCTTGTACGATGTGCCTGGTCCCTATGCCGGTTATTATTGAGTTGGTAAGAGCTAATGCTGATCTTGCCATGTTTTTCATCCGTCAGTTATCGAAAGATTTGGGTATATCGGATGCGCGTACGGTAAATCTGACTCAGAAGCATATTCGCGGTCGTCTGGCAGAATCACTTTTGTTTTTGAAAGATACTTACGGACTGGAAGAAGACCAATGTACGCTTAGTATTTATCTTTCGCGTGAGGATCTAGCTAATTTGTCGAATATGACCACATCGAATGCTATACGTACATTGTCTAATTTTGCAGCTGAGAAGTTGATTATTATCGATGGACGTAAGATTAAAATCGTGGATGAAGAGAAACTGAAAAAAATCAGCAAGATAGGATAAACCCTAAAAATAATGTCATTCTGAACATTGTTTTGCGCTTTGTTCAGAATGACATTAAGTTAAGTTATCCGGCTCTTTACCGAAGTTTTGATTACGCTTCTTTTTCTTTCAGCTTTTCATCAATGGCTTCGATTTTTTTCAAAACCAGTTCCATATCTCCTTTCAGACGTTCTATCTTACGGGTTACTTCAGCTACCAATGTATTGCCTTTCTTCGAGGCAGAATTGAGGAAACCTAAGTTGTTTTCGTAAGTTTGAATATCGCTCTTCAGGCTTTCATAGGTACGTACCAGTTTTTCGCGGTCACGATATAAGTTATCGCCTTTCCCTAAGCCTGACTTGAAATCGCTCAATTTCCGTTCCGATGCAGAAAGGTTCAGTTTATCGAACAGTTTGTCTACCCATTTATGGAATTCGTTATACAAACGGTCTTTTTCTTTAAACGGTACATGACCGATGCTGTTCCATTCTTTGATTAAAGCACGCGTTTGTTCGGCTGTACTATTATCTGTGCTTCCGGAAGCATCCAATGCTATCAGTTGTTTGATGATTTCTTCTTTCTTCGCCATATTTTCTACTTCTACCGAGCGTTGGGAAGAAGTTGCTTTATTCTTTTGAGCGAAGAAATAGTCACATGCGCCGATGAAGCGTTTCCATACGGCATCCGAATGTTTCTTGGCAACCGGTCCGATAGTCTTCCATTCCTTTTGTAATTGGGTCAGGATTTCAGCGGTTTGTTTCCAGTCTGTACTGTCCTTTAGTGCTTCCGCTTTTTCACACAAAGCCTTTTTCTTTTCTAAATTTTCAGCCATGCTTTCTTTAATTTGCTTGAAGAAAGCGGCTTTCCGTTTAAAGAACTCATCGCATGCGGCACGGAAGCGTTCGAATATCTTGACATTCATTTTTTGTGGGGCATAGCCAATGGTTTTCCATTTTGCTTGCAAGGCAAGGATTTCCTGTGTCTTGTTTTCCCAATCAGCAAATGTCTTCAAGTTGTCATAATCCATGGATTCTGCAATTTCGCAGATGACTGTTTTTTGGTCAAGGTTATTCTGTTCTTTTTCCTTCAACATTTCAAAATGTTGTTGGTGACGGCGGTTTACGGCTGTAGATGCGGCTTTGAACCGTGCCCAAATGTTTTCACGCAAGTCTTTGGCAACAGGACCGATATTTCTGAATTCTTGGTGCAGCTTTTGCAATTGATGGAAAGCTGAAACCACATCAGGTTCTTCTGCCAGTTTTTCAGCAGCTTCACACAAATGTGTTTTCTGTTCCAGGTTTTTCTTGAAATCGTATTCGCGGAATTCATTGTTCAGCTTTACCATATCATAGAATTTTTCGGTATAAAGCTGATATGATTTCCAAAGTTCGTTCACCTTGTTTGCAGGCACTTGCTTGATTTCATTCCATTCTTGTTGAAGTTGCTTAAACTCGCTGTAAATCTTGCTCGTGTCTTCTGTCGTTTCGGTTAACGTTTTCATTTTGTCGAGAATGGCAAGCTTTTTCTGCAAGTTTTCCTCTTTTTCCTGTTCCTGCTCGGCTGCCATTATGCTTCGCTTTTCTTTGATGGAACTCATGATTTCCTTGAACCTTGTTTCCCATGGGTCGGGAGCAGGGACGAAATCATCCGGATTTCCGCCTCCGTCAATAAAGGCTTTACGCGCTGCGTCTTGTTCGGCTTTGTGCAGTTTGTAAAAAGTTTGTTTTAAATAATCGATTTCTTGTTTGTCTGCATTGCAGGCGTCTTTGTTGATTTCTGTCAAACGTGCGACAACTTCTTCCTGTGTCTGCCTTAGGGCATACGCAGGTTTTTCGGTTTGTTCAACAGTAGGAACTGAAGTCTCCGGTGCATTTTCTGCCGGAACTTCAGTTAGCGGGCGGTTTGTTTCGTTTACTTCCATCGTATGTAGATTTTAAAGAATATCTTGTTTATTTATTCCATAATTACAAATTAAAAGAATAAAATCGGTTTTTCATATTTTTTTGGATATTTTTTTTGAGTTGCCCTTCATTTTTTTCTTTTATCATGCTAATAGGACGGTAATTCCCATATACATCAGCATACCGATAATGTCATTGGTAATTGAAATAAACGGTCCTGTAGCGATGGCTGGGTCTATTTTCAACTTCTCAAGCGTCATGGGGACAAGGGTGCCGAAGATGGATGCGAACATCACCACGGCAAATAGGCTGATGGATACAGAATAACTGACCGTGGCACTGGCACCGAACCGGATAAAGTTGTAGATATAAACCAGCATGGAGATAATGGTCGCATTGATAAGGGCTACGACCGATTCTTTCAATACTTGCTTGAATGTGTTTCCGGCATCGAGCGAGCTGTTGGCTAATCCTTGTACGACCAATGCGGACGATTGTGTTCCGACATTTCCTCCTGTTCCACCGATAAGGGGAATATAGAGAGCCATTTCGGGATGAGCGGCAAAGGTGGTGTCGAAATTGCCCAAAATCATGGAGTTGCCGATACCTCCTAACATACCAATCAGAAGCCAAGGAAGGCGTGCGGTGGTTTGGCGGAAGATGTTATCGTGCGATTCAACGTCTTGCGACAAACCGGAAGCCAATTGGTAGTCGCGTTCTGCCTGTTCGCGTACCTCATCCATGACATCGTCGACCGTAATCCGCCCCACTAACCTTCCGATGCTATCCACCACGGGAAGTGCCACCAAGTCGTATTTCTCAATGACTTGCACCACTTCGTCCAGCGGGGTATCTACGTGTACCGATATCGGGTCTTTCTTCATTACGTGCTTCACTTTCGATACCGAGGGGCTGGTAATCATTTTCTTCAACGGGAAGACGCCACGAAGCCGTTCGTCGTCATCTACTACATATACATAGTAGATTTCGTCCATATCTTCCGCCTGGATGCGCATTTCACGTAAACATTCGGGCATACTCAGGTTTTCGTTGACGATAACCATTTCGGTACCCATCAAACCGCCGGCGGTATCTTCATCATATTTCAACAGGTCTACGATATCGCCTGCCTGCTCAATGTCTTCTATATGCGAGAGGACTTCCTCTTGCTTGTCTTCGTCCATGTCGCGGATAATGTCTACGGCATCATCCGAATCCATGTAGTCCACAAACCGTTTGGCGATGGTTTCCGAAGGCAAAAGGTCGAGGAAACGCTTCCGGGCGTCCTCGTCCATTTCAATCAATACATCGGCTGCTTTCTCGTTGTCTAATAGCAGATATATGGAACGGGCTTCTTCTGCATCCAGTTCGTTGCACAGTTCGGCAATATCGGCTGGGTGCAGGTCGTTCAGAATCTCTTTCAGTTTATCCGATTCCTTGTTTTCAATCAGTTCGGATACTTTCTTTATTTCTTCGTTTTCCATACCTTATTATATATAAAGCAGATGAACGTTATTGGTTTGTGTTGGCACGGGCTTCGGCAAGGGCTTGTTCCACCCGGTTGGTCAGGTCGATAAAGTCTTCTACCGAGAGTTGTTCGGGGCGTTTGTTGAATATCGCGTCGGCACTGAGCGGATGGCTTTTATCCAATATGGTGGAGATGGAGTTGCGCAATGTCTTTCTCCGTTGGTTGAAAGTCGTCTTGACTATTTGTTTGAATAGCTTTTCGTTGCAACCCAAGTCGGTAGTCTCGTTGCGCGTCATGCGTATCACCGCGCTTTTCACTTTGGGAGGAGGGTTGAAAACATGTTCGTGCACCGTAAACAGGTATTCCACTTTATA
Source organism: Bacteroides sp. An322 (assembly GCF_002161765.1). Lineage (GTDB taxonomy): Bacteria > Bacteroidota > Bacteroidia > Bacteroidales > Bacteroidaceae > Phocaeicola > Phocaeicola merdavium. The sequence continues at coordinate 246,702 of NZ_NFIN01000001.1, read as the reverse complement.
CCAAGCTTGGATAAGAATGCTCAGAATGCCATACGTTTTATTGCCCGGAGATGCGGCAATGCGTTCTGCCACTTCTTTTTGTATCATGCCCGTGCAGCAAGGGATAAGGTCTTTGTAGTCCAGCATCTTGAAAAATATCTGGCTGGAGATATTATAAGGATAGTTCCCGGTCAGTACGAACGGTTTTCCGTCGAACAGTTCGGCTAAATCCATTCTCAGGAAATCCTTTTCGATGATATTGTCTCCTAATTGTGCAAAGTTTTCCCGAAGGTAAACGACCGATTCGAAATCAAGCTCCACTACTTTCAGTTGCCTTCCTTTGGGAATGAGGAATTGAGTCAGTACTCCCATGCCTGGACCTACTTCCAGTATCGGCAAGTCCGGACAAGCATCTACCGTGTCGGCTATGTCTTGTGCAACCTGTAAATCTTTCAAAAAATGTTGTCCTAAGAACTTTTTGGGCTTAACTAATTTCATTCCTGTATGTATTTTCTTTGTAAATAACCTTTTTTATTCCGGCAAGATATTATCTTTGCACATTGCAAAGTTAAGCATTAATCTTTAATACTACGTAGATTTTGGAACGAACTGATATAAAAAAGTGGATAAATAAGGTCTTTCAGATTGTCTTGCCTCTGATTTTAGGGGCGGCTATCTTAGTTTGGACGTACCACGGATTCGATTTCGGGCAGGTGCGTCAGGTTTTGGCAAGGGAAATGGATTACGGTTGGATGTTGTTTTCGTTGGTATTCGGCGTGTTGGCTCATCTTTTCCGGGGCTGGAGATGGAATCTGGCTTTGTATCCCTTAGGTGAATTTCCCAAGCTTTCGAATAGTGTGTATGCTATTTTTGTGTCATACGCGGCAAATTTGGTGGTTCCACGTATTGGTGAAGTTTCGCGATGCGGCATTTTGGCGAGATTCGATAATGTATCTTTTTCTAAATCTTTGGGTACGGTAGTGTCTGAACGTTTGATAGATTCGGTCTGTGTTTTGTTGATTACGGGGGTGACCTTGATTTTGCAGTCCGGTATTTTTGCCCGTTTCTTTCGGATAACGGGCACCGACGGGGCTTTTTTCCTTCATTTGTTTACTTCGACCAATTTCTACATTACGCTGGTTTGCATCGCGGCGGCATTGGTGTTTCTGATATGGATGATTCGGAATCTGACTATTTTTGCACGAGTCAAGGGGGTGATACAAAACATGTGGGTAGGATGTATGTCCATCCGTAAGGTGCATCGTCCGTGGTTGTATATTCTTTACACGATAGCCATTTGGGCTTGTTATTTCTTGCATTTCTACCTTACTTTTTATAGCTTTGATTTTTCCGCTCATTTGGGTTGGATGGCAGGGTTAGTGCTTTTCGTTGTGGGAAGCATTGCCGTGATTGTACCTACGCCCAACGGAGCCGGGCCGTGGCATTTTGCGGTCATTACGATGATGATGATGTATGGCGTAAGCAAGGAAGATGCCGGAATATTTGCGCTTTTGGTGCACGGGATTCAAACCTTTTTATTAATTTTGTTGGGTATATATGGATTGGTGGCTTTGCCGCTTACAAACAAACATAAAAATTAAAATCAGTATGAGTGACATTCTTTCGCTTGCTCCACAGAATGTGTGGAAGCATTTTTATTCGTTGACACAAGTTCCTCGTCCTTCTGGACATCTGGAAAAAGTTCAGGCATTCTTGTTGGAGTTTGGCAAGAGTGTGGGTGTAGAGGCTTTCCAAGATGAGGCTGGAAACATCATCTACCGCAAACCGGCTGCTCCGGGAATGGAAAACCGCAAGACTGTTATCTTGCAGGCGCACATGGATATGGTGCCTCAGAAGAACAAGGAAACAGAACACGATTTCGAGATCGACCCGATTCGTCCGGTAATAGACGGGGAATGGGTGCGTGCCCAAGGCACGACGTTAGGTGCCGATGACGGTATGGGCGTGGCGGCTATCATGGCGGTCATGGAAGATAAAACCTTGAAACACGGTCCGTTGGTGGCTCTGATTACGGCAGATGAAGAGACGGGCATGTATGGTGCTTTCGGCTTGAAACCCGGAACAATTGACGGGGATATCTTGCTCAATCTGGATTCGGAAGAAGAAGGAGAATTGTATATCGGATGTGCCGGAGGCGAAGACCTGACCGCTACATTGGAATACAAGGAAGAAGAGACCGACCCTACGGATGTGGCTTTGAAGGTAACGCTGAAAGGTTTGCGCGGAGGACATTCGGGCATTCAGATAGGTTGGGGTCACGCCAATGCCAACAAGCTCATGGCTCGTTTCCTGAATCAGGTGATTGCTTACGATGAGGCTTGCCTCGTTTCATGGGAAGGCGGAAACATGCGTAATGCCATTCCGCGTGAATGTGAAGCGATTATTACGGTTCCCGAAGAGGAAGTAGAAGATGTGTTGGCATACGTAGGCGAGTGTGAACAGGTATGGCGCGAAGAATATGAAACCATCGAAGAGGGCTTGAGTTTCCAGGCAGAACGGGTGGACTTGCCTAAGTATATGGTGCCCGAAGAAATCCGCGACAACTTGGTAGACGCTATCTATGCGTGTCCCAACGGGGTAGAGCGTTACATCCCGACTATCCCCGATACGGTAGAGACTTCTTCGAATTTGGCTATCGTAGACATTAAGGGAGGAAAAGCGTCGGTGAAGATATTGACCCGCAGTGCCCGTGAGTCGATGAAAGACTATCGCAATACGGCGCTCGAAAGCTGCTTCTCGATGGCAGGGATGCACGTAGAGCGTTCGGGAGGCTATTCAGGTTGGGAACCGAATGTCAATTCGCCCATTCTTCATGCCATGAAGGAAGCCTATCAGGCACAGTTCGGCGAAGCTCCCGAAGTGAAAGTGATTCATGCCGGACTGGAGTGCGGCATTATCGGAGCGGTAATTCCGGGCTTAGACATGATTTCGTTCGGTCCGACTTTGGTAGGTCCGCATACTCCCGATGAGAAATGCGAAATAGCGTCCGTAGCCAAGTTCTACGATTTCCTGACCGCTACGCTTGCCAATACGCCAGAGAAATGATGTACAGTGAATAGTGAATAATGAACAAAGAAGAGTGCTTTAGAATGAATATCGGTTTTCATTTTGAGGCACTCTTCTTATTTTTTAGTCGTGCTTTAATTTTCCTATATTTTTCTTTCATACATTCGGCTCGGATAAAAGCTTCGGCATCACGTTCGAACCGGTCTCGTTCGGGAGTACCTTTAGGTCTATATTCCCTGTCGAGAAGTTCTTCCAATGTAGTACATCCCATTGCTTTCAATTTTTCGTCTGTCATGTGATATGGGGATAAAATAGGTTATTTGAGGTTTTTCTTTCCGCAAAGGAAACGAATTAATTAACTTCCTCAAAGAAGTTTCTTGTTTTTTTGTTAGTTCTTAAAGAAGAAAAGGCAATCTGTTTTTGGCTTGTTTTGTTTGCCTTTCCGATTGCCTGCTTTTCTCTGAGCAGATAGTTTCATTTTATATTCCGCCCGCTGGAACATACATTCCGGCTGGCGGAATATAAAAGGTACTAGGCTTTTTGGACGTTGTTACCTATTCTCGAAGACATTATAATGCTATCCGTTTACCCTTCTTGCGTGGGTTATTTAAAGCCGTGTGTTAATTGAAACTAATTATTAATGGTTCGCTGTTTGCTTGGCATAGGCGATTGGGAATAAATTCGTAAACTTGCATACGGATTTCGAATCGATTTAAATCGTATGGATATGAAGAAGAGTTGTTTTATGACTATGCTATGCACCTCATTGATGTGCATAGGCTTGTTTTCTTGTGAGAAAGACGAAGTGATTACGGAAGTACCAGAACCGACTCCGGAGGAACCTGCTCCGGAACCTGAGCCGGCTCATTATGTGGACATCACCTATACGCTGAATTGCTCTGAAGACTTGTTGAAATATGTGATACCTCAAGTAACTTATATGGGAGACGACGGGAAAGAGGTGACGGTTCAGATAACCGATACGGACTGGATGCAGATAAATAATGACGCCCGTTTTGGCGTGACTTTTGGGGATGGCTCTTCATCGAGTGCCAATATCATGACATGGACCAGAAAGCTTCATTGGGAAGAGTTCCCAGTCGATGACGAGATAATCGTTTCGTACGTTCCTAAAACGGACATGCCGGAATATGAAAAGACAAGCGTGGATTTGTTTTATGGTGACTATTCGATAGCTTATCACTTTGTGGATGAAGAGAATGGCAGTATAATTTCTCAAAAGGATGAGACAGGCGATATTTCTTATACGCTTGATGAAACAAAGGAAGAATTGCTTGATTTAGTAGATAAGACAGGGGAGCCTTATTTTTGGGGTACGAATGGCTCTAATCTGATAGTTGGTGCAGATCAGGATATGATAGAAGAGGTTATCAATTTGTATTGGAGAAAGCTAATCATTCATGTGGATGGTAACGGTTCTTATTCGGTATCCATGAAAATAGCTGGAGAAAACGAATAACTCCGTTACTTATTGTTGAGCATAAACAGACAAGAGGCTGTCTCAAAATGAGAATTGCCTATCAAAAAGTAATGTCATAGAAACAGGATGACAAAATGAGAGCTAAATTTTATTTTGATACACCTCTTGTCTGTTTTATATGTGTTTATTCTTGTAAAGTACCTTCTACGGTTATATTCCCATTTTCTACTTCTCCTTCTGCCCATTGGGATATTTCATAGCCTTCTACAATCAGTTCTCCGTCGTTTATGCGGATTTGGTATTTGTAACTGTAACCTTCTGTAAATGCATGGCTTATGGAATTGGTGCCAGCGGTGAAATTTACCCCCTCGCGTGTATAGCCGATGTTGAAAGCCAAGGGGATTTCTATATCAGATGGATTTAATAAAACAGCAAGTTGGATGCCGGTACCGTCTGCTATTTCTTTCCCCGTTTCATACGTTGCGGTCCATTCGTTTTTCTCTTCGTTTCCTTCCGGCTTGAATGTTTCTCCTGTTCCTTCTTCCGTAAACCGGTATGCGTAATTCGTGAAACATCCTGCTCCGCTGATACTTGCTGATTGGAGAAGTGTTGTTGCGTCTTCGCTATCGGTCAATGTAATCAAAAGCAGGCTATATACGTGCTTGAACGCGTCTGCATCGGTAAAGCTTACGATTCCGCCTGTGGTAGAGAATTTGCATGTTTTTGTTGCTGCAAGGAAATCGTAATTGCCGATGTCGGTAAGTTCTCCCGTTTGGGTAGTTAAGTCGGGCATTGAAATGTTTTCGCGTGTTGCGCTTTCTTTATAAGGATAGAAGGCACAAAAAGTGAAATCGTTTGTCAGGTCGGGCCAGTCTAATCTTGTTTCAGATTCCCATTGGGAGGTGTTGTAAGTGAATAGAGTCGGACTGGATGCTTCCGGCATGAAGAAACCGATTTGGTCATTTGTCTCGAAGGTGGTTTCTCCCGTTGCTTGTGTTGCAGTACGGCTTGTCTGATTATCCGAAATGCTGGCTTGAATCCGGATTCCGGTGTTTTCCACTGTACCCTGTTCGGGCATTTGTTCTTGTTGGCATGAAGCCATAGCCATCGATAAAGCGATGCATAATACATAATTTACTTTCATAATAAATAAAAAGTTTAGGTGTAAAATATGTTTATATCAACGCAAATCGGGCTGAATGTGTACATATTCAGCCTGTTTTTTTATCGTTTTAATGAAGCAGGCTTCGTATGCCGATACATACGGCTTCATCAGGCAACGCACCTAGGTTCATCAGCCGACGAAGCTAGGTGCGTTTTTTGATTAAGCCTGAAGGAGGTTATTGAGGTTCTGTTTTCTCGGCATCCGATAGAGGCAATTCCACTACGCCGAGTTTCTTTTTTCCGTTCATTTTTACCGTAAGCGGTTGGTCGAAATGTACCCAGCGGATGAATTTGGTCTCTTCTACGGCAGGCATTGAATTTAACAGCTCTTCGTTGAAAATGCCGTCTCCGCAATAAGTATTGATAGTAAAATAGCCCACTCCGAATGATGTCAGGTTTTGGAAGAAATGGGTGCCTTGGCTGGGATCTACCCGATAGTTGGTCAAGCCGGCTTCTACAATCACACGGGCTGCCGATATGTTGGGCCATTTCACCGGAATTCCTAACCACGTATCGCTGCTTCCCCATCTTCCCGGACCCACCAAGACATAATGCTTTCCTTCATCAAGGAAACGCTTGTTCAGTTTTTCGATGTCGTAGGCAATCAATTGGTTATTCGATGCGGAATAGCCTTCGGTTTTTACGTAAATCACGTCTTGGATATCATTCATAATGCCTTGACCCAATGAGTTTTCACTCTTCAGTAGCAAATGTTCTTCGGGGATTGTTTCAAGGTCTTCTTCCAAGTCGGCTTTCATGTCTACCATGGGGCGGATTTGCAAGAGGTAGAAAACGCCTCGTTTTTCTTTTGCGTCCAGGTTGACCGCAAATTCGATTTCCACCGGACGGCGCATTTCGCCTTGCCCGTATTTTTGCACTAATTGGAGAATACGTGCCAAGGGGAATACATCGTGCTGAAGGATATTGGCAAAGGTAATGACTTTTCGTCCGCCCGGATAGATGCCGTCGCGGATTACCATATCGTAAGGGTCGTAAGTGGAGGCGATGTAGTTCAGCGAGCCGTCTGCTTCGGCATCTTTTACCGAAAGCTTCAACAGGTTGAAACCATCGTCTAAAGAAAAATTATGTCCTAAGTTTTTCAGGTCGAGGGCGTAGAAGCGGGTCTGCGTTTCGCGCAATGCCATTTCCATTTCGCTGGTTTGCAATACCTTGTCGGGATGATAGGGGCAAACGCGCAAAGTGAGTCCCCCGTCTACAATATATTTGCCCAAACCCAATGCTAGGCTGACCGTTCCTTCTTCGGCAAGTTCATCGTTTATCGGATAATAATTGACCGAACGGGCTACACCCGAAATAGAAGGATAATACCTGTCTCCATACTGGGTTCCTACAACTTCTTGAAGGATAACCGCCATTTTTTCTTCATCAATCACGTTGCTGGTTGCCTGCATATACGCCTTGCTGTCTTTATAGAAGACCGAAGCATAAACGCCTTTTATCGCATCGCTCAGCATCCGGAGACGCTCGTATTTGTCTTCCATATACGGAATCATATACGTAGAGTAAATACCGGCAAAGGGTTGGTAATGTGAGTCTTCCAACAAGCTGGACGAACGGATGGCAATCGGAGCCTTTACCACATCGAAGAAAGCGAAGAAGTCTTCTACCAGGCTATCGGGAAGTTTGGCGCGAAGGAAGGCACGCAAAATGGTATCGTCATCGGCATCACTCAATGCGATTTGATATAGCTGGTTGGTATCCATAAACTCATCGAAGATATCGGTACAGAGCACAACGGTCTTCGGGATTTCGATAATGGCATTCTCGAACTCTTCAAATTCGGGGTGACGCTTAATCATGTTGTCGATGAAAGCCAGTCCTCTGCCTTTTCCTCCTAACGAACCGTCTCCGATGCGGGCAAAATGCGAATAACGGTCGAACCGGTCTCGTTGGAAAACGGCTACGACACCTTGGTTTTTCATTTTGCGGTATTTTACGATAGCTTCGAAGATGATTTGGCGGTGTGCGTCGAGGTCTTGCAAGGAATCCCATGTAATCTGTTTCAAGAACTCTGCCACCGGGAAGATAGCCCGCGAATAGAGCCAACGGGACATGTGGTTCCGGCTGATGTGATAGAGAAGCGAATCGGCTGGAATCGTAAAAATGGCATTCTGCAAGTCTTTCAGGTTATGCACACGAGCCACTTCTTCCTTGGTTTTAGGATTACGGAATACGAAATCGCCGAATCCGAAATGTTCGGAAACCGCCTGGCGCAACTCGATGCTCATCTTTTTCGAGTTCTTGTCGATGAACTGGGCGTGTACGTGTTGGGCAAATTCCCGGTTGGCTATTTCGGCAGATTGTAATATTAAAGGTATAAAGGGGCTTTCGCTCCGCACGACGGTAAGGAAGCGTATACCAGCCTGAGGGTCGATTTTCCCTTCGCGGGGGAAACGGGCGTCGGATACAATCCCCAGGATATTGTTTTTATATTTATTGTATAGGTCGAGGGCTTCTTCGTAGGTGCGTGCCAATACGATTTTGGGACGTCCACGCATACGTAAGGTGCGTTGGTGTTCGTTCAATGCCTCGGTGGCAAATTCCTGGCTTTGGCGCAATACGAATTTATACAGGTTGGGCAATACAGAAGAATAGAACCGGATGGAATCTTCTACCAAAAGAATCATTTGCACGCCCACTTCCTTGATGTCGTGCTCCAGGTTCATTTTGTCTTCTATCAGCTTGATGATAGACACCAATAGGTCTGTATTCCCTAACCAGCAGAACACATATTCGAAAATACTCAAGTCTTCGTGTTCCATACGTTCCCGTATGCCGTGCGAGAAAGGAGTAAGCACCACCAAAGGGATGTGGGGATATTTCTCTTTGATTTGGCGTGCGATGTCGAATGTATCGCTATTATCCGTGCCGGGCATACAGATAACCAGTTCGAAACGGGTGTTTTCCAGTTGCTTCCATGCGTCTTCTTCGGTAGATACCTGCGTAAAGCGGGGCGGGTAACGAAGGCTGAGATTCATGTACTCGATGAATATTTTCTCATCAATACGCCCGTCGTCTTCCAACATGAAAGCATCGTATGGGTTTGCTACAAGCAGTACGTTGAAGATACGTTTCGTCATCAGATTGACGAATTGTGTATCCTTGAAATAGAGTTGGTTTAATTTTAACTTATTGAGCATAGTATTCGGATTTACGCTTTTATTTATTAAACAAATTTCGGTATTTCTCTTGATTTATGCAACTTTATTTGCCGGAAACTTCACTTTACGTATGAAAAGGAGAATTGTGCGTTTAACTTTTTATCACGGATTTCTGTGATTTTTCATCTGAAATATTTGGTGATTTCTCTGAAAAGCCTATCTTTGCATAGTGAAACATTTCATTTTGTCAGACCTTAAATTAAGTTTGTTATGAATATCAATCAGATTATGTCATCGCTGGAAGCTAAGCATCCGGGTGAACTTGAGTATTTGCAAGCAGTAAAGGAAGTGCTGCTTTCTATTGAAGATATCTACAATCAACATCCTGAATTTGAAAAGGTTTCACTGATTGAGCGTTTGGTGGAACCAGACCGTATCATTACGTTCCGTGTGCCTTGGGTGGACGATAAAGGTAAAGTACAAGTCAATTTGGGCTATCGGGTACAATTTAATAACGCTATCGGTCCGTATAAAGGCGGTATCCGGTTCCATGCTTCGGTTAATCTGTCTATTTTGAAGTTCTTGGGATTCGAACAGACTTTCAAGAACGCTTTGACTACATTGCCGATGGGTGGGGCGAAAGGCGGTTCCGATTTCTCTCCGCGCGGCAAAAGCGAGGCTGAAATCATGCGTTTCTGCCAAGCCTTTATGTTGGAATTGTATCATCATTTAGGTCCCGATATGGATGTTCCTGCCGGTGATATCGGTGTAGGCGGACGTGAAGTGGGCTATATGTTTGGCATGTATAAAAAGCTGACCCACGAGTTTACCGGAACATTTACGGGCAAAGGACTGGAATACGGTGGCTCGTTGATTCGTCCCGAAGCTACAGGGTTTGGCGGGCTGTACTTTGTGAAACACATGCTCGACAAGAAAGGCATTGATATTAAGGGCAAGACCATTGCTGTTTCCGGATTCGGAAATGTGGCATGGGGTGCCGTGACCAAAGCCAATCAATTGGGGGCGAAAGTCGTTACCCTGTCTGGACCGGACGGATATGTGTACGACCCGGACGGAGTATGTGGCGAAAAGATAGACTATATGCTTGAACTTCGGGCTTCGGGCAATGATATAGTGGCTCCGTATGCTGAGAAATATCCGAATGCAACCTTCTATTCAGGACGCCGTCCGTGGGAAGTAAAGGTGGATATTGCACTTCCTTGTGCAACTCAGAATGAATTAAATGGCGAAGATGCTTGTAATTTGATAAAAAATGACGTACTTTGCGTCGGAGAAATTTCCAACATGGGATGTACGCCCGAAGCAATCGATGCGTTTATCGCTAATAAGGTGATGTATGCACCCGGAAAAGCCGTAAATGCAGGTGGTGTGGCTACATCGGGATTGGAGATGAGCCAGAATGCGATGCATATCAGTTGGACTGCTCAGGAAGTGGATGACAAGTTGCATCAAATTATGCATAACATCCATGAGCAATGCGTGAAATATGGAACCGAACCTGATGGATACATCAATTATGTGAAAGGTGCGAACATCGCCGGATTCATGAAAGTGGCTCATGCCATGATGGCGCAAGGCATCGTTTAAAAGAAGAAAAGAAGTTAATAACATATCTCGTTTAGTTGTATTTGTATTTTGTATTGTAGTTGCGCTGCTCACCTGTGAAGGTAAGCAGCGCTTTTTTTGCATATTGGCAATATAGACAAAACCGTTATATTGCGTTGTAAGAATATAATGTTGATGTATTGCTATGAAAAGACTTCTGATATTATATGTGTTGGCTTGTTTATTGGCTGGATGTACCGATGAAGAACGGGAGGACGTTTTGTCTTCTTCGGTGATTGTTTTAGGCGGTCAAATAAGAAGTTTGGGAAGGGCGGCACAAGATATTACCCGATTTGAGGAAGGAGACCGGATTTCTTTTTTCAGTAAAGGAGGCATCGAAGCGGATAACATTCTCCTTACTTATATAAATAAGGAGTGGGAACACGGAGGAGATTTAATTTGGAACGCTTCGGGGGAAGAGGCGGTTCTTGCGGCTTACTATCCCTGTTTTGCATTGGAAGATTGGAACTTTTATGACGGGGACGGATTTCTGAAAGATTTGGTCTGTGCCCGAAAAGAAGTGGCGTATGGATTGCCGGTTGAATTGGAATTTAAGCATTTGTTTTCGAAACTTGTGTTTGAAGCCGATGAGACGGTTAACGGGCAAATACAAAGCATCACGTTTACTCCTTCTGTTCAAGTAAAAGCGATCGAGCCTTATACAGGGACAATCGCTTTGACCGGGAATGCAGCTTCTTCTTTTCAGATAGCTCATCGTTCAGACCGGATTTATTCTTTTTTGGTGCCTTCTGTCCCGGATGTAACGGTTGATATTGACATAACTACACCGCAAGGAGTTTTGTCTCTTGAAGCAACTACGCCTCAAACGTATGAATCAGGTCATGAATATACTTATCATCTTATAGCCAAAGAGGAAGAAGTCGGTATTTATACAGCAGAGGATTTTATTGCATTTTCACATCTTATTAATCAAATGGAATATGAAGGTCGGACATTGGAAGAGTTCGGGAAGAATGTAGACGGGGTAATGACTTATTACCTTCGGAGTGATATTCGGTTTACGGAGGAAGAAAGTAAACGGGTACAACCGATAGGGTTTAAAAAGTATGCTTCTGGCGATAGAGATGATTATGTTTTTAAAGATTGTTTTGACGGATTAGGGCATACGCTTTTTGATTTGCAAATTATTACACCAGGAAATACCTTGTATCAAGGTTTGTTCGGTTTTATTGGAAAGGAAGGAGTAGTTAAGAATTTGATTCTTGAAAATTGTTCGCATGTAAATACTTCTGCTTTTGAGTTGCAACATATTGGAATATTGGTTGGATTGAATTATGGAATGATTATGAATTGTCATGTAAAATCCTGTATGATAGAAGATGAAAAACGAGGTTATGCAGGTGGATTAATCTGTGATAATAAAGAAACTGGAGTTGTATTGAACAGTTCGGTAGATAATATGCGGTTTAAAGGAAACAAGTTAAATATCGGAGGCTTGTGTTGTGATAATGGATTTGTCGTTTTGAATAGTTATATGGCTAAATGTCAATATGTTGAAGGTAGTAAGTGCGTTGGAGGTCTTTGTTGTACTTTGGGAACAAGTTCTACTTTGCTTAATTGCTATGTGATTTTTTCAAATTATCCTACTGATGATTTTGCTCCACTTGCTTATAAAGTGTTATCGGGTGCTGTTGTTCGGACTTGTTATTATAGTGAGCATATATCGGTGAATCCAGTTTATGAAGGTTATAATTATAATATTCAGAATAATGTTTACACATTTGGTGACAGCTATATTACAACGAATGACGGGAAACACCTTCTTGATGCTCTAAACGGTTGGATAGATGAAAATCAAGCAATTTATCCAGACTATCCGCTTTTGCATTGGCAAGAAGGTGATGGAAATGTACCTTTTATTCACCAATCGTTACCTTGATTAGATTTTTTAGGGATAGGAATCTACACATCTAAGCAAAATGTTGTATTTTTGCCTCCAAATTCAAAATTCCATGGAAAAGAACAAGAAATTTACCATTATTCTTATTGTATTGGTTGTGGTCATTGCTGGAGTCTCCTTTCTTGCAATCAATGAATTCCGGAAAAACAAGGAAATGGCAGAAGTATTTGCAGTAGAGAAGGAGGAAATGGAAAATGAATACAGCACATTTGCCGCACAATACGACGAACTTCAGGTGCAAATCAACAACGACTCTTTGCGTGAGAAATTGGAAAGCGAGAAGTTGAAAACCCAACGGTTGTTGGAAGAACTTCGTCAGGTAAAAACAACGAATGCAGCCGAAATAATCCGGTTGAAAAAAGAATTGAAGACCGTTCGCGCTGTGCTTCGGACGTATGTGATACAAATCGATTCACTGAACCGGCTGAATGCGGCTCTGATGGAAGAAAATAAGGAAGTGAAGAGCAAATATACAGCGGCTACGGCTCAAATCAATACACTTTCTGAAGAAAAGAAAAACCTGAATGAAAAGGTTTCGCTTGCTGCCCAGTTGGATGCTACAAATATTTCGGCACTTCCCATGAATAAACGGGGTCGGAAGGCACGTAGGGTAAAAGATGTAAAGAAAATTGCAATCTCTTTTACAATTGCTAAAAACATTACGGCTGAAACAGGAAATAAGACGGTTTATGTCCGTATTGCCAAGCCGGACAATTCTATCTTGTCGAAAGGTAATACAACTTTCGCTTATGAAGACCGAGAAATTACTTATTCTATCAAGAAGTATATTGAATATACCGGTGAGGAACAGAGTGTAACGGTTTATTGGGATGTAGAAGAGTTTTTGCCTTCAGGTACATACAATGTCTATGTATTTGCTGATGGCAATATGATTGGTCAGAATTCATTCGAAATGAAATAAGTCTCTATCGGATATGAGAAAATACATTGTTTATGTTGGATTTGTATGCATAGTGTTGCCTGTCTTGTTTTTTTCATCATGCGGGCAAGACCGTTCAGGAGAATATTATGCATTGATTGGTGCCAAAACCTGGATGTACGACATCATGCAACAACACTATTTGTATTATGAAGATTTGCCTGCTGAAGAAGAACTGAATTTTTTTGATAAGCCAGAAACTTTTTTACAGTCGGTTGTGTCTCCGCAAGACCAGAAAAACGGTTCTGTATTTTCTCATATCGATTCGGTTAACGTATCGCGTGTAATGAGTGCTTATCCTTCATTCGGATTGGAAGGTGCGCTTATCCGTAATGCCAACGGTGATTATGTGGTACATATTTTGTATGTATACCCAAATTCTCCGGCATCAGAAGTTGGACTTCAACGCAATGATTGGGTGGTGGATGTAAACGACCGTGCGTTGAATTCGAGTAATTATGTGGAATATTTCCAACGCCCGATAGCTTCTTGCCGTTATCGGGTGGCGCGGGTAAAAGATGGGCTTCCTGATACGTCTTATGTGGATATGCCTGCTCCTAGAATCATTGAGCAACCCAGTGTGTTCACTTATAAGACTATCTCTGTAGGTAGCCGGAAAGCTTTTTATATCCTTTATAATAGTTTTGAAACGGCTGATGAAGATTTATTGAAAGCGGCATTCAACGAGGCAATGGTCCAGTCACCTTCTGACATTATTCTTGATTTACGCTATAATCCAGGGGGGTATGTATCAACAGCCCAATTACTTAGTACGATTTTAGCACCTCAGAGCGCAATGGGGCAACCATGGATGAATATGATATTCAATGATAAGACTGAACCTCAAACGCAAACTTATACTTTCGATTCAGGTTTGTTGCAAGGCGTTTCAAATCTGTCATACGACCACCTTTATGTAATAACTTCCGGCAATACGGCTTCTGCTGCTGAAATCATTATCAATACGTTACGTCCTTATTTGGGTGATAAGTTGTTGCAGGTAGGCGGTGCTACTTTCGGGAAAAACGTAGCACAAAGTCTGTTTACGGATGAAGCTTATCCTTTGTTGGAATTTTGGCTTACGACCGCATACGTCAGCAATTCAGAAGGCTTCTATGAATATTATGACAATGGTTTGCAGCCGGATTATGAGGCAGAAGAAGACCAAACAGCTTATTTGGGAGAGTTTGGAACTGAGCAGGACAGCTTAATGGTTCCTATTCTCTATCATTTGGAATATGGTAATTTCCCTAACTCTGCCCAACAGCCTGAAGTGCAAAACCGCAGTTCATGGCAGGGTAGGAGCAAGGTGATTTATAACCCGATAGCTCACAAACCCCGCCGTTCACAATTTGATTGCGATTAAGGTTTTACCCAATTGGAGTCATGAGGAAAAATGACCCGTGGATTGTAGTGCATACTTTCTGTATCGGGAATGCGTAAGTAATATACTTTTGAGCCATGTACGTGCAGCGAACGGGAACGTAGCCATGGGTTCATGTTGCGCAACAACGCATAAGTAATGCCTTGTCCTTTGGCAAAGCGGGGCAGGTCTTCGATGGTTTTTTCCACTTTAATTTCCCGGTAGGGGATAGGGGGATAGAGGTCGGATGCACGTAAATGGAAACCAAACTTGGCCGGGTCGGCAAAGAGCATTTTCACCGCAAGAATACGGTACACATAGCGGGAGGTTTCTTCTACCAGCTGCAAGTCGAGGGCATTTTCTTCGTATTGCCGTTCCAGTTCTCTTGAAATGCGTCCTTGACCTGCATTATAAGATGCCGCAACGCTTACCCAATTCCCAAAGCGGGCGTATGCTTGTTTTAAGTATTTGCAAGCGGCGCGGGTAGCTTTTTCTACATGATAACGCTCGTCAACGGAATTTCCGACTTCCAATCCGAATTCACGTCCTGTAGCGGGCATGAATTGCCAAAGTCCGGCTGCTCCTGCTACAGAGCGTGCCAAAGGATTGTTGTTGCTTTCGATGGACATCAGGTATTTGAAGTCATCGGGCACGCCGTTTTCCCGTAAGATAGATTCTACAATGGGGAAATACCGGTTGGCACGTTTGATGAGTTGGATTGTAGTACTGTGCATATAAGTAAAGGCAAGTAATTCACGGTCCATTCTCTCGCGGCGGTCAAATCGGGTCAAGTCTATTGTCTCACCACAAAAAGTCATGCTTGCAGGAACTTCGATGCAGCTGTATGCAGGTGCAGGGGTTGAAGAATCTTCTGCTGTTTGTGCGGATAATGACAAAGTAAAAGCAGCCAATGAAAGAAAAAAGGCTGCTACAGGCAGTCCGGTACGGATAAATTGAGTGAAAAATGTTTTCATGTTTGTTTGTCGGTTTATTCTTCTAAGGTGAAGCTTTTCAGTATGGTTTCAGGAAGCGTGTCGTTGGGGTCGGTGTATACGATAGATACATAGAAACCACTTGCATCTTCTTTGGTTATTAAATAACTGTATAGACACTGGTCGCTTTCACAATTTCCGCGTAATTGTACACCGTAGAATTGTGTAAGTTCGAAATCGGTGACTTTGCTTTGCTGGGTCACTTCATCATCAATGGCTATGTTTTTCAGTTCTTGGGCTAATTCGGAGCGTTGGATGCCTTCGCCTTCCAATAACTGGACTGTGATGTAATAGATAGGCGTGCTGATAACGAATCCTTCTTCTGAATCATCTTCTATGGTATAGCCTGCGGGAGCTTTGAAACTTACCCCGTAGGCTTGCCATGTAATGGGCTGCAAGGTTTGGGCGTGAAGCCTCATTGCAGAGAGTGTCACAAGTACGATGCTTAGGAAAACTGTTTTCATGCTTGTCTGCGTTCTACAACTTTACGGGCATATACTTCTTCTTCCTTGTTCACTAAGACCAAAACTTGACCGCCCACTTCATTATAGGGTGAAGTGATGAGTCCTAAGGTTTCGTCTTTTAGCATGGCGGATACACCTGCCGATTCTAATAACCCTTTCATTAATTCGGCTTCCCAAAGGCTTCCGCGGTAAACTTCAACCAGTGAATCATACGATTTTGCTTCCATAACTGTATATTTTTAGATTATCTACACGCAAAGATAATACAAAAAAGTGAGATACTGAGCAAATCACGGAAATATGATTGAAAGTTAATGATTTATGGGGTTTTGGCGATTTGGACGGGTGCCAACTGAAACCGTGAAAATGCCAACTTGAACCGAAATTACGTTACCATCTCGTTACTTAAAATCGGAACGGGTAACAGGATGGAAAAGCCCGGCAAAACATGGCAAGAACTGCAATTATACAGGCAGTTGGCAAGGTTCGGGATGAAAAAGTCTTGCGGCAGATTCGATTGCGTTGGTCTGCTGCGGTTTACATACAGGCAAACAGCTCTACACAAGGTAATTTTGCAACCATAAAAAAGTATGAACTATGAGTAGAGCGACATTCAAGATTTTATTTTACCTCAAGCGCAACGCGCCGAAGAAGAACGGGCTGATACCGGTCATGTGCCGTATCACGGTGAACGGGAAAATCGCACAGTTCAGTTGCAAGCTGGACGTGGAGGAAAAGATGTGGAGCGTGGAAACCGGACGGCTGACCGGAAGGAGCAACGTGGCTCTGGAAGGCAACCGTATGCTGGACAAAATCCGCGTGGGTGTGAACAAGGCCTATCAGGACGTGTTCGACCGTGACACTTATGTCACGGCGGAGAAGGTACGCAACGAATACCTCGGCATGGGCATGAACCACAAGACGCTGCTTGCCGTGTTCCGGCAGCACAACGAGGACTACGCCAAATTAGTGGGCAAGATGAAGAGCCAACGCAGTTACTGGAAATACTGCGTGGTTTACAAGCACCTGTCGGAGTTCATCAAAACCCGGTACAAGGTGGAGGACATCGCCCTGAAAGAGCTTGCGCCCGCCTTCATCACGGACTTCGAGCTGTTCCTCCGCGTGGAGAAAGGGCATTGCACCAACACCGTGTGGTCGTACATGATGCCTTTCCGGAGCATCATCTTCACCGCCATCAACAACGGCTGGTTGCAGCGTGACCCGTTCTATGCCTACCACATCACGAAGGAGGAAACGAAACGCGGCTACCTGACGAAAGAGGAAATCACGCAGATGATAAACTGCACGTTCAAGAGGAAGAACTATGAACTGATACGCGACCTCTTCATCTTCTGCTGCTTCACCGGATTGAGCTGGCGTGACATGGCGAACCTCACGGAAGAGAACCTGCAAATTTCCTTCGACGGGCATCTGTGGATAAAGACGAGCCGCCAGAAAACGGGAGTGGAAACGAACATCCGCCTGCTGGACGTGGCGAAGCACATCATCGACAAATACAAAGGCGTTTCCAAAGACGGCAAGCTGCTGCCTGTCCCATGCTATAACATCTGTAAATACGGCATCAAACAGGTAGCCAGACAATGCGGGATAAACAAAAACGTGACCTGGCACCAAAGTAGGCATTCGTATGCCACGACGATATGTCTTTCCAACGGCGTACCCATTGAAACGCTGTCGAAACTGATGGGGCATACAAGCATCCGTTCGACCCAGATATACGCGAAAATCACGGCTGAGAAGATGAGCCGGGACATGGAACTGCTCTCCCAAAAACTCGCCCCGATGGAACAGTTCATCTGCCAAGCCATTTAGAAGTTGAACCCGAAAACGAAAAGAAGCATGGAAACGAGAGGCATCATAACAATAGAAGAAAAGACGGTAGTCCTGCCCGATGCCGAAGTGTGGATGACGACCGGAGAAATCGCAGGCCTGTTCTATGTGCGCGGCGTGTCGGTGGAAGCCGCCATAAGGAAACTGAAAAAGGACGGCATCGCGGACGGCGGTTCATGCCGGCGCATACGGCTACAGGAAGCAAAAGGTTATACGGAGATTTACGGCATGGAAACGGTCATAGCCCTGTCGTTCCGGTTCGACACGGGGCAGGCGGCACTGTTCCGCAAATGGCTCGCCCGGACGGTGGCGTGTTCCAAGAAAGAGCCTACGGTCTTGTTCCTGCATCATCCGCATGGGGCATACTGCTGAACGGCACAGGCACGGTCTGAAATGAACATCGGGAGCGGCAACCCGCATGAGGGTATCCGTCTCCCGATGTTTTTACTTGCCGCAAGCGTCAGTATGCCTTGCGGTAGTTACGTTCCAGTACCTTCTGGATGTCGCTCTCGCGGTAGAGCGTCTTGCCGCCGAACAGGAAATAGGGCAATATCCCCTCGTGGCGGTACTGCTGCAAGGTGCGCCGGCTCACGTGCAGCCTTCGCGCCAAGTCCCTGTCGGTGAGGTAACGCTCGCCGCCCATCGGCGGGATGTATCCGTCGGCGAGCCTGTCCGCCATTTTCAGGCTTCTCCGGACGGACTGCATGGCGTCGGCAAGTACGCCGCAGTCCTTTGTCAATACATTGTCATTCATCTTACATAGGATTTAGTGGCACACTTCAAGTGTCAGACGGACGGTTGTCCCGTTTCGGGAACGGGCAACAGCCGTTCCACATCCTCCGGCCTGTAATAGAACTTGCGTCCGATTTGGGAATATGCAATGCCGTGCCTGTCGCGCATGGCCTGCAAGGTCTTCGGGGTTATGCTCAGCATACGGCACACGTCCTCCGTGTCCATCCATTCGGCAAGGCGGCGGTCGCCGCCCTTTTCGGCAAGCGTCCTCACCCTGTCCTCCAATGCCTTCACTCCGGCAAGGAGCATATCGAAGGCGGTCTTCTCAATGATTACTATTTCCATTCTTTCAAAATTTTATCGGTTTGCCGCAAAGTTACACAGCCGTGGGCCGGAACCGACCGGGCAAGGAAACAGTGGCAGCTTGTGGCTCTTTTTATTGTGCCACATCAGGACATGAGGGAAACAGACGGCTTGGAATGTCCGTTTGGCGGTTTTCCATGATAAAAATGCCCGTTGAAGCCCCTGCAAGGTGGAAAATCCATAAAAATCTCACGTAAGTTACGGGTAAGTACCGTGCCCGCCCATTTGGAATAGCCGAACTTTGCTCCCGACAAATTGATTCATTAACGATTAAAGCGATTGAGAAATGGAAATCATCACGATGGAAAGCGCCGCCTACAAGGACATCGTAGGGCGCATCGAGGAAATCGCCTCCCATGTGAGGAGGCAAGGCATGGAGGGACAGCGGAACGATACCGCCTGCCTTCTGGACAGCCGCGAAGTGATGCGCCTGCTCTGTGTCAGCCGCCGCACGCTGCAACGGCTGCGCGACGAGAAGCGCATCGGGTATGTCATCATCCGGGGCGACTGCCGTTACCCTCCGGAAGAAGTGGAACGCATCATCCGGGAGAATGCGGTCAAGACTTCACCGGAGAAACCGGAGGAACTGAAACACAACTACCGGCTCCGCACGGGCGGAAAGGCGGGCAGGAAATGAAAGGAGGAACGGCTATGGAGTTTTTAGACAGACGCACTTTCGAGGACTGCATGAGGCAGGTGTTCAGCCGCCTCGACCGTCAGGAGGAGATGCTCTCCGCCATGCGCGGTGACGTGAATGAAAAGCCGCAGGGCACCGCCTTGTTGGAAGAGGACACGATGGACAACCAAGACGTGTGCATGCTGCTCCACGTGAGCAAACGTACCCTGCAACGCTACCGCAGCGACGGGCTGCTGCCCTACCGGATGCACCGCCACAAGACCTATTACCGCAGGGCGGACGTGGAACTGTTCATCAGCACCCACATGCGGGAAATACTCCGTGACAGGGCTCAGGATAAGGCGGACAATACCAAAAGAAAATCAAACGACAAAAAAACGAACCGTAAAAATTAAACTGAAATGGAACAGAAAAAGAAAAACGAGAAAGACGTGCTGGTCGTCCGCGACGAGAAGACGGGCGAAATCAGCGTAGTAGCCGGGCTGGACAGCAAGGGCTATCCGAAGACGGCTCCGGCAAAGGCGGAACACTCGCAGGACTTCCTGCGCTTCGACCGCCACGGGGACATGGTGGACAACTTCTTCAGGAACTTCTACCGCCAGTGCAAAGAGCCGACACGCTTCGGCTTCTACCGGGTGGCGGCGGACATGGCGGATGCGGTACTGCCGGTCATCAAGGATTTGCTGAAAGCCCCTGCGGCAAACGCGGAAATGCTTGCGGCGCACAAGGTGGACACTTCGGAATACCGGAAGCAGGCGGAAACGGAGAATGTAAAACAAGAAAGCGACAATGAACCCCTTAAAAAGAAAGAAGAAATGGAACAGAAAAAAGAAGAACAGAAACAGGAAGTGCAACAGCCTCAAACGGCTGAAGCGCAAGATGAGCAGCAACCGCAGAAACAGGAGAAGCCGAACCTGATAGCGGATGACCAAGTGGACTGGGCGGAATTGCGCAAGTGCGGCATCGACAGGGAAAGCCTTTCGGAAAAAGACATGAAAGCCCTGATGAATTACGGCAAGACGGGGCTGGTGACGGTGAAGCCGACCTTCGGCTACGAGAGCTATGAGTTGCAGGCCCGCCTTTCGTTCCAGAAAGCGGAGGACGGCAAACTGAAACTCACTCCCCACTTCGTGCGCCACGAACCGCGTCTTGACATCCCCCACAACGGCTACACCTTCACGGACGAGGACAAGAAGAACCTGAAGCGCACGGGCAATTTAGGCAAGGTGGTGGATGTGGCGGATACGAGAACCGGGGAAATGCGCCAGTCGTATATCAGCATCGACCGCCTGACGAATGAAATCGTGGACGTGCCTGCCGACAAGGTGCGCATCCCCTATCAAATCGGACAGACCGGCTTGACAAAGGAAGAAATGGACATCCTGCGTGCCGGGCTTGCCCTGCCCAAAGAAGTGACATTATCCAACGGGCGCAAATTTCAGGCATTACTTCAGGTGAGCGCCGAAAAACGCGATGTGGAGTTCGTGCCGGGGCAACGACGTCAGCAGCAGTCGCAGCGTCAAAGCAAGCAGCAGGACAATCCCGATGCACAGGGGCAGACGCAGGAAAACGGCGAAAGGCAACGGCGCAACCGCTCGTGGACGAACGAGGACGGCAGCATCCGCCCGATAAGCAAATGGAAAGACGACCTGTTCAACGAACAGCAAATCGCCGACTACGTGGCGGGCAGGACGGTGGTACTCGCCAACGCAAAGGACGACCAAGGGCAGCCCTGCACGAAGTACCTGAAGTTCAGCCATGAGAAAGGCCGTCCGCTGACCTACTCGCAGAATCCGGACCTTGCGCAGACCGTCGCCCCGTCCAACGAGAGCAGGACGCAGCTTGCCGTGAACAACGAGGGCAAGACCAACGAGGCCACCAAGCACGTGAAGGAGCCGTTGCAGCAGGGTCAGACCGCACCGAAGGACGAAACCCAGCAGAAACGGCAGACAAGAAAATCCAAAGGTGTGAAGGTGTCCTGATTGCCGCCACTAAATCCATCCGACAATAATCAACGGATTGAAACGGGGAGCAAACACCGCCCTGTACCGCATATCCCACGGACAAGGCCGTGCCCCGTTTCATTCCCACCCAAAGAAACAAGAGTATCAACAGATTAGACAGAAAAAGACATGATTACCATATTGGCAGAAAAACCGAGCGTCGCCCGTGAGATAGCACGGATTGTCGGCGCGATGAAAAAGGAAGAAGGGTATTTCACCGGAAACGGCTACCACGTGACATGGGCATTGGGGCATCTGGTACAGCTTGCCATGCCCGACGGGTACGGCATCAGGGGCTTCCGGCGCGACAGCCTGCCCGTCATTCCCGAAAGGTTCGAGTTAATCCCCCGTCAGGTGAAGACGGACAAGGGCTACAAGGCGGACGCTGCGGCGGTGAAGCAGATTAAGGTGATAACCAAGCTGTGGAACGAGAGCGACAGTATTATCGTGGCAACCGACTGCGCCCGTGAAGGAGAATTGATATTCCGCTACCTCTATGCCTATACCGGCTGTACCTTGCCCTTTCAAAGACTGTGGATAAGCTCGCTGACCGACACCGCCATCCGCAAGGGGTTGAAAGAACTGAAGGACGGCCACGAGTACGACAACCTCTACCAAGCCGCCAAAGCCCGGAGCGAAGCCGACTGGCTGGTGGGCATCAACGGCACGCAGGCATTGACCGTCGCCGCCGGACGGGGCACGTATTCCGTAGGGCGCGTGCAGACACCCACGCTGGCGATGGTCTGCAAGCGTTTCTGGGAAAACAAGCGTTTCACGCCCGAACCGGTACACCAGCTGCATTTCTCCACCCCGTCGGTGAGCGTGAATGAGATTGTAAAGTTCGCCTCGGTGGAGAAATGGAAAGACAAGGAGGAAGCCGCCGCATTATATAATAACGTAAAGACACAAATGTGCGCCACCATCGTGAAAACCGAAAAGAAGGAAAAGGTGGAGAACCCTCCGCTGCTGTACGACCTGACCACGCTCCAGAAGGAAGCGAACACGAAGCACGGCTTCACGGCAGAGCAGACGCTCGACCTCGTGCAGAAGCTCTATGAGGCGAAGCTCGTCACCTATCCGAGAACGTCGAGCCGCTACATCCCGGAGGACGTGTTTGCCGAAGTACCCCTGCTGTTCGACAGGCTTTCCTCTCATTCATCGTTTGCAGATAAAATCGAAAGCATGGGCGAACTGAACCGCCGCAGCGTGGACGCATCGAAAGTGACCGACCACCATGCGCTGTTGGTGACCCCGAACCGTCCGCTGGCGCTCTACAAGAACGAGCAGCTCATCTACGACATGATTGTGGGGCGCATGATTGAGGCATTTTCCCCGGAGTGCGTCAAGGACACGACCACCGTCCGTGCGGAGTGCGAAGGCGTGGCGTTTGAAACCAAAGGGTGTATCGTCCGCAAGGCGGGCTGGCGTTCGGTCTATGGCGAGGACAGGGAGGACACCGTACTGCCCGACTGGAAGGAGGGCGACACGCTGTCGATGAACGGCTGCACGATGAGTTCGGGCATGACCCGTCCGAAGCCGCTGCACACGGAAAGCACCCTGCTGGCGGCAATGGAGACCGCCGGACGCGAGGGCGTGGAGGACGAGGAGGCTCGGCAGGCGTTGAAGGACTGCGGCATCGGCACGCCCGCCACCCGTGCCGCCATCATCGAGACCCTGCTCCGGCGCGAATACATGGTGCGCGTGAAGAAGTCGCTCGTGCCGACGGAGAAAGGGCTTGCCCTGTATTCCATCGTGAAGGAGATGGACATCGCCGATGTGGAAATGACCGGGCGTTGGGAGTCGGAACTGGCGGAGATAGAAAAAGGCAGGACGCCGCACGAGGCTTTCCTGCGCGACATCGAGGGCTACACCCGCAAGATAACCACCGAACTGCTCGCCTGCGACAAAATCTTTGGTCACAAGGCATCGGGCTGCGCCTGCCCCAAGTGCGGCACGGGCACGATGCAGTTCTACGGCAAGGTGGTGCGCTGCGACAACCCGGACTGCGCCCTGCCGGTGTTCCGCCAGATAGCGGGCAGGACGCTCACCGACACGGAAATGACCGGCCTGCTGGCAAACGGAAAGACGGACATCCTCAGCGGCTTCAAGAGCAAACAGGGCAAGCCGTTCAGCGCGGCGGTCGCCTTCGATGCGGATTTCAACACGAAATTCATCTTTCCCGAAGCCAAAGGCACAAGAAAGAGTACAAACATGAAAGGAAGAAGAAAATAATGATTAATTTTGCCACTGATTCATGTAATAATCTGTTTCAATTCGTTGATACTGTTTCTTTACATGGATTTAGTGGCGGCACTCGGAGGGATACCGGGTGCCTTTTTCTTCCCCTTTATCCATATCAATATCCGATTTTTTTCACCACTAAATCCATTGTAAAGATGAAACAGAACAAGAAAACCGTTCCGGCGGAACTGTCCTATTACGGGCTGTACCTGCTGGACTACCTGAGAAAATACCATCCAGACAAAGCATCGGATACCGGTTTCATTGCCGGACGAGAGGAAGCCGCCACCGCCACTTTCGAGAAGGAAAGGCTGGCAGGCGGCACGGTGGAGGACGCCCACGAGGAAGCCATGCGTGTGCTGCTCGAAGGACTGCACTTCTCGCCCTACGCCCTGCTGACGGAAGTCGTGGAGCGGGAGTTCGCCGACGAGGTGGCGGAACAGGAGCGTGAACCGTTCTGCAGCAGGCTCTACCCCCACCTGAACAACCTGTTTGCCGGTTACGACACGTCGGATGACACCTTCGCCCTGTCACCCGCGCATGACCTGCTCTACACGGAGCTGGTAGGGACCGTCATGCTTTATCTGGAGTCCTATGGCGTTCAATAGGAAACAGAAGCTGAGGGACAACATCGAGGCGGTACGCACGGCGTTCACGCTTGACCGGGAACGGCGCACCCCGACGGAAAGGGAACGTGCGCTGCTGGAGCGGTACTGCGGCTTCGGAGGGCTGAAGTGCATCCTGAACCCGGCAAGGGAACTGGCGGATGCCGTGCATTGGGTGAAGTCCGACCTCGAACTGTTCGCCCCGACGGTGGAACTGCACCGTATCATCAGGGAGAACAGCAGGGACGAAACGGAGTACAAACGCTATATGGACTCGCTGAAGGCCTCGGTGCTGACGGCGTTCTACACGCCGCAAGCCATCACGGACACCATCGTGGACGTGCTCCACGACAAGAAGGTGCGACCGAAGCTCGTGCTGGAGCCGTCGGCGGGCATGGGCGCGTTCATCGCCCCGGTACTGTCGGACAATCCGCAGGCGGAGGTCATGGCTTTCGAGAAAGACCTGCTGACGGGCAAGATGCTCGGACACCTGTACCCGCAGCAGAAGATACGCACGGAAGGCTTCGAGAAGATAGAAAAGCCGTTTCTGAACCGGTTTGACCTTGCCATCTCCAACATCCCTTTCGGGGATATAGCGGTGTTCGACCCGGAATACACCAATGGCTCGGTATTCAAAAAGATAGCGGCAAGGAAGGTGCATACCTATTTCTTACTGAAAGGGCTGGACACGGTGCGTGACGGTGGTATCGTGGCATTCATCACCTCGCAGGGCGTGCTGGATACGGAGGGCAACGGTGGCACACGCTACATGATGATGAGAAAGGCGGATCTGGTGTCCGCCATCCGCCTGCCGAACAACCTGTTCACGGAAGATGCCAACACGGAGGTGGGGTGCGACCTGATTATCCTGCAAAAGAACGAGGGCAAGGAGGAACTTTCCGAAGAGGACAAGAGGTTGGGCGATGTCGTAAAGAACAACCATACGGGAATTTCCACCAACGGGTATTTTTTTGACCACCCGGAATACATCATCCACACCGACGCGAAAAGGGATACCGACCCATACGGCAAGCCGGCTATGGTATATACGCACAGCGGCGGCGTGGAGGGCATCGCCACGGACTTGTACCGGATATTGTCGGCGGACCTGTCGGCACGGCTGGACTTGGAACGCTACAATGGCGTCAAGGCTGAAAAGCGTGAAACACAGACGATTTCCGTCCAGCCGCAAGTTCAGGAAGTACAACAGCCGAAGGTGGAAATAGAAGAAAAAACGGTACAGCCAAATGCAGAAGCGGTAAAATCCGCACCGCAGGTCGTGGAAACGAAACAGCACGAAGCTCCTGTAATGGACTTGTATGACCTGTTCGGCTACACACAGGAGGAGCGCAGATTGGCGGAACGGGGACTGAAACCGGAGAGGAAGAAAGGAGCCAAGTCCAAACGCCGGAAGCCGGTGCAACCGTCATTGTTCCCGATGCCTGCTGACGGGCAGCGGGTAACGGCGGAAAAAGAAAATGAAGCGGCAAGAGGCAGAAGCGCGGAAACGGCTCCTGCCATCAGCCCCGAAGAGGTACGGGAGATGGAGGAAATCATCCGTCAAGGGGCGAACGGAATACCGGAAAGCCGGCACGAAGAGCCAATACCCATGCACGGAAAGCCCGAAGGCGCTACTGCCCCAGCCGAAGACGATGACCCGGAGGATGCCGTTTACCGCAGTCTGGACTGGGAAACCAACCCTCCCATCAACGGATTCTATGAGATGATGATGTCACTCACACCCGAAAGGCGTGCCGAACTGCGCCGGATGGGAAAAGAAAAAATGGATGCCAATGCCGCCAAGCAAACGGCAGGGCTGTCGGAGACGAAAAAAGAAAAGGTGCAGGCGAGGGAAACGGAACAATCCTCGTCCGTGCGCCCGGTCTATCCGGTAGAGAACGGCTTTGAGGCAGAGGGAAGAAGACGGATTGAGCGTGTGGAAAGGGAGATGCGCGAGGAGGAAGCAGCCCTGACACCGGAAGAGCGGCAGCGCAGGGAGGAGGAAGCGATGATGCCCCGTCCGTTCAAGGGCATCATGGAAGCGCACCTAAAAGAAGGCTCGCTGGTATGGGAACATACCGGCGGCGTCCGCTTCCAAATCGGGGTGCTGAAGGATGTCACCAAGTACGGGGCGACCTTCCAGCCGCTCGACATGGAGGGGATGCAGGCGCAGAAGGCGCAACTCTATATCGACTTGCGCAACACCTACGAGCGGCTTTACGCTTACGAAGCGGAGAACCACGAGGAGAACGCCCTGCTGCGCCGCAACCTGAACACCTACTACGACGAGTTCGTCATGCGCTACGGCAACCTGAATGCCAAGCACAACGCGAAGCTCATCCTGATGGACGCTTCAGGGCGCAACATGCTCTCGCTGGAACGCGGCGAGAACGGGCAGTTCGTCAAGGCGGACATCTTCGACCGTCCCGTTTCCTTTTCGCAGGAAACGCTTGTCGAGGTGGAGTCGCCCGAAGAAGCCCTGTCCGCCTCGCTCAACCTGTACGGCGGCGTGAACCTGCCCTACATGGAATCTCTCTGCGACCTGCCGCAGGCGGAGATGCTCGAAGCCCTGAAAGGAAGGGTGTTCTACAACCCGTTGGCGGACGGCTACGAGATTGCAGACCGCTTCATCGCCGGGAACGTGGTACAAAAGGTGGCCGATGTGGAGGAATGGATAAAGGGACATGAGGGCCACGGGATGATGCCGCAGGCACAGGAGTCGCTTGAAGCCCTGAAAAATGCCGTGCCCGAACAAATTCCCTTCGAGGACCTGGACTTCAACTTCGGGGAGCGTTGGATACCCACGGGCGTGTATGCCGCCTACATGAGCCGCCTGTTCGATACGGAGGTGCGGATAACCTACTCGGAAAGCCTCGACGAGTATTCGGTGAAATGCGCCTACAAGACGATGAAAATCACGGACGAGTTCCTGGTGAAAGGCTATTACCGAAACTACGACGGCATGAACCTGCTGAAACACGCCCTGCACAATACCTGCCCCGACATGATGAAAAGCATCGGCAAGGACGAGAACGGCAACGACATCAAGGTGCGTGACAGCGAGGGCATACAGCTTGCCAACGCGAAGATTGACGAGATACGAAACGGCTTCACGGAATGGCTGGAGGAACAGTCGCCGGAGTTCAAGAAGCGGCTGACGGACATGTATAACAATAAGTTCAACTGCTTCGTGCGTCCGAAGTACGACGGCTCGCACCAGAAATTCCCGGAACTGGACCTGAAAGGCTTGGGAATAAAGGATTTATATACGAGCCAGAAAGATTGCGTATGGATGCTGAAACAGAACGGAGGAGGCATCGTTGATAACGAGGTGGGCACCGGCAAGACACTGACCATGTGCGTTGCGGCACATGAAATGAAGCGTCTGGGACTGGTACACAAGCCGATGATTATCGGGCTGAAAGCCAACGTGCGCGAGATTGCCGAGACCTACCGCAAGGCTTATCCCAACGCCCGCATCCTCTACGCCTCGGAGAAGGACTTTGCAGCCGCCAACCGCGTGCGCTTTTTCAACGACATCCGCAACAACGACTGGGATTGCGTCATCATGTCGCACGACCAGTTCGGGAAGATACCTCAGTCGCCGGAGTTGCAGCAGCGCATCCTGCAGGAAGAACTGGACACGGTGGAGGAAAATCTCGAAGTGCTGCGCTCCCGGGGCAAGGACGTGTCACGCGCCATGCTGCGGGGATTGGAGAAACGCAAGTTCAACCTGCAAGCCAAACTCGAAAAGGTGGAATACGCCATAAAGACAAGGACGGACGACGTGGCGGACTTCAAGCAGATGGGCATCGACCACCTGTTTATAGATGAGTCACACCAGTTCAAGAATGCCCCGTTCACCACCCGTCACGACCGTGTGGCGGGTCTGGGCAATCCCGAAGGAAGCCAGAAGGCACTGAACCTGCTGTTCGCTATCCGTACCATACAGGAGCGGACGGGCAGGGATTTGGGGGCGACGTTCCTCTCCGGCACGACCATTTCCAACAGCCTCACGGAATTATATTTGCTGTTCAAGTACCTGCGCCCGAAGGCACTGGAGAAACAGGACATCCGCTGCTTCGACGCATGGGCGGCGATATTCGCCAAGAAGACGACGGACTTCGAGTTCAACGTGACGAACAGCATCGTGCAGAAAGAACGCTTCCGATACTTCATCAAGGTGCCGGAGCTGGCGGCGTTCTACAACGAGATAACCGACTACCGCACGGCGGAGGACATTGGCGTGGACCGTCCGAAGAAGAACGAGATACTGCACCACATACCGCCCACGCCCGACCAGGAGGTCTTTATCGAAAAGCTGATGCAGTTCGCCAAGTCGGGCGACGCGACCATTCTGGGCAGGCTGCCGCTGTCGGAAACGGAGGAAAAGGCGAAAATGCTCATTGCTACGGACTATGCGAGGAAGATGGCACTGGACATGCGCATGATTGACCCGGATTACGAGGACCACCCCGACAACAAGGCGAGCCATTGCGCCAAAATGATAGCGGAGTATTACCGCAGGTATGACGCGCACAAAGGGACACAGTTCGTATTTTCGGATTTGGGCACGTACCAGCCCGGTGGCGGCTGGAGCGTCTATACCGAAATCAAGCGCAAATTAGTAGAGGACTACGGCATACCGGCAAGCGAAATCCGCTTCATTCAGGAGTGCAAGAACGAAAAGGCACGCAAGGCGGTCATTGAGGCGATGAACAACGGTTATGTGCGGGTGTTGTTCGGCTCTACCAGTATGCTCGGCACGGGCGTGAACGCCCAACGCCGGGCGGTCGCTATCCATCATTTAGATTGTCCCTGGCGCCCATCCGACCTGCAACAGCGTGACGGCCGGGCGGTCAGGAAAGGCAACGAGATTGCCAAGCTGTACGCGGACAACAAGGTGGATGTGATTATCTATGCGGTGGAGAAGTCGCTGGACAGCTATAAGTTCAACCTGCTGCATTGCAAGCAGACGTTCATCTCGCAGCTGAAAAGCGGCGCGTTGGGCGCACGAACCATCGACGAGGGGGCGATGGACGAGAAGTCGGGCATGAACTTCTCGGAGTACATGGCGATACTCTCCGGCAACACGGACTTGCTGGACAAGGCGAAACTCGAAAAGAAAATCGCCTCGCTGGAGGGCGAACGCAAGTCGTTCAACAAGGGCAAGCGGGATTCGGAGTTGAAATTGGAGAGCAAGACCTCGGCGCTTAGGAACAACCAAGCGGTCATTACCGGCATGACGGAGGACTGGGAGAAGTTCACCGCCGCCGTACAGACTGACAAGGAGGGCAACCGGCTCAATCCTATCAAGATTGACGGGCTGGACACCACCGACGAGAAGACCATCGGCAAGCGGTTGCAGGAGATAGCCAAGAACGCCACGACGGGCGGTCAGCCCAAACGCATCGGCGAGCTGTACGGCTTCCCCGTCAAGGTGGTGAGCGAGCGGACACTCAGCGAGGGGCTGGAGTTCACCGACAACCGCTTTTTCGTGGAAGGGAACTACAAGTACACCTACAACAACGGGCATCTGGCGATGGCAGACACCCATGCCGCCGCCGTGAACTTCCTGAACGCGCTGGAGAAGATACCCTCTGTCATCGAGCAGTACAAGGCGAAAAACGAAACGCTGGAGCGCGAGATACCGCAGTTGCAGGAGATAGCGGGCAAGACATGGAAGAAGGAGGACGAACTGAAACAGTTGAAGTCCGAACTTGCCGCTCTCGACCGCAAGATACAGCTGGAACTGGCTCCCAAACATGAGGAAACGCCAAGTCAAGGGCAGGAACAAGGTGGCGGTCAGGATTTACCGAAAGCGGAGAACGTACCGAAGCCGGACGATGCAGCCCGTGACTACATCCGTGACCATATTATAATAGGCAGGCCGGGCATTCCTGAACGCAGGGAGGGACACGGTATGAAAATGTAACACAGGGCGGTAACGGGCATTTGTTCCGGTGCCGCCTTTTATCTATGGAGACACAAGGGATAAAAGCCGGGATTAGACAGCTGTAAAATGCCTTTCCCGAGGGCTTTTCCACATCCCAGCCACTTTTGAAGAATTTTCGATTAAATTCTTTTCATATTTTCTTCAGTATCAGAATTTTTTTGTACTTTTGGGGCGAATATGGGTAATAGCACCAATCAAATAAAGTTGAAACAGAACGAAAAGATTGACAATGAGAGAAGAACTACATACATGGAATAGGCTTTCCTGCCCGTCCGGGTCAGGAAACTTTTTTATATGGCTCTTTTCATGTCTTTCTTTAATGGATTTAATCATTTTTAATACAAGAAATTTGTATATTCGCAAGGGATTATTATCCCCCCACGAAATTCGTTATGTATCAATAAGTTACGCAGAAGCGTTACATCGTTGTGCCAGGCGGCATACGAAGCATTTTTTGTGCTCGTATGCCGCTTGTGCTGTTTCTATGTCCCGACAATACCACATACAAATCAGTAACCCATCAAAAACGTGGATAATACAATGAATATAATAAAGAAAACGATAACAGGCTTGCTGCTCCTGTTTGTACTTCTGCCCCTTGCGGCGCAGGAGAAGCCCGATACGGTCTATATATTCCGCTTCGTCACCGATAAAGACATGTTCTATGTGCCTTTCAGCGGCAATGACAAGGAACTGGCTCGGCTGGAGGAATGCGTGGAGCGATACAGGCAGGACATCCTTGCCGGGAAAATCCCCCTCCATGTGGACGGCTGGTGCATCGCCGGAGAGAGTGAGGCCGACAACCTTGCGATGGCGAAAGTCCGCTCCAACCGCGTGAAGTCGGAACTCATCATCCGGCAGGGACTGACCGAAGCGTGCTTCGTCACGAAGAACCACTCCGGGAGCGGTGACTACGTGACGGTACGCATCAGCGTGCCGAAAGTGGCGACTGCGGCACAGAAGGACGAAAGGCAGCAGGCCGGACAGGAAAGCGCCGATACACAGCAAGAGCAGCGCGAAACGGAAGAATCACGCTTTGTCGCCGAACAGATAAGGGCGGACAGCATGGTCGTGGTACATCCCGAAGCCTATGTTCCGGCGGAAACCACCGGGACGGCTGCGGAAGAAACCTCCGGCACAGACAGCTACACGCTCTCCCTGCGTGCCAACCTGCTGCGCTGGGCTACGCTCACGCCCGACCTGGGCCTGGAGTGGCGCATCAGTCCGTCATGGGGAATCCTCGTGAACGGCTCGTGGACCTCGTGGTCGTGGAACGACAAGGACCGCCGCTATGCCCTCTGGGAAGTAATGCCGGAGGTGCGCTGGTATCTGGGCGAGAAGAAAGCCTGGTATGTGGGCGCGATGTTCAAGGCCGGACAGTTCAACTACAAGTTCTCCGGCACCGGCCGTCAGGGCGACCTGCTCGGCGGCGGCATCACCGGCGGCTACCAGTTGCGCCTGACCGAAGCCCTCTCGATGGACTTCTCCCTCGGCCTGGGCTACCTGAATGCCGATACGGAGAGATACGATGTGATAGACGGAGTGCGGGTGCGCAGCGGCAACGAGACGAAGCACTGGATTGGCCCGGTCAACGCCGGAGTGACATTGGTTTGGAAGTTATTTTAAGAAAAGAGGAGGACGAGACGATGAAGACAAACAGCATATACAAGACATCACTTTTAACGGCAGCCCTGCTGCTGGCCGCTACCTCCTGCGTGAAGGACGAGCTTCACAATACGCCCCATCCGGACACCGGCAAGATTACCGTCACCGCCGACTGGACCGACCGGGGCGACGGTGTGGACATCCCTGCGGAGTGGACGGTGACGATGGGCGACTATACCGGCACGGAGACCGGAACGACCCATACGCCGGATTACCTCTTCAATCCCGGCAGCTACACCCTTGCGGCCTACAATACTCCTGAAAACATCACCGTCAGCGGCACAACCGCTACGGTAGCCCCGGAAACAGGCAATGGAACATACATCAGCAACGTCCCAGGCTGGCTCTTCACCTCCGTACAGGATGTTACCATCGAGGCCGACACCGACTATGGCCTGACCGCTGCGATGCACCAGCAGGTACGCCAGCTGACCCTCGTCATCGAGCCTACGGGCGATGCGGCGGACAGGATAGAGAGCATCGAAGGCGCATTGTCGGGAGCGGCAGGCACGATGGACTTCGCTACCGGAACCTACGGAGCGGCATCCGATGTAGCCCTGCATTTCACCAGGATAACCGAAGGTGACGATGCCGGCAAATGGACCGCCACCGTGCGGCTTTTAGGCATCACCGGCGAGCGGCAGACACTGACCGCCACGCTGACATACTCAAACGGCAACCCGCAGCCTACGGAACTTGAGAGCGACCTCACGGCAGCCCTTGCGGACTTCAACGCCGACAAGACAGAGCCGCTCACCCTCGGCGGCACCATGGCAGAGACCCCGGCGGAAGCCGGAGTGGAAGCCGGCATCACCGACTGGGAGAAGATTGACGGCGGCGGAGTGGATGCCGAGATGTAAGACGTACCGGACAGATAACTGAAAAGATATACGGAAAAGAAAAATAATAAATTTAAGATACGATGAATACCAAGTTTTTTGCACTCGCAGCGCTTGCCCTCAGCCTGGCAGCCTGCACCAACGACAACGAAGTAATGGACAACAGCCCCGTGGCGGCACGCATCAACGCCGAAATCTCCAACACTGTAACCACCCGCGCCAGTGGTACCGCTTGGGAGGACAAGGACCAGATAGGTGTCTCCACCATAGCAGGCACGGGTACTTATTACAACAACATATGCTACGAACGGAACGGCAGCAGCTTTACCGCTACAGGGGAAAACATCTACTTCCAGACTCCCGAGAGCGTGACCTTCCGCGCCTACTATCCGTTCACGGGCACACCCGGCGAATCTGCGGGAGTATTGACCGGAGTCAGCACGGGAAGTGAGAATCAGACGGCTGAAAACCGGTCCCTCATCGACTTCCTCTATGCCACCGGAGCCGATGCCGACACGCACCATCCTACGATAAATTTCACTGACAACACCGAGGACAACGGAAGGGACTGTTCCTTCCACCACTGCATGAGCCAGATCACCCTTACCTTCGAGGCAGGCAGCGGAATAAGTTTCACCGCTGTCAAGCCTGTAAGCTACAAGCTCTCCGGACTGACGCTGACGGGCAGCTTCGACACCGAAACCGGCGTAGCCAAGGCGGATGAGAACGCGCAGGCAGCCGATCTCACCATGGGACTGGGCGGCGCACTCACCTCGTCGGTCATCCTCTTTCCGCAGACCATAACAAGCATTGACCTGACTGTGAATTTCAACGACAATGACTACAACGCCACGCTCACCGTACCAGACGGCGCATTGAAAGCCGGCAATAACTACACATGGACCGTCACCGTCCGCAACAAGGACCTGAGCGTCGGTTCGGCTGTCATCAGCGACTGGAATCCGGTAAGCGGCGGCAATGTGAATGCAGACCTATAAACAAGAACATACAAAACCTGAGGAATCATGAGTTTCAGACATCTATCACATATACTCTCCGGTGCGGCGGTGCTGCTTCTTGCGGCGACCGCCTGCACGCAGGACGAACTGGCGGACGGCACCCGTCTGCCTGAGGGTGAATACCCGTTGATTATCAACGCCACCGGACTCTCTGTAGAGGCAACTCCTGCTTCCACCCGCGCCACCGTGGACGGCGACTGGGACGGGGTCGCGTCCGTAGCCCTCAGTCTGGGCGACGAGACGAAGGAGTACAACGTGACAACCACTGACGCCGAGAAAAAGACCGCCACCCTGAGCAACAACCTCTCCCCGTTCTGGTGGACGAGCCGCAACGATATCACCGTCAGCGCCTGGTGGCCATACGACCCGACCAACATCTCGCAGATGCCCGCCGTGGTGGTGAAGGCCGACCAAAGCACGCAAGCCGACTTCCAAAGCAGTGACTACATTTCAGCCGAGAAACAGACGGTGAGGTTCGACGACCCGACTTTGACCTTCAGCCACCGCACTGCGCGAGTGACTGTTATACTTAGAGAGGGAGCCGGTATCAACGACCTGACAGGAGCGGAAGTCTATGTGACCGGTCTCTCCACGGACGATGGCAATCCGGCCACCATCACCACCTACGCGCCGGGCACCGACACCTATGAGGCACTTGCCGCACCGCAGACCGTGATGGCGAATACCCCGTTCATACAGGTGGATTTAGGCAGAGGTACTTACTATTTCCGTCCGAAGAACGATGTGGTATTAGAGGCAGGTAGCCGCTACACCTACACCGTCAATGTCACCGCCAAAGGGCTGGAACTGGCAGGCTGCACCATCGGCGGCTGGACTGACGGCGGCGGCGAGAGCGGCACGGCAGAGGATTTGGGTTATTTCATACAGGACGACGGCAGCTACACAGTCTATAACGCTAACGGCCTGCTGGCATGGAATAAGGCCGTGCAAAGCGACCTCTCGCTAAACTGTACCCTGACCGCCGACATCAACCTCACGGGCACAACATGGACACCGATAGGCAGTGGTTTCAGTTCTAATACCGGTTATCAAGGCACCTTCGACGGACAGGGACACAGCATCACGGGACTGAGCATCACCACAAACTCAACAGACGGTGGGAATGCTGTATTGTTCGATGGTATCGGGAGTAACGGAACGGTGAAGAACCTGCAAGTAGAGGTGAACTACAATGTGCAGCAAGGGGTAGCCAGCGGCATAGTAAATGTCAACTACGGCACCATTACTGCCTGCTCCGTAACGGGAGATATTGCTGCAAGAACCAGCGATATCGGTGGCATTGCGTCTATCAACAACGGTAGTATTATTGGCTGTTGGTTCGATGGAAATTTAACAACGAATTATGTTGAGGGCGGCATCGCTGCTTACAACTATGGCACCATCACCGCCTGCTTCTATGGCGGCAATGCCGGACAAGGGGTATATAGTAATCAAGGAGAAACGGCAGAAACCACGAAGGTGGACAACTCGACCGTTACTTGGCAGACCGCTGTTGGTGGCATGAACGCTGCCCTCACCGACAACGCCTACCAATGGACATCCGGCACCGATGGTCTGCCTGTATTGAAGAAGAAGTAAAAACAGGACGATATGAAACGATATACCTTATATACATTCCCGGCACTTGCCCTGCTTCTTGCGGCCGCAGCCTGCACGCAGGACGATGCGAGAACGTTGCCCGACGGCACGCAGCCGCTGACGCTGACCGCCGCCATAGAGGGCAGCGCCGACACTCGCGCCACCGTGGACAACCGGTGGAACGGCAATGAGACGATAGCCCTGCAGGTAACCGACGGGGACGGCACGGAGTGGTATGACTACACGGTGGATGATAAAGGCAACCTGTCCGGCGAATACTATTGGACAAAACCAAGTCCCATCACCGTGCAGGGTCTTTACCCGAATATCATGGTGGAAAATAACGATTGGACTTGGAGTGTGGAGGAAGACCAGAGCCGCGATGCGGACTATCAGTCGGGAGACCTGCTTTGCAGTGAATCCAAGACCGTGAGCTTCGCCCAAACGCCCGCCCTCACCTTCTACCACCAGACCGCCAAGGTGGTGGTGAACATCAAGAGTGACGGTCTGCCCGAAAGCATCGTAGCCACGCCGGGCGACATCAGCCTGACTATCGGCGAGGGTGACATCCTTGCGCTGGACGGCGCGTTCACCCTCCCGAAAGCCGTGGACGCTGACGGGCGTTGGCTCGGCACATGGACACCCGGCACCACTAAAGGCAGCATCAGTCCCCATCTTGCCAGTACTCCGGCGACAGGCTGCTTCGCCACCTACGAGGCCCTCGTCATTCCGCAGAATGTGACGGCGGGCACACGGTTGCTGGCCTTCACCGCCGAGAAGGACGGCACCGGCTACGGCCCGTTCTACTACATGCTACAGAAAGACACCGAATGGAAAGCCGGCTATAAGTACACCTACAATGTTACCATCACCCTCTACGGCCTTCAGGTATCGGTCGATACCGGTAGCATGACATGGGACAACGGCGCGGACGGCGAAGGCGCAGTAGAACTGCCCATCTAATTAAAGAAAATGATACGCAAGATACTGACATATTACGCCGGACGGCTGGACGAATACCTCGGCCGCACCCACAGACAACCTGAAGGATTGGCCATGGTGGGACTGATAGGTACTGCTGCGGAGGAGACCCCGAACAAACTGGTTGTCTCCCTGGTGAACCTTGAAAAGGAGGCCACGGGCGACAGCGTGTACATGCGGTCCACATCGGGAAACTACGCCGGGACACTGGCCCCGTTGCTGCTGAACATGCACATCATGCTTGCGGCGGTGTATGAAAGCAAGCGGTATGCCGACTCCCTCTCGGTGCTGTCGGATACGCTGGAGTTCATCCAGTCCATGCCGAGGTTCGAAACGGAAGGACACCGCTACACGGTGGAGTTGGTTCCGATGTCCACGATGGACCTGCACAACATCTGGACGACGATGGGCGGGCAGTATCATCCTTCGGTCATCTGCAAGGTACGCGGGCTGGTCATCGACTCGGGCACGCTCGTATCGGGCAGCACGGCGGCGCAGGGAAACGAAGTGAGCGTATAACAGTAATAGTAAGGAACAGGAGGACAACAGACAATGAGCAACTACCGGACACTATACAGCCTGACCGTAGAACACGGATATTTCGACAACGGGACATGCCGTGCCCTCCGGTGCCGGATTTCTCCACGGGGTGCGGACTTATGGAGACGGCGCGGGCT
The DNA here is from genome assembly GCF_002161765.1 of Bacteroides sp. An322. Classification (GTDB taxonomy): domain Bacteria; phylum Bacteroidota; class Bacteroidia; order Bacteroidales; family Bacteroidaceae; genus Phocaeicola; species Phocaeicola merdavium. The sequence goes on along the minus strand of NZ_NFIN01000001.1, from coordinate 209,495 downwards.
GTTGTTCCGGCAAAGTGGACCCAATGCGTGGACCGTGTTGTACGACAGCGACGGAGCGGGGGTAGATACCTCTTCTGACACATTGCTGCTGGAAATGGACATCACCGATCCTGCTTTCGTGCTCTACACACGGTGGGACGGTTTTCGTCCGACTTCAGCCTACGGTCTGGAACTCCCTGCGGTATCCGGAACGGTAGAAGCCGCACAGTCTATCCGGGAGACTGCCCAGAAACGGGGAATCGGCGAGGGTTTCTGCACGGTACGCATCCGCCTGACGGATGGACTGTTCCGTGCGGCGCAGGACGGTACTCCCGAGAGCTGTACAATCGTGTTCCACGCTCCGGAACACAGGTGGGAATACCTGCTGGAGACGCCCGGACTGCCGCCCATCCCCCATGTGGGAGGGCCGATCGTGGGCCCCGGTGTGCCGAATGTGCTGATAGGCAAACTGCCTGCGGCGGTTGTGGGAGACATGTGCGTATGCGTCGGACCGCCCGACAGCATCGTCAAAGGCTCTGCCACGGTGATGATAGGCGGCAAGCCCGCCGCCCGCATGGGTGACACCACCGCACACGGCGGCTCGATAGTACTCGGCTGCCCTACGGTGATTATAGGAGGATGAATGTAAGAAAACGGAATATAAACGATAATAATAAAGAACGATGATATGAACAAGACGACAGTATCAAAGATGATTTTCGGTGCAGTACTTCTACTGTTCACCGCCTGCACGCAGGACGAACTGGCCGAGCAGGGCACGGCTTTGCCCGACGGCGAATATCCTTTGCAGATAGGCAGTGTAAGCATCACCGCAGAGGCGAGCGAGGAGCCGTGGACGCGCGTGACCGAGAAGCCCGACGGCAGCGGCAGCGTATTCCAGGACGAGGACCGGATAGGCGTGCGCATAGCCGGCAGTGAGGAAACGGGCATCTATCGAATAAAGGTGGACGATGCGGGAAATGTCACCATCACCCCCGATAAGCCCGTCTATTGGAAGAGCACGCAGCCTGCCGAAGTCACTGCTTGGTATCCCGCCGAGGCAAGCCGTGTGAGCCTTGGGTCTCAACATATGGATGGCCTGACCTACGTGCTACGCGGCACCGGCACGGGCAACCACCAATCGCCCGTCAGCCTCGGCTTCACCCATTCGTTGGCCAAGGTGCGGGTGAAGTTGAAGGGTGAACGAGCATCGCAAGTCACCAATGTGGAGGTTTATGGCTTCACTTCATGCACCAACACGCAGGGTACATTAGCTACCGATGCTGATTCGCAAGGCTGGATAACCACGAAGTCATGCATATATAACGGTGAATCATGCTGGGAGGCCAACCTCGTGCCCGGCGAAATAGGCGACCAAACTACCCAGCCCTTCGTCCGCCTAAACGAAACGACCGTAGTTCCTGTCAGCACCCTGACAACCCTCGAAGCCGGCAATGTCCACACCATCACGATTACGGCAAACAGCGAAGGCATGCAGACCATCGACCTCTCGAATGAAGACTGCATCATCAACGACGACGGCACCTACTACTTCAGCGGCACGGGCAACCATGCCATACGGGTGACGGGCGGCAAGCCCAACATCTACCTGGAAGATGCGCAGATAAGTGTGTTGGGCGGCAATGCCATCGACATCACGGGCGGCGACCCCACTATCCATGTAAAAGGAAATGATAACGAAGTGTCTTCCAGCGATGGCGCGGGCATCTATGTGGCAGAAGGCTACAGCGTAACCATTACTTCCGATGACAAAACGGCCAATTCGATTACGCTGACCGGAAAAGGAGGAGCTGGAATAGGAGGATATTTAGCCTCAGGACAACATTCTGCATGTGGCAACATTATCATACAGAATGTAACCGTAATAGCATCCTCGTCTTATTCACTTGGAATGCAGGGTTATAACCCGGGAATAGGCGGTTCTGGAAATGCCGCTTGCGGAAAGATTTCTATTACCAATGCCATTGTATATGCTTATGGTTCAAATGGACCTAATCAAGGAAGTCCGGCTATTGGGGCTGGTTTGGACGATAGTATGAATCCTGGTTCTGTCCCAACCATACAAATTGAGACATCTGACATCTATGCACATCGTGGCAATTACGCAGATTACATAGGACAATCGGGAGATAGAAACAATAGTCGTGGAGATTTTCAATTCGGTCAAGAAGGTTATTGCCGAAGCAGTAATGTCTATTGCTATACAGGAAGCAGCGATACGTTGGATAAGACGGTGACGTATGATGCCAGCGGCAACGGGACAGAACAGTCACAGTGACCCTTGATAAAGAGTATCAGATACCCTTGTCAGGGCAGGCAAACCAACATAATGTATAACCTCAAAACAGTAACGACTATGCTGGAACATGAAATTAAGAACAAAGTGCTTACCATTGGTAACCGTAAGGGACAGACGGTGTATTACGCCTATCCCAAGTCACAACAAAAGCTGACCAACGACATGGTTGTGGAGCGCATCGTGCGCGAAACCTCGCTGTCGGAAGGTGACGTAAAAAACGCCCTCGTCAGCCTCTCCAACGTAGTATGCGATGCCCTGCAGCTGGGCATGAGCGTGGACTTGGCAGAACTCGGCTCGTTCCGTCTCGTCGTCCCCTCCAAGATGATGGACACGCCCGACGAGGTAACCGTAGCGAACGCGCTGAAGACCCCGAAAATCGTCTTCACGCCCAAGCAGAAGATGCGCGATGCCGCCAATGCGGTGGAATTGAGTATAGACAAGGGCAGTGTGAAGTCTTCTACGGGTGGTGGCACTACCACCAATCCGGACGAAAGCGAGACGGAAAATCCGTTGGGGTAATTTTTCAGCGAAAGGAGCAATGAGTTCAGACAGAGGATGAGATTACAGACAAAAATCCTTGCCGGGTATCTGGTCTTGGTGGCGGTCATTTGTAGCATGGCCGCCATTTTGGTGCATGAGCGTGGACGGATGCACGAGATAGAAACCGAAGCAGGCGAAATACAGGAGATAAGGCGTGACATCACCGTCGCCCAACGCAACATCATCACCCTCGCCACATTGGGCGAAGGCGTCATCGGCTGGGAAGAGGCGGACTACCGGCACTACCGCACCCGGCGGCTGCGGACGGACAGCCTGCTGCAAGCCATGAAGCCCCGCTGCAAGGATTTCGTGCATCCGGCGCAGATAGACACGCTCCGCGCCTTCTTGGTGGAAAAAGAAGCCCACCTGCTGCACCTTATGGAAACTTTCGCCTGTCAGGACAAGGCAGACAGCCTTTTGGTGAACCATCTGCCCGAAGTGGCGAAACGTGCCACCCGTGTACGCACCGTGACGCAGAAAAAGAAAGGCATCGCCGGGGCTTTCGGCGGCAAGAAGACCGTGCAGATACTGCCGTCCGCCAAGGAACTGCACCAGTTCAGCGACAGCCTGATAGCCATGCAGCAGGAACGGACGGCGGAAATGGAGGCATACACCGACAGCCTGCGCACGCTGGGCAGGAGGCTGAACGCCGAGCTGAACCGGCTGATAACCGAACTTGACGGGCAGGCGCAGGAGGCTTTCGTGCAGAAGGAGCGGAAGATAGCCGAGGCACAGGCATTGTCCGTCAGGCTGTTCACGGCGACCATCTCTGCTGCCATCATCCTGCTGTTCCTTTCTTACCTCGCCATCCATCGTGAAATGAAGCGCAGCGGCAACGAAAGGAAGAAACGGGAAAGCCTTATCACTGAACTGCAAAAGAGCAATGATACGAACGAGAAGCTAATCAAGCTGCGACGCAATCTCATCCAGAACGTCACCCACGAACTGCGCACTCCCCTGACCGTCATCGGCGGCAACGCCGAACTGCTGCTGAACGACACGGAGGCAGACAACCGTATGCGCCACGCACAGACCATCGGGGATGCCGTCGGGCGTATGGCGGGAATGATAAACAACCTTTTGGTGTATTTCCGGCTGGACAGCGGCAAGGAAACGCCAAGCGTCAAGCCTTTCAAACTGCGCTCCATCGTCGAAACATTGGAAACGGAGTTTGCAACATTGGCGAAGAATAAAGGACTCAACTTCAAGACAGAAAGTGAAACGGACGAGATTGTAAGCGGCGACAGGAACCGGATTATAAGCATTGGCGGCAACCTGCTCTCCAACGCCATCAAGTTCACCCGAAGCGGTACAGTCACATTAAGCACCGGCTACAAGAACGGCATATTTACCTTGACGGTGGAAGACACCGGCACGGGCATGACCGGAGAACAACAGGCGAGGATATTCATCCCGTTTGAGCGGTTGGGCAACGCCGTGACGGAGGACGGCTTCGGGCTGGGGCTTGCCATCGTAGCCGACACGGTAAAGCTGTTGAAAGGGAACATCACGGTGGAAAGCGAGCCGGGCAAGGGAAGCCGCTTCACCGTCAGCCTGCCGTTGACAAAGGCGGAAGAAATGGCGGCTGCCGAAAAGACGAACGCCGGGCATTCCACGCTGTCAGGCTGCTCCGTGCTGGCGATAGACAACAACGGGATGCTGCTGGACATGATGAAAGAGATGTACAGGCAAAACGGTGTGGATTGTGACGCTTGCCAGACAGCAGGAGAACTGACAGACCTGATGCGCGCAAAAGATTATGACCTGCTGATAACCGACCTGAAAATGCCGGAGGTGAACGGCTACGAGGTGCTGGAACTGCTGCGCACATCGGAAATAGGCAATTCGCGGACCATTCCCGTCGTGGCAGCCACCGCCGCAGGCTATGTGGAGAAAGAAGAACTGACGGGCAAAGGCTTTGCCGCCGTGCTGTACAAGCCCTATTCCATAGACGAACTGCTGGCGGTGACGGAAAGCTGCATCAAACGGAACAAAGCAAACAGCATAGACCTGTCATCCCTGCTCGCCTTCGGCGACAAGCGGCGCACGTTGGAAAAGCTGGCGGCCACAACACAATCCGACATGGACGAAGTGAGCAAGGCGGCGGAAGCGGGGGACATGGAAGCATTGGATTACTGGGTGCATCACCTGAGAAGCTCGTGGATGCTGATAAAGGCGGAGCAACCGTTGGCGGCACTGTACGAGGCAATCCACAAGGAGAACATATCAGAAGAAGATATACAGTCCGCTGTAAATGCGGTATTGGCACAGGGCGGACTGATTGTTGATTCGGCAAGAAAGGAGGCGGAACGATGGGCAGAATAATCGTAGTGGAGGACAACATCATCTATTCCGACTTTGTATGCCGCCTGCTGGAAAGCAAGGGATACCCAAGCGTCAGCACCTCCACCTGCAACGGCGCACGGAAGCTGTTTGCCAAGATGAGGGAAGATGACATCATTCTGGCTGACCTGCGCTTGAATGACGGTGACGGTATCAGTCTGCTGGAAGAACTGCGGAAACAGGGCAGGAACAATCCCTACATCGTCATGACCGACTATGACGAGGTGCCCACCGCCGTCCGGTCGATGAAGCAGGGCGCGGAAGACTACATCCCGAAAAAGCTGATTGAAGCCAACCTCTTCCCGCTCCTGAAAACCTTGCGGAAAAGGCTGGAGCGGCACGATACGCCCATCCATGAGCGGCAGAGCGCGGCTTTCCGGGAAATAGACCGCAAGATAAGGCTGGTCGCCCCGACCAACATGAGCGTATTGATATTGGGCGAAAGCGGAACGGGAAAGGAACACATCGCCGAGAAAATACATACGATGAGCAAACGTGCGGGCAAACCCTTTGTGGCTGTGGACTGCGGTCTGCTTTCAAAGGAACTTGCCTCCTCCACCCTGTTCGGGCATGAGAAAGGAGCGTTCACAGGAGCCGAAAGCAAGAAACAGGGGTTCTGGGAAGAAGCCGCAGGAGGCACATTGTTCCTCGACGAGATAGGCAACCTTCCGCCGGAAGTGCAGCAGATGCTGCTCCGCGCATTGGAAGCCAAACGGTACAGACCCACGGGAGGCAGCAAGGACAAGCAGGCTGACGTGCGCATCATCGCCGCCACCAACGAGGACTTGCAAGCCGCCATCGCCGAAAAGCGTTTCCGTCAGGATTTGTTCCATCGGATAAAGGAATACACATTGAACATACCGCCGCTGCGTGAGTGCCGTGAGGACATCATGCCATTGGCAGATTTCTTCCTGAAACTCTCCAACGAGGAACTTGACCGGCAGGTGAAAGGCTTTGATGCGGAAGCAAGAAAACAACTGCTCGCCTATGCATGGGGCGGCAACGTGAGGGAACTGAAACGGGTCGTGCGCATGGCGGTGCTGCATACCGAAGGCGATACGGTCATGGCAGACACGTTGGAGTTCGATGAAATACCGATAGCGGATGACGCTTCGCTGGCTTTGGACGACATGGAGAAGAAACAAATCATCCATGCGCTGGAACAGGCAAAGGGCAACCGCAAGTTGGCGGCAGCATTGCTCGGCATCGGGCGCACCACGCTGTACAACAAGATGAAAGCATACGGGATAGAATAGAAAACAGTAAAAAGATGAAAGGAATTACAGGAAAAAGGCTACCTTTCGATAAGGTAAGCGGCGTTTCGGCATAAAAAACAATTGATTTGTTTTGTTCTGCCCTCAACTTGCATTACCTTTGTAGCAACATTTGAGAAAAGTCGGGTGCGGAAAGTAAAAAAAATCCGTCCGATGAAAATATAGTATAGAATAAGACCGCAAGGCGCATCTGGTGAAAATCTGGACAATTGGAACTATGGAAGGCGATTGCGTGATGCTTATGCTATGCCTCGGCATAGCGTGCAGTCACGTACATTCCGTAGAGGCAGTCCAGAGCCGTCACCAGAAAGTAGTGTGATTTGCACGCTATTTTCGTATGACGGCTTCCGGTCATAACCACTAAAAAGCAGACCGAATGGGAAAAGTCGTATTATTCGCCGTCCTCACGATGGACGGATGCCTTGCGGACAGTTCAGGGAAAGCGCAGCAATGGCTTGCCAAAACCGACACGCCGGACAGATTCGGCATTGTCGGAATGAAAGAAACCGCCCGTCCGCTCTCCGAATACACTTCCCTTACCACGTTGGTGCTTGACAAGTCCGACATCACCTGTTTCATAGAAGCCAACACCGCTACCGCAAGCATCATCAACGGCATGGCAAGGATGCACCTGCTGGACAAAATCATCCTCTGCACGATACCCGTCATTGCCGGGAACGGCTGCCGCCTGTTCCTTGGAGATTTGCCTGAAAGCGAATGGATGCGGGACGAGACAAAGACATACAAGGACGGTTCGCTGAAAGCCGTGTACCGCAAGAATGAGGGTGCGACTGTTCAGAAAGTGAACACCTCCCTGCTCAAAAGAGTGTTCAGATTATGAACACGTGTTCAATATCTGAACACTTCCGAAAGGCTGAATTTGGGTATTCCAATTTATTTTTATTAAATATGTCTGCTGTTTATCAGCGACTTGCAAAACAAACCGCAAAAAATCCCATCCGTTGGACTGCCGTTTGCCCGATAGTTTTATGTGCGCACACTTCAACCCAAGTGTAACAACATAAAACTGAAAGCAAATGGAACATCTCATATTGACAGAAACGGAGTTCTTCCGCCTGATAGACAACCCCGAAAGCCGCAACGGGCTGAGTGCGGCATACAACGAGTTCGTTGCAACGGTCATTTCGCTCTGCACGGGAGCTGCAAGCCCCTGCCATCCGCTGCCCGCGTTGAGCTATGCGGAAACGGAACTGCAATACCACAAAGCCCTGCAAGATACGGGCACCCACCACAGCGTGTACGTGCGCAAAGCCCTCGCCTTCGTGCGCAAGATGCTGAAACACATTTCCATGCCACATAACCAAGTGCCGCCACTATCCTCCATCCCCTCCAAAGATGAAAAGAAAGACGATACGCCTGCCGATGCCCCGCCCATGCGGTGGACGGGCAAGGCGTCCGACCTCGTGGAACTTATCTATGGCATCAGCGAGATGGGCTGTATAAACGGCGGTGAAGCATCGCTGAAAGAGATAGCTTCCTACTGCTACAAGGTGTTCGGCGTACAGGCGAAAGGCTGTTACAACATATACAACGACATCAAGATGCGCAAGAGCGAGAGCCGCACCTATTTCCTCGACCGGGCTGCGGAGAAGGTGAACAAGCGGATGCTGTTGGACGAGGAACGGGAGCGGCAAAGAAGATAGACGTTATTGTCCATTTATATAAGAACAGTAAGGCAAGGGGGCGCGTGAGTGTCTCCTCGCCTGTTTTTTCGACATAATACATAGAAATAGCATAAAACTTTCGTTTTCGGCAGGGCAATTTATTATTTTTGTAAACCAAAGAGCAAGACGATGGAAATAGACAATCTCAATATCATACAGAACCTGACAGCTGAAAAGGAAGGCGGCAAGGTTGAGTTCAAGCAGACCACCGGACAGTTGGAGCGTGGCATGGAAACGCTGTGCGCCTTCCTCAACGGCGAAGGCGGCACGGTGCTGTTCGGCGTGGCGGACAACGGTAAAATCATCGGGCAGGAAGTGAGCGACAAGACGAAACGGGATATTGCGGAAGCCATCGGCAGATTGGAGCCTACCGCCACGGTACAGGTTTCATACGTGCCCTTGCCTGACGGTGAAAAGAAAATCATCGCCCTCCATGTTGAAGATTCAAGGATGGAACGCCCGTTTACTTATAAGAACCGCCCTTATATGCGTGTGGAAAGCACAACTGTCGCCATGCCGCAACAAAAATACAATGAGTTGTTGCTCGACCGCGACGGTGTGCGTCACCGTTGGGAACTGTTCGACGACCCTGATTTGACATTAAATGACATTGATGAGAACGAGGTGCTTAAAACAGTCCGTTTGGGAATAGACTGCGGACGCTTGCCGGAAAATACAGGAAACGACATTCCTGCCATCCTTGAAAAATTCAGCTTGATGAGGAACGGCGTGTTGAACCATGCAGCCGCCATCCTGTTTGCCAACCGGGAAATGCCGGCAAACTATCCCCAATGCCTGCTGCGCTTAGCTCGTTTCAGGGGAACGGACAAGATGGAATTCATAGACAGCCAACGCATTTACGGCAATATATTCCAACAGCTTGATGCTGCGATAGCTTTTCTGTTCAAACATCTTTCATTGTCGGGCAGGATTGAGGGGCTGGAACGTGAAGAACGACTGAGTGTGCCTTATAAGGCTGTGAGGGAAGGTGTATTGAACTCGTTGGCTCACCGCAGTTACAGGGAAGCCGGAGGCTCTGTCGGCATCGCCATATACGATGACCGTGTGGAGATAGAAAATCCCGGCTCTTTTCCGCATGGCTGGGATGTGGAGAAGATGGCGTCCGAGCATTGTTCGGAACCTCAAAATCCAATCATCGCCAATGTCCTTTATAAAAGGAAACTGTTGGAGAATTGGGGACGCGGTATCAGCCTGATGGAGGAAGAGTGCCGTAAAGCCGGATTGCCGTCTCCCGAATACAGGTTGGGCGGCGGTTTTGTCGTGCTTGTATTCCGCTACGCGCCAAAGGCTATGGAGGAAAATCCCATAGCCACCCCACAGCCACCCCATAGTAATCCCACAGTCACCCCACAGGTCGGCAAACTAATCGCAGCTCTGTCGGATGGCTCCTATTCACCCAAAGAGATAATGGAAGCAATCGGTTTGAAAGACAAAAGCAATTTTTTGGAAAATTACTTGAACGCTGCCATCGGGCTTGAATTTGTTGAAACGGTATATCCCGGTTTGACCAAGCATAGCCCTAAACAAAAATACCGCCTTACTGAACAGGGTAAGGCTTTGTTGAAAGGAAACAAGTAGCATGGCGAAAAAGAAAAAACGAAAACAGGGTGCAATGTCAGACTTGCCGATAATCATTGATTACGGCGGCGACTTGGTGTCTGTCTATGACCCGGTGTCCGTCATGCCATACAGCGAACCTCCCATTACGGAAAGGACACGTTACAAGAAACTGAACGCGGAACAAAAGGCGGCTTTCAAGTCAATGTTTGTGTCTGCCGTTACCGTCTATTGGGATGAGAACCGGCTGATACCTTTCGGGGAGGATATGGCAGACATCCGAAAATGGATGTTGGAAGCCTTTGCCGAAAAATATGGTATCTTGCTGAAGGAGGATAGCGAGTTGAAAAACTATCTGATGACCCTTGCCATTTCCACCCTAAACAAGTTGCTCAAAGCAGAAAAGAAGATACAAGAAAAGGAAAATCCGTAACCCGGTCTGAACCGAGCTACGGATTTTCTCTTTTCGCCTGCGGTGTCCTACTTGTTCTGCAACAGGTGTTGCAGTTCCGGGTCGGATTGGATACGCTGCAACTCGTCGGCGACAATCTGCCGCACCTCGGCACGGATGCGGTTGTAGTTCTCCTGAATCATCTCCTTCATGCGGTCGTTGCCGTCGGCATCGGTGAAGTCCGTGATGACGGGGATGGGCTTGTATGCTTGTTCCTCGCGTTTCACCTTTTCGGCATCCACCACTATTTCGCAATGAAAGATTTTCTGCTCGATGCGCTCGTTGAAGTTGTCGGCTACTGCACCGACAAACATACCCTGCGTGAGCGTGGAAATCTTGCTCGCCGGGATAAGGCTCTCCATCTGCGTGTTGATGGAGGTGGACTTGTCCTCGCGGTTGATGGTGATGCTCTGCCGCTTCTGCAAGATTTTGCCGAAACGCTCCGAAAGGGTCTTGGCGGTCTCGCCCACCACCTGACCGGAGAAGATGTTGCCCACCGTGTTCATCACTACGGCGGCTTCCTTGTCGCCGTAGTCGCGCTTCAACTGTGAGAAGTCCTGAAAACCGAGGCAGACAGCCACCTTGTTGCTTCGGGCGGTGGCGATAAGGTTGTCCAGCCCCTTGAAGTAAATCGTGGGCAGTTCGTCGATGATTACCGCCGACTTCAGCTTGCCCTTCTTGTTGATAAGCTTCACGATGCGGGAATTGTACAAGCCCAATGCCGCGCCGTAGATGTTCTGGCGGTCGGGGTTGTTGCCGACACAGAGTATCTTCGGCTCATCGGGATTGTTGATGTCGAGGGTAAACTCGCTGTCGGACATGACCCAATAGAGCTGTGGGGAAATCATACGGGATAGCGGTATCTTCGCCGACGCGATCTGTCCGGCAAGCTGTTCCATCGCGCCGCCCTGCCATGCGTCCATGAACGGGGAAAGGTAGTTCTCCAATTCGGGATAGCTGGTGAGAATTGGAAACACGTCCTCGTAACGGCGGTTCAAGAGTTCGATGGCATGGGGAAAGGTGCAATACTTGCCGTCCTTGTAGATGCGCAAAAACCATATCACAGCGGCAAACAGGATAATCGGTGACTCAACGAAAAAGTCGCCCTGTTTTTGCACCCAAGTCTTGTTCAAATTGAGCATTATCGTGTAGGCACTCTCGTAGGCATCGGTGATGTCCTCCATGAAATCGGGGTGTATGGGATTGCAGCGGTGGCTGCGGCGCGGGTCGTCGAAGTTTATCACGTAGAACTTCGGCTTGACCTTATATCCCTCCGGGTGGTTCATCAGGTGGTTGTAGGCAATAGTCGATAAGTCGCTGAATTTGAAATCATAGATATACATTGAATAACCTTTCTCAATCTGTTGTTTGATAAAACTGTTTACCACGGCATACGACTTTCCGCTGCCCGGTGTGCCCAGTACGATGGACGCACGGAACGGGTTTACTACGTTGATATATCCGTTGTTCCACTTCTTCCTGTAATAGAAGCGTGTGGGCAGGTTCACCGAATACTCGTTCTCGATGAGCCGCGTTTCCTGCATGAAGCTCTCGTTCTCCACGTTGAACACGTCTTCCATGAGGTTGGTGCGCAGAAGGCGACTCATCCATGTGCCGGACATCAGCAGGCAGACATAGCCCGCCGCAACGGTGGCGGTGTACAATGCCGCGTTTGCCTCTACGGGCAACGGCAGGGACAATATCCACCAGTTCAGAAAAAACAGCACAAGCCCTGCTGCAAGCACCGTCCAAATCCTTGCCCACGTGATTTTTTCCTCCTTGACCCCCTTCGTGCCCAGACACGAGAGTGCCAGCAGCGCCAACGCAAAAAGTTTCGTATAAAGGATGGAGCGGAACAATCCTGCGGTGCGGTCGAAGTTCAACAGTACCCTGTCCACCACGCCGATGTCGATGCCCCACAGCCTTACGGCTTCGTAACAATACCAATAGAGGTGTATGACCACCAGTAAAATGCTTACGGCACGCAGAAAATCCATGATTTTCGCCAATGCCCTCAAATCGTCTTCCTGTTGTGACATAAATCTGTTTCTGTTTTTTAGTTGATGAATAATCGTGTTTAATACCGATAGAAAGTGAAGATACCTAAGGTACGGACTTAGGCTATCTCTGTTCCGTACTTAGGTACCCTTAGTTCCGTACTTAGGTTATCACAGCCCCAAACCCTTGCGGCGTTTCTTCTTCCTGCGTTTGAGGTCACGCTCGAAGGCGGCTTCTTCCGCCTGTGCGCCCGACGCATCGCCACCGAGCAGCCCCAAGCCGGTGGAGTGCCCCTCGTCGTGTTCCACATAGGTACGGGCTTCCTGCTGCGGTTCGTCCTCCGTAATGGTGAACGGTATCGGCGGAGTGCCTGCATACGGCAGGGTGAAATGCTCCTGCAAGGCGTTGGCGGAAAACTCCCTGCCCAAGCGCGAGCCGTTCAGCACGCAGCCCGTGCGGTGGTCGATGAAGGTCGCCCCGTATATGCGCCCCTCATCCGTGTGGCGGAACACCACATCCACGCCCTTTGCATGAAGCAAGCCGATGAACTCCTCCTTACGGTAGGTCCGGGCGAGCGCGGCGGCGACGGTCTTGCGCGTCCTGTCCGCCAGACGCTTGTCGCGGATCTGCCCTTTGGAAAATTCAAACCTGCGCAGCACGGCTTCATAGCCGACGGACTTCCCGATACGGGATGCCTTGAAAGGATTGCCAACCTTGTTACCGGCATCGTCGGTGGCGGCATAGACCAGCCCGTGATACTCGCGCCCGTCCACGTTGCCACGGGCTTCCTCCACCGTGACGTTGTAGAGGGAGAGCAGGGCGCGGTATTCGCCCATCGTCCGGAACTTGTAAGCCGCCATGACCGCCTTGGCGGTGTTCGCCACCTGACGCTTCACGTCGCCCTGCGAAACGTCCACTTTCCGCAAGGGGTTGTCATGGCGGTGCTGCCTGCGGTCGGCGGGGTGCAGGCCGTACTTGCGTTCCAGTTCACGGGTAATCTCCCGGCTCTTGCGGAAGTTGTAGCGGTCGCTGATGCACCTGCCGTTATCATCCACACGGATGGTCACGATGTGCAGGTGGTGGCGGTCGATGTCCTCGTGTTTATAGATGATGTACGGCTGTTCGCCGAACCCCATCCGTTCCATGTACTCACGCGCAATGCCCTCCAGTTCCATGTCCGTCAGTCGGTCATCGGGATGCGGGTTGAGCGATACGTGCATGACGGGCTTCTCCGTCCTCACGTGGGGCGAGAGGTAACGTGAGAAGTCCTGCATGGCGCGGTGGATATCCATCCTGCCGGAACAGCCGTCGAAGATTTTGTTCGTGCCGAGCAGTTTGCCCTGTTCCTTGTTAATCTTCTCCCCGTTGTACGCCAATGCCCCGAACAAGGATTTTCCTAAACTGATTTTTGCGACCATCGTTCCTCGAAATCCTTTGTCAGTTCCACGATTTGGCGGGTCAATGCCGCCAGTTCCTTCGTGCATTGCTCCAGCCGGTAGAGCAATGCCATCGCCTTTTTCTCGGAGAAATGGCAGCGCAGCTCCTTGACGGTCTGGTTGTAGTTGTTGCCTATCATGCGGTACTGCGCATGGAATGAAGACAGCTTGGCGTAGTATTCCACCAGCGTCCTGTCCTCCCGGAACACACGGAACTCCCCGCCGAAGATGCGTGCCTTGGCGAACACCGCCTTTGCCTTCACCTCCGTCTGTTCGTACATGGCGAGGAACCTGAGCCATTCCTCGTCGTTGAAACGCAGCATCACATGGTGCGTTTTCTTTTCCAACTTGGGGTGTCTTCCCCCTTTCTTACGTTCTCTGTTCATTATTACTATGGATTTAGTGGTTTCACGGCATAAGCGCAGCTTCCGGCACACGTGCCGCAGGTAGGAAACAGGCTTCCCGACTTCGGAGAGGAAGCCCCCTTCCCCTTTCAGGGGCAAGGCTTGCGGGAGTAACCCGCAAGGTTTCGGGTAACTCGAAACATACCTTGCTGTGTCTTAGAGGACACAAAAATCCGTAGCAGACGGATTGGGGATATACCTGTTATAACAATCCCATAAAGGTATCGGTCGCCCGATACCCTCCGGCTGCCCAAAAGAAGGACGGAGCCGGGGGCTGCGGTACGCGCCGGGAGCATTGCCCTGCCGCTTGGGTGCAAAGGTAGGGCGTTTAAGCCCTTGAAAACGTGACAAGAACGAAGCCACTCCCTACCACTTGCTGCCAGAAGCTGCCACCAAACTCCAAAACGATACGGATATGGAAAAATGCCCTTTACTTTGCAGGCAGAAAGGTCGGCAAGCCTGCCTATTTCCGTACAGGCATATCCGCAAATGTGCAAATCCTTGCACCTGTCTGCCCTCCTGCCTGTGTGCCTGCCTGCCGGCACGCAAGCGTACAGGCGGAAACGCAAGCAGGCACATTAGATTGCAAGCAAGCGAGTAACCTCATGAGCATACAAGCAAAGCCGCAAATGTGCAAATGAACAAGTCTGCGAAATGGCATATATGCCGACCTGCAATAAACCGATGTCTAACAATTAAAAAAAGAAGAATGAAAAAAGAACCTTTGTTCATCGCCTTCTCCACCCAGAAGGGAGGAGCCGGCAAAACGACACTCACCGTACTGATGGCGAGTTACCTGTATTACGTGAAAGGGTACGACGTGGTAGTCGTGGACTGCGACTTTCCCCAGTTCAGCATTAAGGACATGCGCGAGCGTGACCTGAAGAACATCGAGCGCAACCCGTACCTGCGCAAGCTGGCATATGACCAGTTCAAGCGCATCGGCAAACGTGCCTACCCGATTGTGGGCAGCCGACCCGACAATGCGATAGAAACGGTCAAGCCCTTCATTGAGTCGGCGACACCGCCCGATTTCATCTTTTTCGACCTGACGGGTACGGTGAACAACCTCGGATTAATCAAGACGGTGGCGACCATGGATTACATTTTCTGTCCTATAGCCGCCGACCGATTCATCATGGAAAGTTCGCTGAAGTATGCAAGCATTATCAATGACACGCTGATCACCACTGGCAAGTCGAACATCAAAGGTATCCGACTGTTGTGGAATATGGTGGACAAACGCGAGAAAACCGACCTGTACGACATCTATGACAAAGTGATTGCCGGGATGGGGTTGGAAACGCTGAAGACAAGCCTGCCGGACAGCAAGCGTTTCCGCAAGGAAGGTTCGGAAGAAGGCGACCGCCCGTTTTTCCGTTCCACGCTGCTGCCACCAGACAAAGCACTGGCGAAAGGTAGCGGCATCGATGACCTTGCGGAAGAAATACTCGGTATCGTAAAGCGCCCGACGCATGGCTAAAAAACTTGATGTCGATATTGATCCCGGCAAGTTTCTGGACTCGTTCCGTCCAGAAATGCCCACGTCCGCCGCCCCTGAAAATGCTGGAACGGATGAAAATGCCCCAGACAAGGTGACAAGACCAACGGAGAAACCGTCAATAAAGGCGAAAAAGGAAGAAACCATACAGGAAGAGGAATATATGGAACTCTTCCTACATGCGCCGAAAACTCCCATATGTTCAGGCAAGACTGCCTATATCCGTAAGAATTACCATGAGCGGATACAGCGCATCGTACAGGTCATCGGGAAAAACGGGATTTCGCTGTCAGTCTATGTGGACCGTGTGTTGGAACAACATTTCCGCGAGAAAGAGGAAGTGATACGCAGGCTCTACAAAAAGAATTATGAAGACGTTTATTAACATTAAAAGCAAAAATGACAATGGAAAGAAAAATAGACAAGAAAAAAAATTCAGGAACAGGTATCGCGCAAGATGCGAGTGAGGTGGAAAAAGTAAAAAACTACATCTATACATACCTGAAGAGTGCGGACTTTACCGCCCGCACATGTAAGACAGCTTATATCCGTGACGAACACCACGAGCGGATACAACATATTGTCCATATTATCGGGAAGAACAAGATTACGTTATCCGGTTACATAGACAATGTACTGGCAGAGCATTTCGCAAGCCACAAGGATGAGATGACCAAACTGTATGAATTAAGCAAACCGATTTTCTAACTCAAAAGAAAATAATCATGAAACTGAACATCAACATTTTCAGACGCAAGGGAAAGGAAGAAGCCTATGCGGGCAAGTACCTCAACGGGCGCAGGCCGGAAGGAACCGCACAGAAGGCGGTGTACATCAGCCGCGAGAACCATGAAGCCGTCAAGCGGATCGTAGGCATGGCGGGAGGGCAAGGGACAACCATATCCGGTTACATAGACAGCATTGTCACCGAACACCTTGAACAGCACAGGGCTGAACTGGAAACCCTGCATGGGAAGAAGAGCCACGGGATGGTCGAACAGATAACGATAAGCCGATGGTGACGTTCCTGATTGTCCTGATGATGATGTGCAACCTGTGGATACTTTTCTATCTGACATGGGAGCAGCAGGAACGGCAGAAGGCCGGCAGTCAAGAAAACACAGACCGGAAACGGCAGGAACCGCCGCCCGATGTCGTGGGCAGGAGCAAGTTCAAAATATCGGACTGGATTGGGACAGAAAAGGACACCACAGTGCCGGAAGCTGCCACTTCCGTGGAAGCCGAGGCGGTGGAAGAAAAGGACGTTACCTTTGCCGATGAAACGGATACCGACGGAGGACAAGCACCGGAAAACAAGCCGTCACGCCAAGTGCCCGATGACGAACTTGATGAAACATTCAGCGACAGCCGCGTGTCGGACATGGCAGAATATGACGGGAATGAGGATTACGATGGCGAACCCCATGAGGCAAGCGGCTTCACCTTCGAGGACATCGACCTTGCCATGCGGACGGTAAAGAAACCGGCAGCCACAATGGAGGAACGCCGCCACGCCGGGATGGTGTTCTGCGACATGAAGGGTAACGAGCTGTTCGCGATGATAGAAAAGAGTTCGGAAGCGACCCGCAGGAAACTGAACGAACTGATGGATTTCTATATGGACAGCGTTTCCGCCACCATACGGAAGGAACCGACCCCGACGGCGGTACGGACTACAGTCCCAAACGTGCCGGACAATATTGAGGATTTCAATATCCGTGATTTTGTATAACAAGTAAAACGAAACAATGATGCGAAAAAAGAAAATCGACTACGGCTAAACCACGGCTTGCCACCGAACCACTAAATCCACAAGCCGGCTTCATCCAAAGCCGCAAGAAGTAAAACAAGTATCAACCGCCAAAGGGACTATCCAACCCGGAGGCACAAAAAAGAAACGATTATGACAAAGACATTGAAGAAAAAACAAATCATTCTCGCAGCCCTTCTGCTGGCTGCAAACATCTCAGCGTCCGCACAAGGCAACGGCATGGCGGGCATCACCGAAGCCACCAGCATGGTCACTTCATACTTTGACCCGGCGACGAAACTCATCTACGCCATCGGTGCTGTCGTCGGGCTTATCGGGGGCATCAAGGTATATGGCAAGTTCTCATCGGGCGACCCCGACACCTCGAAGACCGCCGCGAGCTGGTTCGGGGCGTGCATCTTCCTGATTGTGAGCGCGACGATTCTCCGTTCGTTCTTCCTTTAATAAACGGGCATACCTATACATATATAATAAGGTATAAGGACAATGGCTGAATACCCTATCAACAAGGGCATAGGCCGTCCGGTGGAGTTCAAGGGACTGAAGGCGCAATACCTGTTCATCTTCGCAGGCGGGCTGCTTGCCGCCTTCATCCTCTTTGTCATCCTGTACATGGCAGGCGCGGGCCAGTGGCTCTGCATCGGCTTCGGTGTGGTGTCTGCTTCCGCCACCGTCTGGCTCACGTTCCGGCTGAACGCGAAGTACGGCGAACACGGGCTGATGAAACTGGGCGCGGCACGGATGCGCCCCCGCCATGTGCTCCACCGCAGACGGGTGTCCAATCTGTTAAGACGAAAAAAGAAAGGAAGAAACGTATGAGAAATGTAATGAAAGCCACCACGCTGGAAAGCCGCTTCCCGCTGCTCTCGGTGGAGCACGGCTGCATCGTCTCGAAGGACGCGGACATTACCGCCGCCTTCGAGGTGGAACTGCCGGAGGTCTATACCGTAACGGCGGAGGAGTACGAGGCCATCCACGCCGCGTGGTGCAAGGCGATAAAGGTGCTGCCCGACTACTCGGTGCTGCACAAGCAGGACTGGTACGTGAAGGAGCGGTACCGCCCCGACACAGGCAGGGAGGGCATGGGCTTCCTTGCCCGCAGCTACGAGATGCACTTCAACGAGCGCCCGTTCCTGCACCACAAGTGCTACCTGTTCCTGACGAAGACAACGAAGGATCGCATGAGGCAACAGAGCAACTGGAACACCCTGTGCCGTGGGCACATCGTGCCGAAGGAGATGCAGGACAAGGAAACGGCGGTGAAGTTCATCGAGGCGGTGGAGCAGTTCGCGCGTATCTTGAACGATTCGGGGCACATCCGGCTGCGCCGGCTCTCCGATGACGAGCTTACGGGCACGGAAAAGGAAACGGGCATCATAGGCAGGTACTTCGCACTCTCGCCGGGCAATGTGGACTGTCTGGAGGACATGGAAATGACGGCGAGGGAGATGCGCATCGGCGACAACCGGCTGTGCCTGCACACCCTGTCGGACACGGAAGACCTGCCCGCTGCGGTGGCCACGGACAGCCGTTACGAACGGCTCTCCACCGACCGCTCGGACTGCCGCCTGTCGTTCGCCGCTCCCGTGGGCCTGCTGCTTCCCTGCAACCATATCTACAACCAGTACGTTTTCATCGGCAACAGCGACGAGGAACTGCGCCGCTTCGAGAAAACGGCGAGAAACATGCAGTCGCTCTCGCGGTACAGCCGCCAGAACGCCATCAACCGCGAGTGGATCGAGGAATACCTGAACGAAGCGCACTCGCAGGGGCTGAAGTCCGTCCGCGCCCACTTCAACGTGATGGCGTGGAGCGACGACGCGGAGGAACTGAAACGCATCAAGAACGATGTAGGCAGCCAGCTGGCTTCAATGGGCTGCGTGCCGCGCCACAACACGACGGACTGCCCGACGCTGTTCTGGGCGGGCATCCCCGGCAACGCCGCCGACTTCCCGGCGGAAGAAGCGTTCCACACGTTCATCGGGCAGGCGGTGTGCCTCTTCGCCGGCGAGACCAACTACAAGGACTCGCCCTCCGCCTTCGGCATCCGCATGGCGGACCGTATCAGCGGCAAGCCGCTGCACATCGACATCTCCGACCTGCCGATGAAGCGGGGCGTGACAACGAACAGAAACAAGTTCGTATTGGGCCCTTCGGGAAGCGGCAAGTCATTCTTCATGAACCACCTTGTCAGGCAGTATTACGAACAAGGATCCCACGTGGTGCTGGTCGATACGGGCAACTCCTACCAAGGGCTGTGCGAGATGATACACCGCAAGACCAAAGGAAAGGACGGCATCTACTTCACCTACACGGAGGAAAAGCCCATCTCGTTCAACCCGTTCTACACGGACGACGGGGTGTTTGATGTGGAGAAGAAGGACAGCATCAAGACGCTGCTGCTCACCCTGTGGAAAAGCGAGAACGAACCCGCCACGAAAACGGAGTCGGCGGAACTGGGCAGCGCGGTGAACGCATACATCCTGAAAATCCAGCAGGACAGGAGCATCGTTCCGTCGTTCAACTCGTTCTACGAGTACATGCGGGACGTGTACCGCAAGGAGATGGAGGAACGCTACATCAAGGTGGCGAAGACGGACTTCAACATCGACAACTTCCTGACCACGCTCCGGCAGTATTACCGGGGCGGACGGTACGACTTCCTGCTCAACTCCACGGAGAACATCGACCTGCTGCACAAGCGGTTCGTGGTCTTCGAAATTGATTCGGTGAAGGATAATGCCGAGCTTTTTCCGGTGGTTACGATTATCATCATGGAAGCATTTATCAACAAGATGCGGAGGCTGAAAGGCGTCCGGAAACAGCTCATCGTGGAGGAGGCTTGGAAGGCTCTTTCTTCGGCGAACATGGCTGATTATCTGCGCTATATGTACAAGACGGTCAGAAAATACTTCGGCGAGGCGATTGTGGTGACGCAGGAGGTGGACGACATCATCTCGTCGCCCATCGTGAAGGAGAGCATCATCAACAACTCGGACTGCAAGATACTGCTCGACCAACGGAAGTTTATGAACCGCTTTGACCAGATACAGGGGCTGTTGGGGCTGACGGAAAAGGAGAAGTCACAGATACTCTCCATCAACCAGTCCAACGACCCGTCCAGACGGTACAAGGAGGTATGGATAGGGCTGGGCGGCACACAGTCGGCGGTGTACGCCACGGAGGTGTCCATGCAGGAGTATTTAGCCTACACGACGGAGGAAACGGAGAAGATGGAAGTCCGCGAACTGGCGGAGAAGCTGGGCGGCGACATGGAAGCCGCCATACGGCAGATAGCGGAAAGGCGAAAAGAAGAGGAACAGTAATGAAACAGCGTCCTGCCTCACACGGCGTATGAGCCTGCCTCCAACGGCGTATGAGGGTATCTCAAACGGCGTATGAGGGAAGGACACATTTTTACCAACTAAAAAACAAGATTGAAGAAAATGAACATTGAACTGACAAAGACACAACGGCTGCTGCTTTGCGGCGGTCTGATTGGCTTGGCATCGCTGATGCTGCAAGCCTGCGAAACGGTAATGAAAGAAAACGAGGATGTCCGCGAGAAGATTTGCGGCAACTGGCAGAGTGCGGAGGCGGGACCCGACATACTGGTGTACAAGGAGGGTGAACACTACAAGGTGACGCTGTTCCGGCGGTCGGGCGTGCGCCGCAGGCTGAAGCCGGAAACCTACCTGCTCCAACGGGAGGAGAACGGCAACCTCTACATGAACACGGGCTTCCGCATCGATGTGGCGTACAACGAGGAAACGGACGTGCTGACCTTCTCGCCGAACGGCGACTATATCCGGGTGAACACGGATAATGCTTCGGACGACGAAAAGAAAGAAGAACAATAAAAAACTAATGTACCACTAAATCCAACGTGAATGAGAATGAGACAGAAACTGAGAATGCCGCTGATAGCGGTCTGCCTGTGCCTCACGGGTGCGGGCACGGCAAACGCCCAATGGGTGGTGTCCGACCCTGGCAACCTCGCCCAGAGCATCATCAACTCCGCCAAGGAGATGGTGGAGACGGCTGGCACGAAGGCGAACACCCTGAACGGCTTTCTGGAAACCAAGAAGGTTTTTGAGCAGGGCAAGAAGTATTACGACGCCTTGAAATCCGTGCATGACGTGGTGAAAGGAGGCGTGAAGGTGACGAAGAGCATCGGGCTGGTTATGGAAATCTCCGAAATCTATGTGGAAAACTACCAGAAGATGCTCTCGGACGAGAACTATACCCCCGATGAGCTTGCCGCCATCTCGTCGGGCTACGCCATGCTGATAGACGAAAGCTCGGACGTGCTGCAGGACCTGAAGAACGTGGTGAACGTCACGGGGATGTCGCTCTCGGACGCGGAACGGCTGGCAATCATCGACAATGCCTACCGCAGCCTGATGAACTACCGAAACCTCGTGCGCTACTACACGGGCAAGACCATCTCGGTGAGCTACCTGCGGGCAAGGAAGAAGAACGACATGGACCGGGTGATGTCGCTGTACGGAACGGCTAACGAAAGGTACTGGTAGCCTATGGGAGAGTTCGACAACCTTCACCAGATACTCCTTTCGCTCTATGACGAGATGATGCCGCTTTGCGCGGACATGACGGGCGTGGCGAAAGGGCTTGCCGGGCTGGGCGCACTGTTCTACGTGGCGATGCGCGTATGGCAGTCGTTGGCACGAGCCGAAGCGATAGACGTGTACCCGCTGCTGAGACCTTTTGCATTAGGTCTGTGCATCCTGTTCTTCCCGACCATCGTATTGGGCACGATGAACAGCGTGCTGAGTCCCATCGTGCAGGGCGTACACGGGATTCTCGAAGAACAGACCTTCGACATGAACGAGTACCGGGAGCAGAAGGACAAACTGGAGTACGAGGCGCTGATGCGCAACCCGGAAACCGCCTACCTCGCCTCGGACGAGGAGTTTGACCGGCAGCTGGACGAGCTGGGCTGGTCACCCTCGGATCTCCTGACGATGACGGGGATGTACATGGACCGGGCGGCGTACAACATCAAGAAAAGCGTGCGTGACTGGTTCCGCGAACTGCTTGAACTGATGTTCGCCGCAGCCGCGCTCATCATCGACACGCTACGGACGTTCTTCCTCGTGGTGCTGTCCATACTGGGGCCGATAGCCTTCGCCTTCTCCGTGTGGGACGGCTTCCACTCGACGCTCTCGGCGTGGTTCAGCCGCTACATACAGATTTACCTCTGGCTTCCCGTGTCGGATTTGTTCAGCACCATACTGGCGAAAATCCAGATACTGATGCTCCAGCAGGACATCGAGCGTATGCAGACCGACCCGAACTTTTCGCTGGATGCAAGCGACGGGGTGTACATCGTATTCCTTATCATCGGCATCGTGGGGTATTTCACCATACCGACGGTGGCGGGCTGGATTATCCAAGCCGGAGGCGGCATCGGCAGCTACAACAAGAACATCGGGACCGCCGGGGCTTTGGGCGGCAGCGTGGCAGGTGCAGCCGCAGGAAACATGGCGGGGCGTGCCGGGAAGCTCATCAAGGGAACGGCTGGAAAGGTGTTCAAGAGGTAACAGCCGGAACGGTCGAAGTGGCACTTTGGGGTTGCCTATGTGCCACTCTGACCTCCCCGAAGTGCCACTTCGGAAAAAGGATACCGAAACATGATTTTACAAACAGAAAAAGAAAGACGAAAAGAAAATGGAATTCAAATCACTAAAGAACATCGAGACGAGTTTCCGGCAGATACGTCTGTTCGGCATCGTCTATACGGCAGCCTGTGCCCTCGTGGTGGTCTGCTCGGTGGTGTGCGCCTTCCGCTTCGCCGAGGCACAGCGGCAGAAGATATACGTCCTCGACGGGGGCAAGAGCCTGATGCTCGCGCTCTCGCAGGACCTGTCGCAGAACCGTCCGGCGGAAGCGAGGGAACACGTGCGCCGTTTCCATGAGCTGTTCTTCACGCTCTCGCCGGAGAAAAGCGCGATAGAACACAACGTGAAGCGTGCCCTGCTCTTGGCGGACAAGAGCGCGTACAACTACTACGCCGACTTCGCCGAAAAGGGCTTCTACAACCGAATCATCGCCGGCAACATCAACCAAGTGCTTCAGGTGGACAGCGTGGTGTGCAACTTTGACCGCTACCCCTACGAGGCGCGGACATACGCCCGTCAGATGATTATCCGCGAGAGCAACGTGACGGAACGCACGCTCGTGACCGCCTGCCGCCTGCTCAACGCAAGCCGCTCGGACGACAATCCGAACGGATTTACCATCGAGGGCTTCACGGTGCTGGAGAACAAGGACATCCGGACCATAGAAAGATGATGCGCGTATGGGAAAGATGAAAAATCTCATTGAAAAGTACACCACCAATTTCAAGAAGGAATTGCGTGGAAAACTGGAAGCCCTGCCGCCGAAGGCGCGTCTGGGGATAGTCCTCACGGCATTTGCCCTCTTCGCCGTCCTTTGCCTGTACATGACCGTCACCGCCATCGCCGGTTTCGGCAAGGGGAACGGGGCAATGGAGATACGGCACATCGAGAAATTGGACCTGCCGATGCAGGAAAGTATGAACCTTTATAATAATGTATATGGAAAAGGAACAGAAGAAGAATGAAACGAAAGAGAAGAAGCCGCTGACCGAACAGCAGCGGCAGCAACGCAAGAAGATGCTGGTCTATCCGCTGATGGGACTGTTGTTCCTGGGCTGCCTATGGCTCATCTTCGCACCGTCCTCCGAGGACAGGGAGAAGGCAAAGCAGGGTCAGGGATTCAACACGGACATGCCCCTGCCCGAAGACTCGAAAATCATCGGTGACAAGGCGAAGGCCTACGAGCAGTTGCAGTTGGAGAACCGGCAGAAGGAACGCCGGGGCATGGTGGGCGACCTGTCCTCGTTCTGGCACGACGGCGCGGAAAAGCCAGACACGGCGGCTGCATCGGACGACTACCGCCTGACACAGACGGAACCGTCCGAAAATGAGCGTGCCGATAAGCAACAGGCGGGCATACGCACCTCCGCTGCCGCCTATGAGCGGCTGAGCACTTCGCTGGGCACGTTCTACGAGCCGCCGAAGGAGGACCGGGAAAAGGAGGAGCTTCGGGAACGCATCGATGAACTGGAAGCCATGCTGATGGCGCAGGAGGGCAAGCCGTCCTCAATGGAGGAACAGGTCGCGCTCTTGGAAAAGTCCTACGAACTGGCGGCAAGATACCAGAACGGGAAGAGCAATGCCGGGCAGAGCGCACGGTCCGAAGGGACGGAAACATCCGCCAAGGCTGACGAAAGGAGCATGAAGGCGGAACCGGTAAGCGGGGTGCGTCCGGCGGTGGTGTCCGCCTTGCCGCAGCCCATGACGGACTCGGCTTTCATCGCGGACTACGCGGGTGAACGGAACTACGGCTTCCACACCGCCATCGGCACGGCGGAAGCCTCGGAAAAGAACACCATCGCCGCCTGCGTGCAGGGCGACCAGACCATTACGGACGGGCAGACGGTGAAGCTCCGGCTGCTGGAGCCGATGCGCGTGTCGGGGCGCGTCATTCCCCGGAACACGCTCCTTGTGGGCGCGGCACGGTTGCAGGGCGAAAGGCTCGGCATCGGCATCACCTCGCTGGAACACGGGGGAAGCATCATCCCGGTGGAACTGGAGGTGTACGACAGCGACGGGCAGGCGGGGATCTTCATACCCGGCTCGATGGAGATAGACGCGGCAAAGGAAATCGGGGCGAACATGGGCAGCTCGCTCGGAAGCAGCATCAACATATCGACCAACGCGGGGGCGCAGCTCGCCTCCGACTTGGGGCGAGGGGCGATACAGGGCATCTCGCAGTACATCTCGAAAAGGATGCGCACGGTCAAGGTACATCTGAAGTCAGGGTACAGGGTATTGCTCTACCAAGAAAAGGAATGAACAGTCCAAAAACATAAAGGCGAAAAAAGAAAAAAAATAATCAACAAACCATTTTTTATTTACCACTAAATCCAACGTAAAATGAGTATCAAGAAAGTAATGACAATGTTTGCCCTGCTGATGGGCATCGCCTGTGCGACCTACGCGCAGGGAGTGACGAACGACAGCACCGCCACCGCCAAGGAGGACGGGCTGGAACTGGTGAAGGATGTCTATCCGCAGACGGAGGAGGACGGCGACCTGTACCACGGTCTGACGAAGAAGCTGATGTTCGACCGCATGATACCGCCGCACGGTCTGGAAGTCACGTATGACAAGACCGTCCACATCCTGTTTCCGGCGGCGGTGCGCTACGTGGACCTGGGTTCGCCCAACCTGATAGCGGGCAAGGCGGACGGCGCGGAGAACGTCATCCGCGTGAAGGCGACGGTCAGGGACTTCCGCAGCGAGACGAACATGAGCGTCATCACGGAGGATGGCAGCTTCTATACCTTTAACGTGAAGTACGCCGACGAACCGCTTATCCTGAACGTGGAGATGAAGGACTTTATCCACGACGGCAGCACGGTGAACCGACCGAACAACGCGCAGGAAATCTACCTGAAGGAACTGGGCAGCGAAAGCCCGATGCTGGTACACCTCATCATGAAGTCGCTGCACAAGGAGGACAAGCGCAAGGTGAAGCACATCGGCTGCAAGCGTTTCGGCATCCAGTACCTGCTGAAAGGAATATATGTCCACAATGACCTGCTGTATTTCCACACGGAAATCAAGAACCAGAGCAACGTGCCGTTTGACGTGGACTACATCACGTTCAAGATTGTGGACAAGAAGGTGGCGAAACGTACCGCCATGCAGGAACAGGTGCTGTTCCCGCTCCGCGCCTACAACTACGCCGTCCGTGTAGCCGGGAAGCGGTCCGAACGCACGGTGTTCTGCCTTCCGAAGTTTACCATCCCCGACGGCAAGCAGCTCGTGGTGGAGATGAACGAGAAGGACGGCGGACGCCACCAAACGTTTACCGTGGAGAACGAGGACTTGGTACAGGCTGAAACCATCAACGAGTTGCGTGTGCGATGAAAGGAAAGGTACTGTTTATTGTAACGCTTCTGTCCGTCCTCCTGGCAGGACGGGCGGAAGCCCAGCGGTGCCTGCCGAAGATGCGGGGCATCGAACTGAAAGCCGGGCTGAACGGGGCGGACGGCTATGTGCTGGGAGCCACGCTGTCAAGCTATGCCAAAGGCGGCAACAAGTGGGTGTACGGGGTGGAATATCTGCAAACCAACCATGATTATAGGAGTACGACCATCCCTGCGGCGCAGTTCACGGCGGAGGGCGGCTTCTACTACAACTTCCTGTCGGACGCGAAAAAGGTGGTGTTCCTCTATGCGGGCGCGTCAGCCCTTGCCGGGTACGAGACGGTGAACTGGGGCGAAAAGACGCTGTACGACGGGGCGCGGCTGAACAACGGGGACGCCTTCGTCTATGGCTGTGCCGCCACGCTGGACATGGAGGTGTACCTCGCGGACTTCATCGCGCTGACGGCTTCGCTCAGGGAGCGTTTCCTCTGGGGTGGAAGCATAGGGGTATGCCATACGGAGTACGGGATAGGTGTCAAGTTCATCATCAACTGACGGATGCCTATGGACATAGAAGCGATGAAACGGTTTCCGATAGAGGACTTCCTCGCCCGGCTGGGACATCATCCCGTGCAAAGGCGTGCCAATGCAATTTGGTACAGGTCGCCGTACCGGGAGGAGAAGACGCCTTCTTTCAAGGTGAACCCGGAGAAAAACCTCTGGTTTGACTTCGGCGAAGGCAAGGGTGGCAACATCTTCGCCCTTGCCGGGGAGTTCATCAAGACGGGCGACTTCCTCACGCAAGCGAGGTATGTGGCGGAAGTGGCGGGTATGCCGGTACAGGACCATAAGCTGCAAAATGCCGTTGATACGCACCGTTCCGACGGACACAGCTTCGAGGATGTGGAGGTGCTGCCTTTACAGAACCGGGCGTTGCTCCATTACCTGCAAGAGAGGGGCATACCGTCCGCCGTCGCCATTGCGAACTGCAAGGAGATGCGCTACACCACGCACGGCAAGCGGTATTTCGCCGTGGCTTTCGGCAACGAAGGCGGCGGCTACGAGATACGCAACCCGTTCTTCAAGGGCTGCGTGCCGCCGAAGGACGTGACCCTGCTGTCGGTCGGCTCGGCGACCTGCAACGTGTACGAGGGCTTCATGGACTACCTCTCCGCCCGTGCGCTGGGCATCGGCGGCAAGGAAGACCACCTCGTGCTCAACTCGGTGTCCAACGTGGCGAGGGCGTACCGCCATCTGGACGGCTACGGGCGGATAAAGTGCTACCTTGACAATGACGAAGCCGGACGGCGGACGCTGGGGGCTTTGCTTGCACGTTACGGCGATAGGGTATCGAACTGCTCCGGCATTTATGACGGGTGCAAGGACTTGAACGAGCACCTGCAAAGGGTGCTTGCCGAAAGGCAGGCTCAAAGCGAGAACGAAAAGAAAAACAAATCCATCAGACTATAACAGATTATGAACATGAATAAATTGAACCAAAAAGCGAAAAGAAACATAGTAAGAACCTTTGCTGCCCTCTGCGTGGGTATGCTCTCCATAGGCTTCACCGCCTGCGACGACGGGCTGGACGTGACGCAAGCCTACCCGTTCACGGTGGAGACCATGCCCGTGCCGAAGGAACTGGCGCAGGGCGAAACGGCGGAGATACGCTGCGAGCTGGTGCGTGAGGGTGAGTTTGACGGGGCGGTCTATACCATCCGCTACTTCCAGTTTGACGGCGAAGGCACGCTGAAGCTGGATAACGGCTTGGTATTCCTGCCCAACGACCGCTACTTGTTGGAGAACGAGAAGTTCCGCCTGTATTACACCTCGGAGTGCGACGAGTCGCAGAGCCTGACCATCACGGTGGAGGACAATTTCGGCAATGCCTTCGAGTGGGAAGTCGAGTTCAACAACGACTCGGATGCGGATGTGGCGGTGTCGGACACCTTGAACGTCAGCCGATGATGCGCAAGGCGTTGCTCCTGCTGCTGGCGGCTGCCCTCTGTGGCAGCCTGCCGGCACAGCATACGGATGAAACGGCACGGCTGCTGGCGCTGTTCAACAGCCACCCGAAAGCCGACATTGCCGTCGAACTGGTGAAAAAATACGAGGGGCTGCATGACCGTTCCGACTACCCGTATTACGGCTACGGACACCGCAGGCTGCCGAACGAGAAGCTGTCCTACGGTATGACGGAGGCGGAAGCGGAAGCCCTGCTCCGCAAGGATTTGGCGGTGCGTTACAGGCTGTTCCGCAAGTATGGAAAAGACGCCTTGCTCCTGACCGTCCTAAGCTACAACGTAGGGCAAGGGGTACTGCTCGGTCATGGCGGGCATCCGAAAAGCGGGCTTGTCCGCAAGCTGGAAGCCGGGAACAGGGACATTTACCGTGAATACACAGCCTACTGCCGGTACAAGGGCAAAACCGTCCGCTCGATAGAGCGGCGGCGCAAAATGGAGTTCCTGCTGCTGTATGAGCCGTGAGGCTATGGTTGGCTGTACAACAAACAAAATCCGATGGTGCCTTTTGTGACTTCATCGGATTTTTCCATATTATCGAAGATGGAAAGTAACGGTTTCTTTGCTACTTTCTTATCCGCCTGTCCTGCTCATGAAAGAAAGTAGCGGGCGGCAATTCCTGCCACCCGCCAAAGGGTCATCCTGCCATTATACGCTTCTGTATGCGTTCAAGGGTACGCTCGGCAATGGGGCGTGTGTCCTTTGTCCAAAGGTCATAGTCATGCACGGATATTCCCACGCTCCGCAGGTCACGGATATAGCCGGACACATAGTCTCCCGAAGGGAGGTAAACGAACTGCATCCATGCGTCCTTGCCGTCTGTCAGTATAAAATAGTATTTCATGATGCCTTCTCTTTTAATGGTGTTGGAAGTGTGGGCGGTGGTGTCCACCGCCACGCACTCAAAATTCTCTCATATCAGCGATAGTCGTACAGTGTGTGAGCCATTCCTTTACGCAGGGCATGTTGTATTCGGAAGTGATGACTGCCGTATGCTCGTTTATTTGCGTAAACCTCGTACTTTCATAGTCCTCCACCCATCCTTTGAGGGTGTCAGTTCCCCATGCGTCCGCATCGGCAAACATTCTGTCCAACACACAAATGGGGTCGCTGAATGTCACAATCAGCGTGTCATAGCCTGCTGTCATAGCCTGTCCTCCTTCGTTTTAATCCATTCGTCACGTAACCGCCTGCACTCGTCCAGCGTGGGCTTCACGCAGGAGAACAACTCTCCGTCCGTATGGCGGTAGTCGTATTGCACGAAAGTGCGCCTTTTCCTGCCGATACTCATTTGGAAACTCTCGTATTTCTCCGTTCCTGCCGCTTGGCAGGTGCTTACTCCGTTAATGGTCATTCTCGTTGTCATAGCCTTATCAATTAAAATTCAACAATCAGTAGTCTGTTCTCCAAACATTGGTCGGGGTCGGATGCCTTCTTCTGCGTCACCCATAAATGGTGTGCGCCATACCCAAAGGCGAAAAGGACATTGAAAAGTTCCTTTCGGGCGAACACCTCCATTACACCCCTTACATCCTGCTCGTTCTTTGTCAGCACAAGCGTGTTCAACAGTTCGATGAACATTTCGGGCAGTTCCTCGTGCCATCCGAAAATCATATTTTCTATTTTCACTTCCATATCATTAACTATTAGTTTGTTATACGATTATGCCACCTGCTTCATCCGCTGCCGTATCTGCTCGGCATTGTCCTCCACCAATTTGATGATACGGTCGTGGTATTCGGTGTTGGAGTTGCATACGCCACGGCTTTGTACCACTTTCAGTGTTAGCAAGTCCACCTCCACCGTCTCGATGCGCTTTCCGTCAATCCGTGCGGACAGTATCAGAGAGTTTTCATCATTGTAATAAGCATTGGTATAGACGCAATGGTGCATGGCTTTCCCTTCTTCGTAAAACTCATCCACGCTTTGCAATACCTTTACAATGATTAGTCCGTCCGTCAGTACAAGGTTGAGGAAAGCGGCTTTCTTTCGGATATACTCGTCTTTCTCTTTCGCCATATCCTCCAAACGCTTCCGCTCACGCTCCAACCGCTCGGCTTCCCATATCATGCGCCGCCGTTCCCGTTCACGCTCCAATTGGGCTTGCCGTTTCTCCATATATCGGTCGTGAGCCGCCTTGAGGTCGGTCGGGCAAATGAAATGGGGGTTGCGCAAGTCTTTTCCCAATTTCTCCAACAGATATAGAAGGTCGCACCATAATGAAATGTCGGTTATGGCATATTTGTTCCGCATAGCTATCTTGTACGAGTGCCAACACCTGTCAAGTGCTTGCGGCTTGGAGAGGAAATAGCGCAAATGCTCGATGTTGCCCGACTTCATCAGGGTTTCCGCACGGCTGTCTGAAAGAATAGCCGTGAATAAGCTGTAAGGCGGTATGCCGTGCAGGTTACCGTCAAATCCGTTACGCTTGATTTCGGGGATAATCCGCTGACGTGGGTAGGTGCATATCGGGTCTATGTCGTACACCCTATGTTGGTTGTTCTTGCGGATTTCCATCGGGCTGTCCTCAACCCACAAGTCATAGTAAAGGGGAGACATGCCACGCAGCCGTGCCACCGTCTCGGACTTGCCGTCGGGGGCTATCCACCGTTGTACCACCTCACAGATAGAATACTCCGCCTTTTGCCCGACTTTCTGACGGCTTCTGACGAAAAAGAAACGTATCACTTGGTAGCCTTTGCAGGTGGCGAGGATAGAGAAATACTCATTATCCGTGAACACCCTCTTTCGGGTGTCCACGATTTCCAATGCCGTTCCGCAGTTCGGGCAGGAGCATCCGCAAAGGGTGTCGGCAAGGCTGTGTCCGCTTTTCCATGCGTGTCCGCACTCCGTGCAGGTGATGATACCTTTTGCCGTTCGTCTGCCGTAGTGCTTGAAGCAATGTCGGAAAGCGTAGGTTC
Organism: Bacteroides sp. An322; assembly: GCF_002161765.1. Lineage (GTDB taxonomy): Bacteria > Bacteroidota > Bacteroidia > Bacteroidales > Bacteroidaceae > Phocaeicola > Phocaeicola merdavium. The sequence goes on along the minus strand of NZ_NFIN01000001.1, from coordinate 178,290 downwards.
TCTGTGCGTCTGTCAGTTCGGGCAGGTTTGCGCTCAAACGGATGATTTCTTTCTGTATGGATGTCTTTGGTTTCATAAGTTCAGAATAATGAGAGTTCAACTTGTTGTACATTTGTCTTTTGGCTCGCCTTAGCCTTGTTGCGGTTCTGCAACTTGCGCAGTTCCTCGGCTTGGTATTGGCGGATGGCTTGCTGCCGTGCTTCCGCCTTTTCCCCGTCAGTCAGTTCTACCGTATGGTTCACGACTACTTGGCATTGCAGTGGCTTGCCCACTTCAATGTCGTCCTCGTCATAGTAGTGGACGGCTTGGGAATAGATTTCACCGTCCGTAAAGCCGTTGCAGCCGCTTTTCTGTACCCAATTGAGGATATAGGTCACGCAATCCTCCATGTTCTTGTTAGGCTTGTTGTAATTTGCTGCAAACAGTTTGTCCTCCGCTGCACGGTTGTCCAGATAGGCTTGGATTGTACGCTTGAAATGGTCTGTTGTCTTGTTCATATCGTCAGATTTTAGATGTTGTCATTCGTGTAAAGTATGTCGCAGTCCTCCACTTCGGCTGGAAGTCCGAAAAGGGGATAACGTGAGAAATAGGGCTGTGCGTTGCCTTCTTCGTCCGTAAGGGGTGAGACAATCTGCACGTTCCACTTGCTCTGCCACTCGTCAATCATGCGGATTTCCTCGTCCGTCAGTCCCGTCATGTCACCGTTGATGATGTACCCCAAACTCCATGTGGGTATCTTTTCCGTTGTCCTGTTCATAAGGCTGTCAGTTGAAAAGTGTTCCGTCTGATAAGAATTCATATCCGTTGGCTTCGCAGTCATGCTCGAAGGCTTCCTCATCGATGCAATCCTCAACGTCCCTGCTGCAAAAGCGGAAGAAACTGCCGATGCACTCGTCCATAAGGTCATGCAGGTTCGTATGCTTGTCGGGTGCTTTCAGAAAGTCGTATATGGGCTTCAGGATGTCCATGTCAGCACAATAGCCTGTCAGCACGCAATCCTCGGTTACGGATATGCGGCTTCTGCGTTGTTTGTTGAAGTCCTTTCCGTGCCAATAGGTCTTGGGCTTGAAAAGGCTGTGCCAATAGTTGTTCACGATGAATTTCAATAACCGCACACCGCAAAGTTCTTCCTCTTCCTCGCTGTAATTGGAGGTGAAACGGTAGTAACACGTGCAGCCGTCATATCTCCAATCATATACACGTATGTTGAATATGCCTTCAAAGGCTTTCAGCGTTGCCATGTTCTCGCTCTGCCACGGATATTCATACCCTGCCAACCATCGGTTGTAAGCATTTTCCTTTGCCGTGAATGAAAGCTCGTCCACCTTATAAACATTGTATGTCCTTGTTTCCGTTCTCATAATCTTCTGTCTTAAAGGGTCGTCAAATGGTTTCTTTCAAAATCTCTCTCCAATAGACTGGCTCTACCTCGCTTAAAAGAAAGTCTATGAAATCCTTTCTTGCATCCTTGCACAACTCCTTGTACATTTCTCGGAATGTGCTGAAATTGCCGTTGATGTACGTTTCCACCATATACTCAAAGATGTTGTCCACCTCGTAAAACCTGCATTGCTGCGCTGCCGTCTTGCTGTTTCTTTTCGCCATATCCTTATGAATTAAAGGGTTAATAACCAAATGAATGTCCAAATAATTGTCACTATTGAAAGTAGTGCGGTGAGGATGCCGAACATGAAGTTCAACACGCCCAATAGGATTTCCTCTGCGATGCCTACCGCCAAACCTCCTGCGCAAAGGGTAATGCCCCATGCCGCTCTCGCTACTGCGGACAATACTTTCCGCAAAGCCTTTCCGATATCGTTCAATGTCATTCTCATATCTTCCAATTTTTAAGTTGTTGTTACTTGTCTTGCTCGGATGGGGAGGTCGGGTCGAGTCCTTTTTCTTTTCGCCTCTCCGTATGTCCGATGTTTCCTTGTGACGTCTTCCGACCGCGCATCGGTCGTTTTCGTTTCGGGGGCCATGCAAAGGTTAGGGAGTAGGTTCAGCAAATTTTTACGACAGAATACTACCTGAGCTTGCGAAGTGTGGAGATTGTGGCTAAAAAATTTGTGTTCCTAATCCCGTCTTTACCTTTGCCCCTGCAACGAAAATGACCCACTGATGCCGTCTGGAATGGCGGCATGGGAATATCGGCATACTTGCTGGAGAGGCGGGAAGGAAAAGGGGAAGCATAGAGGATGGCGCAATGCGCCACGGGGAAGTTCAAAGGGCGGCGCAACGGACAAGGGGAAAGCCCCGCTTTCCTGCCGCCGTGACAGAAGTCCTGCAACCGTCATTGTCATGCGTGCATGGCTTGCGGTTGCAAGTTTTCTGCCGACGGCACATGTCTTCAAACGGTCTTGTCTGCCATGCCCGGTTTGGCAAAAGCATGGCAAGACGGTTTGAGGACAGGGAAGACATGACAGCCGGAAATAGTCGCAGGTGCAGATTCACGCTTGCCGTGCCCTGCATCCGGCGGCATTTCGGCTGCCAAAAGAAGACGAGAAAAAGAAAATGGATAAAACGGACTTGTCCGTTCTGCACAAGCATATAAAAGAAGTGCCCACGACGATGGCGGTGTCACTTGTGACATTGTGGTCGTCGTGGGCTTTTCTTTGCTTGTGCCGTTTCTGAAATGGGCTTACGCACATCAAGCCGGAAGCCGTTTTCAGAACGAGGTAACGGCAATATCCCTAAAAAATAGGTAATGATTTGGTGCTATGGGATAAAAAATGTATCTTTGCAAATACGAAAGAGTTGTTTGAATCTATGAGGTAAACCGCAGCAAGTCAGAGCGTTCTGAATGTCGCTAAATCGTTACCTAAAATCTCACACTCTTCAATTCCATTCTGTGTATCAATCAGATACAGCTTTTTTAATTATCCATAACCAAAGATAAGAAAAGTTTTTAGAATAATGAAAATAAACGGGGAAAAAGTATCGGAATGTTGGAAAGAATCTTATTTTTGCAGGGATTTAAATTGATAGTTATGAGTATTACCGACACTTTGTTACAGGTAAGGCAGGCGTCGCGCGCCTTGCCTCTGTTAGAAGAAGAACGTATCAATGAAGTGCTTCGTGCGGTATCGGAGATGATTCTCAACCGTACCGATGTCTTGTTGGAAGCCAATGCGGAAGACTTGCGGCGCATGAATCCTTCCGACCCGAAATACGACCGGTTGAAGTTGACACCCGACCGTCTGAAAGGCATTGCTTCGGATATGATGAACGTAGCTTCGTTGCCTTCTCCGCTCAATCGGATCTTGGAAGAAACGGTGCGTCCCAACGGGTTGCGCTTGCGGAAGGTGAGTGTGCCTTTCGGTGTCATCGGCATCATCTACGAGGCGCGTCCCAATGTGAGCTTCGATGTGTTCTCGCTTTGTTTCAAGAGCGGAAGCGCGTGTGTATTAAAAGGAGGGCACGATGCGGATTGTTCGAACCGTGCCATCGTGGCGTTGATTCACGAAGTGCTGAGGCGTTTTGATTTGGACGAACATATCGTGGAGCTTCTTCCGGTAGAGCGGGAAGCTACTACGGAATTGCTTCATGCCGAAGGATTGGTCGACTTGATTATCCCTCGCGGAAGCAAGGGATTGATAGATTATGTGCGCCGTGAAGCCACCATTCCGGTTATCGAGACCGGAGCGGGCGTGTGTCATACGTATTTCGATGCCAAGGGCGACTTGAAGAAAGGTGCCGCCATCGTGAATAATGCCAAGACCCGGCGGGTAAGCGTATGCAATGCATTGGATTGTTTGTTGGTGCATCAAGTGCGTTTAGCGGACTTGCCCGAATTGTGTGCGCCTCTTCAGGCATCGCATGTCACGCTTTATGCAGACGAACCGGCATATCAGGCGCTCCAAGGGCATTATCCGGAAGAGTTGCTTTGCCCCGCGACACCCGAAAGCTATGGGACGGAGTTCATGGATTATAAGATGGCTATCCGTACCGTTTCGGACATCGAAGAAGCGCTTGCGCATATCTATACATATAGTTCGAAGCATAGCGAATGCATCGTGACCGAAGATAAAGACACCGCCGCTTATTTCCAGCGCATGGTGGATGCGGCTTGTGTCTACGTCAATGCCCCCACATCGTTCACCGATGGCGCGCAGTTTGGGTTAGGAGCCGAGATAGGTATAAGCACTCAGAAATTGCATGCCCGTGGTCCGATGGGCTTGCGTGAAATCACTACGTATAAGTGGCTGATAGAAGGAAATGGACAAATAAGAAATTAAATGAAGATAACAACATGAGAACTTACACAAATGTATTTGACTTGGGCGATTTGAAAACCGCTCTTGCAGAAGCTTTTGAGATTAAGAAAGACCGTTATAAATACGAAGCGTTGGGCAAGCACCGCACGTGTTTGCTGATATTCTTTAATAATAGCTTGCGTACACGCCTTAGTACACAGAAAGCGGCACGCAATTTGGGTATGGACGTGATTGTACTTGATGTCAATCAAGGAGCATGGAAGCTGGAGACCGAACGAGGTGTGGTGATGGACGGAGACAAGAGTGAACACTTATTGGAAGCCATTCCGGTAATGGCATCCTATTGCGACATCATCGGTGTACGCTCGTTTGCCCGTTTCGAAAGCCGCGAAGACGATTATACCGAAAAGATATTGAATCAGTTCATTCAGTATTCGGGTAAACCGGTGTTCTCGATGGAAGCGGCTACAGGACATCCGTTGCAGGCATTTGCCGACTTAATAACCATCGAGGAATACAAGAAAACGGAACGTCCGAAAGTGGTATTGACTTGGGCACCTCATCCGCGTGCCTTGCCTCAAGCCGTACCTAACTCGTTTGCCGATTTCATGAACGAAGCCAATGTGGACTTTGTGATTACACATCCCGAAGGGTATGAACTCGACCCGAAGTTCGTGCGTGGAGCTAAGGTGGAATACAACCAAATGAAAGCCTTCGAAGGGGCTGACTTCATCTATGCAAAAAACTGGGCATGTCCGGGCGTGACCAATCCAGCCGATTATGGTAAAGTGTTAAGCAAGGACATGAGTTGGACGGTAGATACCGACCACATGAAGGTTACGAACGATGCCTTCTTCATGCATTGCCTTCCGGTGCGCCGCAACATGATTGTGACCGATGATGTAATTGAAGCACCCACTTCATTGGTTATCCCCGAAGCCGCTAACCGTGAAATCTCCGCTACGGTAGTGCTGAAGCGTATGTTGCAAGCGTTGTAATATAGAGTTCACCACAGATTACACGGATTTGATTAGTGAAAATGAATTTATTGATTAAATCTGTGTAATCTGTGGTGAGTTTTTATATTTATCTTTCCACTTCCTTGCCGTATTCTTTCCAATTGTCAAATCCTTTATCTAAATTGTAGACCTTGTAGCCTAAGTTGGTAAGGATGCGTGCGGCGTTCCGGCTTCGGCGTCCGCTTTTGCAATATACGGCTACGGGATAGTTCTTGTCGAGTACTTCTTCGGCGGCTGCGGCGAAATGGTCTTCCAATACATTGACATTCAGGCTGCCCGGTATGTGTCCTTCGCTATATTCCGCAACGGTACGCACGTCCAGGCGTTGCACGTCCTCGTCTTGTATCAGGCGGTCGAACTCATCGGCGGTTAGGTTCTTGAACTTGTCTTGAGGCTTTGCGCTGCATGCCATTAGTCCGAGCAGGCAGACGATTACGAAGAAAAAGAAATAGAGTGGTTTAATCATAAGTAGGGAATTTTTTAATAGGTGAATTCTCTGTAGGTTTGTCCTTCTTTATAAGTATGGATGCGGAAGCATATTTTGTCTCCGGTGCGCAGGGTGTCTTGGTAGTTCCGAAGCGGAGCGGAGAGGTAAGTCAGGTTGGTGAATGCTTCGTAATCCTGGTTGCTATTATGGAAAAGCCGTAGGTATAATGTACGTACGCCTTGAGAATCGGTAGAGATGCTGTCTTCAATGAAATGGAAAGCATGTGCCTGGTCTTTCCGTTTTACTTCTGCTATCAGATTCAGGTAATTGCCTGAAAGCCATATACTCTGAATATCCACCGGGTCGGTATAGATGCTGTCTTTCCATTCGGATGCTTTAGCCGGATAGGGTGAAATGACGATTTTGCTGGAATAGAGCATTACTTCCGCTTCGCTTGAATTGGTTTTTTCCGTTAGAAACTGATAAATAGATACGGTGCGGTAGATGGTGTCGGCGTGAAGTCCGTTTAGACCTTCACGAGGCTGCACGGCATAACGCTTCCCATTGTCTGCCACCAAGTGGGTGATTGTTCCGCTTTCGTCTGTCTGGATATCAATGAATTCGGTAATGACATTGGGGTAGACATACGTTTCTTCTTTGCAGCTTCCGGCAAGAAGCAGGCAAAGAAGAAAGGCGATAGGGAGTATCCGTTTGTTCATGCCTCTAATGCTTTCAGGTGGTTGATGGCCGGATTGGCATACATGGTCAGGATGCATTGCCGCAAGAACGGGATGTCCTTATTCGGCAAATCAATCAGGGCGAGTTTCTTTTGCAGGTATGCTTCGAATTTCGCTTGGTCTTTCTCGTCATACTTTCCGGCAAATTCGTGTTTCCCTTCCAGCAAGTCGTATGCGATGTAATTACCAGGATATAAGCGGTAATTACGGTGTATGTGCAGATCGATAAGTTGGGCTGCTTTTACGAAAATCTCGTTCTTCGGCAATCCGCGCAAAGTCTCCAGTTCTTCGTTGAGGCAGGGAGCCGTTTGGAAATAGACTCTGCCTTTATATCCGAAGATGCCCGTCTGCATATTGATAAGGTCGTCTTGTTGCGTTTTCTTGAATCCTTCGATGTCCCGTTTCTGTTGCATTTCCTTGGCTTTCAGGAAATCGCAGGGGTCGTATTCATACGATAAAGAGGTCGGGACAATGTTTAGCTCTTTTAAGGAGTCGATGACATCTTCTTTCCCGCCCAATGCTAACATTTTCAATACGCTTTCTTGTGTGCGGTCGTTCGAGTCTTTGGCACGTCCTTCGCGTTGGGCAATCCAAATGTTTTCTTTTTTCTCGGTAATGGCGAAATGGATGTAGCGTGACATACGTGCCGATGACAATAGCATCTGGCGCATGCTGAGCGCACGCTGCACGATGAACGACTTGTTTACCCGCACTAATTTCTTTATCCATGGATAAATGAGGAGGTTATCCCCAATGGCGATTTCTACGGTATTAGGAAAGTGGTTTTCCAATAGTCCGACCGAAAGGAAACCGGGGTCGAGCACGATGTCGCGATGGTTGGAGATAAATGTATAATTCTTCCCTTTATCGGGCAATGAAGAAGCGTTCAGGGTAAATCCGTCGCTATGTTCTTCGATGATTTTGTGCAGGATAGGGTAGAATATCGTGGCTTGCACCTCCAAATTGGTTTTGCATTGATGTAGCCGCTGGTGAAGCGCATCGAGGGGGACTCCCGGCATGATGATATGGGCAACCGCCTGAAAAGCAGGGTCAGCCAGAAGTTCCTCGAATACTTGCGGAAGTTCTTCGGGTGTATACGGACGTATCTCGTCGAATTCAGCAGGAATGTTCATAATGCTTGGTTTTAAAGTTTGTCCCAAAGATAACTCTTTAAATTGAGAATTGAAAATTGAAAATTAAAAATTATGAATATCCGCATTTACCTAATTATGTAGGGGCGTATTGCATACGCCCTGAAAACATCCCTGTGGGTTAGTAAGTATCTTCGGGCGTATGCGATACGCCCCTACATGGGCTGTTTGCGGATATTCATATAATTCTTAATTTTTAATTTAAAAAGCGTTTTCTATGATGTCGGTCATAATTTCTTTCATATCAATGCCGGCGGCACGGGCTTGCTGGGGAATGAAGCTGGTGGCGGTCATTCCGGGAGTTGCGTTTATCTCAAGCAAATTGATTTTCTCGCCTTCGGTGATGATGTAGTCCACACGCACAATGCCCCGGCATCCCAAGATGTCGTAAATGGCAGAGGTGAGTTTTTGTACCCGGTCGGTCAATTCGGGGCTGAGGCGTGCGGGAGTGATTTCGGTCACTTGCCCGTTGTATTTCGCGTTGAAGTCGAAAAACTCGTTCTTGCTCACCACTTCGGTGATAGGCAATACCACCGACTTGTCCCGTGTCTTGTAGCATCCGTTTGCTAATTCGATGCCGTCCATAAAGGCTTCTATCATGGCATCGTCCGATTCGGCGAAGGCGGCTTGCAGGGCAGGCTGGATTTGTTCTTTGGTCTTCACCTTGGTTACGCCGAAGCTCGAACCGCTGGCATTGGGCTTGATGAAGCAAGGCAAGCCTATCTTTTCGATAACTTCTTCATCGCTGATGCCGTTCCGCTTGTGTACCAACATCGACTCGGCAACCCGTACACCGAAGCTTTTCAAGTATTGGTTGGTTACGAACTTGTTGAACGTCAATGCCGAAACCAATACATCGCAGGTGGAATAAGGGATTCCGAGCAACTCGAAGTAACCTTGCAGGATGCCGTTCTCGCCCGGAGTGCCGTGGATGGTGATGTAGGCGAAATCGGGCTTTATCTTTTGCCCGTTCTCCATGAAGGTGAAGTCGTTCTTGTCTACCGCACTCTTCGAGCCGTCTTCCAACAGGGCGTTCCAGCCTTTGCGCCCTAATTCGATTACATATACCTTATATATATCCTTGTCGATGAAAGAATAGATTCCTTCTGCACTTTTCATGGAGACATCGTGTTCCGACGAGTCTCCTCCTGCTACGATTGCAATAATACGTTTCATACTTATATTTCTCTGTTACTGATGTATGCTCTCCATTTCTCCAGTAAGAGTGTCATGTCTTCGGGCAATTCGGAAGAGAAGAACATTTCCTTGCCCGTGCGGGGATGTACGAATCCCAATGTTTTGGCGTGCAGGGCTTGCCGGGGACAAATGGCGAAGCAATTGTTTACAAATTGTTTGTATTTACTAAAATGAGTTCCTTTTAATATCTCGTGCCCTCCGTACCGTTCATCGTTGAACAACACGTGTCCGATGTGTTTCATGTGTACACGTATCTGATGCGTGCGACCGGTTTCGAGCACGCATTTCACGAGGGTGACATAGCCCAGACGTTCCAATACCTTGTAATGGGTAACGGCATGTTTTCCTTGCGTAGGGTCGCTCAGCACCGCCATCTGCATCCGGTCTTTGGGGTTGCGTCCGATGTTTCCTTCGATGGTGCCTTCGTTTTCATCGATGATGCCCCATACCAAGGCGTTGTATTCACGCTTTGTGGTTTTGTTGTAGAATTGCAAGCCCAAATGGGTCTTGGCGTCCGGAGTCTTGGCTATGACTAATAAGCCCGAAGTGTCTTTGTCGATGCGGTGCACTAATCCCACTTGCGGGTCGTTCGGGTCATACGTAGGCACGTTGCGCAGGTGCCAGGCAATGGCGTTCACCAAGGTGCCGTGATAGTTTCCGCAACCCGGATGCACCACTAACCCTGCCGGCTTGTTTATCACCATCAAGTCATCGTCTTCGTAAACGATGTCTAAGGGGATGTCTTCGGGGATAATGTCGTTTTCATACCGCGGGCGGTCCATCATCACCGTCAATACATCGAGCGGCTTCACCTTATAGCTGCTTTTTACGGGTTTCCCGTTAGCCATGACATATCCATTATCCGCAGCCATCTGGATGCGGTTGCGCGATGCGTTGACGATGCGTTCGAACAGATACTTGTCGATACGTATCGGGGCTTGCCCTTTGTCTACCGTTACGCGGAAGTGTTCGTATAGTTCGGGCGAGGAGCCTACCGGCTCGATGTCGTCCAGCGATTCGTCCAGTTCGGTTAGGTCATCTATCTCCATGAGGCTATTCATCTATATGCGTTTGTCTATTCACCTATATTAAAACCACGATTCATCTACTTGCGCCTCGCTTTCCTCCCGGTTGAGTTGGAAATTGAGCGAATCGGTCGTGAGCGAGTCGCGCAGGTGGGTATTCCCGATGCAGAGGGTGAGCAGGGCTTCGAAAGGCACCCGGTCGCCCGACTTCAGTTTCCGTCCTCGGTATTTGATGCCATATACCCAGTCTTGCTCTCCGGGCACCAGTTCGGGTTCGGTCAGCTTGAACTTCATCGCCTTCAGCTTGGCGGCGGCTTGGCGCACGGAACTGTTGTCGATGATGTCGGGGATTCTTACGCGGGGCACTTCGCGCGTGTTGATGGTCAGATAGACCGTCCGCCCTTCTTTTACCCTCATGCCGGCTTCGGGCTTTTGTTCGAGGACAATGCCGGGAGAGAGTTCTTTTACGAACGTAGAGTCCACCACTATGCCTTGCATCTGCTGGTTCTGGAGCAGGAATTGGGCTTGTTCCAGTGATTTGTGCTTGATGTCGGGCACTACATACGATTGTCCGTGATGCGTGTAAGCATCGAGCCAGAACAACGTTCCGCCGATGCATCCGATAACGGCAATTACCATTCCGATGAGGTTCAACCAGAAGAAACGGTTATGTTTGAACGAAAAAAAGTCTTTCAGCTTTATCATAATTCATAATTGGTTTGGGGTGAGCATCAAAAAAGAAAAGCCACAAAACACTGTCTCAGCATCTTGCGGCTCTTTGCTTTTTTCTTTCTCAGGCTTATGCTTTTACGCCGTTGTATTCGTCAGAGACGGTCAGTTTCTTACGACCTTTAGCACGACGTGCAGCCAATACGCGGCGACCGTTAGCGGTTGCCATTCTTTCACGGAAACCGTGTTTGTTTCTTCTCTTTCTGTTCGAGGGTTGATAAGTTCTTTTCATCTTTCGTATCTATTATGTTATTATTCCATGCGTTCGGGCTGCAAAAGTAGTGACTTTTTTTTAATAAACCAAACGGTAAATCATTTTTAGACAAATCTTTTTGTGTTTTTCCCTGATTTAGATTAATTTTGCACCCGATTTGAGAGTGAGAAGATAATTCAATAATCACAATAAATAAAGATTTTAGTTATGATTAATGCTCAAGACATTAAGATTGGAACCGCTATCCGCATGGATGGCAAGTTGTATTTTTGCATCGATTTCTTGCATGTAAAGCCGGGTAAGGGAAACACGTTCATGCGTACGAAGCTGAAAGACGTAGTAGACGGTTATGTGTTGGAACGTCGTTTCAACATCGGTGAGAAATTGGAAGATGTACGTGTAGAACGTCGTCCGTATCAGTTCCTTTATAAAGAAGGCGAAGACTATATCTTCATGAACCAGGAAACTTTCGAGCAAGTGCCTATCGCTCACGACCTGATTGAAGGCGTTGACTTCCTGAAAGAAGAAATGGTGGTAGACGTTGTGTCGGATGCTTCTACCGAAACGATCCTGTTTGCCGAACTTCCGGTAAAAGTTCAGTTGAAGGTTACTTACACCGAGCCGGGCTTGAAGGGCGATACCGCTACCAACGCTACGAAACCGGCTACGGTAGAAACCGGTGCTACGGTACGTGTGCCTTTGTTCATCAACCAAGATGAAACCATCGAAGTAGATACCCGCGACGGTTCATACGTAGGCCGCGTGAAGGCTTAATAGGATACTCCTTATTATATAATAGGCTGCATTCTTCGGCTTAGCAGGAATGCAGCCTTGCTTATTCTTAGACTTAAATTAATGGAATTATGAAAAAGAGTTTGTTTTTTTATTTGTTTGCCGTGCTCTGCACGATGAGCTTGTTCACTTCTTGTAGTGATGATGACGATGCGGTTTCTTTAGCTGAAATTGTAGCTGGAGATTATGACGGTACATTGGATATTGCTATGGATATGGGAGGTATGTCGGTATCGGTTGGTAAAGATATTGAGGAAACGGTTGAAGTGACTAAGGTGACCGATGCGGCGGTTGATTTGCGTATTCAAGGCTTCTCGATTATCGGTATGGATTTGGGGAATATTGAGTTGAAGAATTGCCAATTGACAGAGGTCAGAGACGGTGTATATGATTTTACGGCTTCTTCAAACTTGAATGTAGTTGGTATGCTTTCGGCTACGGTCAATGGAACAGGTGAATTTTCAGGCAATACATTGACTTTGAATTTGGATATTACCGATATTGCATTGGACGGAAATGACGTTACCTATACAGTAGATGTAAAATACGAAGGCACAAAAGTTGCCGGAAACTAATAAATAATTCACGGAAGTAAAATGCTTATTAGTCTTTACTTCCGTGTTTTTTATGTCCTGTTTTTAAGAATAGACCATAAATATTGAAGTTGACTCTTGCGTAAGTGCGTAATTTATACCAACTTTGCAGCAAAACTTAAAAACAGACTAAACTTTAATTTGAAAGAAATGAAAAAGAATTTGTTTTTTTATTTGTTTGCCGTGCTGTGCACGATGCCTCTCTTCACTTCATGTAGTGATGACGACGCTCCGGTAGTGATTCCGGTGGATGAAGAAATTGCCGGAAATTATGGTGGTAAGCTGGATATTAAATTGATGGGTCAACCTATTTCGGGTGATGGTATTGCCCAGAATGTAAGTGTGACTAAAGCGGGTGATAATGCGATTTCTTTATCTATAACTGATTTCTCTTTTCTCAAAATTCAGGTAGGTGATATTAACTTGAATAATTGTGCATTGACTTCAACCGGAGAGAATGCGTATAGCTTTACCGCAGAACCATTCGAATTGGCTTCGAAAGACGGACAAATGACTTGTACGGTAACATTGAATAGCGGCTCAATCGTAAATGAAATCTTAACTTTGAACTTGGGTATCGACGCTCAATTGGCAGGCATGGAGCAAAGTGTAGAGGTGACTTTTACAGGTGAACGTGGTGTAACGGTAGAAACGGCAAGTTCGGAAGCAGATATTACCGCATTCAGTTTTGATACTGATTATGACGCTCATCCGATGCATCAAGTAATTATTGCCAATTCGGTAGCTATTGATGCAGAAACTCATACTATTACATTCAATGTAGACCGTGATTCGCTGGCTACTGAGAAATATGCAGATGCATTGGCTAACCTGTATCCTATTTTCACTTTATCTGAAAAGGCTATAAGCACTCCTGCATCAGGCGAAGTTATGGACTTTTTAGGTGAAAACAATTCTGTAGTTATTACGGTAACGGCAGAAGACGGTACTACGAAAACGGAATGGACTGTAAAGGCTAATTTGACCTACGTGCCTACTACATTGGCTAATGACTTCAATACATGGGAGACTATTTCAGGAACAAATATTTTGACTCAAAGTTCATCATGGGAAGCTCCTTCACCTGTAGATATGTGGGCTAGTGCGAATGAAGGAATGGCTGGTATGAAGATTTTGGGATATGCTGGTGATTGGGCAATGGTAAAGGGTGAAGGACAAGATGGTTCTGCTGTATTGCTTCAAACATTAGATACAGAAGATTATAGTCCTGCTCCTGTTATCACTCCTGGAAGTCTTTATACAGGTTCTTTTGATTTTGATATGATGGCAGGTCTTCAAGGAAATTATTTGATAATGACTCATTTTGGTGTTCCTTTTAAAGGTAAACCCGCGACATTGAATGTTACTTATAAATATGAAAAAGGTGCTGAATATGTGGGCGGTGAGACCGGAACTGAAGAAGATAAAGGTTTAATCGTTGCCGTTCTGTATGAAGCTGTTGATGCTGCAGGTGCTGATTTTCATTTGGATGGAAGCACACTTGCTGACACACAGTATCATGTAATGAGTGCATGGGTAGAAGGTGCAGAAGGAGTCAGCGATACAAACGGAGAATGGAAGACGGTTTCTATTCCCTTCGAAGAACTCGGTACTTACGATTCTGCCAAGTCTTATAAATTGGCAATTGTTTGCCAGTCAAGTGTAAACGGAGCTACAGCTCAAGGTGCAGTCGGCAGTAAATTGTGGATTGACAATATTGAGGTAGAAGCCGTAGCAGAATAATTTGAACTTATTTCTGTAAACAACAAAGAGGCATGAAAGCAAGCGCGTTGGTTTCGCTTTCATGCCTCTTCCTTTTATTTAATATTCAGGCAAGCCTTATTTGCTCTTACACCGCATAAAGCGGGATGTTAGTCAAATTGGCTTGCACTTTATATGGCAGCATCGAATATCGTTCGGCATGTTCTATAAGTTGTTATAAAGCAATTTGTTCCATATAGTTGGTACATTTTTCTGCATGGAGTACACGGCTCTTTCATTTAAAGCATAATGAATGCTACAATACACCCCTACCAATAATTTGATAAAAAGCGGACACTCATTATATTTTTAAATGAAAGAACTGTGTTGGCGGATGAAAAATTGGAGTGCTTTGTGCATGGATTTTGAAATAAAAGCATTACATTCGCAGACGGCTTCATCGGGAAGCCTTTATTCGTTTATCTTAAAACAAGGATACAATGAACCAGAAATTAGAGATTCCGCATGGTTTTGCTTTATGCGGGGAGGCGGAATGCCTTTGTGCTGAGGGGTGTTTGCGTCATCGGGCTTATCTTCAGCAGGCAGAAACGGTAAAAGTATTTACGGTGGTAAATCCACGGTTTTGTACGAAGGATGGGCAATGTGCTTATTTCCGTGATGCGGGTCCAGTGAATTTTGCCCGTGGGTTTACTCAGATGCAGAAGCGGATGTTGCCCGAACAATATAATGCTTTTATGTGGAAACTTATCCCTTACTTCGGACGGAATCCTTATTTTGAACGTAGGAACGGTAAGCGGCTGATTTCGCCTGCCGAACAGCAGCAGATTGTGGATGTTGCCCAACAAGTAGGGGTGGAAGTGGAGTTTAAGTTCGACGCTTACGAGCAACGGTATAATTGGAGGAATTAACCGCTTGTGGCACAACGGTTAAATTGTTGAATTTTCAGTCCTACCTCGGTAGGACTGCTGTTTGGTATGGGGCAGTACTGCTGTTTTACTAGGGTAGGACTGCAGTCCTACCCTAGTAGGATTAGGGGAGGACTGGCATGTTTAAGCCTGTAGATTAGGATGTTTCAGAATACATATCCGAACCCGAAGTTCAGGTAAATGGGGTACATGGCGAAGGTGATGGTTTCAAAATCCTTTTGGAAGATGTCGTTCAGTCCCCATGTAAGGTCGGCATGTACAGTGAGGTGTTTGTAAGCTCTCCATGAGCCGCCTAACTGCAATCCCCATTGGAAATGACGAAGGTCTTCCGAAAAGTCGTATGTCGCAATGTTGTCTCCTGAAAAGTTTACGCGGCTTCCGGTAGCATCGGGAGTGCGGAGATGGCCTTCGTAGACGTTTCCATTGAAATCGCCGTCCATCATGTAGGAGAAGTAGGGACCGAATACCATTTTCCAGCGTTCACCTATTTTGTAATTGGCAAGAATCGGTACGGTGAGGAGTGACATTTTCACTTTGGTCTTTACGCCTCCGGTCCATAATCCTTGGATTTTCCCACCGGTTTCGCTCAGGATTTCCATACCGTAGTTTTTTACGGTGGCTTCGGTTGTCATGCTCTTGCTGTCGAGGCGAAGTCCTACGCTTACGCCCCATTTTTTTGCTTCGTCTATCCATTTGGTAGCGTTTCCTTCAATGGTGATAGCAAGCCCTGGGCTGTAGCTGTCCAGACTTCTGATTTCATGCGGAAGCGGAAGAGGGGAGGTGCCTCCGATGTTTACGCCTGCCTTGAATTCGTATTCCAGCCCGTGTAAGGTTGACCAAATCAAGCCTTTGTGTTCAGACCATTGCGCTTGGGCTGTACCAAAACCAAGCGTGAAGATTGCAACGAGAGTAAGTATGTATTTTTTCATATCGTTTTACATGTTTGAAGGTTGTTTTATTCACAGATGACTTCTACTTCGTCTATGTATAGTTCGCTTCCGATAGCTCCGCGGAAATAAGCTCCTTCGATGCTGGAAGAGAAGACGATAGCCAGTTTGTATTTGCCGTTTGCCAATCCTTCCGCATCTACAGTCTTGCCATTTTGCGGTTCGAAAGGTAGGTCGAAATAGGTCCATTCATCCGTTTCTATCATATTGTCGATGCGTGCCATGAGGGCGATATTTCCGTTAATGGCACCTACTAGAGGGAGTGCGTCTCCTGCCAAAGTGTAGTCGCTGGTAGGAGCTTCATAAAGAAGCGCATAGATGTCGCCCATGTCTGTTTTCCCTTCTACTGCATTTTTGTTTTCATCTGTAAAGGTTTCTCCTTTTTTATATTTATACCAGCCAGTGATGCGTGCGGGCTTTTTGGTAAAAGGAAAGCCGAAGCGGGTGGCTCCAAGTGGATCCATTACAGCATTTTGCACATCGAACGAGCCGATAAATAAGTTGCCGGCTGCGATGGGCATACCGATAGGGGCGCCAAAAGAACCGGTATCGCTGGTGGTAAGGCGGACACATTTTCCGCTATATCCTACAGGGTGTTGTGTGGTAGGATATTCTAGTTCGTTGAGTGCCATACCGCTCAGTTCGTATCCGGGATTTCCGCTTGCCCATTGCATGATGCCCGATTCGTTGGTCAGATAGAATATGTGATAAGGAGTAGTTGCCCGCAGGTTTTCAAATGAAAAATGGGTTGGAAGTTCCATTTTGTTGATGCGGACTATGTATGTCGCTTGGGTGTTTCCATCTTCGGACGTTACGGTAAAGCGGCGTAATGGTTGTTGGCTGAAGTTGTAATAAGGCGGTTGGTCACCAGCCTCTTGTTCGTCGGTTTGGATGGTTGCTCCGTCGGCAAGGGTAAAATTCAGTTCTTGTCTTGATATGTCCGTGCCGTCAAGCACATAGATTTCAATTTCTTTGTGTGTGGCATCAATACTTGCTAATTGGATATTCGCTCCGGTGCAGCCGTCAATAGCTGCTTCTACATTGGGCACTTCGTCCTGAATACACGAAGCGGTAAAGAGTGACAGGAGAAAACCTGCCGCACATGTTCTGAAGTTCATAATCGTCTTTTTGGTAAATATTTGGATGCAAAGGTAATGAAATAACTGATAGGTATGGATAAGTAGAATGTTAAAAAGAGACGGGAAGAGGAGGAAAAAGAAAAATCCGGTCCCCTTTGCAGAGAACCGGATTGGAATATGTCGCATGTGCGGGCTGATTATACAATGCCTTGAGCCATCATGGCGTTAGCCACTTTCATGAATCCGGCAACGTTGGCACCCTTCACGTAGTTGATGTAACCATCGGGTTCTGTTCCGTATTTCACGCAAGCTTCGTGGATGTTCTTCATGATGCTCTTCAGTTTTTCGTCCACTTCTTCTTGGCTCCAGCTCAGCTTGATAGAGTTCTGAGTCATTTCCAAACCAGATACCGATACACCGCCGGCGTTGGCTGCTTTACCCGGAGCGTAGAGGATTTTAGCTTCCTGGAATACGCGGATAGCTTCAGGAGTAGAAGGCATGTTTGCACCTTCCGATACGGCAAATACACCGTTTGCAATCAATGCTTTCGCGTCGTCGCCGTTGATTTCATTCTGAGTAGCAGAAGGAAGGGCGATATCTGCCTTTTCGTTCCAAGGACGTGCGCCTGCTACGTATTTGCATCCGTATTTTTCTGCATATTCGCGGATACGTCCACGGTAGAGGTTCTTCAATTCCATGATGTAATCCAATTTTTCGCGGTCGATACCGTCCGGGTCGTAGATATAACCGTCTGAGTCGGACATGGTAACAACTTTTGCTCCCAATTGAATCAGTTTTTCTACTGTATATTGAGCCACGTTTCCTGCACCTGATACCAAGCAAGTCTTGCCTTTGATGTCGATGTTGCGGGTCTTCAGCATTTCGAGCAGGAAGTAGATGTTTCCGTAACCTGTTGCTTCGGGACGAATCAGAGAACCACCGAATTCGCGTCCTTTACCGGTCAATACACCGCTAAATTCGCGGGTCAGTTTCTTATACATACCGAACATATAGCCTACTTCACGTCCGCCTACGCCGATATCGCCTGCAGGAACATCGGTTTCAGGACCAATGTGACGCCACAATTCCAACATGAAAGCTTGGCAGAAACGCATTACTTCAGCGTTTGACTTACCACGCGGAGAGAAGTCTGAACCACCTTTACCACCACCCATCGGGAGTGTAGTCAATGAGTTCTTGAATGTTTGTTCGAAAGCCAAGAACTTCAAGATGCCGAGGTTTACAGAACTGTGGAAACGGATACCGCCTTTGTAGGGACCAATGGCGTTGTTGTGTTGTACGCGGTAACCCATATTAGTCTGGATGTTGCCTTTATCGTCCATCCAGGTCACACGGAACTGATAAACACGGTCTGGAATACACAAACGTTCAATCAGATTCACTTTATCGAACTCGGGATGTTTGTTGTATTCTTCTTCGATTGTACCTAACACTTCTTCTACTGCCTGGTGGTACTCAGGTTCATTCGGAAATCTTCTTTTCAGATCTTCCAGTACTTTAGCTGCATTCATTCTTTAAATTATTAGAGGTTATAAATTATTTTCGCTGTTGTTTGATGTGGCAAAAGTATAGATTATTTTTTATTTGTGCAACAATTTACTAAGGGAATTGAAGAAAAAACATCAAAAAGCTGTTTTTGTTTTGTTTTTGTGTGGAAATGACTACTTGTTTCGTCCCTTTTTTAACGCTTTGACAATAGGAATGAACACCAAAGCGCCCGAAATGAGTATCGTAAGGATAAGCATGCCGTCAATTTGCGGGCTGGAAGTAAGGACAATAAAGCAAAGTGCCGCCCAAAACAAGGCAAGCACGACACATTGTGAAGTGGTAAGGGGTTTGCGCATGATGGTTGGATTATTATATTGATAAAAGAAACGCAGATTAACGCAGATTTACGCGGATGTCTTTTGTTTTAATTAATCTGCATAAATCTGTGTTAATCTGCGTTTATAAGGAAAGCATAAATCCTTTATTCTTGATTATGCAACTTCTTTTCTACAATGGCATCGATGCAGGCGATAGCGGTGATGTTTACAATATCGCGTACAGAACTTTCGATGTCGGTGAAATGAATCGGTTTGTTCAACCCCATTTGAATCGGGCCAATCACTTCTGTCTCACTCATGTTTTGGATGAGTTGGTAAGTGGCATTAGCTGAAGTCAAGTTCGGGAATACCAATGTGTTGACTTCTTTGCCTTTCAGGCGGGTGAACGGATATTTCTCGTCACGAAGTTCGTTGTTTAATGCAAATTTCACTTGCATTTCACCGTCGATTGCCAAATCAGGGAATTCACGATGCATATAAGCTACAGCTTCATGTACTCTAGCCGGACTTCCTTCTTGGTCGGAACCGAAGTTTGAGTAAGAAAGCATTGCCATAACCGGTTCTTGGTTGAAGAAACGGACTGCTTTTGCAGACAATTTGGCTATATCAATCAATGCATCTGTATCGGGATGACGATTGATAAGCGTATCGGCGATGAAATAAGTCCCTTTCTTTGAGTTCAAAATATGCATGGTGCCGAAGTGTTTATATTCAGGCTGGATGCCGATGACTTCTTTGGCAACTTTAATGGTGTTAGAATATTTAGTATACAGACCTGTTACAAAAGCATCTGCTTCGCCGGTCTCTACCATCATCATACCGAAATAGTTGCGTTCGAACATCTTATCGTTGGCTTCTTGGTAGTTAGCACCTTCGCGGGCGCGTTTTTCGCTCAAGATACGTGCATAACGTTCGCGGCGTTCTGCCTCACGGTCATGACGCAAGTTGACGATTTCGATGCCTTCCAAGCTTAAATCCAATTCTTTTGCCAGTTTTTCGATACGTTCTTCATTACCCAACAGAATCGGGTGGCAGATGCCTTCGGATTTAGCTTCTACTGCAGCTCTCAGCATATTGGGGTGGATACCTTCTGCAAATACAACACGTTGCGGATTTTGGCGTGCTGTTTCATACAATTGGCGGGTCAGCTTGTTTTCTTGTCCCATCAATTCGCGTAAATGATTCTTGTATCCGTCCCAGTCGGTAATGTGTTTGCGTGCCACACCCGAATCCATTGCAGCTTTGGCTACAGCCATAGACACTTCGGTAATCAAGCGCGGGTCTACGGGTTTCGGGATGAAGTAATCAGGACCGAATGTCAGGTTATTTACGTGATAAGCGTTATTTACGACATCGGGTACCGGTTTCTTTGCCAGTCCGGCAATGGCGCGTACTGCAGCCAGTTTCATCTCTTCATTGATAGCGGTGGCACGGGTGTCAAGTGCTCCACGGAAGATATACGGGAAACCGATAACGTTGTTGATTTGGTTCGGATAGTCGGAGCGTCCGGTAGACATTAATACATCGGGACGTGACGCCATGGCGTCTTCGTAAGAGATTTCCGGAGTCGGATTGGCAAGGGCGAATACAATCGGGTGGTCAGCCATGCTGCGTATCATGTCTTGTGAAAGGACATTCCCTTTTGACAAGCCTAAGAATACATCGGCACCTTTGATGGCTTCAGCCAAAGTATGTACATCGGTACGGTCTGTAGCGAAGTATTTTTTCTGTTCGTTCAGGTCGGTACGTTGTTTGGTGATGACTCCCTTGCTGTCCAGCATCAGAATATTTTCCAACCGTGCGCCTAATGAAATGTAAAGTTTTGTACAAGAGATGGCAGACGCTCCTGCTCCGTTTACAACGATTCTTACATCTTCGATTTTCTTGCCTGCTACTTCCAATGCGTTTAGTAAGCCTGCGCTTGAAATAATGGCAGTTCCGTGTTGGTCATCGTGCATGACCGGAATATCCAGTTCTTCTTTCAGACGTTGTTCTATTTTGAAACATTCAGGAGCTTTGATATCTTCCAGATTGATACCTCCGAATGTCGGGGCAATCGCTTTTACCGCTTCGATAAATTTATCCGGATCTTTTTCGTTGACTTCGATATCGAAAACATCGATGCCTGCATAAATCTTAAACAACAATCCTTTACCTTCCATTACCGGTTTGCCACTCATGGCACCGATATCACCTAATCCTAAAACGGCAGTTCCGTTTGAGATAACCGCTACCAAGTTTCCTTTGTCTGTGTAGTCGTATGCGGTGTCAGGGTCTTTCTGGATTTCCAAACAAGGTTCTGCCACCCCGGGAGAATAAGCTAAAGACAAATCACGTTGGGTTTGATAGGGTTTGGTCGGAACGACCTCAATTTTACCTGGTTTGCCTTGCGAATGGTAGAGCAAGGCAGCTTCTTTTGTTATTTTCACCATCTTCTTATAGATTTATCGTTAATGTGCTGTGCAAATGTAGGAATAAAATAACAAATAGACGATTTTTCAGCTTAAAAAACTGTAAATTGTTGAATTTGCTTTTTTATTTGGTCGGTAAGATTTGTCAATTGGTCGGAATAATAGGACTAAATGTAATAACTTCTTTATTTTATGGTTATACTTAGTTAAACGCCCCTCCTTAGGTGTGATTTTTTTTTCTATCTTTGCACTGCTAAAAACAAGTGCGTTTATCATTTTTCGTAATCAAAAGCAAGTTAGAAAACACTAATAGTTATATTATATGAATATGAGCATGAAAAAAAACAGAAGTTTTTCTTCTAGCCGGATAGCCCTTATGGCATTGGGTATATCGGTATTGACTGCATGTGGCGGTCAAAGCGGTCAAATGGGTGACAATGAGTTCACGGTAAAAGAGATTACCGCGACTTCCAGTAACCAAGTGACGAAGTATCCGGCGACTATCAAAGGTTTGCAGGATATCGAAATACGTCCGCAAGTATCAGGATTCATTGTGAAGTTGTGTGTAGACGAAGGCGCAACGGTTCGTAAAGGTCAGGCGTTGTTCCAAATCGACCCGACTCAGTATCAAGCTGCTTTCGATCAAGCTGCTGCCGGAGTGGAATCGGCAAAGGCGAATTTGAAGACTTTGGCCGAAACGGAAGCCAACAAGAAAATGCTGCACGAGCAAAAGATTATCAGTGATTTTGAATATCAGACAGCTGTTAATAACTTGTTGACAGCAAAAGCAAGCCTAGCTCAAGCGGAAGCTTCGTATACAGCTGCTAAGCAGAACTTGGGATTCTGCACGGTGACCAGTCCTTCGGACGGCGTTATCGGTACATTCCCGTATCGTATCGGCGCATTGGTCAGCGCATCCATTGCAGAACCGTTGACCACGGTGTCTCAAATCGGTGATATGTATGTGTATTTTTCTTTGACTGAGAAAGAATTGCTGAACCTGACCAGAGCGGGCGGCACATTGAAAGAACAATTGGAAAAGATGCCGGAAGTGCAGTTGGAATTGGCTGACGGAAGCATCTATGCAGAAAAAGGAAAGATTGATGCCGTGAGTGGTGTTATCGACCAGACTACCGGTTCGGTAAGTATGCGTGCCATTTTCCCGAACAAGCAGAATATTTTGCGAAGCGGAGGTATGGCGAATGTCATCTTCCCTTACACTATGGAAAACGTATTGCTGGTTCCGCAGTCGGCTACGGTAGATATTCAGGACAAGAAGTTCGTGTATGTATTACAACCGGACAGCACCGTGAAATACACGGAAATCCAAATCTCGAATCTGAACGACGGAAAGAATTACATTGTGCTTGATGGTCTGAAGTCGGGCGATAAGATTGCGGTAGAAGGCGTAACCCGTTTGAACGACGGTATGAAGATTACTCCGATTACCCCGGCACAGAAGGAAGCCAAATACCAGCAAGCTTTGAAAGACCAGCGTGAAGGAAATTTGGCTACAGCATTTAATTGATAAACCTGAATCGTTATATATAATAAGGTATATATAGAATGAGACTAGATAAATTTATTAACCGTCCGGTATTATCAACCGTTATTTCTATCTTGTTGGTAATCTTGGGTATCATCGGACTTGCCACACTGCCTATTACCCAATATCCGGACATCGCGCCTCCTACCGTTTCGGTGAGCGCGACTTATACGGGCGCCAATGCGCAAGCCGTATTGAACTCTGTGATTTCTCCGTTGGAGGACCAGATCAATGGTGTGGAAAACATGATGTACATGCAGTCTACCGCTACTAACAACGGTTCGGCACGTATCACGGTGTACTTTAATCAAGGTACTGACCCGGATATGGCGCAGGTCAACGTACAGAACCGTGTAACTCAGGCACAAGGTCTGTTGCCTGCCGAAGTAACCAAAGTCGGTGTGACTACGATGAAACGTCAGACTTCCATGTTGATGATTTTCTCCGTATATGATAAGGAGGATAAATATAACATCGAGTTCCTCGAAAACTACGCAAGTATCAACTTGATTCCGGAAATCAAGCGTGTAAGTGGTGTGGGTGATGCCAATGTGATGGGTACCGACTACTCTATGCGTATTTGGTTGAAACCGGACGTGATGGCACAATATAAGTTGGTGCCGAGCGACATTACGGGAGTATTGGCAGAACAGAACGTGGAAGCCGCTCCGGGACAATTTGGTGAACGCGGTAACCAGTCGTTCCAGTACACCATCCGTTACAAGGGACGTTTGTCGAGCGAAACCGAATTTGGTGACATCGTTATCAAATCGTTGCCGAACGGTGAATTGCTTCGCTTGAAAGATGTAGCTGAGATGGAATTGGGCCGTTTGACTTATAACTTCAACAATACAGTAAACGGTCACAAGGCGGTATCTTGTATTGTCTACCAGATGGCGGGAACCAATGCGACGGAAACTATTGCCAATTTGGAAAAGGTGCTTGCCAATTATGAAAAGAACCTCCCCGAAGGTTTGGGTATCAATATTGCACAGAGTGCTAACGACTTCTTGTTCGCTTCTATCCATGAGGTAGTCAAGACTTTGATTGAAGCCTTTATCTTGGTGTTCATCGTGGTGTATATCTTCTTGCAGGATATGCGTTCTACGTTGATTCCGGCGATTGCTATCCCGGTAGCGTTGATTGCTACCTTCTTCGCCTTGAAGTTAATCGGCTTTAGTATCAACTTGCTGACCCTGTCTGCAATGGTGCTTGCGATTGCCATAGTGGTCGACGATGCCATAGTCGTCGTCGAGGGTGTCCATGCCAAGTTGGACCAAGGGTATAAGTCGACCCGTGAGGCTTCTATCGATGCCATGAGCGAATTGGGTGGCGCTATCGTTTCCATTACCTTGGTGATGATGTCCGTGTTTATCCCGGTAAGTTTCATGAGCGGTACGGCTGGTACGTTCTACCAACAGTTCGGTTTGACCATGGCTATCTCTATCGGTTTCTCGGCTTTGAACGCCTTGACGCTTTCTCCGGCACTGTGTGCCTTGTTCTTGAAGCCGCACAATTCAGAGGCTACGTTGAAAGAACGCATGGGTACAGCCTATAAGGAATCTCGTAAGATTATGGTGGCACGTTATACCGATGCGATTGGCAAGTGGATGAATCCGAAGATTGTCATTCTCTTTACAATAGTTGCCATTTTGGGTATGATTTTCGGTCTATTCAGTTTCGAAGAACATCCGGTAATCTGCGTGCTGATGATTATCATCGCTATCTTGGCTTTTGCCGGCATGACGACTGATAAGTTTAAGGCTTCGTTCAACAAGTCGTATAATTCGTTGTTGGGCAAGTACAAGAAACGTGTTGTGTTCTTTATCCACAAGCGTTGGCTGTCTATGGGATTGGTTGCCGGTACGATTGCTTTGCTGGTTGTCTTTATGAGCATTACGCCGACCGGTATGATTCCGAATGAAGATACGGGTACCATCATGGGTTCGGTGACTTTGCCTCCCGGTACTTCTCAAGAACGTGCGCGTGAAGTGTTGGCACAGGTGGACAGTCTGATTGCAGCCGAACCAGCTGTTCAGTCACGTACCGTGATTTCCGGATTTAGTTTCATCGGTAGCGGTCAGGGACCTTCTTACGGTTCTATCATTATCAAGCTGAAAGACTGGGAAGAACGAAGTACGCAGCAGAGTTCGGATATTGTGGTCGCCACGTTGTTCATGCGTTCACAGAAACTCTTTAAGGATGCGCAGGTATTGTTCTTCGCTCCTCCGATGATTCCGGGATATTCTATTTCAACCGATATCGAGTTGAACATGCAGGATAAGACCGGTGGTAGTCTGGATCACTTCTTCCAAGTGGTAAATGATTACATTGCCGCTTTGCAGGAACGTCCGGAAATCAATTCGGCTTCTACCAACTTCAACCCGAGCTTCCCGCAATATCAGTTGGATATCGATGCGGCTGCTTGTAAGAAAGCAGGTATCAGCCCGAGCGACATCTTGACCACGATGCAAGGTTACTTCGGCGGTATTTACGCTTCAAACTTCAATAGCTTCGGTAAGATGTACCGTGTCATGATTCAGGCAGAACCCGATGCTACGAAGAATCTTGAATCGTTGAACGGCATCAAGGTACGCAGCAGCGACGGTGAAATGGCACCGATTTCGCAGTTCGTATCGTTGAAGAAGATTTACGGTCCGGATGTCATCAGCCGTTTCAACCTGTATACCTCTATTCAGGTGATGGTTTCTCCGGCTGCCGGTTACTCTTCCGGTCAGGCTTTGCAGGCGATTGCCGAAGTGGCTAACGATAACTTGCCTGCCGGTTTCGGTTACGAGTTGGGAGGTATGGCACGTGAAGAGGCTCAGACTACCAATACAACCGGAATCATCTTCGTACTCTGCTTGGTATTCGTTTACCTGTTGCTGAGTGCGCAGTACGAAAGTTACTTGTTGCCATTGGCTGTGTTGCTCTCTATTCCTTGCGGTCTGTTGGGTAGCTTCTTGTTTGTCAACGGATTCTCGGCATTGGGCAGCATCCCGGCATTGAAGATGGTATTGGGAACTATGTCGAACGACATCTATATGCAGATTGCGTTGATTATGTTGATGGGTCTGTTGGCTAAGAATGCCATCTTGATTGTAGAGTTCGCGCTCGACCGCCGTAAGCAAGGCATGAGTATCTCTTGGGCGGCTGTCCTTGGTGCTTCTGCCCGTCTGCGGCCTATCTTGATGACTTCTTTGGCAATGATTATCGGTTTGCTTCCGTTGATGTTCGCCTTCGGTGTAGGTGCCCACGGTAACCGTACATTGGGTGCTTCTGCTATCGGTGGTATGTTAATCGGTATGATTTTCCAGATTTTCATCGTGCCTATCTTGTTCGTGGTGTTCCAGTGGTTGCAAGAAAAGGTTAAACCGATGGAATGGGATAGCTTGGACGAAAGCGAAGTTGAATCCGAAATTGAACAGTATACTCCTACTAAATAAGATGATAATGAAGAAACAAATAATAGGAATCGTGTGTGTAGCTGCTATGATGAGCAGCTGCCACATCTATAAATCATACGACCGTCCGGAAACGATAGATGCCTCGGGCATCTACCGTGACCCGGTTTCGCCTACGGATACATTGGCTGCGACCGATACAACGAATATGGGAAACCTGCCTTGGCAGGAAGTGTTCCGCGATGCCAAGCTGCAGGCGTTGATTGAAGAAGGATTGGCTAACAATGTGGATATGCAGGCGGCTGCCCTTCGGGTGAAAGAGGCAAAAGTAATGCTTACTGCTGCCAAATTATCTTATTTGCCTTCTATCAATTTGGCTCCGCAGGGAACTGCAACCAGCATGGACGGAGGAAGTTATGTAAAAGCTTATACGCTTCCGGTTGCAGCCAGTTGGGAACTTGACTTCTTTGGTAAGATTCTGAATACAAAGCGTGGACAGAAAGTGGCTTATCTTCAAAGTCAATATTCTGAACAAGCTGTGCGTTCGCAAATCATCTGTGGCATTGCGAATATGTATTATTCTTTGTTGATGCTCGACCGTCAGGTGGAGATTACCAGTCAGACGGTAGATATCTATAAGGAGAACGTGCGTACGATGGAAGCCATGAAGATTGCCGGTATGACTACCGAAGCTGCTGTAGCTCAGATGCGTGCGGCTTATTCTCAAGTACAGGCTTCATTACTTGACCTGCAACGTCAAGTGCGTGAAACAGAGAACTCACTCTGTGTATTGTTGGCGAAAGCTCCTCAACCGATAGATCGTAATACGTTGGATGAGCAGGTGATGCCGGAAGACTTGACAGTGGGCGTTCCTTTGCAATTATTGGAAAACCGTCCGGATGTGAAGATTGCTGAGATGACTTTAGCAAGTGCATATTATACGACCAATCAGGCACGGGCAGCATTCTATCCGGGATTGAACATCACGGGTACTGCAGGTTGGACCAATGGTTCAGGAATTTCGGTTGCTAATCCGGCTGAGTTCATGTTTCAGGCATTGGCTTCGTTGGCACAGCCTATCTTTAATAACGGTAAGTTGGTGGCTAACTTGAAAGTTTCGAAAGCTGAAGAGGAGATTGCTCGTATGAATTACCAGCAGACCATCTTAGAAGCAGGTCAGGAAGTGAGCGACGCGCTTCACCTGTATGATACTCAGAACGAGAAGTTGGGTCACGACCGCAATCAGGTAGATCAATTGGATAAGGCGGTGACTTATACCAAAGCCTTGTTCCAAAGCGGAGACGCTACTTATTTGGAAATCCTGACGGCACAACAGAACTTGTTGAGCGCGCAACTGACTGAAGTTTCTGATAACTTCCAGCGTATGCAGGCTGTCATCAACCTGTATAGTGCATTGGGTGGAGGCAGACAGTAATACTAACCTTAAAATATGAACAACTATGATTAGCCCTTTAGCTTATGTTGACCCGTCTGCAAAGATAGGCAACAATGTAACGGTACATCCGTTCGCCTATATCGACAAGAATGTAGAGATAGGCGATGACAATGAAATCATGCCTTACGCCAGCTTGATGAGCGGTACGCGCATGGGGAACGGAAACAAAGTTTATCAGGGAGCAGTCGTTGCGGCTGTTCCGCAGGACTTTGCTTACAAAGGTGAAGATACCATTGCACGTGTCGGCAATAACAACGTGATTCGTGAGAATGCTGTGATTATCCGTGGTACACACGCCGATCATGAGACTTCTATCGGTGACGGAAATTTCATTATGACAGGTGCACGTTTGTCGCACGATGTGACAGTCGGCAACAAATGCATCATTGGTAATGGCTCGCAAGTGTCAGGTTGCTGTACTATTTATGACTATTCGATTCTGACATCGAATGTATTGATGCAGGGCAATACCCGTTTGGGCAGTTTCTCGGTAGTACAAGGCGGATGCCGTTTCGTGCGTGATATTCCTCCTTATATCGTAGCGGCTCACGAACCGATTGAATTCTATAGCATCAATACGATTGTGCTGGAGCGTTTCGGTTTCTCGGAAACCTTGATTAAGCACATTGCGCAGGCATACCGCATCCTGTATAAGGCGAATACTTCACAACACGATGCGTTAATCCGAATCCGCGAACAGGTTCCGCATAGCAAGGAAATCGATAACATCATTCAGTTTGTGGAATCGTCTAAGTTGGGTATTATCCACTAAACAGAGCGGTTCATCTGATATTGAAAAGAGGGTGTGTCAAAATGAAAGCCTATTTCTATTTTGAGACACCCTCTTTTTCTTATTTCTGGTTATTGGGATTGAATTGCTTGTCATAGCCAAGCAGATACTTTGCCAATGCCGGGTCATTGAAGTCGGCTGCAAAAGGATGTCCCGCATCCAAACGGCGGATGGCTTTCTGTTCATCGTCCGTCAGTTCGAAATCATCAAGAGCAAAATTGCTTCTTATGCGTTCCGGCTTGGTGGATTGAGGAATGACGATAATGCCTTCATCCGTCAGGAATTTCAGGCAGATTTGGGCGATGTCCTTGCCGTGCCTGTCGGCAATCTCTTTCAGCATTTCATTGCCGAAGAGGTTGTTCATCCCTCTCGCCAACGGACTCCAAGCCATCAGGCGTGTGCCGTATTCCTTCATCAACTCACGCATCTTTACCTGTTGGGAAAAAACGTGCGTCTCCAGTTGTACTACGGCAGGTTTTACTTCCATATTTTCAGCCAAGTCCACGAAACGGGCATCGTAGAAATTGCTCAGTCCGATAGCACGCGCCTTTCCTGCCTTGTATGCCTTTTCCATGGCACGATAAGTTCCGTAGTAATCACCAAATGGCTGGTGGATGAGCAGCAGGTCGATATAGTCTGTCTTCAGTTTGCGAAGCGACTCGTCGATGCTTCGTGCCGCTTTCTCTTCACCCGCATTGCTTATCCAAACTTTGGTAGTCAGGAACAATTCCTGTCGTGGAATGCCGCTTTTGCTGATGGCTTCGCCCACGCCTTCCTCATTATAATAAGCCTGAGCCGTATCGATAGAGCGATATCCGGCTTTCAAGGCTTCCGATACATATTGCTCACATTCCGCGGGAGCAATCTGCCAGACGCCGTAGCCCATCAGGGGCATTTCGACACCATTGTTTAATCTTACTTCTTTCATATCCATTGTCTTTTTGTTGATGTCGCAAATTTACACGGCTTGATGCGGAAAGGCGTTACATAATGCGTCGGGATATTTTCACGATTCGTGGATTTTCTGTGGAAAACATAAAACACGGAGATACAGCACACAAAAAGGAGGTCGTTTCAAACCGATACAACCTCCTTTTCCCTATTGATTTATTTCTGAATATCAGAGCGACGGTTTTTCCTCGTCCTCCTTCTTCGCCCGCGTGGAGCGAGCCTTCGAGATAGCTTTCTGACGCTCAATCATCGCGTTCACGTGGTCAATAAAGGTGGCATAATCCGTATCGCCGTTTATCATCGCCAGCGCGTTCACCGTATCTACCAACGAGCGGTAGGCGGCTTCGGCTGCGGTGCGCGTTTCCTTCACGATGCCCACCTGACGGGCTGCGTCGGCTTCCGTGCGTGCGGCGGCTGCGGCAAGGAACGCTTCTTCTTTCGTTTTCAAGTCGGTAATCCACACATCGAGAGCAAGCAAAGTGCGTTTCGAGGAATCGAACGCTTCCAAGTCTTGTAAGAGATTGTGCAATACGCCGCTTTCCTCGGTCTGCGCCAGCGATGTCGGGTCGCCGTACTTGTCGAAGAGCGACTTCACCTCGGCAGCCGCGCTTGCCACGTCAGCGGTCGGGTGGTTGCACATCGCCTTCACGTAGGCATTCGCCCCGCGCCACGCATCGTCGCGTCCCGCATCAGTCGCGGTCACCGAAACGGTGGCAGGATTTACAGCTGACGCTTTCAATGCAGTGTCGTAGCCGTTGAATTTATCCGTATATGTGTTTACGGAAGTGGTGAGGATAGATGGGGGTTCTTCGCTCGGCAGGTTTTCAGTCTCGGCGAGGACGAGTTTCAGATAGCCGAGCATTCTTCGGTGCGAAGTTGCTTGACGTTTAATGTAACAATCTTTTTCATACAATTAAAATTTTGGTTAACGCAAATATAGCGATTTCGGAGCAGCCAGCCAAATCCGGGGACAATAGTTGCAGAAGTTTTTTAACTCCGTCCCCAGCGGGGACAACGCTTACAGAAAATTTTTAATGCTGTCCCCGGCGGGGACGGAGGTTACAGAAGTTTTTTAGCACTGTCCCCGCCGGGGACGATGCTTACAGAAAATTTTTAGCGTTGTCCCCGCTGGGGACGGCGGTTGTCGGGGCGGATTGGAAGATTTTTTGACGTGGGCAAGAAGTCATTTAGGAGATTTAGGATTAATCTGCATAAGGCAGATATTCATTTGGAACGGGGAGATGAAAACGGCGGCATAAGGCAAGCACATCTCTGATATCATTGTCATCAAAAGCATATCCTGTATGGAAAGCGACTTGTGCCTGCGGAGGGATGCAGGACACTTTCTTCTTGCCGATATAACCCTCCCCGCTGAACGTATCCGCCGGATAAGTTTCTCCTTCAAAGACAATGCAGCCATCTGCGTCATAATTAAACAAATGCAGGTCCACTGTCCGCCTATCCGCATCTGCAAAAACGATATGATTAGGCGTGGAGTAGGCTTCGGTTCGCTCCTTGAATCCCCCTTGGTGCAAGGCATGGATGAAACGCGCCGCCTGTCTTTCCTCCACAAACAGGTCAATGTCTTGATGTTCCCGTGTTTGTTCGCCCAGCAAGGCGTCCACGCCCCATCCGCCGTCGATGAAAACATTTATCTCCAAGCTTTCAGCAAGGTTGATTAAATCAATAGCGTCTTTTTCGGTGATCATATTCGTTATTTTAGAAGTTGTTTGCGAAGATAAAGAAAATCGGGGAGCGGGGCAAGCATCTTCTTATGCTAACGCTCTGTTGGGAAGTTTTATGAGTAGTTTCTATGCCTGTCTCCTGAAAATCTGTTATCTTTGCCGCGTTTTTAGAGTAAAGAACGATGAAAAATAAAGTGACAGCCACGTTTGTTTTCGCTTTGTTGGTGACAGGCGGCTTATTGGCGATGTATTTTCTTCCTACGCTGAAAGTTGACGGGTACACGTTGCGCAAGGTCGATTTGTTGTCCGACCTGCGTCCGGAGCCTGTAGAGGAAGTGTTGTGTGACTCCGATTCGTTGGAGTTGCTTCCCGTGGTCAAGCCGGTGTTTGTAGATACCTGCAAGACCGGCATGGTTTGCATCGAAGATTATTCCGATTCGACTATGCGTGGAATGTCGCGTTTTTATGACGCTTTGGCGCAGCGTGCTTCTTCCCGCCGTCCGGTGCGCATCGCTTATTTCGGCGATTCGTTTATCGAGGGCGATATATTGACTGCCGATTTGCGTGCGATGCTTCAGTCGCGTTTCGGCGGATGCGGGGTCGGTTATGTGCCGATAACTTCTCGTATTGCCGGTTTCCGTCCTACGGTGCGGCATGAATTTTCGGGTTGGCAATCGCATTCCGTGACAGATTCTATCGGTTTTAACCGCCAGCTACAGGATTTGTCCAATCATTATTATGTCCCTTCTGCCGGGGCAAAGGTTGCGCTGAAGGGGCAACGAGTGTATGCTTCTCATTTGGAGTCATGCGATGAATCTTCTTTCTTCTTCGTGGCTTCCGATTCTATTTGGTTGTCTGCCGTGACGAATCAAAGCGATACGGTTTCGTATGCATTCCCCGGCAACGGTGCCTTGCAGGTGGCTACGGTAAGCGGGAATATCCGGAATGTGGAATGGACGGTTGAGAGATTCGATTCTGCTGCCGTTTGTTATGGCGTGACCATGGATGGAAGCGACGGAGTGGTTGTAGATAATTTCAGTACGCGGGGCAGCAGCGGCCAGCAGTTAGGCGGGGTGCCGATGCCGGTATTGAAGGCTTATAACCGCTTGCGGACATACGACTTGATTGTCTTGCAATACGGACTGAACGTGGCATCGGAAGGCATCACGAACTACCGTTATTATACATCCGACATGGTACGGGTCATCAATCACTTGAAGGAGGCTTTTCCTCAAGCTTCCATTCTGCTGGTCAGCATCGGCGACCGCGAGTCGAAGGATGAGGCTGGAAATTTGCGTACGATGCCGGGAGTGAAGAATCTGGTGCGTTACCAACAGGCATTGGCAGCCGAAACACACATCGCTTTTTGGGACCTCTACCAAGCTATGGGAGGCGAAGGAAGCATGGTGAAGTTAGTGGAGAGCAAACCTCAAATGGCAAATTACGATTATACCCATATCAATTTCAGAGGAGGAAAACATTTGGCTGAATTGTTATTTGAGTCGTTGGTGTACGGAATGGAACAGCATGAGAAACGGAAGGCTTATGAGAATGAATAGGTTACAATATATTCTGACGCTGCTCCTTCTGATAGGGCAATGGGCATACGCGCAAGATACTTTACCCATTCAGCCCAAACCGGACAGGCATTCGGCACCGATTTATTCCAGTGAGGAAATGACCCGGCTGATGGAGTTTATAGCCGTAGACAATCCGATGCCGGAGCAATTCTTGCAG
Organism: Bacteroides sp. An322; assembly: GCF_002161765.1. GTDB lineage: Bacteria > Bacteroidota > Bacteroidia > Bacteroidales > Bacteroidaceae > Phocaeicola > Phocaeicola merdavium. Next base: position 145,688 of record NZ_NFIN01000001.1, on the reverse strand, counting down.
ACTACAGATAATGTTTTGATGGATCCGACGGCTTCTTTAGCGTCTTTTTGGACGAAGCTGAAGCGGTTAGACCGTCCGGTACGGATTGTGCATATCGGCGATTCTCATGTGCGTGGGCATGTCTTTCCGTATGTGATGCGCCGTTGTCTGGAAGATGATTTCGGGGCAAAGGCGGTCGAGGACCTTCCGGTGTCTTACCAGACTTCGGGATTGGCGGTAGAGACGGGCAGGGCTGGAGTGGTTTATCATATCTTGGGAGTGAATGGAGCCACTTGCGCTTCGTATTCCACGCCCGAACGTTTGGAAAAGGTGGCAAGTTTGCATCCCGATTTGGTGATTGTTTCTTTCGGCACCAACGAGGCACACGGGCGGCGTTATTCGGCTTCGGAACATACAGAAGCCCTGAAAACGATGCTGTCTGCATTGAAACAAGCGTGTCCCGATGCGGCTTTCCTGCTGACTACGCCTCCGGGTGCATACGTAAGAAACGGAAGACGCGGTCCGCGGGTCATCAATCCGAGGACACCTTTGGTGGTAAACAACGAACTGAAGTTTGCCCGTGAGAATGGGATTGCCGTTTGGGATTTATACGATATTGTCGGAGGAAAGAGCTGCGCTTGCCTGAACTGGAACGGTGCAAATCTTTTCCAACGGGATAAAATTCATTTCACGAGAGAAGGATATATATTACAAGGGTTATTGCTTCACGAAGCATTTATAAAGGCATACAACGATTATGTGGCAATTAGATTGGAGTAAGTTGGCTGAGGTGTTGACCTACGACCCTCAGCAACCGATGATATTCAATAGCGGGCTGTTTTTGTTCCTCTTTTTAGGATTTAGCTTGGTTTATGCATTGTTGCAGAAGAAGATGACGGCGCGTTTGCTGTTCGTCACGGCGTTCTCTTATTACTTCTATTATAAGAGCAGCGGCATTTATTTCTTCTTGTTGGGCATCGTGACGGTGAGCGATTTCCTGCTTGCCCGGCAAATGGTGCATACCGTTGCGCATTGGAAACGGAAACTGTTGGTCGTGACCAGCTTGTGCATTAATTTAGGCTTGTTGTGCTACTTCAAGTACACCAATTTCTTTTACGAGATGCTTTGCCCGCTATGGAACGGACATTTCGAAGCGCTCGACATTTTCCTTCCGGTGGGTATTTCCTTCTTCACTTTCCAGTCGTTAAGCTATACGTTGGATGTCTATCGGGGCGACTTGAAACCGTTGTCCAGCCTGTTGGATTATGCTTTCTATGTGTCGTTCTTCCCGCAGTTAGTGGCGGGACCGATTGTCCGTGCCCGTGATTTTGTGCCTCAGATACGTCAGCCTTTGACGGTGACGAACGAGATGTTCGGGCAGGGAATCTTTTTTATCGTGAGCGGCTTGTTCAAGAAAGCGGTCATCTCCGATTACATCAGCATTAACTTCGTGGAACGTATCTTCGATAATCCGGGGCTTTATTCGGGCATTGAAAACTTGTTTGGAGTATATGGTTATGCCTTGCAGATTTATTGTGATTTCTCCGGATATAGCGATATGGCTATCGGGCTTGCCTTGTTGTTGGGTTTCCGTTTCCCGATAAACTTCAATTCGCCTTACAAGTCGGACAGTGTGACCGACTTTTGGCACCGTTGGCATATTTCCCTCTCTACGTGGTTGCGCGACTACCTGTATATCTCGATGGGCGGCAACCGGAAAGGGAAAATCCGTACGTATATCAATTTGATTGTGACGATGCTGTTAGGCGGATTGTGGCACGGAGCATCGTGGAACTTCATCCTTTGGGGCGGATTGCACGGTGCGGCATTGGCTATCCATAAGTTCTTGCGCAGCTTGTTGCATCGTCCGAAGACCTACCGCAGTACGGGCATTAAGAAATTCTTTGCGGTCATCCTGACTTTCCATTTCGTTTGCTTCTGCTGGATATTCTTCCGCAATACGACTTTCGAAGGTTCGCAGACCATGATACGTCAAATCTTCACGTCTTTCCATCCCGAACTGTTCATGCAGTTGGTTACGGGATATTGGAAAGTGTTTGCCTTGATGGGCGTGGGTTATGTGCTTCATTGGTTGCCCGACAGTTGGCAGGATACGTGTAGTAGGGGAGTGGTACGCCTTCCTTTGGTCGGTCAGGCATTGCTGGTCATTGCTTTGATATTCATTGTGATTCAAGTAAAGAGCAGCGACATCCAGCCTTTCATTTACTTCCAGTTCTAAGTAGATTGTAATCGTGAATGCATGTATTGAGAAAGAGGCTGCTCGCATCAGTCTATGTGGGCAGTCGTGTTTTTAACATTCGGTAGAGGGTGTCTCAAAATGAAAATTGCCTATCAAAAAGTAATGTCATTCTGAGCATAGCGAAGAATCTCGTGTGCATCAGCTTGTGTATTCGAGAATCTTCACTCCGTTCAGGATGACAAAATGAAAGCTTATTTCTATTTTGATACACCCTCTTTTTTCTTTAGTTTCTTCTGCACTTCGAATTCGTATTTGCCTTGATACCAGCTCCCGTGCCCTTCTTCGACGAGTGTAGCTTCCATATCGGCGATGTTTGTACTGTCCGATTGGAATAGCCCTCCGTTGGCTTCGCCGTCTACGTCATCAAAATAGACTTTCTGCTTGTCGATGCCTACAGTTCCGGTCATTTCATTGGCAAAAGCTCCTCCTTTGTCGGTATAAACCGTATCATCGGCATAAGGGTTAGGGGTATTGTCCCACGCATTCCGGATAATGACCCGGATGTTTTCAATGGGGTTTCCCGCTTCATCGGTTACGATGCCTTTCACCCGATAATCTACGGACGGACTGCCGTATTCTAACGGATAAACGTCATCTGTAGTCTCATTGTCGCAGGCGGTGAATCCCAATGCGACCAATGCGCCTGAAAGGAAGCGCGTCATCAATTTGTTTGTTTTCATAGGCTATGTATTAATTGGTTTCTTCTTTCTTCAGCTTTTGCTGCACTTCGAACTCGTATTTGCCTTGATACCAGCTTCCGTCTCCTTTTTCGGTTTGCTTGGATGGTATATCATTCAGGCTGGTGCTGTCCGATTGGAAAGCACCTCCGTTGGCTTCTCCATCCACATCATCGAAATAGGCTGTCTGTTCGTTGACGAAGCCGTAATCACGAATGACGTTGCTGGAAAAATTCCCTTGCGCATCGGTGTAGGTCGTATCCGGGTTGTACCCATATTCGTAGGCATCCCGAATGATGACCCGAATGTTTTCGATGGGCTTCCCGTTTTCATCAGTCACTACACCTTTCACTTGAAAATCCCTTGATGGAGATCCGTATTCATCCTCCATATCTTCGCATGAGGTGAATCCCAATGCAATTAGTGCGCCCGAAAGAAGGCGCATCATCAGCTTGTTTGTTTTCATACGCTTGGTTTTATTTTTGGTTCAGTTTATGTAAATGGCAGAACAGCAGTTCGCCTTTCTCGTTGCGTAGGTGCATGCCGTTTCCTCTACAGTAGCGGAAGTACTTGCACGAGGCACATTCGCCTGTCCGCATCCATTCACGGTCGCGGTAGGGGTGGAAACGGTTTTCCCATACGTCCATAAAGTCGTCTTGATAGATGTTGCCCTGATGATAGTCGGCACGGATGCTGGGGCATGAAGAAATAGACCCGTCTATCAGTACCGAGCCGACGGTGATACCTGCCTGGCAATTGAACAAATGGTCGCGCACATCGCCTTCGTAGCTGCCCAAGAATCCTTCGCATCCGTAGCTGATATGGATTTCTTTGGCTTGGCGGGTACGTTTGATGAACTCTAACATTCCGCGGAACTCTTCGGGAGAGAGTTGCAGTTCGGCATCGTGTGCTGCTCGTCCTACGGGGAATACGGTGAACAGCCTCCAGCGTTTCAGCCCGATGCCGATGAGGTATTGCTTCAGTTCTTCCAAGTAAGCGTAGTTGTGCTTGTTGACGCAAGTCACTACATCGAACACGAATCCGGGCAGGGCAGCTAACATACGGATAGCTGCCGTGGCACGGTCGAAGCTTTGCGGATGCCCGCGCATCCAGTTATGCTCTTCCTTGAACCCGTCCAAGCTGACGGTAGCCGTGTGCATGCCTGCCTGTAGCAGTCTTTCTAACCGTTCGGGAGTGAGATACAATCCGTTGGTTACCATTCCCCAAGGGAATCCTTTTTCGTAGATTGCCCGTCCGCAGTCTTCCAAGTCTTCGCGTACCAAAGGCTCGCCTCCGGTCAGGATGACGAATACTTTGTGCGGGTCGGTATGGGCAGCTATGTTATCGAGCACCCGCAGGAAGTCTTCTTTCGGCATATCCTGATAGCCGGCTATTTTCTTACAGTCGCTTCCGCAATGGCGGCAGTGCAGGTTGCATCGCAAAGTACATTCCCAAAACAATTGCCTCAGCGGATGCGCCGCTATCAGGTTGTCGGTCAGTTTGCGGTTGATTTCCAGCCCCAACCGTTTCCGTAGTGTGAGTGAATCTTTCATAGATTTCATCGTTTTCTTGGTAAATGCGGAATGGGGCGGAATACTGCATGAATAAGCGGTTTTTATTTGACTTTTTTATGCTATTTGAACGTCGCGATTTGCCTACTTAATTGCCTTTTCAAACGCAATGCACTTACTTTGCCTTGTAAGCTATTCTTCGCATTTTTATGACATTAACTTGGATTGTTTTCTATGCATACAGCTAGTTCTGCACCTCGGAATACGAGCTTTAGCAGATGGAGTTGTGTGCCTTCGCAGAGTCGTATGACAATCTTGTCCTGGCTGTATTTCTTTAACTGTTCATCGGCTTCTTTGCTCTTTTCCTCTATTTCGGCATCCGATGCGGTGGGCTTTACGTATTTCAGTTCCATGATGTAGCTGTGCGCTATATCTGGATAGCGCGCTTTGTCGGGCAACATCAGGAAGTCGCTGTATCCATAGTTCAGTTCAATTTCAGGTTCTACTAAATAAAGTCCGTTCAGGGCAAGGTATGCCTTAAAGAATCCTTGTAGGTTGTGTTCGCCCAAGATGCTGTCGCGCACGGATGAGTTTTCCTTGTATGCCGTGGCGATTCGGGTGAGCAGAGGTTTCCATTCTCCGTCAAAAGACATTAGGTCCATCTGGTCCTGCAGGTAGGCTATGTTCATTGTAACACTCTTATTGAAGAAGTCTCTCATAAAGTTCCAATACTGTTCCTTTATGCAGTTGTTCGGTATGGTCATTTCGATTCTTCTTCCTATATTCTTCTTCATGGTGAGCAGACCATAATAATAAAGTAGACTTCGGAAGTTGTCATCGTCAGTCACGTATTCGGCAGGGAAAGATGTCTTCAGGTTCATCACTATAGACCCCGTAGCGGCTATCTCTTCGATGACGCTCATGCGGTTTTCCCGCTGGTTGCCTCGGTCGATGTCTGCCAGCATTTTCAACTTCTTGTAGTCGGTACGGATGTTCTTGTCCACCATTTCCTTTGGGGAACATTTGTATAAGATTTGATGACGCAAATAATAAAGCACCATGTCGCAATTGTACAAGCGTTCTTGGTTTATGCATTCTTCCGCAAAACAATAGTTGTTATACCATGGCTTCATTTCCGTCAGCATGGCTTCGATATCAGCACCGGGGCGGATGAGGAATAAGTAATTACTAGCTTCTTCCAATAGGGGAAGATACATCGTTTTGTCCACATAGTATAGGTTTTCTTTTCTTACTTGTTCGAAATTCGCTACGCCGTAGGGAATGCCTTTTATATTCGCCTGTTCCATAGTTGAATTGTTTTACAATTGTTCTAAGGACAAAGATACTTTTTCCGTTCAATTTTTGAAGTAAAAAAGGGAATAATTGTTTAAGGAAAACACATTAGGCTTCGTTGTCCGATGAAGCAGGCTTCATCAGCTATCGAAGCAGGCTTCGTAAGGCGATGAAGCCGTATGCGTTTATAAACTTGCCCGTTGGGGGCAAAACTTCTTTGCGCTTGAAAGAAAAATACGTCTTGAAAACATAAAAAAACGAATTATTGTGCGTACATTTGCGCACGTAAAACGAAAAATAGGGAATAAAGCAAAGCATGACGAATCAGATAAACATAAACGGAAGGTTGATGGACTTGTCGCAACCGCAGGTTATGGGTATATTGAATGTGACACCCGACTCTTTTTTTGCCGGAAGCCGCAAGCAGAGTGAGGCGGATATTGTGGAACGTGTGCACCAAATCGTAAACGAAGGAGGAAGTATCATTGATATTGGCGCATATTCTTCGCGTCCGAATGCGGCAGATGTCAGTTCTGAGGAAGAAATGCGGCGCTTGCGTTTCGGATTGGATATTATCCGACGGGAAATTCCTGATGCTATCGTATCGGTAGATACTTTCCGGGCAGATGTGGCGCGGATGTGTGCCGAAGAATATGGAGTTGCCCTGATAAACGATATTTCGGCGGGCGATATGGATGCGGATATGTTTTCTGTAGTAGCCCGTTTGGGTATACCTTATATTATTATGCACATGCAGGGGACTCCCCAGACTATGCAGGAGCATCCCCATTATGCAAACGTAGTGAAAGATGTGCTTTTCTATTTTTCGGAGAAGGTGCAACGTTTGCGTGATTTGGGCGTAAAAGACATCATTCTCGACCCAGGCTTCGGGTTTGGAAAGACGTTAGCCCATAATTATGCATTGTTGAACCAGTTAGAGGAATTCAGTGTGTTCGGACTTCCTGTGCTGGTCGGTGTATCGCGCAAATCCATGATTTATAAACTGCTGGGAGGGGGACCGGAAGAAGCCTTGAACGGTACGACAGCCGTTCATGCCATTGCTTTGATGAAAGGTGCCGCTATCTTGCGTGTGCATGATGTAAAAGCCGCTTCGGAAGCGGTGAAAATCGTATCCGCCATGCGCCAGCCTGTTTCTATTAGCCAATAAAAAAACGTTCATAGCCATGCCGTTCAGTTTTACTATACTTACCGTAAAGGATGTCATTGACATCTTGCTTGTCGCTTTCTTGTTATATAAGACCTACAAGTTGATGAAAGCCTCAGGTTCTATCAACGTGTTTACAGGCATCTTGATTTTTATCGTGATTTGGGTCATTGTTTCTCAAGTGTTGCAGATGAGGCTCTTAGGTTCCATTTTCGATAAATTGGTAAGCGTGGGAGTCATAGCCCTTATCGTATTGTTTCAAGATGAAATCAGGCATTTTCTTCTTTCGTTGGGTTCGCGCCATCGGACCAGCAGCCTGTTCCGTTTCTTTAAAGGAGGGCAGAAAGGCGAACGGGGAAAAGAAGACATTATGCCTATCGTTATGGCGTGCCTGAATATGAGCAAAGGGAAAGTGGGGGCATTAATAGTCATGGAACGTGACTTCCCGTTGGATGACATTGCCCGGACTGGCGATATCATTGATGCCAGTATCAACCAACGCCTGATAGAGAATATCTTCTTCAAAAACAGTCCTTTACACGACGGGGCAATGATTATCAGCCATAAACGTATCAAGGCGGCTGGCTGTATTTTGCCGGTATCCCATAATCTGAATATCCCGAAAGAGTTGGGATTGAGGCATCGCGCCGCTTTAGGCATTTCGCAAGAAACGGACGCGATGGCTATCATTGTCTCGGAAGAGACCGGGGGAATTTCCATAGCCTATCAAGGAGAATTCCATTTGCGCCTGACTCCCGAAGAACTGGAACGCATGTTGACGGAAACCAGCATCGGAGATTAAGAGGTGACGGATTTATTCAGATTGTGGGACAAACTGACGGATGACTTTGATAAAATCTTTTCCGTACCGTTCTTTCTTATATTCGCCGATGCCGCTGATTTCGCCAAATGCCTCGATTGTGACGGGCTTGGAAGATGCGAGCAGGTGAAGCACTTTGTCAGACAAAACGATATAGGCAGGAATCGCTTGCTGGTCGGCGAGTTTTTTCCGGAGTACCCGTAACGCTTCGAACAATTGGTCGTTTTCATTTTCAAATACCATTGGTAATGCTTGAGCTTGAGGTTCAGCCCTTTTCTTTTTCTGTTTGTTTTTGGCTTCATACGCTTCCCGCTTGATAACCACCAGTTGGGCTTGTTCGTGTCCGAATAGTACTTTTTTCCCGGCTTCCGTGATTTTCAAATGGTTCTTTTCGTTATAAGCCACTTCGAAGTAACCCAAATTCAGCATTTGCAGTAAGTAATCTTGCCAGTCGCGTGCCGGGATGTCTCGTCCCACGCCGTATGTCTTCAGTTTGTCATATCCTCGCTCGATAATATCTGCACTGGCTGCCCCTTTTAATATATCAATTAAGGTGCTGGTTCCTATCTGCTGGTCGGTGCGGGCTATGGCGCTTAATGCTTTTTGAACCAAGATAGTGCCGTTGAAACGTTGGGGAGGGTTACGGCATACATCACAATTGCCGCAATCATGCTCCATGCTCTCACCGAAATAGTTCAATAAGATGCGTCTTCGGCAAATATCGGCTTCGGCATATTGCTGCATGCGTTTCAGTTTTTCCATATTCAGCTCTTGCTGGCCGCTTTCATTGGCAAAACGGGACAATAATACAATATCGGCAAACGAATAGAACAGCAAGGTGTCGCTGGGCAAGCCGTCTCTGCCGGCTCGTCCGATTTCCTGATAAAAGCTTTCGATGCTTTTGGGAAGGTTATAATGGATGACCCAACGGACATTTGATTTGTCGATACCCATTCCGAAAGCAATTGTGGCGCAAACCACTTGTACACGGTCATTGATGAAGTCTTCTTGTGCTGCATCGCGGGCAGCTGTGCTGAGTCCGGCATGATAGACCGCTGTAGATATGCCGTGTTCTTCCAGCATATCAGCCACTTTTTCGGTCGTGTTCCGGCTCATGCAATAGATGATGCCGCTTTCTCCCGCACGGCGGTTGATAAATTCAAGAATCGTACGGTTTTTCTCTTTTTGCTGATAACCGCGTTTTACGTCAAGGCTGAGGTTGGGACGGTCAAAAGATGAAATGAAAACTTGCGGGTCACGCATGGATAATTGCTTCAGTATATCCTGGCGGGTAATTTTGTCGGCAGTAGCGGTCAGGGCTACAATGGGCACTTGAGGGAATTGTTCCCGAAGGATATTTAGGCGCGTGTATTCGGGACGGAAGTCGTGTCCCCATTGGGAAATACAATGAGCTTCATCGATGGCGAACAAGGAAATACGGATATCCTTCAATAGAAAATTGATTTCGTTCAATAAGCGTTCGGGAGAAATATACAATAGTTTGACCCTTCCCTGACGGCATTCGAAACGGATGGCAGCATCGGCGGTTTCGTCATTCGTGCTGTTTAATGCACGGGCAATGATTCCGTTGTCTTGCAAGGCTTCTACTTGGTCTTTCATTAAGGAAATCAAGGGAGAGACAACGATAGCAGTCCCTTCCGTCATTAAAGCTGGGATTTGGTAACAAAGAGATTTGCCTCCTCCGGTAGGCATCAATACCAATGTGTCCTTTTTCTGAAGGATGCAGGTAATAATCTCTTTTTGCAGAGGACGGAAACTGGTGTATCCGAAATAGGATTTAAGTATTTTGTACATAAGTGCGTTCATTTATCGGGCACAAAGATAATAAAAATAGAAATTATTGCTAAAAAATAGTGTATTGTGAAAAATAAGCCAAGGATTTATTGTAGAATAGAAAAAAACTTGCGATTTTTGTATAAATATAACTATTCAATAAAAAACAGAGACAGATGGGAGAAACAACAAAAAAAGAATTGGAGCATATTGTAACTTCCGAGAGGAAACCTTATAATATGCATGAACGTAAAATAAAAGAAGCTGCTTACCGTGACATGATTCGCGCAGAACTGGCAGATGAATTATATGATAAGATTCTAGAGATCTTGGTATTGCACAAAAAATACAAAGATCCGGAATATTCAGCTAAAAATTTGGCGAAAGAGTTGAAAACAAATACACGTTATTTGTCGGCAGTGATTAATTCCCGTTTTGGAATGAATTATTCGTGTCTGGTAAATGAATATCGTATTAAAGATGCGATGCATTTATTGGTTGACAAACGGTATGCCGACAAGAATGTGGAAGAAATCAGTGCCATGGTTGGATTTTCAAACCGCCAGTCGTTTTATGCTGCTTTTTATAAGAATGTCGGGGAAACTCCGAATGGTTACCGGAAACGGAAACTTGTAAATTCAAAAATTTAGAAGCTCAACATGGAAGAAACATTTCATTATACGGTAGAGCAGTTTGCAGACTTGCAGATATTGCGTTACCGTGTACCGGGGTTTGAACAATTGTCCTTGAGACAGAAGATGCTGGTATACTACCTTTCGCAGGCAGCATTGGAAGGCAGGGACATATTGTTTGACCAAAATGGGAAATACAACTTACAAATCAGAAAACTGCTGGAAGCCATTTACATACATTGTCAAGGAGACCGGACAACAGCAGATTTTCAACAGTTTGAAGTCTACCTGAAACGGGTATGGTTTTCAAACGGCATTCATCATCATTATGCTTGCGATAAGTTTGTTCCCGGATTCTCGGCAGAATACCTTACGGATTTGATTGCATCGGTTGAGGTGGCGGTGTTGCCTTTGGGTAAAGGAGAAACAGTACAGGACATGTGCGATAAACTTTTTCCCGTGATTTTCGATCCGGAAGTCATGTCGAAACGAGTAAATCAGGTAGATGGGGAAGATTTGGTATTGACTTCGGCTGCAAATTATTACGAAGGGGTGACGCAAGAGGAGGCAGAGGCGTTTTATGCTGTTCAAAAGGCAAAAGGAAGTCAAACAGAGCCGGTTATGTATGGGATGAACAGCCGTTTGGTAAAAGAAAACGGACAGATGCAGGAACAAGTGTGGAAATTGGGAGGTATGTATTCGGCAGCCCTTGAAAAGATTGTTGATTGGTTAGAGAAAGCCAAGGCAATCGCTGAAAACGAAACCCAGCATGAAGTCATCCGTCTCTTGATAGATTTTTATCGTACGGGTGATTTGCACACGTTTGATGCTTATTCCATTGCGTGGTTGAAAGATACGGCATCGCATATCGATTTCGTAAACGGATTTATTGAAAGTTATGGTGATCCGTTGGGAATGAAAGCTAGTTGGGAATCGATAGTAGACTTTAAAGATACTGAAGCTACACGGCGGACTGAAATTATCAGTAGTCAGGCACAATGGTTTGAAGACCATTCGCCGGTAGATGTACGTTTTAAGAAGGAGACGGTAAAAGGCGTATCGGCGAAAGTCATAACAGCGGCTATTCTTGCAGGTGATTTATATCCTTCAACGGCAATTGGCATTAATTTGCCGAACTCAAATTGGATACGGAGTGTACATGGTTCGAAATCAGTGACAATTGGAAATCTGACTGAAGCCTATAATCGTGCCGCACGTGGCAACGGATTCCGGGAAGAATTTGTATATAGTGAAGAAGAACTTAAGCTATTGGATACTTATGCGGATATAACCGATGATTTGCATACAGACTTGCACGAATGCTTGGGGCACGGGTCTGGCAAATTACTTCCGGGGGTAGATGCAGATGCCCTGAAAGCTTACGGCTCGACCATTGAGGAAGCCCGTGCCGACTTGTTCGGATTGTATTATCTTGCTGACGCTAAATTGGTGGAATTAGGATTGGTTCCCGATGCCGAAGCTTATAAAGCCGAATATTATTCGTATATGATGAACGGGTTGATGACTCAATTGGTACGGATAGAGCCTGGGCGTACAGTGGAAGAAGCTCACATGCGGAACCGCCAGTTGATTGCCCGCTGGGCATTGGAACAAGGACGGGAAGCAAATGTGGTGGAAATGGTAGTACGTGAAGGGAAAAACTACGTGCGGGTCAATGATTACATGCAGCTCCGTGTCTTGTTCGGGAAATTATTGGCAGAAGTGCAACGCATCAAAAGCGAAGGGGATTATGAAGCAGCACGCCGTTTGGTGGAAGACTATGGCGTACAGGTAGACCCGGAATTGCATGTCGAAGTGTTGCAACGCTACGAACGTCTTCATCTGGCTCCCTATAAAGGCTTTGTTAATCCGGTTTATACGCTGCAAACCGATGCGGAAGGCAATGTGACCGATGTGCAAGTGTCTTATACCGAAGGTTATGCCGAACAGATGTTACGCTATAGCCGTGAATATTCGAATTTATAATAGAGGTATGGATTTACATGAAATATTGAAAGAAATCAAGTCAAAGTTCCGTTTGTATATGAATGGACCCGTATCGCAGAGTATGCGAGAAAAAGGGATGGACTATAAAATCAATTTCGGCATTGAATATCCTCGCATAAAAGAGATAGCGGCAGGATATGCAGCCAATCATGAATTAGCTCAAGCATTATGGAAAGAAAATATCCGTGAATGTAAGATTATGGCAGGCTTGCTTCAACCGGTAGAGACGTTCTATCCTGAAATTGCAGAGATATGGATAGAGGACATGCGGTATCCGGAATTGGCTGAATATACTGTAATGAATCTTTTTCAACGCCTTCCGTACGCTTCAGACGTTGTTTTTCAATGGATTGCCGATGAACGTGAATACTTCCAGTTGTGCGGTTTCCTGCTCATGGCACGTCTGTTGGGTAAAGGCTTGGTTCTGAACGAACGTGCTGAAGCTGAATTTTTAGACCAAGCGTTGACTTCGATTGAAAGTGAGTATTTTACAGTGCGTAAAGCTGCTGCATTGGCATTGCGTAAGTATGCAGGGCAATCGGAGCAGCACCGTAAAGGGCTTAGAAGACAATTGGCACACTATTTGAAATCGGAGAATCCCGAAGTGCGTTTGCTGGCTTTGGAAATTGAGAATTAAAATTTCCAAAGAATCCTTTTCAGAATTACGTAAAAAAGATTAACTTTGACCCCAAATGACTGACTGAATGGAAGAGAATATCAGAGAAAAAGTAAAACAGATTCTGACAGATTATCTGCAGAAGAACGGACATCGAAAGACGCCCGAACGCTATGCTATACTCGATACTATCTATTCCATTAAGGGACATTTTGACATTGATATGTTATATTCGTATATGGCTGAAAAGGAAAAATTCCGGGTCAGTCGTGCGACATTGTATAATACGATTATCTTGTTGATTGATGCAGGGCTGGTGATTAAACATCAGTTTGGTAACACTTCTCAATATGAGCGTTCGTACAACAATGAGACGCATCATCATATAATTTGTACTTCGTGTGGAAAAGTGTCCGAGTTTGAAGACGAGAATCTGAAACAGGCTATTGTGGATACGAAGGTAAAAGGTTTTCATGTATTGCATTATTCCTTATATATATATGGATTGTGTAATAAATGCATGGCAGCCAAACGTAGAAAGAATTCAAAAACTTAAAAACTTAAATATATGAAAGTAGATGTATTGTTAGGTTTGCAATGGGGCGATGAAGGAAAAGGGAAGGTCGTAGATGTACTGACCCCGCGTTATGATGTGGTTGCTCGTTTCCAAGGAGGGCCTAATGCCGGTCATACACTGGAATTTGAAGGTCAGAAATATGTACTCCGTTCGATTCCTTCGGGAATATTCCAAGGAGATAAAGTCAATATTATCGGAAACGGCGTGGTGCTTGACCCGGCTTTGTTCAAGGCTGAAGCTGAAGCACTCGAAGCAAGCGGACATCCGTTGAAAGAACGTTTGCACATCTCAAAGAAAGCACATCTTATCCTGCCTACTCACCGCGTATTGGATGCGGCATACGAAGCTGCTAAAGGCGATTCGAAAGTAGGGACTACCGGGAAAGGTATCGGACCGACTTATACAGATAAAGTAAGTCGTAATGGATTGCGTGTAGGGGATATTTTGCATAACTTTGATGAGAAATATGCTGCTGCTAAAGCACGTCATGAGAAGATTCTGAAGAGTCTGAATTATGAATATGATATAACTGAAGTAGAGAAACAATGGTTGGAAGGTATTGAATATTTACGTCAATTCCATTTGGTAGACAGTGAACATGAGATAAACCGTCTCTTGAATGAAGGTAAGAGCGTATTGTGCGAAGGCGCACAAGGCACGATGCTTGATGTTGATTTCGGTTCATATCCATTTGTCACTTCTTCTAATACCATTTGTGCAGGTGCTTGTACCGGTTTAGGCTTAGGACCGAATAAGATTGGTGAAGTATATGGTATCATGAAAGCCTATTGCACCCGTGTAGGTGCAGGACCGTTCCCTACTGAATTGTTTGATGAAACCGGCAAGACCATCCGTGACTTGGGGCATGAATACGGAGCCGTAACCGGACGCGAACGCCGTTGCGGATGGGTGGACTTGGTAGCGTTGCGCTATGCGATTATGGTGAACGGCGTTACTCAGCTTATCCTGATGAAGAGCGATGTGCTCGACGGATTCCCTACGGTAAAAGCATGTGTAGCTTATAAGGTAAACGGTGAAGAAACCAGTGATTTCCCGTTTGATATTACAGAAGGTGTAGAACCTGTTTATGTGGAAATGCCAGGTTGGCAAACCGATATGACGAAGATGACCAGTGAAGACGAATTCCCTGAAGAGTTCAATGCATACATCTCGTTCTTGGAAGAACAACTCGGAACACCGATTAAGATTGTATCGGTAGGTCCCGACCGTGCACAGACCATCGAACGTTACACCGAATAATGATTTGAAAGCAAACGCAGAGACGCAGAAACGCAAAGTTTTTTATTTTTTTGAGGAGGCAAAGGTCGCAGGTTTTTTTATTCTCTGTGAGCTTTGCCTTTTCTAAATTTATTCTTTGCGCTTTTGAGTCTCTGCGTTTATTTTCTGGTTTTATGCGCAAAATACTAAAAATAAATGCTACCTTTGCCTGCATTTTGTAAAGTAAAGACGAATATATGATTTCTGTAGAAAGTTTGAAGGTGGAGTTTGGTGTGACTCCGTTATTCGAAAATGTTTCATTTGTCATCAATAAGAAAGACCGTATAGCCTTGGTCGGCAAGAATGGTGCAGGAAAATCTACGATGCTGAAGATTCTTGCCGGGCTTCAACATCCTACTGCAGGAGTTGTTGCTGTTCAACGGGGAATAACCATTGGATATTTGCCTCAGGTTATGATATTGAGCGACACACGTACGGTAAGGGCTGAGGCTGAAATGGCATTTGAACATATTTTCGAGATGCAAGACCGGTTAGCGAAAATGAATCAAGAACTTGCTGATCGTACAGATTATGATTCGGAAAGTTATCATGAATTGATAGACCGTTTTACGCATGAAAATGAACGCTTTTTGATGATGGGAGGCACAAATTATAAAGCAGAAATCGAGCGTACTTTAGTGGGGTTAGGTTTTAATCGTTCTGATTTTGACCGCCCTACAAGTGAATTTAGCGGAGGCTGGCGTATGCGTATTGAGTTGGCAAAACTTTTGTTGCGTCATCCGGATGTCTTGCTTTTAGATGAGCCTACCAATCATCTGGATATTGAGAGTATTCAATGGTTGGAGAATTTCTTGAAAATGGAACCGGGAGCCGTTGTGCTAGTAAGTCACGACCGGGCTTTTATTAATAATGTAACCAATCGTACTATTGAAATCTCTTGCGGACATATCTACGATTACAAAGTGCCTTACGACCAGTTTGTCGTTCTTCGGAAAGAACGCCGGGAACAGCAACTTCGTGCTTACGAAAACCAGCAGAAAGAAATAAAAGACACCGAAGAATTTATCGAACGCTTTCGCTATAAAGCCACTAAAGCCGTACAGGTGCAAAGCCGTATCAAACAATTGGAAAAGATTGTCCCTATCGAAATTGATGAGGAAGACACTTCTGCCTTGCGCTTGAAATTTCCTCCTGCCATTCGTTCGGGTAATTATCCGGTAATATGTGAGAATTTGAAAAAAGCGTATGGGGACCATGTCGTATTTCACGATGTAAATCTGACGATTCATCGAGGAGAGAAAGTGGCGTTTGTCGGAAAGAATGGCGAAGGAAAGTCAACGTTAGTGAAATGCATTATGGATGAAATTCCTTTTGAGGGGAAATTGACTATTGGGCATAATGTGCAAATAGGGTATTTTGCACAAAATCAGGCACAATTGTTGGATGAGAATCTGACAGTATTTGATACGATTGACCAAGTAGCCAAAGGGGATATCCGGTTGAAGATACGTGATATTTTAGGGGCATTCATGTTTGGAGGCGAGGCTTCTGACAAGAAGGTAAAAGTGCTTTCGGGAGGTGAAAGGAGCCGGTTGGCAATGATAAAGCTCCTGCTTGAACCGGTGAACTTACTTATATTGGACGAGCCTACCAACCATTTGGATATGCGTTCGAAAGATGTATTGAAAGACGCTATCCGTGAATTTGACGGTACAGCGATTGTTGTTTCTCATGACCGCGAGTTCCTTGATGGTTTAGTGACTAAAGTGTATGAGTTTGGAGGTGGTTTGGTGAAAGAACATATTGGGGGTATTTACGATTTCCTTCAAAAGAAAAATATGGAAAATTTGAATGAGTTGCAACTTTCTTCATCGTTTTCCAAGCCGAAGGAAAAAGAAGAAAAAGAACCTGCAAGCGAAGGTAAACTTTCGTATGAAGCTCAAAAAGAGTTGAACCGCAAAATCCGTAAGTTGGAGAAACAGATTGAGAGTTTGGAAAACTCTATCGGTGATATGGAGGAACAAGTTGCTCAATTGGAAGCCAGAATGGCAACTCCCGAAGGAGCTTCTGATATGAAACTCTATGAAGCTCATCAGGTCTTGAAAAAGCAGATAGCTGAAGCTGAAACCGAATGGGAAAATCTTTCGCTTGAACATGAAGAATTGAGAATGAAGAATTAAGTTTTAATTAATAACAATATGAAAACAAAACATTATGTAGCTGTAGCTGCTTTTGCTACACTGGCAATGGCAGGCTGCACCGGACAAAAGAATGCCACGAACACTTCGGGCATTGATTTGGCGAATATGGACACTACCGTATCCGCAGGTACTGATTTCTTCCGCTATGCATGTGGAGGTTGGAATGACGCACATCCTTTGACTGCCGAATATTCACGTTTCGGCACATTCGATGAACTGGCTGAGAACAATCAAAAACAATTGCGTGAGTTAATTGAAGGATTAGCAGCACAGCAAAATGAAGCGGGAACTACTGCTCAAAAAGTAGGCGATTTGTACAAATTGGCAATGGATAGCGTAGCTCTCAATGAACAAGGTGTAACTCCTATCAAACCGATGTTGGATAAAATTGCCGCATTGACTGATAAAGCCCAAATTATCCCGACTTCTGCAGAATTGATGCGTACGCAGGGCATCGGCACTTATTTCAGTTGTTATGTATATGCCGATCCGAAGAATAGTTCACTCAATATATTCCAAATGAGCCAAGGCGGAATCAATTTGGGTGAAAAGACGTATTATCTTGATACCGATAGCATCACTGAAAATATTCGTAACGAATATAAGAAATACATCGGCAAATTGTTTACGCTTGCCGGATTCTCGGAAGCTGATGCTCAGCAAAAGGTAGCAGATGTAATGGAAATCGAAACCGCTATTGCCAAGGTATCGAAAAGTGCGACTGAACGCCGTGACCCTGAAGCTAACTATCATAAAATGTCTTACGATGAATTGAAGAAGCAAATCAAAGGTATCGACTGGGACGCATACATGAAAGCTTTGGGCATCGAAGCTCCTGCCGAACTGAATGTGGAACAAATCGAACCGATTCAAGAAGTTGGAAAATTGATTTCGACTCTTCCGCTTTCTAGACATATCTCTTACCTGCAATATAATTTGCTTGATGCAGCTGCATCTTGTTTGAGCGATGATTTCGTAGCTGCCCGCTTCGATTTCTACGGTAAGGTGATGTCGGGACGCCAAGTGAACCAACCGCGCTGGAAACGTGCTGTAAACTCGGTAAACGGCGTTTTAGGAGAACTGGTCGGACAGATGTATGTAGAAAAATACTTCCCTGCAGCAGCCAAGGAACGTATGGTTAATCTGGTAAAGAATTTGCAAATAGCTTTGGGCGAACGTATTGATGCGCAAGAATGGATGAGCGATAGTACAAAAATGCGTGCTCATGAGAAACTGGATGCTTTCCATGTAAAAGTAGGTTATCCTGATAAATGGAAAGATTATTCAAAACTGGAAATCAAGAACGATTCATATTGGGCTAACATTTGTCGTGCTGCAGAATGGGGCTTCAATGATATGATGAGCCGTTTGGGTAAACCGGTAGACAAAGACGAATGGTTAATGACTCCGCAAACGGTAAATGCTTATTATAATCCGTCTACCAACGAAATCTGCTTCCCGGCTGCAATTCTTCAACCGCCGTTCTTTAACATGAATGCTGATGATGCTGCTAATTATGGTGCTATTGGTGTAGTCATCGGTCATGAAATGACTCACGGATTTGATGACCAAGGACGTCAGTTTGATAAAGACGGAAACTTGAAAGACTGGTGGGCAGAAGGTGATGCAGACCGTTTCAAAGAACGTGCACAAGTGATGGTGGATTTCTTTAATAACATTGAAGTGCTTCCAGGTTTGCACGGAAATGGTCAATTGACTTTAGGAGAGAATATTGCCGATCATGGAGGATTGAACATCGCTTACTTGGCTTTCCAAAATGCGACTAAAGATGCTCCGTTGGAAGTGAAAGACGGATTCACTCCCGAACAACGCTTCTTCATAGCATACGCAACTTTGTGGGCTGGTAATATCCGCGATGAACAAATCCGTGTATATACTAAAATTGATCCGCATTCATTGGGCGAATGGCGTGTAAATGGTGCTTTGCCTCACATTCAAGCATGGTATGATGCATTTAATATCACTCCAGATGATTCGCTTTATGTGGCTCCAGAAAATCGAGTAAACATTTGGTAAGTCTTTCTTGATAAGATATAAGAAATGCCAACCTGTCTGTTTATAAGGCAAGTTGGCATTTTTTGGTATTTGGTTTTATATTTTATTACCAATTATCTGTTCGGAAGGGGAACAGCGGAAGTTCACGCATACCGGCTACATTGCCCGGCTGGAAATCGCGGAAACAATAACGGACCGCTACCGGAGCGGCAACTTTATCACATGTTACTTTGATTTGAAGATTATTGTACACTTCTGCCTTTGCAGGATAGAATACTTTGTCGCTTCCTGCCACTTCAAATCCTTGCATATCGCTCAAACGGCTGAATCCGTCTTCGGCATTGTTGAAAGAGAGGATAACACTGCCGTCTTTTACTTCCATTGACTTATACGAAGGACCTGTAGCCGCAATGCCTTTCACGCCATACGTCTTCGCCAAAGCCAAGTAAGCCAAACGCTTGCCCACATCGGTCTTGTTCTTCGGGTGAATATTCTTCGCTTCATACGGCTCTACTAAGTCATTGGTCGAAATCAATGCGCTATTCGAAATAATAGATTGTGCCTTAAACTGCTGTTCACGTAAAAATGCGCTACCTGTCCCCTCGTATGAACCAAAAGGAGCGATTTCCACGAAATAGAAAGGTAGTTCGCCTAATCCCCATTCGCTACGCCACAAGTCTACCATTGTTTTCAGACGTTCGGCATAATCGGGATGTCCCACGTTTGATTCGCCTTGATACCACAGGAATCCCTTAATGGTATAATTCTGCAAAGGCTTCAGCATACCGTTATACATAATGGTCGGGCTCATGTAGTGCCACCAGTCGTGCGGCTCTTCTTTCCGGATGTCACGTTTTAAGTCAATATCAGAATAATTCTTCACAATGCTTGCAGGAAGCCATCCTTCTACGGTTGAACCACCCCAACTGCAATTGATAATGCCGATAGGAATATCCAACACCCGATTCATCATCATGGCAAAATTGAATGCTGTGGCACTGAAAGCAGGCGCATTTTCCGGATTACTTACTTTCCATTTACCAGGACAGGTTTCCACAGGCTCCAACTGTCCGTTTTTCTCAATCGTAGCCACCCGGATGCCTTTCCATTGCGAAGCGGTAGCAATGGTCTCATTCGCCCCTTCTATCGGACAATTCCAGAAACCGTTTAACGGCATTTCCATATTTGACTGGCCGGAACAAAACCATACTTCACCAATAAGGATGTTGCTTAGTTTGGTCTCTTCACCATCCGAGAATGTGATGCTTTGTGCTTCGTAAGTAGCTGCAGGAGTCTGTACTTTAGCCAGCCACTTGCCCGAAGCATCGCTTTGAACCGTGTAAGTCTGTCCGCTCCACGATACCCGGATGTTCACTTGTGCATTCGGATTGGCTTTTCCCCACAACTTCACTTCAGTTTGTTGTTGAAGCACCATGTTGTCACTTAAAATGTCGGGCAAGACAACTTTTGCCCACGCACCTGTCTGCATAGCTACTAACAGACAAGCCATTACAATGTTTTTTTTCATAACAAATCGTTTTTAACCTAACAAATTATATCAAATTGATAATCTTTTACCAATTCATCAATTCCTTCAGATACGCCGCAAGCTCGTTTGCCATCTTCTGTTGCTGGCGCATCGAGGGATGCCAATTCGCCCCATATCCCAGCGCACCTGTTTGAGGAGACATATCGAAACGGTAAACTTCGGAATCTCCAGCTTGCTTACGTTCTGACACTACCGTATCCATAGCCCGCTTCACATCGTCCAATGGTTTTCCACTCAACATCGAACCGCTCAATAATACGATTTTGGCTTTCGGATAGATATCGCGCAAATGACTGACAAATTTCCGATACCCGTCGGTCAACAAACCGAAATCATACTTGCCGTCACCTGTATCATTCGTGCCTAAATTTACGCAGACCACATCGGGGGTATATAGACTATGGTCCCATAACTCTGTGGGGTCGGTAAACATGACTTGTTCATACATCGCCGGCAAACAGTCTTTGCTTCCGGAAGTAGGTGCTCCGAAGTTCCGGTAAATGCCGATGCCCGAACGTGCCACAACCAAATGTTGCGCATTCAAAGCACGTGCCGTCTTTGCCGCATACGTATAGAAATGATTCTCCATTTCGTAAGTGAAAGGGTCGTTTCGGTCGTTCGATTCTACGCCATAGCCACAGGTAATGGAATTTCCGATAAACTCGATGCGGCGTTCCGGCAATACGGGAGCCTCAGCCAACGAACATCCCTCGTCCACGTAGAAGCCTTCGAACACCGGCTTCAGTTCGAATCCTTCCAAGATATACATGATACGTGCACGGTGTACGCCTTCGGGCAATCCCTCTGCCAATGTCAATACCGAATCGTCCTTTGTAAAACTGATGCGGTAAGGCAACTGGTCATCTATCTCTACCATAAAATCCCCGCTTCCCGGTTTGGCTTTCATGCGGAGCGAAGTTCCCTCGAAGTTGACAAAGATGCTCACACCCGGATAAGTGAACGTCACGGCTTTCGGGATGCGGTGGCTGATGCGTCCCATATAAACAATGTGTGCATCATCCGCCGGAATGAATACGCTGCCTTCACCCTGAGTTCCGGCAAACATGGAGGTGCAAGCTAGCCAAGCTCCCACCATCAAACAAAAACGATAAACAGATTTCTTGTGCATTTTCATAATCTAATGTGTTTTCGCAAAGGTACAAAAGTTTATGAATCCCCACTAATGAGATCTTATCTAATTCTATACAAAATATCACAACCGCTCCATGAAGTATTCTTTCCCCGATACGAGTTCTTCAACTGATTAAAACAAATTCCTGAATCAGGTGGTTTACCGCGAAGACATCCTGATAATTCATCCGGAAACATCGGATAAATCAGATGAAAATCCGTATATTTGCGGCATTGAAAAAATACTGAATATGACAAGCGACAACAACAAAGAAATGTTCCCCATCGTAGATGAGGAAGGCAATATCACCGGAGCGGCGACACGGGGCGAATGCCATAACGGAAGCAAATTGCTGCATCCCGTAGTACACCTGCACGTATTCAATAGCCAAGGAGAACTGTTCCTGCAAAAGCGTCCCGAATGGAAAGACATACAGCCGGGCAAATGGGACACTTCGGTAGGCGGACATATCGACTTGGGCGAAAGCGTGGAAATGGCATTAAGACGCGAAGCCCGCGAAGAATTGGGCATCACCGGCTTCACGCCTCAACCATTGACTCATTATGTATTCGAATCCGACCGCGAGAAGGAACTGGTATTCAGCCACCGCACGACCTACGACGGCACAATCACTCCCAGCGAAGAATTAGACGGCGGACGCTTTTGGACTTTAGAAGACATCCGCAACGCCTTGGGCACAGGCGTGTTCACTCCGAATTTTGAAAGCGAGTTCAAGCGGTTAGGGTTTTAATCACGACTCTTTCATTTAACCGTAGGGGCGGGGGTTGCCCGCCTGAAGACATCACCGTTCTATTTGTGGATGTATTCGGGTAGGCAAACCTTGCCCCTACAGGTATTTGGCAAATGCGGAATCCATTTAGTGTTTTCAATGAAAGAGCCGTAATTGCGAGGACTTCTTATTATTTGTTAGTATAAATCTCTTGTTTGAATATCATCCGACCAGTGATGATCTTTCGGGAAAGGTTGTTCACTCCAAGCTTTCTTGCTAGTCCAATCCTGAGGCGCATCGGTCCAGAAAGCATCCGATGCAGGAAGTCCTAATGGAAGGAAGGCAAGCGAAGTCATATAAAGGCTTCCGTTATTGGTGTACCAATCGGCAATGTTAGGCTGGCGGCCCGTAAATCCGATAGTAAGAAAGCCTCCTTCGTTAAAGTTGTTTCCCGAAGCAAACATCCGTTTCAATACCGCGGTCAATCCACAACGCACTTGAGCCGGAGTAACCCCAGCCGGCAATTCCTTGTACCATGCCATAAGCGCCAAAGGCTGCATCGTTGCCATCCGATAAGGAATCGAACGTCCGAATACAGGGAAAGTCCCTTCCGGAGAAATGAAGCGTTCCAATATCAAGCTAAACTTTTGGGCACGTTTCAAGGCACGCTGATAGTATTTGGGATAATCCAGGCGTGAATGTTTATCGGCATCTATCAACGCATCAAGAGTTTCGAGGTACATGGGGTGGAACACATAGCTGCTATAATAGTCGAACGCAAACGAGGGTCCGTCTGCATACCAGCCGTCTCCTGTATACCATTCTTCCACTTTACGGATAGCCGAATTGATGCGATAGATATCGAACGGTGCTCCGGCTTTAGCCAAGAAGCTTTCGATAGTCGCCGAGAAAAGCAACCAGTTGGTATAAGGCGGGTCGATGCGTCGAAGCTGGGTAAACTCTTTAATATAGCGTTTCTTGGTCGTTTCGTCTAAAGGCATCCACAATTGGTCGAATGCGCGCAGGAAGCTTTCGGCTACGTATGCCGCATCCACCAAGGGTTGTCCTTCATTGCGCCACAATAAGTAATCGGGAGAATTGGGGTCTACCGCATTTGTATATGCCTTCAATGCCCATTCACGCAATTGTTTGCGCATGGCTCCTTCTTCGGTATCATCATCGGGCAAGGTTAACCACGGAGCGATACCTGCCATCAGGCGTCCGAAGCACTCCATATAAGTCACCCGCTTGTCGCGTCCGTCCCATGTCGGGCTTACTTCCACTTGCATGTTCTTTTGGAGTTCTCCTTTCGCCATATTGCTCAATACGGGTTCAGCCATTTGATAAGCGAGCCGGCACCAATAAGCCCGGTCGGGTTGAGTAGATGCTTCCAAATAACGCACATATTCGCAAGCTGCCAAGAGGAATGCGCCTACACCGAAGTTAGCCGTAGACTTCGCGTCTACTACCTGACCCGGTATCGCCTTTTCGCCAATAGGTTGTACATAACCTACCGAACCGTCTTTTTGCAAAGCCTTTTCCGACAGGTATTTCCATGCCTTCTGAATGACGGGCATATAGGTCGCTTCATCCAAATAACCGTGATTTACTCCCCACAACATGCCGTAGGTAAAGAAAGCGGTTCCGCTTGTCTCCGGTCCGGGAGCGTGTTCAGGGTCCATCATGCTTCGGGTCCAATAGCCTTCGGGTTGTTGGATAGCCGCAACGGCTTTCGCCATTTTTTGGAACTTTTCTACAAAGAAAGCACGGTGCTCGTAATCTTCGGGCAAGTCTTTCAATACTTTAGCCAGACCAGCCAATACCCATCCGTCACCTCGTGCCCAAAAGTCTTTTTTCCCGTTCAGGCTTTTGTGTTTTGGATATACATACTTCGCGTCACGATAGTACAGGTTCTCGTCTTTATCGAACATGATGCTATCCGAGTAAAGCAGGTATTCATACAATTTCTCTAAATAGAGAGGATTATGGGTAATCTTATAAAGCTTGGTCATGACCGGCATCACCATGTACAGACCGTCGCTCCACCACCAATAATCGTGATTGGGAGTGCTCATCTCGTATTCCATTACTTCACGTGCCCGGCGGATTTTATAATCATCCGGGTCGAGCATATACAGGTCGGCGTAGGTCTGGAAGCAAATCTGATAATCGCCGAACAATACATACTCATCACTCTCTCCATACGAATATTTCCATTCTGCGCGGTTATTGCTCTTTGCGCCTTTCCATTCGTTATGTTTCGCCCATGCTTCGGAATAAGCACGATAAGCCTCATTTCCGGTCAGGAAATAGGCTTCCATATTTCCGGTATGATAAGCCGCATTGTCCCAGAAGGAACGCACTTCGGGCGAATTAGTCGCCTGCCAATGCTGATTGACCTTATCAATGATTTTCCGTACTTGCTCTGCTTCAGTAGGCTTGGCAAGCGCACTCGCAAAAGGTAATAAAGTGAGCAAGAATAACATTGCTCCTTTCCATACTTGTTTCATAGTCGTTATTGGTTTAAGTTAATAAATTCGTTTTTCATCCCATTAGGCTGCATCAGCAAACGCATACGGCTGCATCGGGCAACTCACCCGCATGCATCGGGCTACGCAACCGTATGTGTTTTTTATAGCACACAGATGAACCCTACTCCGTATCTACTTCTAACACATATACCGGTGTAGGAGCTTTATCAACGGTCTTCTCTCCGTCTCCCTGATAAGTGGTCTGGACGAAAAGATGCAAGCGTTTTTGTTGTTTCCAAAGCTCCGTATCCAAGCTGGGTTCCCACGCTTCTACCGGGAAATCGGTCAGGTCTTTCACCTTCCACTCGCCTTGTCTCAAGTCCTTGGTATATGCCATGGAAACTTTGCTTCCCCTTTCGGCATCCCGGAAAACAAAGTATGCCTTGTTTCCGTCTACCACAATACGCGGACGGGCAATGGGTATCATCTTCGTACCTCCGCCTTTCAGGGAAAATGCCAATGTACGTTCCACCACCGGACGCATCTGCCATTGCTTCCCGTCGTTCCATACGACCCGGTATTGCGGAACATCCGAATCCGCTTCCCACCAATAGGTCACGATGTAAGGATGCCCGTCGGCATCGGTACACATGCTGGTTTGGTTAATCAACTCACTATTCTGAGGAATGCGCCATGCATATTCGGCATTGTCCTTGCGGATAGGAAGCGTGTATTTCTCACCCGTAGATTTATACCACGTTTTTCCTCCATCGGGCGAACTGGCATAGCACAAGTCATGATTGGTCTCCACCAACCATGTTTCCCGCCATACCCATGAAAGATGAATCGTACCCTTCTCGTCTACATAGAGTTGCCAATAGGCATTGCGTTGCCCTTCCCCGTCTATCAGGATGTCCTGCACTCTCTCCCACTTATGGGTATCGAGGTCATAACGGTTCATAATCAGGTTTCCCCGTCCCGAAGCTCCCGAACGGTACACGAATATCAAGTCTCCTTCCGGCATTTTATAAAACTCCGGATAGGTCACATCCTGCTCATCTGTACCGGTCATTGCTTCTTTAGGACCCAATTCCAATGAACCGGGCTTTAGGCTTCGGCAATAATTGAGCGGATGCCCATGATGATCGAAAGACACATGGATATAGCCTTCGCCATCCACCATCATACTGATAACATTGTGTGCGTCTGCCACATTGCCCTTATATTGAGAACGTTGCAAGGTCCAGTCGGATTCGTTCAGTTTCCGTTTCCCTAATACCAAATAGCCTTCGGGGTCATAATAAGAGATGTATTGCACATCTCCATCGGTCACTAACGAACTATTTCGGAAAACCGTTGTATTGACCGAGGTATTGCTATATCCTTCGCCTACTTGAACCAGTTGAGGGTATGCCATGCTATATCCACATAAGAACAAGAGCAGGAATAAGAGTTTACGTTTCATGTTCGCTTTCTTTTTTTATGTAGTTCAATTTTTTATTGCAATATTTGCAAGTTTTTCTGACTTCTGCAAATAATCTATTTGAAAACATCAGGGAAGATGACCCCCGCCAACCGGTAATACATTTCAGAATATCCCTACGCCCCTGTCTTATGGCAAAAAAGAAGGAACCAAGAAGCCTAACTTCTCAACTCCTTCTCTTAATTCTTCCTAATTCCTTATGAATATTACCTCATCTCAAATGTATGCATTGAATGGGGAGCCAGTGTAGCGTTTAGATAACGTTTCCCGATTTGCAAAGTCAAGGATTGTTCTGTGTCTTGGAAGTTTCCAACCATAACCACCCATTTCCCTTCTGGAGTCCGCACTACCAAGACCGGTTTCTTATCCTCACCTTCCGGCTTGTATGCTATCACTTCCGTTCCTGCACCAATATAATGGGCATAATGCTTTACGGCATAATATTCAGGCGTATAAGTAAATGTCCGTGCTTTCGAGTCTACACGAATCAACGCATTCTGCTTCCAGCCCCAGGGGCTTTCACCATTATCGGTCAGGATGAAATTCCAGAATGTATATTCTTTGCATCCATTGCCCAGATAATGGTTCATCAATTCAAAGGTATGTTCTCCTGCTTTCCAGTCGAAGCTTCCCCAACCGCATTCGCTTTCCGAACAGATGTAATCCCATTCGGGATGTTGTTGACGGATAGAAGGAAGCACTTCTCTTCCTTCCCATTGGAAAGCCATGCCGCTGATGTAGGCTTGAAGTTCTTTGTCGGCAATGATTTTCTCTACATGGTCTTGTCGGTTCGTATTGAATGTGCCCAAGTACAATTTCACTTCGGGATGCAGACGTTTGAGAGTCGGTCCAAGGTATTCTTTATTGAAGCGGATAGTTCCTTCTGCCGTCCATGCACATCCGGGATAAGGCGTATAGCTGTATGCTTCGTTTTGGTAAATCACCATATCAATAGGAATACCTTGCTCTTTATACGCGTCAATGAACTTGCAGAAGCTATTGGCATAGGTTTGCAAATAACGCGGGTCTTGTATCATGTAATCTGTAGTCGCTAATTGGCGGGGGAATTTTCCGTTTCGTTCGCCCGTCAACTTCATTTCATCAGGGTCTGTCTTTCCGCCTATGTTCCCATAGAGCAGGTAATCCAATTGGGGCGAAAGGTTGTTATATTTGCTGCTCAATACCGGATAATCACCATGTATTTTCATCCAACTGGGTGGAGACCAAGGAGATATCCAGAAGGTCAGTTTCGGATTATACTTCTGAGCCGCACGTATGAAAGGGATAATCGCCTGTTTGTCACGGTTGATATTAAAGTAACGTAATTCGAAATCACCTTCCACTTCATCGCAACTATACCAAGAGCGGGCATAATCGTTTGCTCCCATAGAAATGCGTCCACGGGTAATGCGCAAGTCACCTTCGGGCGAAAATACGTTGTGTAATATTTCATCCTGTTCATTGCGGGTCAGCACACCAAGTGCATCCCAGTCTAGTTCATTAAAGGTGGTTCCCCATGCCTTGAACGTGACAATCTTTTCATTTTCGTTTACTGTCAGGTCAACCGTACCGGTAGGTTTACTTTGGAGACTGATTTTTGCCTGTTGCCAGACATCCTCTTCTGTGCTGCTTATCCAATTGTAACTTTGGGCATTTGCCCCTATTGCGGCAAGCATAAGGAAAGCACCGCAAAAAGAAATTGGTTTGAGTTTGGTCTTCATGGAATAGGTTCGTTATAAGGTTATTATTTTGTGATTATAAACTTGTTGGAAGCAGGCTCAGCTTCAGGCTGTTCGAGCCTTTTATCAGAATCGTGAAGCCTTCGGGCTTGTTTTGTTCCAAGGCTTTCTTTACTTCGTCTACGTTATTAAAATGTTCGTATGCCGAAGTGGCTTTAGCAAATTCAGGACCTACTAATAGCACACGTTCGAAACGATATTCGTCTAAGAGACGGATAATTTTCTGGTGTTCTATCAAACTGGCTTCGCCTAATTCCCGCATGTCGCCTAAAATGACCATTTTAGGGCTTGCCTTTATCTGACGGAAGTTTTCCAGTGCTGCCGTCATGCTGGTGGGGTTGGCATTGTAGGCATCTACTATCAGTTGGTTATGTCCGGTGTCTACCAGCTGGGAACGGTTGTTTTGAGGCGTATATTCGGATAAAGCCTGGCAAATGTCTTCGGCTGCAACTCCGAAATATGTGCCTACGGCGATGGCCGCCAGCGCATTGTCGAGGTTATAAGAACCGATGAGGCGGGTCTGTACTTGATGTGTGTGTTCGCCTGAAGTCCATTCGAAGGCGAGGAAAGGAGAGCAAGACGTAAGCTTTCCGCTTATGAAAAGTCCGGGTGTCTGTCCGTAGCGTATGCAATTCAATCCGTGGGCGATGCCGTTCAGATACGGGTTCTCGTTTTGGATAAAGACGGTAGCATTGCCTTTCTCGCGCAGATAATCATACAATTCACCTTTGGTCTTGATGACTCCCTCGAAGGAGCCGAAGCCCAATAAGTGGGCTTTGCCTACGTTGGTAATCAGTCCGTAATCCGGTTCGGCAATGTGTACCAGTGTGTTGATTTCGCCCGGATGATTGGCTCCCATTTCTACTACTGCCATTTGGTGCGCTTTCGTTAGGCGTAGCAAGGTCATGGGGACGCCGATATGGTTGTTTAAGTTGCCTTGGGTAAACAAGATGTTGTATTTTTTGCCCAGCACGGAAGAAACCAATTCCTTGGTTGTTGTCTTTCCGTTTGTGCCCGTGATGCCGATGACAGGTGTTTTCAGTTGTTTCCGATGGTAGTTTGCCAGTTGCTGGAGTGTCTTCAGGCAATCGTCTACCAAGATGCACCGTTCGCCGGCATATTCCGCTTCGTCTACTACCGCATACCGGCAGCCTTTTGCCAATGCCTGTGCGGCAAAGGCATTGCCGTTGAATGTTTCGCCTTTCAGGGCAATAAACATCGAGCCTTCCGGACAATTCCGGCTATCTGTAGTCACCGTTCCGCATTCCAGGAAACGGCTGTATAATTCTGTTAGATTCATCATGTGTCTTTTCGTTTGTTAGAATACACAAAGGTAAGAAAAATCATTGAAAAAAGAAAACGCTGAGGTCCTGCCAGTATGTCATTTGCTTGCTGACAAAAATGCATACGGCTTCATCGGGCTACGAAGCAGGGTGCGTTGCCCGACGCATACGGCTTCGATGGCTGATGAAGCCGTATGCGTTTAAAGTGGGAGCCGGCTCTTCTTTGGGAGGTATGCGGACCGTAGGGATTATTTAGAGAATCAGTTGATAGTCGACTATCCCTAATGTTTTTCCGAATTTGAATCCTACTTCTTTGAAACGGGAGACTTGGGTGAACCCTAAAACCTCGTGCAGGCGGCAACTGGCTTCGTTTCCTTCGGTGATGCAGGCTATTAGTGAGTGGCATTCGGCTTGGCGGCAGGTTTCGATAAGTTTGTTCATGAGCTGCTTGCCGATTCCTTTCCGTTCTTTGCCGGGCGCGACATAGACCGTGGTTTCCCATGTTTGGCTATAAGCGGCGCGTTCTTTCCATGGATGGGCATAGCAATATCCTGCGATTTCTCCGTCTGTGTCGAATACGAAGCAAGGGTGATGCGCCGTGATAGCGTCCAGCCTGGTTTGCATTTCCGCAAGAGTGAGGGGAGTGAGGTCGAAGGTGGCTGTGCTATGGGCAACGTAGAAGTTATAGATGTCGGTTATGGCTTGGATGTCTTGTGGTTGTATTTTCCGTATCATTTTTTGTTGCAAAAATAAATTTATTTGATTAATTGATAGTTGAGAGTTATAAAAGCAATCCGTTATGATTAGGCTATCAACCCTCAACTATCAATTATCAACTGATTTTAGTATCCGAAAATCTCTTCAGTAGTCAGCCGTTTAATTGGACCGATTTTCTCAAGAGCCTTCATGTCAAGTTCCTTTTCGTTGCCAAGGATGAGGTAACGGTAAGGCTTGTTTGCCATAGCTTCTTTTTCGAAACGGGCAATGTTGTCCAAGGTCAGTGAGGTTACGGCATTGTACACTTTCTCGTTGATGTCGTAATCAATGCCTTTGTGTTTGGCATTGAGATAAGCATTGATAATACCCATTTTTGTGGTACGGGCAGTAGCGAGACGTTTCAATAGTGCTTGTTTTGCCAATTCGAATGCCTTGTCCGATTGCGGCATGGTGTCGATGATTTCGTTGAATGTACGGATACAATCGGTCATCTTGTCATTTTGCGAAATAATGAACGTCATAGCATATTCGGGCATACCTTTGTAGGCTGGAGTGGCATAATTGGCTCCGGCACTGTATGCCAATCCTCTGGCTTCGCGCAATTCTTGGAACACAACCGTATTCATGCCTCCTCCGAAATATTCATTAAACAAGTCGATAACCGGCTGGCGTGTAGCGTCCCACGCACGGTTCTCGTTGTGGTATTGTATCATATAAATATTCTTCGCGTCATACGGAGCGATGAACACTTCGTTTTTCGGAGTGGGTTGTAAAGTATAAGGCTTGCCAGCAGGAGCATCGGCAAGGCTTGTGGCTATCGGATGGTTGCTATCTACCGAAGCGATAAGCTCGTTCAGTTCCATCGGACCGTAATATAATACGGTATGTTTGTAGCCTCCGAAGGCTTTAATTTTGTCAACCAGCATTTGGGGATTCATTTCTTTCAGCTCTTGGCTGGAAGGAATGTTGCGCACCTGATTATAGGGACCGTAGGTGCCATACGCGCGTAATGCATTGAAATTGCTTTCTTGGCTGAGCTTATTATCGTTGCGGAATTTGGTTTCAAGTGCAATATATTGGGCGTATGCTTCGGCATCGGCTTTTGCATGAGCAATAAAGTTTTCCATTAATGCCATTGCTTGCAACATATTCTCAGACAGTCCCCGCAGGGCAATGCTGCTGCTCTTGGTGCCTACATTGATGTCGAAATCACATGCCAATTCATAGAATTTTTGTTTTAATTCTTCGGCACTCATTTGGTCGGTACCGAGATATTCGCAATAATCGGCTGCATACGGAAGCCATTTGTCGCTTTCCTCACCGAAGTCGAAATAGTAATTCAACGAGAACCGTCCGTTTTCGGTATTCTTCACATAAAGCACTGGCAAGCCGTTTTGGGTCGTTCCTTGGGTCAGGTCTTTATCAAAATTGACGAAACGCGGTTGGATAGGGGTTGTTTTCGAATTGATTATTTCGGTTACAAATGCGCTTTGCATGTCGCGGTTAGTCGGGATAGCGGTAATTTGCGGCTTGTCTATCTTCTTGATAGAAGTGTCGTTTCCGATGCGTTTGTACACGGTTACGTAGTTGTTGCGGAAATGACGGTTGGCAAAGTCTACTATCTGTTGTTTGGTTATCTTCGAGATGCGGTCCATGCGGTTTGCCACATCGCTCCATTCCTGACGGTTGATGAAGGCATTGACAAATATGTCGGCACGTCCTTCGTTGCTTTCAAGGGTGGTGTAATAAGCCAGTTTCTTGTTGTTGATTACCGCTTTGAGCAAATCTTCGTTGAAGTCTCCTTTCTTCAGTTTGTCTATTTCTTCGAGAAGCAAGGTCTTTACATCATCGAGTGATTGTCCTTCTTTCGGGAA
The DNA here is from genome assembly GCF_002161765.1 of Bacteroides sp. An322. Classification (GTDB taxonomy): domain Bacteria; phylum Bacteroidota; class Bacteroidia; order Bacteroidales; family Bacteroidaceae; genus Phocaeicola; species Phocaeicola merdavium. Next base: position 113,923 of record NZ_NFIN01000001.1, on the reverse strand, counting down.
TCCGGCAATGACGAAGCCAGAATATTCGGCAAACGGAAGGGTAAATGCTCCTCCGCCTAACCATTTCATCTGTTGGTCGAGGTCAAGGTCCATGAGTCCTGCCTTGCCGTTGCTAAGCATATCGGCTATTACATCCAACGTATCAGTCTGAAACGATGCTGCCTTATCGAATTTCCATGCCATGTAGAGGCGTTCCGCTTCTTGTCCTACTACCGTAGTGTCTTTCGGTGTAGTGCGTTCGGGAATAGGGGCATATTGGGGTTGTGAGAGATTGGGATTCGGTTCCCAAGTTCCGAAATACTTGTCGATAACGGCAATCACTTGGTCGGGGTCGAAATCACCTGCCATACAGATAGCTACGTTATTGGGCACGTAATATTGCTTAAAGTAATTTTTGATATTGACAATCGACGGATTTTTCAAATGTTCTTGCGTACCGATAGTTGTTTGCGTGCCATACGGATGGTTAGGGAAAAGCAGTGCCATTAAGGCGTCAAACAGTTTGTTTGTATCGCTTGCAAGCCCCATGTTGTATTCTTCATACACTGCTTCCAGTTCGGTATGGAATCCGCGGATAACCATATTCTGGAATCGGTCTGCCTGAATCCGTGCCCAGTTATCCACTTCATTGGCAGGGATGTTTTCCACATAGCAGGTCACATCGTTGCTGGTGTAGGCATTGGTGCCTTCCGCACCGATAGATGACATCAGTTTGTCATATTCGTTCGGGATGAAGTAACGGGCTGCAAGTTGCGAGATGCTATCTATCTCGTGGTAATAAGCCCGGCGGGCGAGCGAATCTTTTAAGGTGCGATACACTTCGAAATGCTGTTCAATCGCATCAAGGAGCGGTGCTTCTTCTGTTGCATTTGAGGTGCCGAATTGTTCTGTCCCTTTGAACATCAAATGTTCCAGATAGTGTGCAAGTCCGGTCGTTTCGGGCGGGTCGTTCCGGCTTCCCGTGCGTACGGCGATATATGTCTGTATGCGTGGGGTTTCATCATTGACCGACAGGTACACCTTTAATCCGTTGTCGAGGGTATAGATGCGGGTATTCATCAGGTCGCCTTCTACTGCCTGATAGGTGTATTCCTTTGCCGTTATCGGCAGCCCTAAGGCAAGCAAGAATACACAAAGTGCTGATTTCAGTTTGTTCATATTCAGTTTGTTTAGAGGTAATCACAATCGTTCCATTCGTCCGTCTACTCCCCACATCATCTTTTCGCGAAGCGTATTGAAGAACGTATGGTTGCACCGCTTCACGATGCGCACGAAATAGTCAGCACGGGTAATGCGCAAGCGGGTGCCTTCGCGGCATGTCTCGCTTCGCCCGTCTACCGAAATCAGGAAGTTATGGTTCCGGCTTTCGATGTCAAGCATGATTTCCCATTCGTCACGTATCACGATAGGGCGTATGTTGAGGCTGTGCGGAGCTACGGCGGTAAGGCTGATCGTACCGCTTTGAGGGACAAGAATCGGGCCGCCCACACTTAATGAATAACCGGTGGAGCCGGTAGGTGTGGCTACAATCAGGCCGTCTGCCTGATAAGTGCAGAGCAACTCATTATTAATATAGGCACGGATAGTAATCATTGACGAAGAATCTTGCTTTAAGACTGCTATCTCATTCAGTGCAAAAGGATAACCTTTCAATACATGGTTTTCGGTGGAGAGATGCAACACCCGCCGCGGTTCGGCAAGGTACTTTCCTTCGTAGATTTCTTCGAAAGCTTCTTCCATTTGATTGGGAGAAACATCGGCAAGGAATCCCAACCGTCCGGTATTGATGCCTAAGATAGGGATTTCCTTTTTGCCTACCCGGCTTGCCGCACGCAGGAAGGTTCCGTCTCCTCCGATGCTGAGTACCATATCGGCATTGAAATCATTCCCTTGAAAAATCTTCAATCCTTTCAGGTTGGCTTTGGTATGTTGCTTCAGGAAATCGTAGAAGTCGTTGCTGATGCATATTTCGGCATGTTTGCTTCGCAGAATGTCGAGCAGGTGCGTCACGTGTGCCGACTTATGTTCCTGGTATGTGTTCCCGAAAAGGGCGAATTTGAGAATCCGTTGCATATCTTGTAGCTTTTTATCAATCTTTATTCGGTAAAGAGAGCAGGTTGTTCGTAAATTCTGCTAACTTTGCACTTTGTTGGACGCAAAGATAATAAAATTAAATACAACGAAGAAATAACAAACTGGAAAGAGTATGATGACTATGACATTGCTGGCAGCGGCACAGACCGTTGCCGACACATTGGCAGGAACGAATCCGGTACTGACTCCTGTAGCTTCGGGAGAACCGGAAATGAATTTGTGGGATATGGCATGCAAAGGTGGCTGGATTATGATTGTATTGGCAATCATGTCGGTCATTGCCTTTTATGTTTTCTTTGAACGCGCTTTTGCTATCCGCAAGGCGGCAAAGGAAGACCCTTTGTTTATGGACCGTATCCGGGATTACATCAAGACGGGTGAAATCAAGTCCGCTATCAATTATTGCCGGATGGTGAATACTCCGTCGGCACGCATGATTGAGAAAGGTATTACCCGCATGGGACGTCCGGTATCGGATGTGCAAGCGGCTATTGAGAATACGGGTAATATCGAGGTTGCCAAACTAGAGAATGGTTTGGCTATTATCGCAACAGTATCGAGTGGCGCACCGATGTTGGGTTTCTTGGGAACGGTAACCGGTATGGTGCGTGCCTTTTGGAATATGGCGAATGCCGGTAATAACATTGACATTACGTTGCTTTCAAGTGGTATTTACGAAGCGATGATTACTACGGTAGGTGGTTTGGTGGTCGGCATCGCGGCAATGTTCGCCTATAACCATCTGGTCTATCGAGTAGATAAAGTGGTTAGCCAAATGGAAGCCCGCACGATGGCATTTATGGACTTGATAAATGAACCCAACGAAAACTGATAAGCTATGGCGTTGAAACGAAGACAGAAAATATCGCCCAGCTTCAGTATGTCGTCGATGACCGACCTCATTTTCCTGTTGCTGATATTTTTTATGATTACTTCTACGGTAGTCTCGCCCAATGCCATTAAGGTCTTGTTGCCTCAAGGTTCGGAGCAGACTTCGGCAAAGCCGATGGTACGGGTGATTATAGATAAGGATTTGAATTATTACGGTGCTTTCGGCAACGATGATGAGATGCCCTTATCGCTGGATGAAGTGCCTTCCTTCTTACAGGAATGTGCCGCAAGAGAACCGGAAATGTATGTAGCATTGTATGCCGATGAGTCAATTCCGTATCGGGAAATCATACGGGTGTTGAACATAGCTAACGAAAACCATTATAAAATGGTGCTTGCTACGCGAAGACCTGATAAAGAGTAAATTAAATTTTAGGAGTTATTTCAGGGAGTAAAAAGGAGTTATTTCAAGGAGTTAGAGACCAATAGTTTTACTACGACAGGATGAGTCTTGGCTTTTAACTCCTGCGAAGCATAACTCCTGCGAAGCATAACTCCTTTTTAACTTCCAAATAAAACAAGAATTGTGAAACGAAGCAAGATAATCGGAATAATCGGAACCGTGGTGCTGCATGTTGCAGTCCTCGTGTTTTTGTTCTTGTATGTGCTTGTCCTTCCCGAAAAGCAGGAAGAGGGTGGTGTGCCCGTTATGTTGGGAGACAGCGATATGGGACAAGGCGATGCTGACCCTTATACCTTGACTGAAGTGGACTTGCTTCCTCAGCCTGCGGCATCGGAATCGGAAGCGTCTTTGCCTGACGGTGGAGACGAACAGCCGTTGATAACTCAAACCGACGAACCTTCTTTGCAAGTGAAAAAAGAAGAGCCCCGGCAAGAACAGCAACGAAAAGAAAAGCCGGTCGTGAAGGAGGAAGTAACGGAAGAGCGTCCGAAACCGAAGGAAAAGACCGAAGCTGAAAAGCGTGCCGAAGCAGAACGCGCCGCGGCACAAGCGGCATCAAGTAAGATTGCCGGCGCATTCGGGAAAGGAGCCAAGATGGGCAGTACCGGAAAGAGTGAAGGCGAAGGAAATCAAGGAAGTCCTACCGGAAACGGAAACGAAGGGAAGACATCGGGAGTCGGAGCATCGGGCGTATTCGACTTGAACGGACGTTCGTTGGGTCCTGGAGGTTTGCCTTTGCCGGTATATAATGTGCAAGACGAAGGACGTGTGGTGGTTACTATTGTGGTAGACCCGTCGGGCAGGGTAATCAGTACGCAGATAAATAAACGGACCAATACGGTGAATCCGGCATTGAGACGTGCGGCAGAAGAAGCGGCACGCCGTGCAAGGTTCAATCAAGTGGACGGTGTGAATAACCAGTCAGGAACAATTACTTATTATTTTAAACTGAAATAAGCGTATGAAATCGATTTGCATTTTTTTAGCTACGGGCTTTGAAGAAGTGGAAGCCCTTTTCCCGCTTGACATCTTGCGTCGGGGAGGTTTGAGTGTGAAGACTGTATCTGTAATGGGTGAACCCACCGTAACCGGTGCACACGGTGTACCTGTTGTGGCAGATTGCCTGATAGAAGACTTGAACGAAGCAGACATTGAAATGATTGTATTGCCGGGCGGACTTCCCGGTGCGACCAATTTGGATGCGCATGCAGGGTTGGATGCTTTGGTGCGTAGCTTTGCCGCAGCCGGAAAACCGCTTGCAGCCATTTGCGCGGCTCCGATGGTCTATGGAAAGCGTGGTTTGCTGAAAGGAAAGAAGGCTACTTGCTATCCAGGATTCGACAAGTTCTTGGAAGGAGCGGAATACACCGGCAATATGGTGGAAATTGCCGATAACTTCATTTTGGGCAAAGGGCCGGCTGCCGCATATATGTTCGGCTTCGCTATCCTTGAGAAATTTGCCGGAGCCGCTAAGGTGGCAGAAGTGAAAGGCGGAATGCTTTTTGCCGAATAAGAATACATTGATATAATATATGGATATCTGCAAATTGCCAATGTAGGAGCGGGGTTTGCCCGCCCGAATACATCAACGTATGTATCTGTGGGCGCATTTGGGCAGGCAAACCCTGCCCCTACAGGTAATTTGGTAAAATGCGGACATCCATCAAACAATGTCAATAAGAATAAATTATGAATACTTATCTGATAGCTGTAGCCGGAGGCAAAGGCTTGCGTATGGGAGGAGACATACCTAAACAGTTTCTTCCGATAAAAGGGAAACCCGTCTTGATGCGTACCTTAGAAGCCTTTTATGCATACGATAAGGCTATTCATTTGATTGTGGTGCTTCCGGTAGACCAGCAAGATTATTGGAAACATTTATGTCAAGAGTATGCCTTTACACTCCCGCATCAGATAGCCGATGGGGGCGAGACTCGTTTCCATTCGGTAAAGAACGGGCTGGCTTTAGTGGAGGAAGAAGATGCTTTGGTGGGGGTGCACGACGGAGTACGTCCTTTTGTGTCACTTGACGTGATAGCGGAATGTTATCGGATGGCAGAGCGGAAGGGTGCGGCAATTCCTGTAATAGATGTGGTGGAAACAGTCCGTTGGATATTGGAAGACGGAGAAAGCGAAACCGTTCCGCGCGACCGTTATAAATTAGTACAGACTCCTCAAGTTTTTCGTGCGTCGTTGTTGAAGCAAGCGTATGCCCAGCCTTATACATCCGCCTTTACCGATGATGCTTCGGTAGTGGAAGCGTTTGGGCATCGGGTGGAATTGGTCAAAGGAAATCGTGAGAACATCAAATTGACTACACCGTTCGACTTAAAACTGGCAGAAATGTTGATATAATATATGTCCGACTTGTCATTGCGTGATATAAAGTATTTGCAAGGTGTAGGTCCCCAGCGGGCTGCTATTTTGGAGAAGGAACTGAATATCCGTTCTTTCAAGGACTTGCTGTATTATTTCCCTTATAAATACGTAGACCGTAGCCGGCTGTATTACATCCACGAGATAGACGGGAATATGCCTTATATCCAGTTGCGTGGGCAGGTGTTGAGTTTTGAGACGTTCGGCGAAGGAAGGCAACGAAGGTTGGTTGGACATTTCTCGGATGGTACCGGGGTGGTCGATTTGGTTTGGTTTCAAGGCTTGAAATTCATCGAAGGCAAATACAAGGCACGCGAGCCTTACATTGTTTTTGGCAAGCCGACCGTATTTAACGGGCGTATCAACATCGCTCATCCTGATATTGACCCGGCAGATGAATTGGTGCTTTCGAATATGGGGCTTCAACCTTATTATAATACAACCGAAAAAATGAAGCGGAGCAACCTCAACTCGCATGCGATAGAGAAGTTGATGAAGAATCTTTTTGTTGCCCTCCAGCGGGAGGAAATTGAAGAGACACTTAGTCCGCTATTGATAGAACAGCATCATTTGATGCCGTTAAACGATGCATTGTATAATATTCATTTTCCTCAGAATCCCGATTTGCTTCGGCGTGCCCAATATCGTCTGAAGTTTGAGGAGCTTTTTTATGTACAGTTGAATATCCTGCGTTATACATTGGAGCGTCGTAATAAGTTCCGTGGATTAATATTCGGTAAGGTCGGTGAAATATTCAATACCTTTTATGCGCAGAATCTTCCTTTTCAATTAACCGGAGCACAGAAGCGGGTTATCAAGGAAATGCGCCGTGACATGAAGAGCGGCAGACAGATGAATCGTTTGCTTCAAGGAGATGTAGGAAGCGGGAAAACACTTGTGGCATTGATGACGATGCTGATAGCACTCGACAACGGCTATCAGGCGTGTATGATGGCACCGACTGAAATTCTTGCCAACCAACATTACGAAACCATTACCCGTTTTCTTGCGGAAATGCCGGTTCGAGTAGAATTGCTAACGGGAAACGTAAAAGGCAAACGGCGCGAAACCATTCTGCAAGATTTAGTGGCAGGAGAGGTGAAGATACTTATCGGTACACATGCCGTAATAGAAGATACTGTCAATTTTGCTTCACTCGGCTTGGTGGTCATTGACGAGCAACATCGTTTCGGGGTAGCCCAGCGTGCCAAGCTTTGGAAGAAGAATACATGCCCGCCTCATGTGTTGGTGATGACAGCTACGCCTATTCCCCGTACACTTGCCATGACGTTATACGGTGATTTGGATGTATCGGTGATTGACGAACTTCCTCCAGGACGTAAGCCGATACAGACTATTCACCAGTTTGATAACCGTAGGGCTGTGCTGTACACCTTTATCCGCAAACAACTTCAAGAAGGCAGGCAGGCATATATTGTCTACCCGCTGATTCAGGAAAGCGAAAAGATGGATATTAAGAACTTGGAAGATGGTTATCTGCACGTGTGCGAAGCTTTTCCCGAATACAAGGTGAGTAAGGTACACGGCAAGATGAAGGCGGCGGAGAAAGATGCGGAGATGCAACGTTTCATTGAGAAGGAGACCCAAATACTTGTAGCGACTACCGTTATCGAGGTTGGAGTGAATGTGCCCAATGCTTCGGTTATGGTTATCGAGAACGCTGAACGCTTCGGTTTGTCGCAACTTCACCAGCTAAGAGGAAGGGTAGGACGTGGAGCCGACCAGTCGTATTGCATCCTCGTTACAGGCTATAAGCTGACTGAAGACACCCGTAAACGCATTCAAATCATGGTAGATACAAACGATGGTTTCGAGATAGCCGAAGCTGACCTGAAACTTCGTGGACCGGGTGATTTGGAAGGTACGCAACAAAGTGGTGTGGCATTTGATTTGAAAATTGCTGATATTGCCCGTGATGGTCAGCTCCTCCAGTATGTTCGCGAAGTGGCAGAGCGTTTGCTTGAAACGGACCCGCAAGGCATACTTCCGGAGAATGCCGTTATCTGGCAACAGCTGAAGGAATTGAGGAAAAAGAACGTGAATTGGTCTGTGATTTCGTGATGGGTTATAGTTTTAGTACTACACGGTCACCGGCATGTTGTGCCATGACGCTTTGTGTTTCTTGCAATTCTTTGTAGCGTTTCATTATCTCCATACAGCGTTGTGGGTCGTTGGCTATTTCTGGATTAGTCAGTGCCTGAAGGGTATTTTTCATTTCTTCCTCTACAATCGAAAGCTTAAAGTCAAGTAGTAAACGGGGAATTAGTTCGTAGAGCCGTTCCTCGTCGGTTACAATTTTTTGCCCTTTTGAATGATATTTGCTCAATTGATAACGGTCGCTTACAAGGTCTACAGCCAGTTTGCTGACGGCAGGATCGGGATGTGCAATAAAATACCGTTCGGGATTAAAGTTCGGGTTGTTCAGGTGTGCTTCACATTCTTGTAGAATCAAACGATGCAACGGGGCGTGGAACTGTAAGTCGTCTTCTTTCAATCCCGTTGCAATGCATTCTGTAACCGTGAGTGGTATTTGTTCGCCTTCTTCATTTTCTACATAGCACATCACTTTCTCTCCGTAGCGGATGAGCATCCGTACTAAATCTTCTTCTTTGGCATAGAATACCTTTTGTTCGTTACCGTTGGCAGGGATAAACGTTTGATAGGTATCTGCAGGTACAGGAATGTCTTCCGGTTGGAAAGGAGGTGCGACTTGTTCGGGCAATACTTCTTGATTTCCAGCTTGTTCGGGTGGCACTTGAGGCATCGGAACGTCCTCTTGGGGTATGGGTTGAGAAGATTGCATTGGTCCGGCAACGGAGGCTGCGGCACGTTGTTCGCGTTCCTTCTTGCGCTGCTGTTCCTTGAATTTTGTTTCACGTGCTTGTTCGATGAGCTTTGCTGTGGCTTCTATCAGCACTTTCTCCTCCATTTGAAGCAATTGGCTGCATTCACGGATATAGACAGAACGTACAATGGCATCAGGTATTACCGAAATGCTTTTCACGATGCTTGATATCAGCGAAGCCCGTTTGATAGGGTCTTTCCCCGCTTCTTCCATTAATAAATTAGTCTTGAAACGGATAAAGTCTACTTCGTGGTCGTTGATATATGCCTGATAATCTGTAGCATTGTGTTTGCGGGCGAAACTGTCGGGGTCATCGCCATCGGGGAGCAAACATACTTTTACGTTCATCCCTTCTTCCAATAGCATGTCAATGCCTCGGATACTGGCTTTGATACCGGCTCCATCTCCGTCATAGAGCACCGTGATGTTGTTGGTAAACCGATGAATCAGTCGGATTTGGTCGGAAGTAAGTGCAGTTCCAGATGAGGCTACTACGTTCTCGATGCCGCTTTGGTGCATGGAAATGACATCGGTATAACCTTCTACTAAAAAACAACGGTCTTGCCGAACGATGGCTTGTTTGGCGAAAAAGATGCCATACAGTTCCCGGCTCTTGTGGTAAATCTCCGATTCGGGCGAGTTGACGTATTTCATCTGCACATTTTTCGTAGCAGCACTTAATACACGTCCGCCAAATGCCACGACTTTTCCTGAAATGGTATGTACCGGGAAAATGACACGTCCCCAAAAGCGGTCGCGCAATGTTCCGTCTTCTTTGCGGTAGCATAAGCCTGTCTTTACAAGAAATTCTTCTTTGTATCCTTTTTGAATAGCAGCACGTGCCAATGCATTGTGGTTATCAGTGCTGTACCCTAATTGGAACTTTTTGATAATGTCGTCACGGAAACCACGTCCGCGCAGATAAGTCATGCCGATACGTTGTCCGTCGATGTTGTTATATAGGATGTCTTGAAAATATTCCGAAGCGAACTGGTTGACCACGAACAGGCTTTCGCGCAAACTATGCGCCTGCTTTTCTTCATCTGTCAATTCCCGCTCTTTGATTTCGATGTTATATTTCTTTGCCAGCCATTTCAAGGCTTCGTAGTAGGAGAGTTGTTCATGCTCCATGATGAAATGCACTACGTTCCCTCCTTTCCCGCAACTGAAACATTTGCATACTCCTTTGCTGGGCGATACGCTGAATGAAGGAGTTTTTTCGTTGTGGAAAGGACATAGCCCGATGTAGTTCACTCCTCTTTTCCGAAGGGTGACGAACTCGGATACCACATCTACAATCTGTGCGGCATCCATGATTCTGTCTATGGTAGCTTGGTCAATCATAACGTTGCAAAGTTACAAAGAAATTCATTACCTTTGCGCCGCAACCGAAAACAAAGATTGAATATGTATCGAATTTTAGTAGGGCTTGCTGCTTGTTTATGCGGAATGGTAGTGTGGGCGCAAGAAACATCTTCTCGTGTAGGATGGAATTTAACAGCAATAACCGAAGGTGAATGGAGCATGACAAATGGCAAGACATCGTGGATAAATTATTTAGAGGCAGGTGTAGATGTCGGTTTATGGAAAGGTGCAGCATTCGAAGGAATGGCAATTGCGACATATCAGGCAGGAGGTGCGGTAGATAATGATAATTTAGGCTTGTCAAACATTTATACCGATGAAAACAAACCACTTCGTCTGATGCAGGTTTCTTTACGTCAGTTTTTTGGCAAATACTTTTCGGTATCGTTGGGATTGCGTAATGTGGATGCCGATTATTTCACCACACCGGCTACAGGGCTTTTTACGGGTGCAGCCGATGCTGATTATCCGATTCTTTCTTTGAATTATCCATTGGCAACTTTCCCGCTTTCGGCAATGGGAATTCACGTAGAATGTCTTCCGATGAATGGGCTTACTTTAAAGGCAAGTGTTTATAACGGTGTGGCAAGTGATGCTTTCAATCGTCAGTTTCGTTTTTGCCCTTCGAGCGATGGCGTGTTTACACTGGGATGTATTTCATACGAACTTCCTTCGAAAGGCGAACAGGCTGCAAGTTATACTCTAGGTTATGTGTATGGGAAAACGCCTTCCGAGGATGGAAGTGTCCATGAAAAGGAAACCGGTTTTTGGGGATTGCTGGAACAACCTTTAGTGTTGTTGGGTAAGTCTCAATTGGTCTTGTTGGGGCAGGGTGCTGCTATGACCAGCCGCGATATTCCATGTAACGGATATTGGGGAGGAGGTTTGGTGATGAATCGTATTGCCCGAAATGATATGACTGCGGGCATTGTGTTCAATCGGTTGCTGTTTGCCGATGGGGATGAAACGGATATTGAATGTACTATTCATTGCCATATTACTTCGTGGCTTTCGTTACAGCCTGCCTTGCATATCATTCATCATAACAAACATAATTTTGTAGCCGGATTGTTACGTTTGTCTTTGGAATTAGGGAATGAACACTGATGAATAAAAAAATGTCCCGCCAACTTCCGTCAGCGGGACACTTCTCTTTTCAGAGAACAAAGTCGACGTTATTATTATTTAATGTTCGGGTTCAGCTTGTTCCATTCAGAGATTGCAGGAAGAACGCCCATAGCGATAACTTCGTCACGCAATTCGCAGAGGTGAGCATAGCTCTTGTCCAAAGCAGCTTGTTCTTCTGCAGTTCCGTTCAGCGCAGCGCAGTGGCAACCGTCAGCAGTGATTGAAGTTTCCCATGCCATCATGATGTGGTCATACTTGTCGTTTGAGATGTATGTACCAGCAGGCCAACGGAATGCTTTACCACCCATAGCAGCACCAATCATTTCGATAGAAACGTAAGCCGGGCTTTGGAATGAAGAACGTCCGCGCAATGCAATGATGTTTGCACCACCTTTAGTTACTTTCTGTTGGATTTCTGCCCATTGTTCTTTGCTCAATGCGTCAGTGCCGATGATGTCAGTCAACGGTTTGCCGTTTACTTTTGCTGTAGAAGCGAACACAGCCATTTGTTCGCCGTGACCACCGTAAGTACGGCAGTTTTCAACAGCGTCCATAGGAACGTTGAAGTATTTAGCCAATTCGCTACGCAGACGAGTAGAGTCCAAAGCAGCCAATGTAGTAACTTGTGAAGGTTTCAAGCCAGAGTACAACAACGTAATCAAACCAGTGATGTCAGCCGGGTTGAAGATAACTACGATGTGTTTTACGTCCGGGCAATATTCTTTTACGTTCTTACCGAATTCTTCAGCGATAGCAGCGTTGCCTTTCAGCAAGTCTTCACGAGTCATGCCTGCCTTACGTGCGGCACCTCCTGAGTTGACGATATATTTAGCACCAGTCAGCGCTTCTTTGATGTCTGAAGTGAAAGTTACGTTTACGCCTTCGAAACCGCAGTGGTATAATTCTTCAGCTACGCCTTCCAAGCCCGGAGCATACGGGTCATACAAACAGATGTTAGGAGTCAAACCCATCATAATGGCAGTTTGAGCCATGTTAGAACCGATCATACCGGCAGCACCAACAATGGTAAGCTTTTCGTTAGTTACAAATTCCATAATTCTATTATTTTAATTGAGTTATAAAGTATTCTTTTTTTCTTCCGATGCAAAGATAGAAAAGTTCTTTGTATATCCGAGTCTTTGTGTCAGGAAATATGGTTAAGAATAAGGGGTTTTCAGCTTAATTACGGAAATATTTCACTATTTTTAAAAGAGAACCTCTCGTTTTGCTAAGAGCACTTGGCAAATAGATATGCCTTCGAAAACGAATATATACTGCGTTGGCAAAGTAAGCTATCTTCTACGACGGTTTCAGTGCATTGAAACTGCGTATGCAGTATATATTACTTTTCGGAGGCAAATAAATGGGACGTACATTTGCGTGTTTCGAAGATTCTTGATAACTTGCGCCGTCTTTTAAAGGAATTCAAAATACTCAAATACTATGATGGAAAAAACTTGGAGATGGTTTGGGAAGAAAGATAAAATTACACTTCCTATGCTGAGACAAATTGGAGTAGAAGGTATTGTAACTGCACTTCACGATGTGCCGAACGGTGAAATATGGACCGTAGAAGCCATCAATGACCTGAAGTCGTACATCGAATCGTACGGTTTGCGCTGGTCGGTAGTAGAGAGTCTTCCGGTATGCGAGGCTATCAAATATGCAGGTCCGGAGCGTGACCAATTGATTGAAAATTACAAGGTGAGCCTTGCCAATTTGGGTAAATGCGGCATCAAGACCATTTGCTATAACTTCATGCCGGTTATCGACTGGGTGCGTACCGACCTGCAACATCCATGGGCAGACGGTTCCAGTTCGTTGTATTTCGACCGGGTGCGTTTCGCTTATTTCGATACGATGATTCTGAAGCGCAAGGGCGCTGAAGCCAATTATACGGAAGAAGAACTGCGTAAAGTGGCAGAGCTGGACAAGGTGATTACCGAAGCCGAAAAGGACGAACTGATTGACTCGATTATCGTGAAGACGCAAGGATTCGTAAACGGAAACATCAAGGAAGGCGACGAGAATCCGGTGGCTATCTTCCGCAACCTGTTGGCTTTGTACGACGGAATCGACCGCGCCGCTTTGCGTGAGAATATGCGTTATTTCTTGTCTGCCATTATGCCGGTGTGCGAAGAGTATGGTGTGAACATGTGTGTGCATCCCGATGATCCTCCGTTCCAAATCTTGGGTTTGCCGCGTATCGTGACCAATGAAGAAGATATCGCCTGGTTCTTGAATGCTGTAGACAATCCGCACAACGGCTTGACTTTCTGTGCCGGTTCGTTGAGTGCAGGCGAGCATAACGATACACGCGAATTGGCGAAGAAGTTCGCTTCACGCACGCATTTCGTACATTTGCGCAGTACGGCGGCTATGCCGGGCGGCAACTTCATCGAAAGTTCGCATCTGGAAGGACGCGGCCATGTCATCGACTTAATCCGTATCTTCGAACAAATCAAGCCGGGACTTCCGATGCGTGTAGACCACGGACGTACGATGTTGGGCGATGAAGACAAAGGTTACAATGCCGGTTATTCGTTCCATGGCCGTATGCTGGCTTTGGCACAAGTGGAAGGCATGATGGCTGTAGTGGAAGACGAAATGAAACGGAATATTAACGTAGCGTATTGATGTTTTTTGAAACGCAGATTTTCGCAGATTAACGCGGATTTATTTTTAATTATTATATTTGCGAAAATCTGCGTTAATCTGCGTTTTAAATAAAATAATGAAATGAAGAAGGTTTGTTCATATAAAGCGTACAGTATTCGGTTCCGCCGTTGGAGCCGGAAAGGCTATGCTGCATTTATGAGCCTGCATAAAGCGGTGACTATCGGACACGTATGCCGGAGCATTGCCGATGCGGCATTGAGCAAGAACAAATCTTTTTCTACCGGGAACCGGAAGCAGGTAACCGCATTTGCCGATGCGGGAGAAACGGAAGAGGCACAGGATGCGGGAGGCGGAGGAATCTTTGCGTCCGTATCTCAGGTGTGGAATGCCGTATTGCTTCCGTTCTTGATTCAGAGAATGGTATTTGCATCGGGCAAAGTGGTTTCTTGTCCGGAGCGTTATATACCTATATATAATAAGGTAAGCGGAATGGGAAAGACTCGGAAGCGGGTTTCTCCCGTTCCGCTTTTTTGTTTTGTAGATGAATGTTTGTTGAAACGCAGATTTTCGCAGATTAACGCAGATTTATTTTTAATTATTATATCTGCGAAAATCTGCGTTAATCTGCGTTTCAATCTAAAAACTTACTAATTCAAATGATAGAAAGAATAGAGAAAGCTGATTACGAGAGGACTTCGCTTCAGCCGGAAGAGGTATTGCGGGCGGTGGAAGAAACTCCGTTGGATGAATTGTGCGAGGCGGCACATCGGATTACGGTGCGATGCGCGTCGCGGAAGTTTGATATGTGTTCCATTATCAACGCGAAGTCGGGACGGTGTCCGGAGAATTGCAAATGGTGCGCCCAATCCGCACATTACGATACGGGTGTACAGGTATATGGTTTGGTGTCGGAAGAAGAATGCCTTCGTCATGCCCGGCTGAATGAGGCACAAGGCGTGAACCGTTTTTCGTTGGTGACCAGCGGAAAGCGTCCTTCGGATAAGGAAGTGAAAGACTTGTGCGGACGTTTCGCTTATTTGCGGCAACATAGCGGTATGCAGTTATGCGCTTCGTTGGGGCTTGCCGATGAGGCACAGTTGCGCGACTTACGCGAGGCGGGAGTCACCCGATACCATTGCAACTTAGAGACGGCGCCTTCTTATTTCGGACATTTATGTACGACCCATACGCAGGAAGAGAAGATAGAAACGCTTCGGGCAGCACGGCGGGCAGGACTGGACGTATGTAGCGGAGGCATCATTGGCATGGGCGAAACAATGGGGCATCGGGTGGAATTGGCTTTTGCGTTACGCGAATTGGAGGTGCGGTCGATTCCGCTCAATTTATTGCAGCCGATAAAAGGAACGCCGTTGGCGGATGCCGTATCTTTGTCGGAAGAAGAAGTCTTGCGTACCATTGCGATGTTCCGCTTGGTCAATCCCGAAGCCAGTCTCCGCTTTGCGGGAGGACGTTCGCAGTTGAGCGATGCTTGTGTGCGCCGTGCATTGTACACGGGAGTTAACTCGGCAATCGTAGGCGATTTGCTTACCACGCTGGGGTCGAAAGTGGAAGAAGATGTAGAACGGATAAAAGAAGCAGGCTATGAATGTTGAATTGCTTTTCGATGATTTCGACCGCAAACATCTGTGGCATCCTTATACTTCGGCGGTCGAACCGTTGCCTACCTACAAGGTGAAGCGGGCGGAAGGATGCATGATTACGTTGGCGGACGGTACGGAACTGGTAGACGGAATGTCTTCGTGGTGGTGTGCCGTGCATGGTTACAATCGTTCCGAACTGAATCGGGCGATAGAAAACCAACTGAAAGATATGGCGCACGTGATGTTCGGCGGACTGACGCACGAGCCAGCCATAGCTTTGGGCAAACGGCTGTTGCGGATAGCTCCTCCCTCGATGCGGCACATCTTTTATGCCGATAGCGGTTCGGTGGCAGTAGAAGTGGCGTTGAAAATGGCGGTGCAATACCAGTATGCGGCAGGACATCCCGAGAAGACCAATTTCGTGACCATCCGTTCGGGCTATCACGGAGATACGTGGAATGCCATGTCGGTGTGCGACCCTGTGACAGGTATGCACAGCCTGTTCGGCTCGGCATTGCCCGTACGCTGGTTTGCTCCGGCTCCAGAAAGCCGATTCGGAGGCGAATGGGACGAACGTGATATCCTTCCGCTGCGCGCCATTATGGAACAGCATCACGAAGAACTGGCTGGATTGATACTCGAACCGATTGTGCAGGGAGCGGGCGGGATGCGTTTCTATCATCCGCAATACTTGCGCGAAGCCGAAAAGCTGTGCCGCGAGTACGGCGTTCTGCTGCTCTTCGACGAGATAGCCACCGGATTCGGACGCACCGGAAAGCTCTTTGCGTGGGAACACGCCGAGGTGAATCCGGACATTATGTGCATCGGCAAGGCACTGACCGGAGGATATATGACGTTCTCGGCAGTGCTCGCCAATGCGAAAGTGGCAGAGGGGATTTCGTCGTGCGAGCCTCGTGTGTTCATGCACGGACCCACGTTTATGGGCAATCCGTTGGCGTGTTCGGTGGCGTGCGCTTCGATTGACTTGCTGCTGTCTTATGGCTGGCAAGAGAAGGTGAGCCGCATCGAAGCACAGTTGCGCAGGGAGTTGGAGCCAGCCCGTACGCTTCCGCAGGTAAAGGACGTGCGGGTCTTGGGTGCCATCGGTGTCATCGAGACCCGGCGGGAAGTCGATATGGCACGAATGCAACGCCGCTTCGTAGAGGAAGGCATCTGGGTGCGTCCGTTCGGCAGGCTGGTTTACATCATGCCGCCTTTCGTCATCCGTCCCGAAGAGCTGGCGAAGCTGACATCGGGCTTAGTGAAAATAGTAAGCGAAATGAAGTGATGGATTATTCAACGCAGATTTTTGCAGATTAACGCAGATTTTTATATAAAGGATAAATATTAATCTGCGAAAATCTGCGTTAATCTGCGAAAATCTGCGTTTCAAAAAATAGTATGAAAGAAGAACAAACATTACACGCATTGGAGCAGGAAGGCAACCTGCGCACGCTGCCCGAAGCACGGCACGACGGAATATGGATTTGGCAAGACGGGCAGCGGATGCTGAACCTCTCGTCGAACGATTACTTGGGGCTGGCTTCCGATGCCGCCTTGCAAGACGAGTTCTGGCGGAGCGTGCCGGAGCGCGACCGGTTGCTTTCGGCTTCCTCCTCGCGACTGCTGACGGGCAACTTCACGGCGCACCGCGAGCTGGAGGCTTTGCTTGCCGGACGGTTCGGGCGCGAAAGTGCCTTGACGTTCAGCAGCGGTTATCATGCGAACACGGGCATCTTGCCGGCGGTGGCGGATGCGCATACGCTGATACTCGCCGACAAATTGGTGCACGCCAGCCTGATAGACGGCATCCGTCTCTCGGCGGCGCAATCCATCCGCTACCGGCATCAGGACTACCGGCAGTTGCGAAGCCTGGTGGAGAAACATCACGCTGCCTTCGGGCGCATCATCATCGTGACCGAAAGCGTGTTCAGCATGGACGGCGATGTGGCTCCGTTGGCAGCGTTGGCGGAACTGAAACGGATGTACCCCAACGTGATGCTCTACGTCGACGAGGCGCACGCCATAGGTGTGCGGGGCAGGCACGGGTTGGGCATCGCCGAAGAGCAGGGCTGTTTGCGGGAGATTGATTTCCTGTGCGGCACGTTCGGCAAGGCGTTGGCTTCGGTCGGCGCATACGTGGTGTGCAGCCGCTTGATGCGCGATTATTTGGTCAATCGGATGCGAACCCTTATCTTTACCACGGCACTTCCGCCGCTCAATGTGGCTTGGACGCGGTTCGTGTTCGAGCGGCTGGACGATTGGGCAGACCGCCGCGTCCGTTTGGCTTCGATAGCCGGACGGGTGCGCGAGGCAGTCCGGCAGGCGGGTTCTCCGTGTCCTTCCGAAAGCCATATCGTCCCGCTCGTGGTGGGCGAAAGCGGGAAGGCGATGCTGAAGGCGGCAGGGATGCAACGCCACGGCTTCTATGTCCTTCCCGTCCGTCCGCCCACGGTGCCCGAAGGCACGTCGCGCCTGCGCCTCTCGCTCACGGCGTCTTTGCCCGAAGCGGAAGTCGTGCGGATGGGGGAGTTGATAGTGAGGAATGAATAGTGACTGTCCGCAATACGCCCCTACAATTAATTGGGTGAAATGCGGACATTCATATAATGAAGAAACGTTTCTTCGCGCCTCCGGAGGGCTCGGTTTATGTGCCGAAGCGTTTCTTCACGCCTCCGTAGAGCTTGGGAATGCTCCCGACAATCGTCGGCACGGTTTCCGAGGGCTTGGGAATGCTCCCGACAATCATCGGCACAGTTTCCGAGGGCTCAGGAATGCTCCCGACAATCGTCGGCACGGTTTCCGAGGGCTCAGGAATGCTCCCGACGATCGTCGGCACAGTTTCCGAGGGCTTGGGAATGTTCCCAACGATCGTTGGCACGGTTTCCGAGTGCTCGGTTGGTGTGCCAACGATCGTTGGCAGCATTTTCGAGTGCTCGGCTGATGAAATAAACTGATTTTTTATATGAAACAACGATTTATCAAGAAAGAAAATAACCCTCGCCTGCTGCTTTTCTTTGCGGGCTGGGGCAGTGACGAACGGTTGTTCGACCGTCCGGTGGCGGACGGGTACGACTGTTTATTGTGTTTTGATTACCGCTCGCCGGATTTCGATTACGCTTTGCTGGACGGTTATCGCGAGATTCGGCTGTTGGCTTGGTCGATGGGCGTATGGGCGGCGGGGCAGACGTTGGCAGGGCGTGACTATCCGTGGCAGATGAGGCTTGCCGTGGGAGGTACGCCGTTTCCGATAGACGACAGGCGGGGGATTCCCGAAGCGGTTTTCCGGGGCACGTTGGCGCATTTCTCCGATGCGGCTTTGGCGCGCTTCCGCCGGCGCATTTGCGGGACGGCGGAGCAGGTGAAGGAATTCCTCTCGCACCGCCCTTATCGCCCCGTGGAAGAGTTGCGCGAAGAATTGCAGGCGTTAGCAGCCTGTGCGTGCCGTCCGTCCGCTTCTTTTGTCTGGGACAAGGCTATCATCGGGACGCGCGACAAGATATTCCCGCCTGCCAATCAGCGCGAGGCGTGGCGGGATGTGGAGGTCATCGAACGGGACGTGGAGCATTACGACGGCGGGCTGTTCGACCGTCTGCTTTCGGGAGAGGAGGCGGTATGGACAAAGCCTTAATCCGCAGCCGCTTCGCCAAGGCTTCGGGCAGTTACTTGGGTCAGGCAACGGTGCAGCGCGGCATTGCCCTTCGGATGGCGGACTTGATTGGGCTGTATGTGCCGGCGGAGTCGCATCGGCGGGTGCTCGAAATCGGGTGCGGGACGGGTTTGTTCACCCGTGCCTACCTGCACCGCTGGCATCCCGAACGGATGTTGCTGAACGACCTTTGCCCCGAAATGGAGCCTTTCTTGCGCGATGTGTTGCGCCCGGAGATTTCTTTTTCGGCAAGCGATGCCGAGCGGCTGGAGTTCCCCGGCGGTCAGAATCTGATAGTGTCGTGCTCGGCATTGCAATGGTTCGATGCGCCCGAACGTTTCTTGTGCGGATGCAAAGGCTTGTTGGAGGAAGGCGGCTATTTGGCTTTCAGCACCTTCGGCAGGCAGAACGCGCAAGAGATACGGGCGTTGACATCGGATGCGCTTCCCTACCGTTCGCTGGAGGAGCTGGCGGGTGCGCTTTCGGATACGTATCGGGTGGTCTATGCTTCCGAGGAAGAGGTGAGGCTTTCGTTTCCGTCTCCGTTGGAAGTCTTGCGCCACCTGAAAGCCACGGGCGTGACGGGCATCCGCAGTTGTACGTGGACCAAGGCTCAGCTGGCTTCTTTCTGCCGTAGCTATACAGAGCGTTACGCGGCACCCGACGGAACGGTTCCGCTGACGTATCATCCGATGTATGTGATTTGTAGAAAGTATTAGTCGAAAACGCAGATTAACGCAGATTTTCGCAAATCTTATTATTGATATTTTTTATCCGCGTTAATCTGCGGCAATCTGCGTTTCAATAAAAAATAGAAAAGAAATGAAAGACAATGTATATTTTGTGAGTGGCATCGACACCAATATCGGCAAAAGCTATGCCACGGGTTATCTGGCGCGGAAATGGAACGAGGCGGGCATCCGCACCATTACGCAGAAGCTCGTGCAGACGGGCAATGAGGATGTTTCGGAAGACATCGAACTGCATCGCCGCCTGATGGGGACGGGCTGGCTTCCCGAAGACTGGGAGAAACTGACCATGCCCGAAATATTCAGCTATCCCTGTTCGCCGCACTTGGCAGCCGAGATAGACCGCCGTCCGATTGATTTCGGCAAGATAGAGCGGGCGACGGAAACGCTCAGCGAACGCTATGATGCCGTTTTGTTAGAAGGGGCTGGGGGACTGATGGTGCCCTTGACCCGCGATTTGCTGACCATTGATTACGTTGCCCTTCACCGCTATCCGTTGGTATTCGTCACTTCGGGCAGGTTGGGCAGCATCAATCATCTGTTGCTGAGCTTAGAGGCAATCGGGCGGCGAGGCATCCGCCTGCATACATTGGTTTATAATCTCTTCCCCGAAGAAGATGATGCCTTAATCCGGCAGGACACCGAGGAATATATCCGGCATTTGTTGCGGAAGGAGTATCCCGATACCCGGCTGGAGGTGGTGCCGTGCCTTTAATGGGAGGGCAGATAACATTTCATACCTTATGCGGTAACATTTGAGTCTTGCATGTTTTGCTTAATTGCGTACATTTGTTGTTGCATTTAGCGTTATCTATTCAACCATTTAAAACACGTTTGTATTTTATGAAAAAGACCTTTATTAGTTTCATCGTTTCGTGCTTTTGCGCAGTAAGCCTTTTTGCGCAAGGCTATCAGAACCCCGTTATTCAGGGGTTTCATCCCGATCCGAGTGTTTGCTGCGTAGGCGAGGATTATTATCTGGTGAACAGTTCATTCGAATATTTTCCGGGTGTGCCTCTCTTCCATAGCCGCGATTTGGTGCATTGGGAACAGATTGGGCATGTGCTCGACCGTGAATCGCAACTCAAGTTGGTAGGCGGAAATATGTGGGGAGGAATTTATGCCCCTACTATCCGGTACAATGACGGAATTTATTACATGATTACGACCAACAATTCCGACCGTGGCAATTTCCTGGTATATACCGATGACCCGCGCGGGGAATGGTCGGAGCCTGTATGGTTAAGCCAGAAAGGAATAGACCCTTCGCTCTATTTCGAAGACGGGCATTGCTATATGGTGAGCAATCCGGATAATGCTATCTGGCTATGTGAGATAGACCCGAAAAGCGGAAAGCAGCTTACGGAGTCACGCTGTATTTGGGCGGGTACGGGAGGACGTTATCCCGAAGGTCCTCATATCTATAAACGCGAAGGCTGGTATTACTTGCTGATAAGCGAAGGAGGTACGGAATACGGCCACAAGGTGACTATTGCCCGGAGCCGGGACATTGCAGGTCCTTACGAGAGTAACCCTGCCAATCCGATTCTGACTCATATCAATATGAATGCGCAAGACAATCCGATACAAGGGGTAGGCCATGCCGATATGGTTCAGGCGCACGACGGTTCGTGGTGGTTGGTTTGCCTTGGTTTCCGGACACAAGGAGGCCAACATCATTTGTTGGGGCGCGAAACCTTTTTGGCTCCAGTTGAATGGAATGCCGCAGGCTGGCCTGTGGTAAACAATGACGGAACCATAGATTTGGATATGAGCCAAGTAAAGACACTTCCTCAAGTCCCTCTTTCGAATACGTCCGATGAGGATTTTAATAACTCGAAATTAGGAGTGGAATGGAATTGGCAGGGCGTGCCTGTATGGGAAAATTATTCGTTGACCGAGCGGAAAGGTTTCTTGCGCATCAAAGGAAGTGAGAAGCAACTGGACGATTCCGGTTCGCCTTCGTTTGTCGGAAGACGCCAGCAGGACATTGATTTCCAAGTAACGACAGCTTTTCATGCACAAGGGAAAGGCAATGCGGGGCTTACCGTCTACATGTGTCCTTTTGCTCATTACGATTTGTTTATTTCGGATAATCAACTGAAGCTCCGTTATCGGTTGGGTGAACTTTGTCATGAGAGTACGGTTGGAAAAGTGCCCGATGACTTTGTTTATGTACGGGTAAAAGGGAATGCCGAATTTTATACGTTCTTTTATTCCATTGACGGTACGCATTATAAAGAAGCCGGACGGATGAACACCCGTTTCCTTAGTTCGGAAACCAATGGCGGATTTACGGGTATTTACTTGGGGCTTTTTGCCGAAGGTGATGCACAGGCTTACTTCGATTTTTTCAACTATGAGCCTTCCGTGTCCGATGCATCACGTTGATGTGCGTATCGGAAATGGATGAATCAGACAAGTCAATTTATTGCGTTTCCAATCCTATTAGGGTAGGACTGCTGTTTTTCCGAGTCAGTACTGCAGTTTTATATAGGGTAGGACTGCAGTCCTACCCTAGTAGGATTTATAGAGGACTGAGAAGCCCAGTACTGGAGATGCAGATGCCTTTCTTGGGGAAGTCTGATGAAGATATGGATTCGTCCGTTACTAAAAATGTTTCAACTTCTATCAAAAATGTTACATGAAACATAATTGATTGAGGTTGAAACATTTTTTTCCGATGCTTTTTCTGCTTCCCTCTACTTTTGCAGTGTTCTCAGGAGCAAGAGGCTTTTGAGATTTAACGAGTAAATTCATATATTTGTTCAACAATTAAATTTAATGCATTATGGAAGGCATGAAAAAATTATTCCTATTTGCACTCTTTCTTGTCGGATTCAGTGCAGCGGTGCAGGCACAAAACCTGCAAGTGAGCGGAACGGTGGTCTCCAAGGCAGACGGATTTCCCGTTATCGGAGCATCGGTAATTGAGGTTGGCAACGACCGGAACGGTACCATTACAGATTTGGATGGTAAGTTTTCTCTAACGGTGAAAGAAGGGGCGGAAATTTCCATCTCTTATGTAGGGTGTAAGACTCAGACCTTGAAAGCGCAGAGTGTAATGAGTGTTACGTTGGAAGAAGATTCCGAGTTACTGGATGAGGTCGTTGTAACTG
The DNA here is from genome assembly GCF_002161765.1 of Bacteroides sp. An322. Classification (GTDB taxonomy): domain Bacteria; phylum Bacteroidota; class Bacteroidia; order Bacteroidales; family Bacteroidaceae; genus Phocaeicola; species Phocaeicola merdavium. Next base: position 91,063 of record NZ_NFIN01000001.1, on the reverse strand, counting down.
GTTATCAAAGCCAACGTAAGGCGGACTTGACCGGTTCGGTTGCGGTCGTTTCTACAGATGAATTGAAAACCAATTCGGATATGGACCCGATGCGGGCTTTGCAAGGTAAAGTTCCGGGTATGACTATCACTACAACAGGTTCGCCTATCGGTACAGGTACGGTGCGCATTCGTGGTATCGGTTCTTTTAATTCATCGCAAGACCCGTTGTATGTGATTGACGGTGTGCCTACGAATCAGGCTTTGAATTCCTTGAACGCGAATGATATTGAAAGTATGCAGGTTCTGAAAGATGCGGCTTCCGCTTCTATTTATGGTTCGCGCGCTTCGAACGGTGTCATCATCATTACTACCAAGAAAGGGAAGAAGGGAGATAAGATTAAGGTGGACTTCTCCGCAAATCTGACAGCTCAGTTCTACACTTCCCAATCGTTGATGAAATTATCGAATTCAGCCGAATATGCCACGGCTATGGCACAGGCTGCATTGAACGACGGACTTGACCCTGTGACTTACGCAAGCAATTACGGATTAAATCTGAATGCGGCTTCGGGTACTCCGATTACGGTTTGGAATCCTGCGACAAGCAGCTATGTGAACTATACGGTCAATGGCTTGTATGATGGTTATATCAATAGTAAGAAAACGATGAGGTATTCGGATACCGATTGGCTCGATGAAATTTCACGTACCGGATTTGCGCAAACATACGATTTGTCTTTGTCACACGCAACGGATAAGCACTCTACGATGTTTTCTTTGGGCTATAAGAAGAATAACGGTATTTTGAATTACACCAGCTTTGAAAATATATCTGCACGTATGAACTCTTCATACAATATTAATAAGTATATTTCTGTCGGCGAGAACTTTACGCTGACTTATTCGAAGCAAGTGGATTGTGCTCCGATGGAAAACGCGCTGAAGATGGCTCCTACTGTACCGGTTTATGAGGAAGATGGAGTTACGTTTGCCGGACCGGTGGGAGGTATGAGCGACCGTCAGAACCCGGTGCGTGAACAATACGATAACCGCAACAACCATTTGGATTACTGGCGTCTGTTTGGTAATGCTTACGTTGAAATCAAACCGATAAAAGGATTGACTTTGCGTTCTAATTTTGGCTTGGACACGTATTTGTCGTTCATCAACTCGATGACTCCTACGTTCCATTCGGATATTGTGAACAATGATATTGCTAAGACCAACCTGTCGCATCGGAATCAGGTGAACTGGACGTGGTCGAATACGGCAAACTATAATTTCAAGGTAGCAGACAAACACGATATCACAGTCTTGCTCGGTGCTGAAATGTCGAAAGAAAGCACGGTTGATTTTACGGCTTATTCAGAAGGCTATGCTTTGGAAGATCCCGATTATATGTGGCCGAATGCCGCTACCGGTTCGATGAGAAACAATGGTGCTAAGTTTGGTTACCGTTTGGCTTCTTTCTTCGGAAAGGTGGATTACAATTATGACGATTTGATTTTGGCTTCATTTACAATCCGTCGTGATGGTTCTTCTCGTTTTGGTAAAGATAACCGCTGGGGTACTTTCCCGGCAGCAACGTTGGGTTTCCGTATTTCTAAATTATTGGAAAAAGATTGGATGGATGACTGGAAGATTCGCCTTTCTTGGGGTGAGACCGGTAACCAAGCCATCGATAATAATGCGCAATTTGGTTTGTACACTGTAGATTATGGCTTGGATCGTGTAACTTCTACTGCTTACGATTTGTTCTTGCAAGGTTCGGGTACATTCCCTTCTGGTTATCGTGCCACTCAGCTTGCCAACCCTGATTTGAAATGGGAGTCGGCTACCCAATATAATATAGGTACAGATTTCACTTTCTTCAATGGCAGTCTGTACGGAACGATTGACGGATATATCAAGGATGTGGATGATATGTTGATTAATCCGGCTTATCTTGGAGCATTGGGAGAGGGGGGAGCCTCTTGGTTGAACGGTCCTTCTTTACGCAACTGGGGTATGGAGTTCTCTTTGGGTTATCGTAAAAACCTTGCTTGCGGGTTAGGATTAGACATCAATGCCAATGCCGACTTCTTCCGCAATAAGGTGACTTATCTACCTTCGACAACGACAGGTTCATACGCTCACACTTCTACGGAGAACTTGGTTGAATCCGGTATGCCATACGGTTCAATCGTAGGATATGTAGTGACCGGACTTTATCAGAATCAGGCGGAAGTGGATGCTTCAGGACAGCCCAATGCACGTGTAGGAGGACTTAAATACGCAGATTTGGACGGGAATGGTGTAATCAATGCGGATGACCAAGATTGGATTTACAATCCGGTACCGAAGTTCTCGTATGGATTGAACATTGCTTTGAATTACAAGAATTTTGACCTTTCGATGTTCTGGCAAGGCGTATGCGATAAGGATGTTTACAACAATCAGAAGTTCCAGACCGATTTTTGGAGCGTGACGGATGCTGGTTCTAACAAAGGTAATCGTTTGTTAGGAGCTTGGAACACTAACAATACCGGTTCAACCATTCCGATGCTGACCACGTCGAATACAGCGGACGAAGGTCGTGCTTCCAGTTATTTTGTAGAAAACGGTTCGTATTTGAAATTACGTACTTTGCAGTTAGGTTATAATGTTCCGTCTTCGTTCTTGTCGAAATTCAAGATGACAAATGCACGTATCTATGTTTCGGGACAAAACCTGCTGACTATTAAGAGCAAGAGCCTTACGTGTCCCGACCCGGAAAACCCGGATTGGAACTATCCGCTGGCTACCTCAGTTTCATTTGGTGTACAAATAGGTTTCTAATCATATAAAGACAACACAATTATGAAAAAGATATATACATTATTCTTGGCCTGTACGTTAGGAATGGGATTCACAGGCTGTGACGATTTCTTGGATTACAATCCTACCGCTGTGGTGGATGAAGACAAGGCTTTCTCTGAGCCGGAAGCGATGGTCAATGCGGCATACGCTATGTTGGGCGATTGCTGGTACACTTATCCGTTTAATTTGTTCCCGTATGGCGACATTACTTCGGACGATTGCTTGAAAGGTGGTTCCGGACCGAATGATACGGGCTATCACGCTTTCGATATTTGGACTACATTGACCCCGACTACTCCGGGCGAAATGGATGAATTGTGGTACCGTTTGTTCTGTGCCGTGTCGCGTTGTAACCGTGCGTTGGTTGCTTTGGAACAAAATGGCGTTTCCGTATTGGGTGAAGAAACGACTCGTCAACGGGTGGCAGAAGTACGGTTCTTGCGTGGTCATTTCTATTATAAGTTGCTTACCGTTTTCCGTCAAGTGCCTTGGATTGATGAAGAGGTTTACAAGAACAATACGTATGAAGAGACACGGAATGACGCTTTGACATACGAACAGCTCTTCCAAAACGTGATAGATGACTTTCAGGCTGCATACGATGTGTTGCCAGTGAAAAAGCCGGGTGAAGACGGACGTGCGAACAAGATTGCGGCTGCTGCTTATTTGGCTAAGTGTTATCTGAATTTGGCTTGGGGAGACGGCTATGAAGCTACTACGGGAGTAGACCATATCAATAATGAGTATATGCAGAAAGTGGTGGACTATACCGATGATGTGATGAACTCGCAATACGGTTATATGGAAGATTTCGGTGACATTTTCCTTCCGGAGTATAAGAATAGCAAAGAGTCGGTATTTGCCGTACAGACTTCCGATTATGAGGATGACCATACAACTTACGGACGTGCCAATTGGTCGAATACGTTAAATGGTTGTTGGCAAATGTGGTCGTGCGGATGGGACTTCCACAAGCCTTCTCAAAACTTGGTGAATGCGTTCAAGACGAAAGACGGTCTGCCGATGTTCGATGACTATAACGATGAGATTGATTATCCGATTAATGGTCAGCCTACCGCTCAGAAATGGGATCCGCGTTTGTTCCATACCGTCGGAATGCCTTCATTCCCTTACAAATATGAAGAGGAATATACGATGACTACTGCCAATTCGCGCACGCCGAATGAATATGGTTTTTATACATCATTGAAGGAAGTTCCGCAACGTTCTCAAGGTGAAACTTTTAATGGCTCTTGGCAAGCTTTTGCGATGAACGATTATGTATTCCGTTATACGGATGTGATGCTGATGCGTGCTGAGGCTTTGATTGAACTGAACCGCTTGAGTGAAGCGGAAGACATCATTAATGCCATCCGCCAGCGTGCAGCAAATTCAATCGACAAGCATATCGCATACGCTGCCGACCAGTGTGAAATCGCTCTTTATCCGGCTGGATACTTTGCTAATAAAGAAGTTGCCCGTAAGTGTCTGCGTTGGGAACGTCGTTTGGAAATGGCAATGGAGAACGGACGTTATTTCGATTTGCGCCGTTGGGGCATTGCTTCACAAATCTTGAATGCTTATTTCGCAAGTGAACAGAAGTCGGTATATACTTATACGAATGAATCCGGCGAAACGGTAGAGCAAACATACGGAGCTTATTATAAGGATGCGCACTATACGCCCGGAAAGAATGAGTTCTTCCCGATTCCTTATAATCAAATGTTCTACATCCCCGGTTTGTATACACAAAACAAGGGGTACGAATAATGACTGTTTTTGATTAATGGTTCGCATAAAGAAAGGTTAGTTGGGGTGCGGGCAGGAAGTGATTTCTGTCCGCACCGTTAAAAAGATTCGTTCCTGTGGCAGAAAAAACTCAATAGGTATGATAAGATAAATGTTTCATTTCATGCAAACGTAACAAATTTGCTGGCATTTGAAACGATTTTTACAGGCTGAAAGCGAATGGTAGCGTAACTTTGTGACATACAAACCGAGATAGTTTAGTTTTAGTTGTTCATATTTAAAACCTTAAAAACAATGATTACCTTAAAGAAACAAGGCATTGCCGATACCGTGAAAACGTTGTGTTTAGGAACGTTTATGGGGCTTGCTTCAATAACTTGTATGGCGGAATCGTCTATCGACGTGCGCCATTTGGTGAGTGAACAGAATATCCTTCAGATTAAGGAAGCGAAGAAGTATCTGCTGCTTCCGGTGCAGGACAATGCGCCCGAAGGAAAGATTTATTTTGTGATTAATAACCAGACGGTGGGCAGCGTCATCAACATCCGCCTTGCCCGCGAGAAGGTGGATTACTATGTGCCGCTCGACTTGTCGGCATACGTAGGTAAGGATTTGTCGCTCGACGTGCAGGGGATGCCCGAATCGGCTATCTGTTGGAAGAAGATGAAGCTGTCGGACACGTTTGATACGACGAACCGCGAGAAGTTCCGTCCGCTTTATCACCATACGCCGGCATACGGCTGGATGAACGACCCGAACGGGATGTTCTACAAAGACGGTGTGTATCACTTGTATTTCCAGCACAATCCGTATGGTTCCACTTGGGGAAACATGACGTGGGGACATTCCACAACGACCGATTTGGTGAACTGGAAGTTTGAAGGGGATGCCATTACTCCCGATGCCTGGGGCTCGATATTCAGTGGCTCATCGGTAGTCGATTATGAGAATACGGCAGGTTTCGGCGAAGGGGCTGTCATTGCTTTCTACACTTCGGCGAAGCCCAGCCCGTGGGGCGATGTGCAGATGCAGAGTATGGCATACAGCACCGACAACGGGAAGACGTTTACGAAATACGAAAACAATCCGATTGTTACATCCGAGAAGCGCGACTTCCGCGACCCGAAAGTATTCTGGTATGCGCCTGGCAAGCATTGGGTGATGATACTGGCGGGAGGTCAGGAGATGGATATCTATTCTTCGAAGAACCTGAAAGACTGGAAGTATGAAAGCAGCTTCGGAGCCAAGCAAGGCGCGCACGGAGGAGTTTGGGAATGTCCCGACTTGGTAGAACTTCCGGTGGAAGGCACGAAGGAAAAGCGTTGGGTGCTGATATGCAACATCAATCCGGGCGGACCGTTCGGAGGTAATGCTGCCCAGTATTTTGTAGGAACGTTCGACGGGAAGAAGTTCGTCAACGAAGCTCCTACACAGACCAAATGGATGGATTGGGGGAAAGACCACTACGCCACAGTGACTTTCAACAATGCGCCAGACGGGCGTTGCATCGCTTTGGGCTGGATGAGCAACTGGCAGTATCAAGGCGTGTTACCTACGCTGCAATACCGTGGTTCGAATACCATTGCCCGCGACTTGACCCTGTATCGCCAAGACGGCGAACTGTTGTTGCGCTGTGCTCCCTCGCCCGAAATAGAGAAAGCACGGAAGGAAAACACGATTATTCCTCCGTTCAAGGTAAAAGATTCGTATGAAATCCCGATTCTGTTGGCGGACAACGAAGGGGCATACGAAATCAATATGACTATCAAAAATGCCGGTGCTTCGCGCATCAGCTTCACTTTGGAGAACACGAAGGGCGAAAAGGTGGCGATGTATTACGATGTGCCCCGCAAGCAGTTCGTAATGGACCGCACCGAGAGCGGGAAGACGGATTTCAGTCCCGAATTTCCAGCCTTGACGGTAGCGCCTGTTCCAGATACCGATGAGATTAACCTGCGCTTGTTTGTCGACCGTACCAGCATCGAAGCGTTTGGAGAGGGCGGCAAGTTTGTGATGACCAATCAGGTCTTCCCTTCCGAACCTTACAACAAGATGTCGTTCGTGTCGGGACGCGGCAGCTTCAGCGTGAAGTCGATGACGGTATATCGGCTTAATTAGTGAATAATTAATAATGAATAATGAATAGTGATGTGACGTTTCTACATCAAAAGCGTTATTAACTATTAACTCTTAACTATAAACTTGAAAACATGACTATCGATAAACAAATCAAATATGGCAAGCTGGTTCCCGTGATGCTCTGCTTCTTCGCAATGGGCTTCGTCGATTTGGTGGGAATCGCTTCCAATTATGTGAAGGCGGACTTGGGGCTGAGCGATGCCGAAGCCAACATCTTCCCTTCGCTGGTGTTCTTCTGGTTCCTGATATTCTCCGTGCCGACGGGTGTGCTGATGAACCGCATCGGGCGGAAGAATACCGTGGTGCTTAGCTTGGCTGTGACCTTTGTGTCGCTGCTGCTCCCGATATTCGGCGACAGCTATGGCATTATGCTTTGCTCGTTCTCTTTGTTAGGCATCGGCAACGCGCTGATGCAGACTTCGCTCAATCCGCTGCTGAGCAACATCATCACAGGCGACAAATTGGCAAGCTCGCTCACGTTCGGGCAGTTTGTCAAGGCAATCGCTTCGTTTCTGGCTCCTTATATCGCCATGTGGGGAGCCACGCAGGCAATACCGGAGTTCGGCATGGGCTGGCGGGTGCTGTTCCCCGTCTATATGGCGGTGGCGGTCATTGCCGTCCTGTGGCTCTCTGCTACTCCGATTGAGGAAGAGGCTCCCGACAAGGCTTCGGGTTTCGTCAGTTGCCTCCGGCTGTTAGGGCGTCCGTTCATCTTGCTTTGCTTCTTAGGCATTATGTGCCATGTGGGCATTGATGTGGGCACCAACACCACCGCTCCAAAGATTCTGATGGAACGCTTGGGAATGCCGCTCGACGATGCCGGCTTTGCCACCAGCCTCTACTTCATCTTCCGTACCTTGGGATGCTTGTCGGGGGCAGTTATCTTGCAGAAGGTGGCTTCGAAACCTTTCTTGGGTATCAGCGTGGCGTGTATGTTGGTGGCTATGGTACTGCTGTTCGTATCGACTGACTTGACGGTGATTTACATTGCCATTGCCCTTATCGGCTTCGGCAATTCGAACGTGTTCTCCATTGTCTTCTCGCAAGCCCTTTTGGCTGTGCCCGACAAGAAGAACGAGATTTCCGGCTTGATGATTATGGGTCTTTTCGGCGGCACGGTCTTCCCGCTGCTGATGGGATTCGCCAGCGATGCCGTGGGGCAGAGCGGTGCCGTAGCCGTGATGACGGTGGGAGTGATATACCTTATATTATATATGTTTAAACTGAAAAAATAAGAAGCCATGAACAATACAATCGTAGTAGGAATGGGCGAAGCATTGTGGGACATGCTTCCCGAAGGAAAGAAAATAGGCGGTGCGCCGGCAAACTTTGCTTATCACGTGTCGCAGTTCGGACTGGACAGCCGCGTAGTCAGTGCCGTAGGCGAAGACGAGTTGGGGGCGGAGATTCTGAAGAACTTCCGCGAGAAGAAGCTCAACTGCATGATAGAGACCGTGCCTTACCCGACCGGGACGGTACAGGTGGAACTGGACATCAACGGCGTGCCCTGTTACGACATCCGCGAGGGCGTGGCGTGGGACAACATTCCCTTCACACCCGCCTTGGAAGGATTGGCACGCCAGACCCGCGCCGTATGCTTCGGCTCGCTGGCACAGCGCAGCGTGGTTTCGCGCGAGACCATTAACCGCTTCCTCGATGCGATGCCCGACGGCGAAGGACAATACAAAATATTCGATATAAACTTGCGCCAAGGATTCTATACGAAGGAGATTCTCTGCAACTCGATGCGCAAGTGCAACATCCTGAAGATAAACGATGAAGAGCTGGTCACCGTGAGCCGGATGTTCGGCTATCCGGGCATCGACCTGCAAGACAAGTGCTGGATTCTGCTGGCGAAGTACAACCTGCGGATGCTCATCCTCACTTGCGGCGTAAACGGCAGCTACGTCTTCACTCCGGGCGAAATCTCGTTTGTAGAGACCCCGAAGGTAGAGGTGGCGGACACGGTAGGCGCGGGCGATTCGTTCACCGCCGCCTTCGTAGCTTCTATCCTGAAAGGCAAGCCTGTCCCCGAAGCCCACAAGATAGCCGTAGCTACCTCGGCTTTCGTCTGCACGCAGAACGGCGCAATGCCCGTATTGCCCGCCCGGCTGACGGGAAGGAACACCACAGATTAAAATAATTTGATTCGTTGTAGGGGCGTATTGCATACGCCCGAAAACATCCACGCGGATAAGCGGGTGCATTCGGGCGTATGCGATACGCCCCTACAGTTAATTTGGTGAATTACTTCGGACTGTTTAATTGGAAGCCGTAAAGAAAAAGCGGGAAAAATTTGTGAATATGTATCTGATTAGTTACTTTTGCGGCATGGAAGGGAACAGGATATGTATAAGAAATGTCTATTGGACGGCAGAATTTGCGCAATTCTATAACGGGCTGTCGGATAAAGTCAAGATAAAATTCGATTATGTGCTTGAGATAGTTAAAACAGAACGTGTCATATCAACAAAATTCGTGAAACGTCTGGAAAATACGGACCTATATGAAATGCGCGTTTCCGTAGGCGGAAACGAATATCGGACGGTAATGTTTACGATGGACAATGACAATGTCATACTGGCAACAGAGATAACCCTGCTGAACGCATTTATGAAGAAGTCGTCCAAAGACTATAAGAAACAAATCAGTTTAGCGGAAAACATATTAAACAGAATCAGCTATGAGGAAGATTGATACAAGCAAACTGGTCGATGCCGAAACGGTATTGACCGACAAGTATGGCGCACCAGGCACCGAGAGCCGGAGCGAGTTCGAGGCAAAGGCCCGTGCGTATTATTACGGTGTCATTCTGCGCGACAGGCGCAAGGAGTTGAAGATGACCCAAAGCGAGCTTGCCGACAAGGTGGGCACTGCAAGAAGCTATATCGCCCGCGTGGAGCGGGGTGAAACGGATATGCAGCTTTCCAGTTTCCTGCGGATAGCCCAGGCGTTGCGGATAGACTTTTCCCCGGTCTTTATCTGATTTTTCGAAACACAGATTAAGAATTTTGATTCGTTGTAGGGGCGTATGCGATACGCCCCTACGGCTTTATGTTTTTCCCGTACCCCTTGTTTTTCCCGAAAAAGCGTTTGCCGGATGCGGCGTACCGGTGCGGCGTCGCTTCCGAGGGCTTTGGAGGCGTGGCGTACCGGTGCGGCATCATTTCCGAGGGCTCTGGAGGCGTGATGCACCGCTACGGCGGCATTCCGGAGGCTTCGGTTGGCGCGGCGTACCGCTACGGCAGCATTCCGGAGGGCTTGGCGGGCGCGATGCAGGGGTGCGTGGTTACGTATAATTGAGCCTTTTCAAGGCTCTATTGGAATCAGAAAAAACATCTTTCTCAAAATGCCATCCGGCTGATTTCGCCGTCCAGTCCTACTTCTTTTTCATCCAGCCGGACAACGCCGACCAAGCGTTGCACTCTTGGGTCCAACTCGGAGACGGGGCGGATTTTGCTCTTCGGATTTTTCTTCATCACCTGTTTCAGTAGGTTTTCCACCAGTTCCGACAGGTCGGTCCCTTTGGAGCGTGCGTAGTCGGAGGCTTGCTCCAAGACGCTGCTGTTAATTCTTAATGTGACATTTTGGTTCATCTGTTTCTCTTTTTGGGTTGGTTCACTCGCAAAGATAGCGATTTATTTTTATCTGCCATAGAGAGTCTCAGATAATCAATCAAATGATTTAAATCTGTGTAATCTGTGGTGGAAAATGCGGAGAAATGATTATCTTCGCCCCGATAAAAGCTTAAATGACGCTACGATGAAACACAACGCTATTTCTTTTCTGATTATATCGCTCTTCTTGCTCTTGCTGGCGGGATGCGCCGGGCAGCAACGGCGGTTCGTCATCGGCGTGTCGCAGTGCAGCGACGACGAGTGGCGGGCGCAGATGAACAAGGAAATCAGCCGCGAGGCGTTGTTTTATCCCGAAGCGGAGGTGGTGTTCCGCACGGCGAAGGACAACAACGAGCAGCAGATACACGACATCGAACTGATGATACGCAACCGGGTGGACTTGCTGGTGGTTTCGCCCAACGAGGCGGAGGTGTTGGCACCCGTTATCGAGAAGGCATACGGGCGGGGCATCCCGGTGATTCTGACCGACCGCAAGATTCATTCGGACAACTATACGGCTTACATCGGTGCCGACAATTATGCCATCGGGCACAGCGTGGGCGAATATATCGCTGCGCGCCTGCAAGGGGAAGGCAAGGTGGTAGAGGTAATGGGGCTTCGCGGCTCGACTCCGGCGGCGGAACGGCATCGGGGGATGATGGAGGTGCTGGAGAAATGTCCCGGTATCGAGGTTGTGGCTTCGGTAGACGCGGGCTGGCTGCGCAAGGAGGCTCGCGAGCGTTTCGACTCGATTCTTGCCGTTCATCCGGACATTGATATGGTGTATTGCCAGAACGACCGTATGGCGGCGGGTGCCTACGAGGCGGCGGTGAAATACGGGCGCGAGAAAGAGATGCTGTTTGTGGGCATTGATGCGCTGGCTGGCGAAGGCTATGGCATCGCGCAAGTGGCGAGCGGGCAACTGGACGCTACGTTTATTTATCCCACGGGAGGCGACCGGGTGATGCAGACGGCAATGGCGATTCTGACGGGAAAGCCTTTCGAGCGCGAAACGTTCCTTTCGTCGGCTTTGGTCAATCACAACAATGCCCGCGTGATGATGTTGCAGAACGAGCAGATACATCAGTTGGATAACAAGATAGACCGCCTCGACCGGCAGATTAACCGCTATCTGACGCAATATGCTTCGCAACGCACGTTGCTGTACACCTGCATCGTGATATTGGCATTGTTTGGCATCGCCTTGTTTGTGGCGGTGCGGGCATTTTGGGCGAAGAACCGCCTGAATGTGGAGCTTTCGGAACAGAAGCGGCAATTGGAGGAACAGCGCGACCAGCTGATAGACCTCTCGAAGCAACTGGAGGAGGCGACCCATGCGAAACTGGCTTTCTTTACCAACGTGTCGCACGACTTCCGCACGCCGCTTACGCTGATAGCCGACCCGGTGGAGCAATTGGAAACATCCAAGAACCTGGACGAGCACGAACGTTTCCTGCTCCGCATCATCCATAAGAACGTGACGGTATTGCTTCGTCTGGTCAATCAGATACTCGACTTCCGCAAGTTCGAGAGCGGGAAGCTGAAGATGTATCTCTCGGAGTTCGACATCGCGAAGGAAATCAATGAGTGGACCGAAGCGTTCCGCACCTTGTCATATAAGAAACACGTGCATTTCAATGTCTCTGTAGCTCCGTCGGACAAGGCATATACGATGATAGCCGATGCCGAAAAGCTGGAGCGCATCACGTACAACCTGCTTTCGAACGCCTTTAAGTTTACGCCCGAAAACGGTCGGGTAGACCTTGCCCTTTCGCAATTCGAGCGGGACGGAGCGCAGTGGCTGCGTTATCAGGTCTCGGATACGGGTGTGGGCATTTCTGCCGAACACGTCAAACATATCTTCGAAAGCTTCTATCAGATAGACGTGCACTATGCCGGTTCGGGCATCGGGCTGGCGTTGGTGAAAGCCTTTGCCGAAATGCATAAAGGCACCGTCTCCGTGGATACCGCCAAGGGCAAAGGGACGATTTTCACTATCGAGATGCCGATGAAACAGGCGGGTACGCTTGCCGAAGGGGTGGAGAAGAATGCCATTATGGCGAACCTGAAAGAAGGGGCGGTGCTTTCTGCCGACCAGGAAACGGTGCAAACAGTATCGGAAGTGGCGGATGATAAGGATAAGGAGACGATTCTGGTGATAGACGACAATCAGGACGTGCGCGACTATGTGAAGATGCTGCTCGCTTCGCAATATACCGTCATCGAAGCCTCAAACGGGCAGGAAGGCTTGCAGCAGGCGATGAAATACGTGCCCGACGCCATTATCTGCGACGTGATGATGCCGGTGATGGACGGTATGGAGTGCTGCCGGCGGTTGAAGTCGGAAATGCAGACCTCGCATATTCCGGTGATGATGCTGACCGCTTACACGATGGATGAGCAGAAGATAAAAGGCTACGAATGCGGTGCCGACTCGTATATCTTGAAGCCGTTCAGTGCGCAATTGCTGCGTGCCCGTTTGCGCAACCTGATAGACAACCGCCACCGTTTGCAGAGTTTCTTTGCCGACCATGCCACGATAAAGAAAGAATCGGTCAGTGAAGTGGACAAAGGCTTTGTCGAAAAACTTCGTGCGTTGATAGAAAAACATTTGGGCGATTCAGACCTCCGTGTAGACGATTTGGGCGAGAACCTCGGGCTGAGCCGCGTGCAGCTTTACCGCAAGGCAAAGGCATTGACGGGCTATTCGCCGAATGAGTTGCTCCGCATCGCGCGGCTCAAGCGTGCGGCATCCCTGTTGGCTTCTACCGATAAAACGATTGCCGAAATCACCTACGAGGTAGGCTTCAGTGCGCCTTCGTATTTCGCCAAGTGCTACAAAGACTACTTCGGCGAAAGCCCTACCGATTTCCTGAAACGGAAAGAAGGGAGTAAATGATGAATGAAGTATGAAGAATCGTATTCTTAGTTTTGTTCAATCGGAAGAAATCTCTATCTTTGGCGGCAAATAAAAAACGACAGTTAAGATGAAGTGGATAATAGGACTTGTATGTATGCTCTGCGGCTTGGGCTTGCAGGCACAAGATATAAAATCATTGTATATCGCTTTGCCCGATTCGCTTTCGCCTTTGTTGACGAAGGTGAACCGTGCGGATTTCTGTGATTTCCTTGCCAGCAACATGAAGGCGGAAGTGAAGAACCGTTTTGGCAACGTTTCGGAGATGCTGAAGCTGACGGATGATTATTTATCGGTACGCATCAGTGAATCGAGTAGGGAAGAGATGAAACTCTTGCCATTGAATGATTCGGTAAAGGTTGTGTGCGTGGTGCGCACTTATTTAGGGTCTGTTGCCGATAGCAAGGTCTCTTTTTACGATACCGGCTGGAACGAACTTCCGGCAGACCGTTTTGTGGTTTTGCCTCAAGAAGACCGGTTCTATAAACAGCCTTTGGCAGAAACGGCAGCAGATTCGTTGCGCAACTTGCGTCTGTATGCCGATATGTATCTGAAAGAAGTGCGTCTGTCGGATAAAGACCGGAGCTTGACCGTTACTTATACGACGCCTGATTACGTAGATAAAGAGACGGCAGAAAAACTGAAGCCTTATTTGTTTGGAAAACCGCTTGTCTATGAATGGAACAACGGGAAATTTCAACCGATAGACAATAATGAATAGCTTATATATGTTTTAAAGCAGGTATTCGCCTGTTTTCTTTCTTTTTGGTATAAAAATACATGAAAAATAGTTAATCGCCTGTTTCCGGTTCAAGAAAAAAAGCTATATTTGGAACAGTTTTTTGAAAAATCGTAAGCATTCGTTTGAATGCGTGCATAAAATAGCATTAAGAAAGGCGTATAATGATTTTAAAATGTATTAGAACAGTAGCGGTAGCGGCATTGGCATTGGTCAGCGTAAACGTATCAGGGCAGGATTTGCTGGCACGTCAGGCTCCTATCGACAGAAAGCTGAAAGCTGTAGACTCGTTGGCGTTGATTCGCCAAATCAAGGCTGAGCAAGCCGTTTATCCTGCCTATAGTCTGTATCCGAATTGGCAAAACACCCGTGTGCATGCATACGGCAATACGGTACAAATCCCAGATACTTTCCGAATTGATCTTACCGGTTTCTGTATGCCCACTACGCATACGAAGATTACATCAAAGTGCGGTCCGCGCTGGCGTCGTATGCATAATGGGTTGGATATTAAGGTATATATCGGTGATACCATTCGGGCTGCTTTCGACGGAAAAGTACGTATGGTGAAGTATGAACGCCGTGGTTATGGAAAATATGTGGTGATTCGTCACGACAACGGTTTGGAGACCATTTACGGTCATCTTTCTAAGCAATTGGTGAAAGAAAACGAATATGTGAAGGCAGGTGATGTGATAGGCTTGGGAGGCAACACCGGACGCTCTACCGGTTCGCACCTGCATTTCGAGACCCGTTTCTTGGGTGAAGTGATTAATCCTGAATTTATGTTCGATTTCCCGAAACAGGATATTGTGGCAGATAGTTACTTGTTTATCCGCAACGCTAACCGTTATCCGTACCAGCGTACACGTGCCTTGGCAAACCTGAAGAGCGGGAAAAAGGCTACGGATTCGAATGCATCGGCTTCCGAAGGCGGTGCTATCCGTTACCACAAGATACGCAAGGGCGATACATTGGGACGTATCTCACGCATCTATCACGTCTCTATTGACCGCTTGTGTAAGATGAATGGCATCAAGCGTACCACTACGTTGCGTATCGGTCAGGTATTGCGTTGCTCGTAAGATTCTACTTGCTATAATAATAAAGAAGAGGCTGTCTTAAAATAGAAATAGGCTTTCATTTTGAGACAACCTCTTCGTTTTTTATGTATCTCTGCAAATAGCCGATTTTGCACAGTCCGATAAATGGTGTTACAATATGTCATAGAGTGCTTGTCTTTGATTGACAATGCAAAGATAAGCCAGAAGACAGGAAAAGGAACACACGTTCGGAACTGTTTCAAATTTGTTTGGAATCTGTTCGGTAATTCTCTAAGAGAACATATTTTTTCGCTGTGCTACTTTAAAACATTTTGTAAGCGAGTCAGGAACTCATCGGCTTCTGCCATGCTGAGGCAGAGAGGCGGAAGCAAACGGATAACGTTCGTGCCACTTACACCGGTGAATACCTTTTGTTCGAACAGCAATTTGCGGCGCAGTTCCTTTATCGGTTCTTCAAATTCCATACCAATCATCAAGCCGCATCCGCGCACTTCCTTGATGCCTTTGAATTTCTTCAGCTCTTCTAATAGATGTGCGCCGACCTTGGCTGCATTTTCTACCAAATGCTCTTCTTTCATTACGTCCAATACGGCAATGGCTGCTGCACAAGCTAAGTGGTTGCCGCCAAAGGTTGTGCCGAGTTGTCCGTAAACGGGCTTGAATTTCGGGCTGATTAATACACCTCCCATCGGGAATCCGTTGCCGATGCCTTTGGCTACGGTAATCATGTCGGGACGGATGCCGCTGTATTGGTGGGCAAAGAATTTTCCGCTCCGTCCATAGCCCGATTGGATTTCGTCCAATATCAGTACGGTATTGGTTTCATCGCAGGCTTGGCGCAAGGCTTGCATAAATGCGGTGTCTGGCACTTGAATGCCGCCCACTCCTTGAATGCCTTCGATAATCACGGCACATACATCTCCCTTAGCCAATTCGGCTTTCATCGCTTCCGTATCGTTCAGCGGGAGGTAAGTGACGTGCTGGTTGGCATTGATAGGCGCGATGATTTTCGGGTTATCGGTCACTTCCACTGCTAACGAGGTACGTCCGTGAAAGGCTTTGCAGAACGAAATGACGCGGGTGCGTCCGTTGTAGAACGAAGCTAATTTCAGAGCGTTTTCATTCGCTTCGGCTCCCGAATTGATTAAGAACAGCTGGTAATCGTCATAGCCGCACATTGCTCCCAAGCGGTCAGCCACTTCCTGTTGCAGTTTGTTGATAACCGAGTTTGAGTAGAATCCCAATGTAGCTACTTGCTTGCTGATGGTTTCTACATAGTGCGGGTGTGCATGGCCGATGGAGATAACGGCGTGTCCTCCGTAAAGGTCTAAGTATTCCTCGCCTTTATCGTCCCACACGTGGCATCCTTTTCCCTTGACAATGTTGATGTCGAATAAGGGATATACATCGAATAGTTTCATAATTCTTTTATAATAAAGTTTGGAACACAGAGTCACAGAGACACGGAGTTCTTTGTTCAAAATTAAATCTCTGTGTCTTTGTGTCTCTGTGTTCAATAAAAAACATTCTTCATTTAAAAAGCACTCGGCTTTAATCTCAGCCCTACCGTTTCTTCTAAGTTGAACATCAGGTTCATGTTGTGGACCGCCTGGCCGCTGGCACCCTTCAACAAGTTGTCGATGCAAGAAACGATGAGCAATTTATCTTCGTGTTTCTCTAAGTGAATCAGGCACTTGTTGGTGTTGACTACTTGTTTCAGGTCGATGCTCTTTTCTACAATATGCACAAACGAGTCTTCGGCATAATATTCTTCATACATTTTTACGATTTCGGGCAGTTCCACCTTGGTCTTTACAATGGTCGTAGCAAAGATGCCTCGGGCGAAATCGCCTCGGTAGGGGATGAACGTAATATCCGCATCGAAACTGTTTTGCAATTGTTTTAGTGATTGGCGTATTTCCGGCAGATGTTGGTGCGTGAACGGTTTGTAAATGCTCAGGTTGTTATTGCGCCAACTGAAATGGGTTGTTGCTCCCGGTTTTACTCCGGCTCCTGTACTTCCCGTAATAGCATTCACCGTGATGTCTCCCTTCAGCATCAAGTGTTTGGCTAATGGGAGCAAGGCAAGCTGGATGCAGGTCGCAAAGCAGCCCGGATTGGCTATATGCTTGCTATGGCAAATCGTGCGCCGGTTCAGTTCGGGCAAGCCATATACGAAGTCGTGGTCTTCACTGGCGATGCGATAGTCCATGGAGAGGTCGATAATCTTTAACTCTTCGGGCAGGTTATGGCTTTCCATGAATTTGCGTGTGTCGCCGTGTGCCGTACAGAAGAAAAGCACATCTATTTCGTCCAGCGGAAGTTCATCGGTGAACACAAGGTCGGTTTCGCCATACAATCCTTCGTGGACATCAGTTATTTTATTTCCGGCATTACTCGAACTGTTGATAAACCGGATTTCTACATCGGGGTGGTTAATCAACAGACGAATCAGTTCGCCTGCCGTATAACCGGCTCCTCCTATTATTCCTACTTTAATCATGGGCGTGTGTTATTTCTCTTCGGGGATGATTATCCATAATAATAAATATACGATTACTCCGGCAAAGGCGGTGAATACCGTAAGTAAGGCATACGCAACCCGAATCAGTGTCGGGTCAAGTCCGAAATAATTAGCGATTCCGGCGCATACGCCAGCCAGCATTTTGTTGTTTTGCGGGCGGGTTAGTCTTTTTCCTTCCATAGTCGTGTTGTTTTTTTTGTTATATTTATGAATCTCCGCAAATTGCCAATGTAGGGGCGTATTGCATACGCCCTGCATACACCAACTTATCCATGTGGATGTTTTCGGGCGTATGCGATACGCCCCTACAGTTAATTGGGTAAAATGGGGATATTCATATAATTTTATAATTGATTAGAAATGAAATACGAAAAATCATTTGTCATGCTGAACGTAGTGAAGCATCTCGGATGCATCTACGTGGGTGTGTACGAGATCCTTCACTACGTTCAGGATGACAATACATACATTATTCCAATTACATCATTTCGTCTTTATGGTTTGCATAATACGCTCTGAGCGGTGTGGACAATACCTTGATGAAACCTTTGGCGTCTTCTGCTGTCCAGCCTTTCTGCATTTCGCCGTATTCGCCGAACTTGTTCTTTACCAAGTCGTCTTGCGATTCTACGCCTACGGTAGAGAAGCAATAGGGGCGGAGTTCGAGGATAGCCGTACCGTTTACGTTACGTTGTGATTCGGTCAGCATGGCTTCGATGTCGCGCATCACCGGTTCCAAGTATTGGCTTTCGTGCAAGAACATGCCGTACCAGTTGGCTACCTGGTCTTTCCAATATTGTTGCCATTTGCTCAGCGTATATTTTTCCAAGAAACGGTGTGCGCCGATAATCAACATCGGAGCCGCGGCTTCAAATCCTACACGTCCCTTGATGCCGATGATGGTATCGCCTACGTGCATGTCCCGGCCGATTCCGTAGGGTGCTCCGATTTCTTCCACCTTCTGAATGGCTTTGATTTTATCGTCGAACACTTCTCCGTTTACGGCATACAGTTCGCCTTTTTTGAACTCTAACTTCAGTAGTTCGCTTCCTTCTTTGGTTACTTGTTTCAGGTATGCGCTTTCGGGCAAGCCTTGTGCGGAATCCAAGATTTCGCCTCCACAGATAGAAGTTCCCCAAATACCTACGTTATACGAATATTTCAGTTTGGTGAAGTCGGCTTCGAATCCGTGCTCTTTCAAGTAATTGATTTCATAGTCACGGCTCAATGCCATATCACGGGTCAAGGTGATGATTTCCACGCCCGGTGCCATTACCAAGAAAGTCATGTCGAAACGCACTTGGTCGTTTCCCGCGCCGGTAGAGCCGTGTGCAATGGCATGCGCTCCGATTTCATTGGCATAGCGTGCAATGGCAAGTGCCTGGAAAATACGTTCCGAGCTTACCGAGATAGGATAAGTTCCGTTACGCAATACGTTTCCGAATATCATGTATTTCAAGCTTTTGGCATAGTATTCTTGTGTTACATCGAGGGTGACGTATTTTACTGCCCCCAGCTTGTAAGCGTTTTCTTCATTCTTTTTCAGTTGTTCGGCACTGAATCCGCCTGTGTTGGCACAAGCGGCATATACTTCATATCCTTTTTCTTTTGCCAGATACATCACCGTGAACGAGGTATCCAGTCCGCCGCTGAAAGCAACGACTACTTTTTTCTTTTCTTCCATAAGGCTTATATGTTTATGTGGTTTAATTCATTGTATATAGTCAAACGCAGAGACGCAAAAGCGCAAAGTTTTTATTTTTAGAGAAAGCAAAGCGCACGGAGAGAAACATTTGGCTTTGTGTCCTTTGCTCTCTCTAAAATAGTTTCTTTGCGTCTTTGCGTCTCTGCGTTCGATAATGAGCACAGTCAGAAATTCGTTTCCTTATCGTCCGTATGCAATGCCGGGTCATAGAGCATGGCGGTACAGATGCAGAACTTCCGGTTCTTTGCCATTAGTATTTCGTGGTTGATGCATCCTTCGCATCCTTTCCAGAAGGCATCGTCATCGGTCAGCTCGTTGAAAGTCACCGGTACATATCCCAGTTCGGTATTCATTTTCATGACGGCTGCTCCCGAAGTAAGGCTGAATATCTTGGCTTTGGGCCAACGGAGGCGGGCAAGGGTGAACGAAGCGTGTTTGATTCGTTTGGCAAGTCCGCATCCACGGTATTTGGGGTGGACTATCAATCCCGAAGTGGCTACATATTCTTTATTTCCCCATGATTCGATGTAAGTGAAGCCTGCAAACTCATCTCCGCACAAGGCGATGATTGCTTTCCCTTCCTTCATCTTTGTTGCGACATATTCGTGAGTGCGTTCGGCAATTCCCGTGCCACGCACTTTGGCTGCTTCGCGTATGGTATCCAAGATTGTATCTACGTATGCCTCATGCGAAGCGTCTGCCACCATTACGTCTATTTGTTTCGAGTCCATTTTTTGGTTAGTTTTATATTCTATTATTGGTTGATATTTACTATAATGTGAGCCAGTGCCTGCTTTACGCTGGTGCGGGTGCTTCCCTCGCGCAATACCAGCATAATGGTGTCATCTCCGGCAATGGTTCCGATAATTTCGTGGAAATGATTGTTGTCGATGTCGTAAGCCAGACTGCTGGCATATCCGGGCCGCGTCTTGATGACGGCGATGTTTCCCGAAAATTCAATGGATACGAAGCCGTTGTGACGAAGCATTTCCGATGCTTTTTGAGGCTCGGTCATGCGTTTGTACATCGTGTTGTTGGGCAAGACATACACATAGTTGCCGTTCATGCTGGCGGCTTTGGCTACTTTTAGTTGCTTCAGGTCGCGTGAAAGCGTGGCTTGAGTCAGCTGGAAACCTTCTTTTTCCAACTCTGCTAAAAGTTCTCCCTGATTCCCGATTTCCTTGCTGGAAATAATCATCTTAATGGAGTCGAGTCTGTTATTCTTACTTTTCATCGTGCATATTTATTCTTCAATCGGGTGCAAAGATACGTATATTATTGAAACAATATGCATATATATGACTATTTTTTAGTAAAATCTTGTATATATTTTACCTGTTCATGCATTTAGTTCTTCATTGAAAAGCCCCTTGCACTTGTAAACGAGTTCTGCCACATTCTTGGCATCCATTTTCTCAAGAAGCTTTTTACGGTGTGTCTGTACTGTATTTTGGCTGATATGCAAACGCTCGGCTATTTGGTTGGTGTTTAGTCCTTGATTGATAAGGGTGAGTGTTCTTTTTTCAGTTTCAGACAATTCGTATGAGTGTTTGGGGATTTCTCCGTCTCTTTTTTGGGCTAAGATGCTGAATATCTGGCTGAAATACTTTTCCCCGTTTCGGATAGCATTGATCGCTGAATAAACGTTGTCCGTATCGGCTTGTTTGGATAAGGCGCCGAATATAAACGGATGTATATCCGCATCGCATAGCTTAATGGCTATCCAAGGCTCTTCGTGCATGGTGTATATTAAGATGCGGCATTGGGGCAGGGATTTGTGTATCGTTCGGATAAGGTCGAGGGCGGAAATCCCTGGAATCTCTAAATCGGTGATACACAGGTCGAATTTCATTTCTGCAAGGATGCTGTTCAGTTCTTTTAATGTATTGGCTATGGTGCACGATACATCTTCGTGGGCATGGATAAGTTCTTTTAAGTAGTTGCTCACGATAGGGTGGTCATCAATGATGAGTATAGAGTAACGGTTATTGCTCATGGGGGTCAAGTTTAAAAGTAAGGATAAATCGGTTTCCTGTTTCATCGCTTTGCGTTTCAATCGTAGCCCGGATTGCTTTGGCACGGTCGTTTATGGTGCGGAGTCCGATGCCTTTTTCTTCCGTTGGTGAAGATGCTTTCGGTCGGGGTTGCCCGTTATCGGTAATCTGTAAAATGCAATTTCCGTTGGCGTCTTTTTCCAGACAGAGCGTGATGTGCGAGGCATGGGTATGCTTCACGATATTCATTGTAACCTCTTGTGCGATACGATATACTTCGCGGGCTATCCGGTCGGACAATGTTTGAGGTTGGGCTGGGTTCGACGCTAGGTCGTTATAATCAATGCGGACGCCCGTATGTTCGCTTAGTTTTTGGGTGTAATGTTGCAGGATTTCGTTCAGGCTGAGCCGTTCAAATTCGGGCGGCATCAGTTCGTGCGAAATTGCCCGCACGTTTTCCCGCACTTGTTTGATAGATTCGGTCAGCACCTCATCCTTTTCCAGCCGTGCTTTCATTTCCAGGGCAAGGAGGTCATTGGCAATGCCGTCGTGGAGTTCTTTGGCGAAGTGCCGGCATTCTTCTTCCAGCCCTTCGATGTAGCTTTTCACCGCTTCCAATTCTTTTTCCCGCTTCATCAGGAGCAGTTTCCGTTCGGCTGTTTTCCGCCTTTGGTGTTGGGTGAACAAGAGTACGCAGAGTACAGCCAGCCCTACGATGATGGCTATGGTTATTTTCAGCAATCCGGCTTCTTGCTCCAGCACCTTTTCGCGGAGCCGGATGATTTCCAGTTCCTTTTCCTGTGTTTCGTATTTCACTTTCACCTCTGCCATTTGCGAAGTGACTTCCCGCTTGGCAAGCGAGTCTGCCCACATCCGTGCGCTATCCATGTAGGCAAAGGCTTTTTGCGGATTTCCCAAATGGTGGTAGCAGACCGCCATTTTCTCGAAAAGCGATTTGCGTTCGCTTCCCGTGGGGTTGGTGTAGAGGTAGATAAAGTCTTTCAGGGCTTCGGCATACCGTTTCTGCTCGTAGTTCGCCAAGCCCCGTGTCTGGATGAATCCCACGGCAGATACGTTGTGAGGCGGAAGCTCTTTCAATAGCTTGTTCCCTATACCTATATAATAATTAATGGAGTCGGTCTGCCCTTTGCGCTGGAAATAGCGGTACATGCCGGGGATGCAGCGCACCTTCCATTCCGCGTTTCCGTCCGGACCGCAAGCTAACCGCCACGCTTCTTTAATTGATGTGCCCGACTCCTCCATTTTCTCCATTTGCGCCTGGATGACCGACCTTACTTGCCACGTTGCGAATGTCGTAAGTACATCATCGGTCTGCAATACATTTTGCAAGGCATTTTCGATGTGCTTTTCCGCGTCTTCATACCGTTGCAGGTTGAAGTAGAACACCGCCATATTCAGGTTGAGGTTTCCTATCCAACTTTTGTCTCCGTATGCTTGGGCTGCATCCAGTGCCTTGTTGTAAAAATACAGGGAAGAATCTTGCTGGTTGAAGCGGTGATAAAGCACCCCCAAGTCGTTGTACACACTGACATGCTTTTCCAAATCCTCCACTTCAGGCAGGTAAGGAAGCACGCTTTTCTTCATCTCCAGCGAGCGTTTCAGTTCGCCTACATAAAAGAACAACGTAGCCTGTTCGTTGAGCAGAATCGGGTAAACGGGTGATTCGGTGACCCCTTCCGTGGCAAAAGCCCGGTCGAAACAGAGTTGTGCCGAGTCGTATTCGCCTTCCTCCATGAGCGAAGCCGCCTGGTCGTAGAGGCGTGACAAAATCGTGTCGGTAGGTATATTCTCCGCCCTGCTTTCGGACACGAATACCGCGAAAGCGAAAATCAGAGCGAGGAGATGTCGATAATATGCGTACATAACGGTCTATTATGGTTAACTGAATGCAAAAATAATAACAAATTTGCGATTTTGTTCTACCTGCCCGCTTTTTTCTTTCATTTTTGTATAAAACCGGATAAGAACCCTGCCAGAACGTCAGAGGACTTCTGCCAAAAATGCATACGGCTTCATCGCCCGACGAAGCCGTATGTGTTCGCCAATGCATCCTGCTTCGTAGGTCGATGAAGCTGAGTTTGTTGAGAGAAGGATTTCCCCATTTTCGATTCCCACCAAATTTTTTTAGTCAAAATACCGGATTTCCACCAAATTTTTTTCACCATTTTCCCCGATTTCCACCAAATGTTTCGGCTTTCCCTTACAGATTCCGAAAAGAAATAAAATTCATTTTTCTTGAAAAATCACTGTTTTGGGTGATAAATTGGTATTTGAAAAATGTTTTAATTTGCAAAAATGAATTTTGATTGAATAAACATTTTATTTAATTTAAAGGTAAGGTATTATGAATATTTTAATTATTTGCATTGTTATTGTTGCTGTTTATTACTTTTATAAAAGGCGCAAAAATAAAAAAAGTGAAGGTGGATATGTGGCAGCGAATGCCTCTTTAGGTCAGATTATTCCATTTTCAGACCAACAACTTCAAGAAACATCCAATAAAAATCCAGAAGTTAAGGCTTTTGAGAAAATTAAAGAATTGGAAAAACAATATGGGGACTCACTTCGTGAAGGACTAAATGCGCTTTTTTCTAATTTGCTTCTTAAAGGGAACAGAACTTTAAGCGGTAAAACTTCACAATTAGGTCGTCAGGTTGCTGAAACGGTAGCCACGATTGATAATCGCTATATTATCTCCATTTTCAGAGGTAATCCAGATGCATATCAAGAATGGTGGCTTAATGCACTTGTGATTCTCAATGGCATAATTATTGACAATCAACAATCTCCTAAGCAAACAGCATTATGGATGGACATGACAAAGGATTTTAATGATGTAAATTCTATTCTTGAAAGAAATGATATTCTAAAAAAGATGAGCGAAGGCGAGATAGATGAACTTGAATCATTCATTGATGACCCTATTAAAAATATTCACCGAAATATAAAAATAAAATATCGTACAAGTTCAGTCGGGCTTTGGTATTATGAAATGCAAGGCGGATATAAATATTTTCGAACAGATTTAAGTCCGGATTTTCTTACAAGATTAGTGGAACTCTTTATTGCTTCAGTAGCTGTTTTACAGAATCCGAATGTTGCTTTATGGCGTTGTGATTTAGAGAAATATGGTTTGCCAGGCGTTGAAAAGATAGAGAGGGTGCTATAATGTAGAAAATTATATGTTTGGTTGATTCTGATATTTTTAATCATCAATATGAAAGATCATGTAAGAGATAAGTTAAGGGCTCAATACGAAGAATATCGTAATGAATATGATGAAACTTCATGGAAAGCGGAAAAAGCAACTTCTGCTTGTAATGAAGCGAAAAATGAATATGATTTTCATACGCAAGAAGCTTCTGGCGCATGGGGACAATCCGCTCCAAGCAATACCGAAGAAAAGAGGGCAGAACTTCGTGATAAATACAGAGACAAGGAAGCTGAGATGCGCGATGCTTTATATGAAAAAGAAATGGCCAAACAGCGTATGGAAGAAGCGCAAAAAGAATTGGAGGATTATGACCAAGAAGTAGGATATTAAAAATGTAGACAATATGGAAGAAAAAGAACGAACTGAAATCCAGCAAGAGGATTTGATAATTGAAGGTCCTATTGGAGAAATGAAAGACGACAACTGTCAATCTGAGACAAAGGTTGAATCTAAATTGGAAGAAGCGGAGACTTCAGGGGTTGATTCTGAAACTGATTCCGACCCGATGATAGAACCTCAAGCAGTACCGCCAGTTGTTGAATCTGAAGTGGAGGAAAATGGTGAAGAAAGTGTGGCAGAGCCAGAACAAAAAGCGTTAGATTTGCTTAATGTGGAACAGATGCTTGTAGCTTTGAATGATAAATTTGAGCAAAAAATAGCTGTTGACGCTCATAAGAATGAGTTGTTTGATAAAATGTATGCAGAATTATCTGTTTATAAAAAAGACATTTATGCAAAATTGCTTTTGCCTTTCATAAACGAGACCGTTCTGCTTATAGAAGATTATAAACGTGTCCTTTCTCGGATAGATGAAAATACGCCTTCAAGTAAAATCTTGGATTATCTCAAAAATGTGCCAAATGATTTGGAAGAGCTTCTTGAAAACAATGGCGTAGAGTGTTTTAATGATGAAAGTGAACATTTCAATCCTAAAACCCAACGTGCTTTAGGAGTCGTAAAGACAGAAGAAACAGCGCAAGACAATACCATTGCAGAGCGTGTGCGTAAAGGATATTGGTGGCAGGGTAAAATCATTAGACCCGAAGGGGTAAAAGTTTATAAATATACATCCATATCAGAATGATAATAGTTTAATAATTAATTTATAGTTTATGGCAAAAATTTTTGGTATAGATTTAGGTACGACCTATAGTTGTATAGCTTATGTGAATGATTATGGCAAACCTGAAGTTGTTAATAATCAAGAGAGTTCGCCTGTGACTCCTTCTGTAGTGGCGTTTGAGGAAGGTGGTAATTATTCTGTTGGTGATTCTGCTAAAAATACATTGAGTACGGAACCGGAACATGTATGTTCTGTTGTTAAACGCCAAATGGGAAGACGCGATTACTCATTTGATGCTTTTGATAAGTCGTATACTCCAGAGGCCGTTTCGTCATTTATCCTTAAAAAATTGGCAAATGATGCAAGCGAGATTATTGGTGAAGAGGTAAAAAATGTAGTGATAACTTGTCCTGCATATTTTGGGCTTGATGAGCGCAAGGCTACAGAGCAAGCAGGTGTTATTGCAGGTTTGAATGTATTGGGTGTACTTAATGAACCTACAGCCGCTGCGATTTCTTATGGCTTACAGGTAAATACGCCTCAAACAGTAATGGTATATGATTTGGGTGGAGGTACATTTGATGTTACTATTTTAAAGGTTGCCAATGGAGCCATTGAAGTGGTAGCGACTGGAGGTGATCATCAATTAGGTGGAAAAGATTGGGATAACACCATACGTGAATATGTTATTTCTGAATATTGTAAGGAAACAGGACAGTCGAGTGATGAGCTTTATGATGATTTGGAAATAATGGGAGACCTTGAATTGAGATGTGAAACGGCAAAGAAAACATTGACGACCAAGGAAAAAGCTGTAATTAAACTCAATGGAAAGAAAATAGAAATTAGTCGGGATGCTTTTGAACAACAGACAAAGATTTTATTGGACAGCACCATTGATATGACACGTTTAACTCTTGGCAAAGCAGAAAAAAAAGGTTGTACTGTCATTGATAAGATTCTGATGGTAGGAGGTTCAACGAGAATGCCTCAGGTTGAAGCACGATTGCATGAAGAATTTCCAAATTTACCTATTGAATTCTGTGACCCAGACCAAAGTGTAGCAAAGGGGGCAGCTATTTATGGTATGAATATAGCTGCTTTTCCGCAAGCAGAGGAAACAGGGGAAGAAACATCACCGCTTACAAAGAAAGAGCAAGCTGAACTTCAAAAGAATCCTATATTCACCTTGGGTGGGAATGGTGATCAAAAAGGTCCGATTAAAATTGTGAATGTTATAAGTCAGAGTATAGCGGTAAGACTTATTTGTGCGGATAATGTTTCACGTATCGTAAATCAGATTTATAAGAATACTGCAATCCCTCTTCGTTATGAATTGCATGCAGGTACAAATGCAGCAAATCAGACTTCCGTTTTAGTTGAGATTTTCGAAAATGGCAGTGATGAAGAATATGTAGATGAAAGTAAATGCAAGCCTCTGGTTGAAGGCGAACTTGGCCCTCTTCCGCAAGGACTTCCAGCCAATGAACCGATTGATATCGTTTTTAATATTGATCAAAATGGATTGTTAAGCATTGATGTAGAGCATAAGCCAAGCAATGCAAAACGCCACATGGATATCAAGTTAGGTAATATGCTGAGCCAGGAAGAAATAGAAGAAGAAATAAAGAAAGTCAATGCATTGAAAATGCAATAATTGATAAAGAGAGCATGGAACGATTTATCGGAATAGATCTCGGAACGACGTATTCATCGATAGCTACTATCGATGAATATGGTCAGCCGGTAATTGTAAAAACAACGGATGGAGAATCACTTATCCCTTCTGCGGTTTATGTTGATTCTTCCGGTAATGAAACGGCAGGTACCGAAGCAAAGGAGATGATGCAGGCAGGAGTGGAAGATGTGGCCGTGTTTTTTAAACGCTATATGGGGAATAAAGACATGGTGTTTCATTATGCAGGCAAGCCATATACTCCTACAGATTTATCTACTGTTTTGTTGCGGAAGATAAAAGCGGAGGCAGAAGCGAGTCTTGGTAGTCCGGTGACGAAAGCTGTGATAACCGTTCCTGCTTATTTTAATGACATTCAGCGTAATGAAACAATGAAAGCCGGCAGGAACGCCGGCTTCCAAGTGTTACGTATTATTAATGAACCTACAGCAGCTGCCATTACGTATGGGGTCAAATTTCAACCGGGACAACGTGTGTTAGTTTACGATTTAGGTGGCGGCACATTTGATGTTACCGTACTTGAAATGACATTGAAAAGTATAAATGTATTGTCTACAGGTGGGGATCATGAGCTTGGAGGGAAAGACTGGGATGACCAACTTGTCAATTATGTCAGTGAGCAATTTAGACTTGAGCATGGGTTTGATTTGAGTGATTCCATAGAAGCTTATAATGACCTTGCATTCAATTGCGAGAAACTGAAAAAGCAATTATCCGCTAAGGAAAGTAGTTTCATTACTGTAAGATATGAAGGTGTACGAGGAAAATACAGTGTCAGCCGTGCATTATTTGAGCAACTTACCGAACATTTATTGCGTAGTACTAAGTTTATGGCAGAATTTGTACTTGAAGAGGCTGGATTGAAATGGAAAGATATAGACGGGGTATTGCTTGTAGGAGGAAGTACACGAATGCCTATGGTAGAGAACTGGGTGCGCGAGATGTCGGGTAAAGAACCATTACGTGGAGTGAATGTAGACGAAGCTGTGGCTCTTGGTGCTGCGATACAGGCAGGAATAGAAGTTTCACGCCAATTATATAGTTTAGGTGGAATGAACAAGCAACAATATCAATTGGCTTCATCAATGGATATTGTTGATGTGATGAGTCATTCATTAGGTACAATAGCTGTAAGTGAGGATGGGCAAAAATATATAAATTCGATAATCATCTCTAAAAATAAACCTATACCCATAACAGAGCGAAAGGAGTTTCTTCATCATACAAATCCGAATGGTGATAATACATTGGATGTGTATCTGACACAAGGTGAAAGTTCAGATATTAAAAACTGTATAGTAGTAGGTAAATATGTTCTTAGCGGCATTAAACATCAACCCAATGGAACAAAGATAGAGATACGTTACAGTTATGATTTGAATGGTATGGTTGTAGTAGAAGGCATACAACAAGAAACCGGAATAAGTTTGCATGTAGGCAAAGTTGATTTGGATGAGAATTTGGATTGGTTGTATGAGAAACCACGAGGAAAGCACAAACCTTTGTCGATTATTATTGCAATTGATTTATCTGGTAGTATGATTGGTTCACCTGTAGCTAAAGCTCGTGATGCAGCGCGAGAGTTTGTGATGCAGTTGTCTGCTGGAAATCCAAATCTTGAAAATATAGAAATCGGTCTTATGGGATTTGCGGATAAGGCTGAAATGGTATGTCGGAATTCAAATAATGTAAAAGAATTGCTCAAGACAATAAAAAAAATAGATGCAGGTTGGACTAAAAGTTATCCTAATGTAGGAGGTGGAAATGATAATAACCCGCTTGAGGATGCATATCGGAAGTTTAATGATGTTTTTAATAATAAATCAGATAAGAAAAAAATCCTTGTCGTACTTACGGATGGGGTATGGTCTAATTCGCAACGAGCCGTTAAATGGTCCGATCGTTATCGGGAAGAAAGTATGGATATTATAGCAGTGGGGTTCGGAGGTGCCGATGAAAAGTTTTTAAGGCGTATATCTACTTCCAGTGAGAATGCATTGTTGACTGACCTTGATCATCTTGTGGAGTCTTTTGGAAATATAGCTCAAGAGATAAGCCGTTCAGGAGGAACGAAACATTTAAGCTGGAAAAGGTAAAGGTATATAAATACTAAAAACAAGCAGAATTTATGGATGATTTTAATTTATATGAAGAATTAGCTCTTGATGTAACAATAACCGACTCTTCAATGGTGTTAAAAGCCATTGATGATAAGATAAAGTGGTATAATCAGCGTGTCAACAATCCTAAATATAGTGTTATTGGAGTAGCAAAGAAAAAACAGCTTACAGCACTTAAAAAACAGATAAACGAATCGCCTGTTGTTATTCAACAGCATGCGATGGCGTATGCTGAGATAGCAAAGAAGCGGGAGATAGAAGTACGTAAAAGATTGCAAGAAGAAGGTAGTCTTTATGTAGTGAACGGCTTGATTGCAGAGGCTAATTTGCGGCAGCTTGTGACAGATTTGAAAATGTCAGAAGATGAGATTTTACGTTTGTTGAACGCAAAAGTGAAAAAGCCTAAAACCTTTAAATATAAAGATGATGGCGTAAAAGAATTGGATTCTAAAAAGATGAAAACTTTGAATGAGCTTTTGTCTATATTAGGCAAGAAGAATCTATACGAATTTCTTGGAACTTCATCTTCTGCTAAATTAGCCGATTTGCAAGTTCGCTTAGCCAAAGTGAAAAAAGACGTAGATGATGATAGTAATAAAACAGACCCTAAGTTGAATGCAACAGATAAATTGGCTAAAGAGTGTACAGCTATATTTGCAAATGAAGAAGCTCGTAAAAGTTATGATAAGGCATGTGGCAATGCCGGTTTTGAGACAGTACGTACTGTCATCAATCAAATGAAAGCCGGGGTTAAAATCATTAGTCCTCAACAATATAAGCAAATGCTTGGCATCTGTACAAAAAATGGTGTTCCTTTTGACATTGCAGAATATTTGATATATGATACGGCCAAAAAAGCAGGGTTAGAGATTGAAGAGGGAAATGTATCAACAATGACAGTATGTCGTTATTGTGGGGGATTGAATGATAAAACAGCGAAAACTTGCGGTACGTGTGGCATGCCTGTAAATATTGTTTGTCCTAAATGTGGGCATCCTGCAGAATATGATGACTATCGTTGCAGCGAATGTGGCTTTTCATTAATTGATATGCAAGAGGCACCGCTTCATCTGAAGATAGCAGAGGCGGCTCTTGAAATGGGTGATGTGGAAGGGGCATGTCGTGAATTTGATGCAGCTGTAAAATTTTGGCCAACATGTCCGGATCTGAATGCGATAGGTACTAAAATTAAGGAATATAGTAATACACAACAGCATATCAGACAGGCAGTGACGAAATTGTGTGCAGAAAGAAAATACTGTACAGCAATGAAAGAAGGGGCTAAGTTGGCTGTAAATGACAGACTCCGCATAGAAGCAGAGAAAGCCATTGCAGATGCGGAACAGTTAGTAAAACAAGCAGAAGGTGCGACGGATGACAATGTTAAATTTGAAAATTATTTGAAAGCATTGAGCCTTTGCGCGGATTATCAGGCAGCTTTAGTCAAATTGAATGTGATGCCGTTACCCGTACCTACAGGTTTGACAGCTTTGGTGAAAGGTAATGTAGTAGCATTGTCTTGGACACGTTGTAAATCCTCATTTTTATCCTATTTAGTGGTACGGAAAGAAAACGCAAAATCTTCTTCTTTTAATGATGGAGTACAGTTGAATACAACGCAGGAAAATTATTATGATGATGTATCAGCCTTGCCTGAAAGAAGTTATTATTATACTGTTTATAGTAAGTTTGGTGATAGGGTATCAGCCGTGGGGGCAACAATTAGCCAGCCTGTTTTGAAAACATTAAATATCGAGCCACAGCATATTAAAGTGAATCCAAGTGAAACGCAATTGGAGTTCTCTTTCACTCCATCAAAGCGTTCATCGATAGAAATAACCCGTTTAAAGGGTGAAACTCATGTTATTACAGGAGGGGCATTTGTTGATAAAGGGCTTGTTACCGGACAGGCATATACTTATATTTTTGTAGCAATTTATACGGACTCAGCGGGTAATATTCATCGTTCGGAGGAAACTTCTATGCAGTTTACTCCAATGCCCAAACCGCAGCCTGTTGATATTGTCATAAAAGAGACGGAAGATAAGGCCATGATAAGTTGGGATAATCCCAAAGTAGGAAGGTTGGCGATATTTTATGCAGATGAGCCATTTAAATATAACAAGAATGATTTGCTTTCCATTGATACACTTAAAGCTGCACGATTAAATGTAACAGGAACAAGTTGCACTGTGAATAAGGATTTTAGCGGCGAACGTTTTTTTATGCCGGTAACGATTCAAGATACAATTGGAGTAGCAGGAACAATGGTTAGCATTGTATCCCTGCAGCTTGTTTCCGATTTATCCGTTTGTCTTATAGACAAGACCGTGCAAGCAAAATGGAAGTGGGATAATTGTGCGGCAATTCGTATTTCTTATTCAATCGATTCTCAAGCCAAGAAGGAAGTTGATTTGGAAAGGGATGCAATAAATAGTGCAACCTATGAGATTAAAGTTCCGGAAGGAAGTCGGTCCATATCCTTATCGGCTATGTCATTGGTAAAAACTTCCTCAAAAGTACTTTTAGGTCCTCCCATAACTAAAGTTTTGAATTTAAAGCCTTCTAAAGTGCAATTTGTTAGTGTGACTAATTTGAGGCGGTTGTTATTTTTGTCTTCAAATGAATATGAAATAACTTTTATATCAGATTCATTATTGCCTTGCGATTTACACGTCTTAGCGAGTGAATCGACTCCGCCTATGAATTTGGTTAATTATTCTCCGGTTGCTATAATTAAGAATGGCAGTATAAAGGTCGGTAAAGAAAATAAGATTCGATTTAATTATGCAAGACGTAATAATTCGGCTCCTCTTTTTTTCCGTTTGATAGCAGCTGATCGAACGATGGCAAATTTAATGACAATAAGTTCTGAAATCCAACAAATAAAATAGAAAAATGAGTAAAGTTGTATGTCCATTTTGCTTTGAACAATTTGAACGTAGTGAAGTTGAGTTCCGTTGCGGGAATGTTGGTCGTTGTACACTTGAAAAAGATCAAGTGTTGGAGCGTTTTTGGGGAGGAGATGATCCTAAGCCTGTTGGTATCCCTATTCTTCCGAAACGTTCTTTTTTTCGTTCTATAATGGGGCAATGTCCCGATTTTGCAATCTGCCCTAAATGTGGAGAAAAATCATATTTAACCATTTGTCCCCATTGTCACAATCGTATTCCTAAAGAAATGGTGAAAAAAAAGGGATTTATTATTTCTATTATCGGAGCGCGTGGTAGTGGTAAGACCATTTATATAACTACGTTAATCAATGAATTGATGCGTCACGGATGTAATTTAGGTGATATGGGCATCACAGCTGCAAATGTTACAGATGATCCTAAGAATAATACCCAACAGCGTTATGAACGTGATTTTTTTGATGAGCTTTATCGTAAGAAAAAGTGTCCGGGTCAAACAGGAATTACGGATCGTAAGAGTCGTATTCCATTAATTTATGAATTGTCAAATCCTCAAAAGAAATCAGCATATTTGGTTTTTTATGATACAGCTGGAGAAAATTTTGTTGATATTAAATATATAGCAGAGAATGTGAAATTTTTGAAGGAGTCGGATGCGATAATATTTTTATTGGATACATTCGCAGTTCCTTATGTGCATGATAAATTAGGAATAAAAGAAGATATAAAAATACGTTATAATCTGATTATAGATAATTTGCTTACTTATTTTAAAGAGGGAGATCCGACCATTCGAGATGCTCATTTTCAGAAACCAATGGCTTTGGTTTTTAGCAAAATAGATGCGATATTAACGAATGAAGATAAATTTGAAGATACTTCAATTGCTGGAATGTCAATTTCCAATAACAGTAATTATTTAGACGGATCGCCTATTCTGCTTTCGGATTTTAATAGTATAAGCGCTTCTATTCAAGGTGCATTGTCTATGTGGGAAGAAAATAATTTTGTTACGACTATTAATAATCATTATAAGAATGCTAAATATTTTGGCATTTCAGCACTTGGAGGGCAACCTACCCCTTCAAAAAATATATCAGAAATTAGACCTTATCGTGTTTTAGACCCGTTAGTGTGGATATTACATGAATTAGGTTATTCATTACCGATAAAAAAACAATAATAACTATGGATACATTTAAATACGGACAAATTATTTGTTGTTCTTCAGAAAAATCACTTACTTCTGGTTTTTCTGGGTTTGGAGTAAGGGCAAAGAGTGCAAATATTGATTTGAATTTGGCTGATAATATTTTTTTGAAGTCATCGCTTTATTATGATATTCCTACGGATATGATGGTTACAGCTGACATTTTGCAGAATAACCCGCAATTGGATCGCATTTATCCTCATATTTATGTATTTCGCAGTATGCAATTGCCCGATGGCTCCATAAAATATTTGATAGCCCGGGTCATGTACGTGGGAGGTGATTATGGCTTTTTTACTGGTTCAGGTAATGCCAATCGTGTCGGTTCTAATTATATTGCACATATTTTGGTTTTTGACGAAGTCCCGCCAATGAAAGTGGTATCTGAAGTGCTTAGACAAAAGTTGTTTATTCCTGTTAACACAGAGTGTTCTTCAGCCAATCGTGAATTTTTAGACATCCTTATAGGCGAGCCTTATGAATTGCCCGAAGGACAAATATCTGTAGATCGGGGTGGTTCGTTGATTATAACACCGGTTGTTGCCAATGTTATGAAAGTTTTGTTGCAGGCTTATAAAAATAATGTAGAGAATAAGGACATACGTAATGTGATTCTTAAATTAAAGCAAAATGATGTAGAACCGCTTCTTATGGCATTGGGAGATATGCCGGCTTCTCTTACAGAACAGTTTTTCTTTAAAACGAATGTAATAGGACGATCAAGTGTACCTTTAGATATGCGTATGATGATTATGAATGAGAAAGACACAACCGAAACACTTGATGCTTATCACATTACGGTGGATTTGCGGGGAGAAGTCCCCATTTGCCATAACGTAGAGGATAATTATTTATTTGACCGAATACAAGAGATGGCATTAACGGGAAATGCCGAGAGGATAAATCAAATTGCAGAACTTTATATGCAATTATGTACAAAGTCAGAGGTAAATTATGAACAAGCCTATCGTTTGTTAGTTCTTGCTTCTACACCAGAAATGTTGACCTTACAGGAAGTGGGTAAATTGAATATGGAAATGGTTTCTGTTTCTCCTCTTAATGAACGGGAAAAAACTTCCGTTTGGCAAAAAATCAATGCAATTATAAAAGATGCTTTTGCTTATCCTTGTAAATTGAGTGAGGTAAAAATCACATTGGAAATAATTTGTCGAATAAACCGTATTGTACCTGATAAATTGCAATTGGATATAGAAGAAGCAGAAGTGCTGAAAGATTTGTTTTTCGCAACGGATAAGTATTTTCAAAAGATTATTGAACATAATCCAGAACGTCTTGAAGCAGCATTATTGTTGTTTTCTAAGACGGGTATTGAACTTCCATCAGAGGATAGTTTGTTTAAGTCATTGATGACATCGCCTTATGTTGATGAATGGAGGGCTTTAATGACATATTATTATAAAGATGACGAATTGATTGCTGATTCGATGAATGTGGCGGTAGGATGTATTATGGAATCAGCACTTAATAATAAGTATGAATTGGTTAATGCATTGTTTCCAATGGATTCGAATGCAGAACGTTGGTTGAATTTGATAAATCATAATCCA
This sequence comes from Bacteroides sp. An322, assembly GCF_002161765.1. Taxonomy (GTDB): domain Bacteria; phylum Bacteroidota; class Bacteroidia; order Bacteroidales; family Bacteroidaceae; genus Phocaeicola; species Phocaeicola merdavium. The sequence continues at coordinate 55,992 of NZ_NFIN01000001.1, read as the reverse complement.
GAATACATTTCTTTAGTGAAAGTTGATATTGACAATTTGTTGATACGTAAAATAGGTCAATTCCCACAACAAGTTATGGATAAAATATTTGCGCTTGATAAAGCGGTACTTTGTCAATTAGATTTAAAAGGTTTGTCAAATGCTTATGCAGATGCTTTGTTGCAATCTCCTCAAAGTATTGATTATAATGCATTGGAACGCATTGGCCTAAATTTGAAGGACAAAGGCATACAATCTGAAGCTATAAATAAACTATTGATTCTTCATAATGGAGCGCTTCTGAGTTCTCCGGTTTATGACGATATGAAATTAGCCCAAGTGATAGATGTAGACCAAGAATATATGTTGCGGTTGTATACAGGATGGATAAGGAATAATGCAGATAAAGCTGAGATTGTAGAATTTATTTCAAATTTCTCAAAATCAGCTGCTATAACAGCACAACTTCTTGATTTGTACTGGAAGTATGCGAAAGTGGCAAAAAAAGAAAAAATATTTCTTTGGATTGTAGATCATGTTCGTTTACACCGCTATTCAATAAAAGACGTTATTAATAAAATGAGTGCAAGTGAAGCAAAAAGTATTCTTGAAAAAGAGTCAGGATTTGTAAAAAAAATGATGCGCAAGTTATTGGGAGGCAAGATGTTTATGATTTTGTCTATTGTTACAGTTTTGTGTATGACGTCTTGCGGAAATTTGGATGGAGGACAAACAGCTTATCATAATCCTTTTCGAATAGAGTATTACGGTGATCCTAAGGGTACTTCAGAAATACAAATTTCTGAATATAATAAAAACGGAGTCTTATTAAATATATATAGTAGAGGTTTTACGCCTAATGGAAATTTGCTATATAGTACAGCTTATAATTCGAAAGGCAGCATTGATTCTGTTCTTTACAGTTATGACAAAAATGAAAAGTTACTTGGCATTAAAGCCGCAAATATGTTCGTTAACAATATTCAGTATAACGACAACAACCAGCTTTGTAGTATAGAAAAAGTAATAAAGGACGAAGATGGAAGCACAACAAATGAGCTTGTAAGTTTTTCCTACAATTCCGACAACCTTCTTCAATCGATATCAGTTTCAAAGAATGGTGGAAATTCAACGGTTCAAACAGAGTATATTTATGCTTCAGGTAAATTGCGATGCATTAGAGAGTATGAAGGGAAGCAAATGAAAGAAATTAACTTTAGTTCATCGAATGGGGAAATACTCTCTGTTTATACATATAGTTATCCACAAAAACAACTTCGTTTTGTTCGAAATTATAAATATGATGATGTAAAACAAGAAAAAGAATCTCAATATGCGCAATCTATTAAGTTGACTAATAGTAAAGGGTATAATCAAGGACGTTATGATAACGTATATAAAATTTATACATCAGAGGCTTTGGCACTTTATACAGCGGAAGTAGATAATAAGGAAAATTTAAAAAAAGAATTTGAGATAAAGAAAGAAATAGCAGCAATAGAAAAACCTTCAAAATCTGGTAGTTTTTTTTCAAATTATTACTCTAATATAAAGTATCGCATTGCTGTAAATCGAGTGAAGACAGCTTCACCAGGAATGTGGTTATTGGTTGTAGTTTTTGTTTTGACAAGTATAGGGGCTTTCTTTTATTATAAATTAGTGGAAAACGCTAATTGGTTTCAGTCTTTTATCGGAGTACCGACTAGTACTGGAATGAGACGATTATGGATGTTTAATGGGGGACCTTACATAAATGTAGCATTGTATGTAGGGATTCTTTTAGCTTCATTTGTTTCAGCGGTGTTGGTCTTACTTGCTGTTGGGGGAATAACGTATGGCGTTTTATGGGTGGTTAAAATTTTAATAGTTATTTTGATTTGGGTCGGTTGGATTTCATTGATATTGGGACTGATTGTCTTATTTTTGGCAAAAGAAGGTATGGGGTGTCTTCCGATAATATTGGGAGGTGTCATTGTCTATTTTGAGGACACATTGCGTAATTTTGGAAATGCTATTGTTAATTGGGGCTTTAATTTTATGAACAAGCTTAATCTTTTTGATTGGGGAGTAAGTTTGTTCCGCAATTTTTGGGATGTTATATTAACGGCTTTTGCAATGCCATTGTTCGTTTTTATATTAATCGCTTTAAGTGTGATGGCATTAATATTCTTTTTAATGGGGGTAGAAGGGGGCATAATGAAAATTTACGGAATCAGAAGGCCATGTCCTGTATGTGGAAGTAAAAAAGAAAAAGAGTATTGGGCGGATGAAATGCATAAACATCCTGTTAAATTGCAACCTGGTATTTATGGTGTATTTTCCCACATAGACCCTGCAACAAAAGTAAAAATGCCAACCTTATTGATTGCGGGCAAAGATAAATTATTGCGTAAATGTCCGCAATGTGGTAGTTTTATACATGCAGGTGATACGACTTCTTATGGAACGGAAAGGCATATTGGCATTGTTGGGCATCGTAGTTCTGGAAAGACTTATTTAATTTATTCTATTTTAAATCAGATATTGGAACAGTATGGTCAGTTAGCCCGTCAAATAGATACAGATAATACTACTAATATAGAATCAAATTTTAAACGTATACAAATTAGAGATAAAATACAAACTGTAGTCCGTGACTCATATCGTGCGATTCAGATAATTATAGCACCAAAATTACGTCCGGTACCTTATCATTTGTTTTTTTATGATGTGGCGGGAGAAAAATTTAATCAGACTTCTACTGCATCGAAAACTGCTATGGATTTTTATCGTAACGTAAATCAGATTATATTTATAATAGATCCTTCTATGATAGATTATACGTTTAGTGCTTGTAGTGAAAAGATGAGCGGATGGCTTCAAGAGCATCCGTCTTTAGAAAAATATTCTATTGATGGGACATTTTCTACACTGAAGTCTATATTAGAAAGTGTAGGACGTCATCCTAAAGATATTGATTTTATGTTTGTATTAGTAAAAGCAGATACTGGATATATGGAATATTGTGGGTATGATATTGATGCAAAGGATGAAGTTATAAAAACATTCATGCAATCAGAACTTGGTTTGACTAATATTATCAATGCAGCACGTGGGGCTTTTCATAAGGTAGAATATGATTTGGTTAGCGTGAATTCTGAGTTTAAGATACGTATGGATGCCCTAACAGAAAGAGTGCTTCATAATTTAAATGTAAAATAAATATGGGAAATTTGATAGCAGCTATTTTAGGCGTTATGTTGAATTTGCTAATGGCACTTGTGTCTGGATTGTTTAAGATTTTCGGTACAGTCTTTTCATGGTTGTTCGGTAATATGAATAATGTGTCGAACCGAAATAAAATGAAAAAGTTACAGCAGTTATTGGATGATATTGTATTGTGCCAAAAGAAAAATACTCAATTGAAAGATGAAGCTTTTAAATTGATGAATATTGTTGAAGTTAGTTCACACGAATACCTTGAATTGAGTCAGTTGATAAATTATTGCAATGAACTTGATGATAATTTAAAAAATGATTATGAAGTGCTTTCTAATGATTTGAAGTCTGTTTCACCGGAGAATTTTTTGTTGATTGTAAATAAAAGTAAGGCTATAAGTAAGCGTATTGCATCTATTCATTATCCTATGGATGAAAACCGTTTACGTGAGATTTCAAGGAATAACATGTCAAAGAATCGGTTTATAGAAACTCTTATAAAGTATGCTAAAGTTGCAGATGTTAAGAAAAAGACAAAAGATAGTTGGACTTATTCTACTCCTAATGCGAATTATTTATTGGAATATGATGAACGGCATCAAAAAGTATCAATAACGGCATCACCTCACGAATCGGTTACTTTTATTGATAATCCGAAACATCCATGGCAATATGTAGAACCCAATACATTGGTTTATTTTAATAATCAAAGGAAGTTGGAGTATAAGATAATGCGTGATATTTCTGAAATAGATCATTATGATGTGTCAGAAATATTTGATTATATGCAGCGTATCATGCATAAACGTGAATTTAATTTTTATGCACATAAAACGAGTTTATCGTTGCGTGAAGTGGAAGAGTTGGAAGAAAATGTGTTTCCTGAATTAAAGTCGTTTGTACAAACAGCACCTCCTCCTGTTGAATATTTACCTGATGATCAGAAAATGCATGGTGGTAAGCAACGTTGGGCACAACTTGAAGATCTTAGACGAGCTGGAATGCTTGAGCCAGGTGGTTTTTTGATTGGTAAGATGGGGTACGGTGCTTTTGTTTATACAAAGCCTAATTATGACAGTCATATACTTACTGTGGCTTCTGTAGGAAGTGGTAAAGGGGTAGGAGTTGTTATTCCTAATTTGTTGCGTCATCAAGGTTCTACAGTAGTGCTTGATCCTAAAGGTGAAAATCTTATAACAACAGCTCGTAAACGTTCACAAATGGGAAATCAAGTCTTTTATTATGACCCGTGGGATGTGATAGGTTTTTATGATAAGAAGTTTTCACGCAGAGTTGTTCCTGAAGCGATAAAGGCTCAAATTAACCCTCTTGATTTCTTGTTACCTAATAGTCCAGATTTAGAAGATCATGCAAGAATGTTGGCTTCTTCGTTGATTTTACGGACAGATCAGAATGGTGCATTCTTTTATAATGGTGCAGAAAATCTTATAGCCAGATTAATCATATATATATGTACGGTGATACCGGTTGGCGATGAAGACCGTAATATGTTATATCTTCGGGATTTGCTTAATCTACCTCCCAAATATTTGTTGGAGAAAATTCTTATGCCAAGTTATAATGATTTGAAGACGAAAAGACAAACCCCACATCCGATGTTTTGTGATCTTATTGATTGGCTTCACACTAATATTGCGAGTAAAGCACGTTCTTTCAATGATATTTATTCTTTTGCTTTGCAGGCAACAGAGTTCTTATCGAGTCCTCGAGTTGGTGAATCTTTAGCTAGATCGAATATAAATATTTGTGAGTTAAAAATTTCCCCAATGTCACTTTATTTGGTTCTTGACATGGATAAGATATTGTTTGTAGGTGAAAATTATAAACCTCTTGTACGTCTTATTATTACTACTTGTATGCTTGGGGCATCGGTTAAAACAAATGCAAAACATAAATTATTATTTATGTTGGATGAAATCGCTCAATTGGGCAATCTTCAGTATTTGCCTAATTTAATGAGCATATATCGCTCGAAAGGAGTAGTTGTATGGACTATATGGCAAAATTTGGAACAAATTCGTTCTAATTATGAGAAGGATTGGGAAAGTATGATTGGTAATTGTGACGTACAGCAATATTTTGGAGTAAATGACCAATCTACGGCAGAAGTTGTAAGTAAAGCAGCAGGTAATACAACTGTATTTAAGGAGACTTATACAACAACTCAAGGAGAATCTCGTGGAGAAACAATAGCTAAAACATTCGGTAATTCAAGAAATGTCGGTTCTAGTTATTCTAAAGGAACAAGTAATAGTTATACGTATCAAGGTTTTAATTTTTCAAGTACATCGGGTGATTCAATGTCAAAAAGCGAGTCAATGGGATACAGTGATAGTTATTCTTTTTCTCGTTCGATTCAAATAAGCACTTCGCATAGTGAAGGAACTTCTCTTGCGAAAGAGGTTGTACCGTTAATTACTCCGTATGAGGTAACAACAGGCAGTTCATTTGGGGTTCAGTTTGTATTTTATAAAAATAGATGCCCGTTCCCTATATTGAGTGGAAAAATTAAATATTATGAAGATTTGGAATTTTATGGAGAAGCGTCTGAGAATTTGACTCGTTTATGTTAAACTTTTAAATTATAAAAATTATGGGAAGAAGAGAAGATTTAGCAAAAGAAAGAGATGCACGTCTTAGTGAAATGGATCATAGTTATCAACAACGTCAGTATGAAGTAGAGAATGAGAAAGAAAAAGTTAAAGCTCAAGCAGCAGAAAAGCAGGCTAAAGGGGAAGATGTTTCAGCAGAAGTAGATCAGTATAAGGAATATAATGCTCAACAAGATCGTAATTTTGATGATTATAAAGCTGATCGTGAACAGGTTTATTCGTATTATGAGAATGAAATGCAGTCTGCGGAGCAGGAAGAAGAAAATGAGTATTGATGATTATGAAGTGTTATTTATGTAATGCAATAATTTCCGGGCGTTATTATCGTGATGGACATGGTAATTGTATTTGTGCTTCACATTATGAGCAAAAAGAAGCGGTACAATGCTTCTCTTGTGGAGCGTTTACATATAATTCACCTGAATTTACATTGTTAGATGGACGTCATTTGTGTCCGGTATGTATGGCTCAGGGAGTAAACTCTGTGGAGCAAATACAGAGAATAAAAAAACAAATTCTTTATTTTTTTGCAAATGAAGATATCTTTTTTCATAATAGGACGTTAGATGATGTTAGTATTAATATCGTAGGAGTCACAGAAATCGCACGAATGCGTAATTCATCTATATCTTTGGCTAATAAAGGGGTTACGATAACGAAATCTATGTCATCTTTAATTGGTATGGCATTGGGGCAAAAGTCAAAGATGACGCATTCTGTTTATATCTTGGATCATTTGATAAAGATTGAATTTGCTGCGACTTTGGCACATGAATTTATGCATATTTGGCAAAATGAAAATGGCGTGAAGTTAGAACCTAAAAAATGTGAAGGGCTGTGTAATTTAGGGTCATGGCTTATATACAATAAAATAACCTCGGCTAATACTCCTTATTTGCTTAAATCATTGATGGAGAATCCTGACCCAATATACGGGGATGGTTTTAGATATGTTTATAACCGTTATCAAGAATTGGGTACAGAAGGAATTCTCAACTTGGCAATTAAAGGGAATTTGTAAATAAAGCTGTATCTCTTAATGATTAAAATCTGAATATATGGGAAGAACATCGAAACTCAGCCGTAAATTTGATATGGTTCTCTTTGTTATTTTTGCGATGGGAATTTTTGTGATTATACTATCTGTAGGAGCTGAATATAGCTGGGATTGGTGGATAACGGTTATTTCTTATGTGGTGTTATTATCTATTGTAGTGTGTATAATGGGTACAGGTTATTATTATAATAAAACTATTGAATATCAAAAAGAAGACGGTCAGTTACAAAAACGTAAGATTAAGAATGGATACTCTTCTTTTTGTAATTCAGAGTGTACAGTTACTATCACAAAATTTGAAAATCAGCAAATGGATGAAATTCGACAAAAGCTTTTTGAAATTCAGAATTTAGTTTTTGATATGCAGATTAAAGCAAATAATAAATTCTCTCAATCATGTAAAAATCAACTTTGGAGTATAAGACAATCTGCTTCTGAAATATTGAAAAGAATTTTAGAAATACAAGTTTTGGATAGAAAGCAGAAGTTTGGAGAAAAAATAAAAAATGTTCAATCGTGTGTTTTGGAACTTCAGGAATATATTAATAGTGAATATGCAAAGGTTCAAAATACTCCTGCTTCTGATGTAAAACAGGAACTTCTTACTAAAATTAATAAGTTGATAAATAAGATTCAATCAGTTTTGAATGATGTTTTAAAGTGATAATAAGATAAATGGAATCATATAGATATATTTAAGTTGGTACGCAAATAAATTAGGTTGTTAATTTTTATGGATACTTTTATTTTAACTCTTTTGACTTTACATCCCTTAAAACACGACAGCTATCGCTTTGTATTACTGTTTTTACTCATCGTACTGTTCGCTATTTTATATCTGTATATTATATCCATTCGAAAAAGGCGTGATCTGAAACGGTTGGGAAGGCGATTGTATCTGTTTTTTTTCGTGATGATAGCCGTATCTGCCTGTTTGTTCGGATTGACATTCGGAACGACTTGGTTCCGTGAGGTGGAGTTTCCTTTTGGCACGTTCTCTACCGATATGGGGGATTGGGGTGATTTTGCCACTTGTATGACTGGGGTCTTTGCTTTTATTTCAGTTTTATTGGCGTTTGAAGCATTTAAGGGGCAGGTGCTTGCTTTGAAGCGGAATTCATTTGACACACTTTTTTCGCAACTTTTTGCTCATCACATTAAATTGTATGAGAAGATTCAAGATGCGCATGTAAGTGAAGAAGAAAATATCTTTTTGTATTATTGCCGCGAGATAAAAGAATCGATCATCGATAAAAACGGATTGAATGCGTTGTGGAGGTCGTATGTGGATGAATACTCTAAAGGAAATAAAGTCAAGTACGAGAATCTGAAAAACTATTTCAAGTTTATTTATCATGAAGTAGATATCATTCGGGAATATGAGAAAGAGGGGATATTGACAAGGGGAATGGCAAAGAAATATGTACAACTCATTCAGGCTCAAATGAATAATTACGAGTTGTTGTGTTACTTACTGAATCAGTTAGAGTATTATTACTTTGGTAAAAAAGGAAAAGTTGATCAGGAACATCAGGAGAAATATTACAAATACCTGAAACGGAATGATTTCTTTAAAGACCTGAATGATAGCCGGAGTTTTGTCAGAGAGGTAGAAATTCTCTTAAAAGCCGCTGATTTGGGTGATAAGGCTCCGTTATAAGGATTTATCTGAAAAATCACTGTTTTGGGTGATAGACAAATCTGGAGAAAGTCTTTATTTTTGCAATCCAAATGAAATATAGGCGTTGAATGTTAAAAATGAATGTATTCGTATGAAAAAGTTTTTTATGTATGTGGCTGGTTTTATGCTTCTGACAGCATTTCCGGCATGTAGTGATGACGATTCAGAACAAACGAGTGAAACTCCGGTTTCGGAGGAGCAACAGGCTATTGATGATATGGTGGAGGCTTTGGAAACTCAGCCGGACTTGAGCGATTTTAAGAATTGGCTTTCGGTAGTGGATATGAGCGGGGTAGACGGAGCGCAATTTACGGCTTTTGCACCGAAGAACGGAACAGGCAACGGTACGGAATTCAGCCGGGCGGAAACGTTGACGGAAGAAACTATCGGACGGCACGTGGTTGTAGGGAATTATACCAAAGACCAACTGATTGAAGGATTGGTGCTGAAAAGCGTGAACGGAGAAAATGTGTATGTGACACGCGACGGGGATAATGTGCGAGTGAATGGCATTGTTATCGAAGGCGATGGAATTTCTGCCGGTCAAGGGCGTGTGTTTACCGTGACTGAGCCGTTGGAAGAACGGGCTGCCGCTTATTATGTGACGAAGATGCAGGTAAATTTGCTTACAAAAGGAAACCCTGAACCGGCTCCATTGGAAGGGGTTACTATTACGGTGTATGATGAGAATGATGAAAATTATGTCGTGATAGGTACTTGGCAGACCGATGCAGACGGAGCTGCTGTGATAGAGCATGTACAGCCTACTATTTATTATACTGTAAGTAAGGAAGGGTATTCGGATACAGTAAATGGATGGAGAGTTTCCGGAGTGGATGAAAACGGTGAGTATATGTATGTTGATTACAATGGAGACGGTGTATTGGATAATAATGATGTTATCACTGAAAAATATTCTTGGTATCACGGAGATACGGAAGTGGAAAGTGCGCCCAGCCCTTGCTATATGGTTCCGGTAGAATAAAAGTTTTGGATTCCCTGTCTGTTGGTGAAACAGATTTTTAGTAATAGTTGTATTGGGTGTGTCTGGATGAGTGTTTCATTGGGGCACACCTTTTTTATTGATAATCTTGAGTAAAACGAAGAATAACGTTCGAATGCTTGCCTTGAATCCATTGTCATTTAAAAGGAATACAATATATTTGCAATAACATTAAAAACATAAGAAAACATGGGTTTATTATCAGCACTTTTCGGCGGGAACAAGCCGGAAGATAACCAACAGGAAAAACAAGAACAAAAAAACTTTGAGATTCTGAAATACGACGGCATACGTGCACGCAACATAAACCGTCTTGATTATGCCATACGGTGTTTTGAACAAGCCGTTACGTTACGCAATGACCCCGAAACTTTACATTATCTGGCAGACGCATATATTAAGACACAGCGTTTGGATGAGGCACGCAATACGCTAAACAAACTGACAGAAGCGGCTCCCGATGACGTTTCTGCCTTGATTACTTTGGCACATACCTGCTATATGCAAGAAGACTATGAAAGCATGGACCGCGCTTGCCAACAAGCTATCAAAATTGATGAAAAAAATGCTTCTGCCTATTATCTAGCCTCTAAAGCCGCTCACGGACAAGGTAACGACTTGCAAGCCATTGTTATGGTGACCAAAGCCATTGCCTTAGATGAAAGTTTTGTTGCAGCCTACCGATTCCGTGCCGAGACATTATGGGGCATGAAACAAGCCAAAGAAGCACTAGAAGATATAGAACAAGTATTATCGATTAATCCTGAGGACGAAGATGCACTTTTGCTGAAAGGTACGATTTTTGCCGCACAGGGAAAAACGGAAGATGCTTGTCTGTGCTTTGACAAGGTAATGGAAAATAATCCGTTCAACGAGAAAGCCTACATATTGAAAGGTGAATTGCTTGCCGGACAAAAAGAGTTTGATAAAGCCATAGAACTATATACAGAAGCTTTGGAACTGATGCCTGAGAATGCCGCTCTTTACCAAGAACGTGGACGCATCCGGCTCCTGAACGGGGATAAAGAAGGCTCGATAGAAGATATGAAAAAAGTTATTGAACTAAATCCCGAAAGTGAACAACAAATCAACGGGAAATTTGATAATCAAGGGAATATTGGCGGTGCGGACAATCCGGCAAGTATTTACTAAAAAGAATTTCTGCAAAATTTAGAAGAAAAAGTTCGTAAAATGTTTGTTTTTTAAAGAAAAGTATTACATTTGCACCCAAGAAACTAACAAAATAACAAATAAACGTATGAAAACATTTGCTACATACTTCTTCTTTTTCTTTTATTACTTTTACTTTAGCAATGAAGTGAAGCGGGAGTTTGTATGTGTACGTTAAACCAAAACAAACAAGAAAAAACGAAACTAATATGATACGAAATCCCGCTTCCAAACGAAGACGGGATTTTTTATTTTAAAAGCATTTGGAAAATGAAAAGAATAGCCATACAAGGAGTACCGGGCTCGTATCACGACATCGCAGCCCACAAATACTTTAAGGACGAAGACATCGAATTGATTTGTTGCAATACGTTCGAAGACGTGTTCGGCGAAATGAAACGCGATGATAATGTTTTGGGAGTGATAGCCATTGAAAATACGATTGCAGGCAGCTTGCTCCATAATTACGAATTATTGCGCGATAGCGGAGCCACTATTATCGGCGAACACAAATTGCGCATCAGCCATAGCATCATGTGCTTGCCCGGCGAAGATTGGAGTACCTTGACCGAAATCAATTCGCATCCTGTAGCTTTGGCACAATGCCGAGACTTCCTGCAACACCATCCGCACCTGAAAGTGGTGGAAACCGAAGATACTGCCGGAAGCGCGCGCGACATCAAAGAGAAAGGATTGAAAGGGCATGCCGCCATCTGCTCGAAATATGCAGCCGAACTCTATGGCATGAAAATCCTGCAAGAGGGAATCGAGACAAATAAACACAATTTCACCCGCTTTCTCGTGGTATGCGACCCATGGATAGCCGATGACCTACGCGAGCGTTCGAAGCTGAATAAGTCGAGCATCGTCTTCTCCCTTCCTCATAACGAGGGAAGTCTTTCGCAAGTATTGTCTATCTTTTCGTTCTATAAAATTAATCTGACCAAGATACAATCGTTGCCCATCATCGGACGTGAATGGGAATACATGTTCTACGTCGACGTGATGTTCACCGATTACCTGAGATACAAACAATCCATAGATGCCGTAACCCCGCTTACCAAAGCACTTAAAATATTAGGAGAATATGCAGAAGGAGAATCAACTTTATAACATCCAGCCCGCCGACCGGTTGGCGAATGTAAGCGAATATTACTTCAGCCGAAAGCTGAAAGAAGTGGCACGCATGAATGCCGAAGGAAAAGACGTTATCAGTTTAGGTATCGGAAGCCCTGATATGCCACCCTCGGAAGAAACCATTAATGTATTGTGCGAGAATGCTAAGAAACCCGATGCGCATGGTTACCAGCCCACTGTGGGTATTCCTGAATTACGCCGCGCCATGGCAGACTGGTACAAACGCTGGTATAACGTAGACCTGAATCCCGATACGGAAATCCAACCACTTATCGGCTCGAAAGAAGGCATCCTGCACGTTACATTGGCTTTAGTGAATCCGGGCGACCAGGTATTGGTACCCAATCCGGGCTATCCCACATATACATCGCTCAATAAGATATTGGGAAGCGAAATCGTCAACTACACTTTGCGCGAGGACAATCATTGGCAACCCGACTTCGATGAACTGGAACAAATGGACCTGAGCCGCGTGAAAATCATGTGGACCAACTATCCGAATATGCCTACCGGAGCCAATGCCACGCTGGAATTGTATCAAAAGCTGGTGGACTTTGCCCGCCGTCACAACATCGTGATAGTAAACGATAACCCGTACAGCTTCATCCTGAACCGCAAGCCCATCAGCATCCTAAATATCGAAGGAGCGAAAGAGTGCTGCATCGAATTCAATTCGATGAGCAAGAGCCACAACATGCCGGGCTGGCGTGTGGGCATGATTGCCACGAATGCCACCTTTATCCAATGGATATTGAAGATAAAGAGCAACATCGACTCTGGCACATTCCGTCCTCTGCAACTTGCCGCCGCACAAGCCTATCAGAATAGCGCGGAATGGCATGAAGAAGCCAACTTTAATGTATATAGCCGACGCCGGAAATTAGCTGAGGAAATCATGCGCACCTTAGGATGTACGTTCGACCCTGAACAAGTGGGCATGTTCTTGTGGGGCAAGATACCCGACACGTATGCCGATGTAGAAGACCTGACCGAAAAGGTATTGCATGAAGCCCGTGTCTTCATCACACCCGGTTTTATCTTTGGAAGCAACGGAAAGCGGTACATCCGTATCTCGCTCTGCGCCAAAGACGAGAAATTAGCGGAAGCCTTGAAACGAATCAAAGCGATTATGTGATTCTTTTAAAAACGCAGATTAACGCAGATTTTCGCGGATAACAATCTAAAATCCTCCGTGATACCCTGTGTCCTCTGTGGTGAATAAAAATATCAGCGTTAATCTGCGAAAATCTGCGTTTCAAAAACACTTAAAAACTTATGAACTTAAAAACTTAAAGATATGGAACTCGAATTACAACCCATCGAACTGGAAGGCGTATCAAAGGAACGCCCAGTTGTCATTGCAGGACCTTGCAGTGCAGAGACCGAAGAACAAGTGATGTCAACCGCTACCCAACTTGCCAACAAAGGAATCAAAATCTTCCGCGCAGGCATTTGGAAACCGCGCACCAAACCCGGAGGCTTCGAAGGTATCGGTGTAGAAGGATTAGCATGGATGAAAAACGTGAAGAAAGAAACCGGCATGTATGTAGCGACCGAAGTGGCTACGGCTAAACACGTGTACGAATGCCTGAAAGCCGGAATCGATATCCTTTGGATAGGCGCACGCACTTCTGCCAATCCCTTTGCCGTACAGGAAATTGCTGATGCACTGAAAGGTGTGGATGTCCCCGTGTTGGTCAAGAATCCGGTTAATCCTGACTTGGAATTGTGGATAGGCGCCTTGGAACGCATCAATGCAGCCGGATTGAAACGATTGGCTGCTATTCATCGTGGATTTTCTTCTTACGACAAGAAAATCTACCGCAACCTGCCCCAATGGCACATCCCTATCGAATTGCGCCGCCGTATCCCGAACCTGCCTATCCTTTGCGATCCAAGCCATATCGGAGGCAAACGCGAACTCATTGCCCCGCTTTGCCAACAGGCGATGGACTTAGGTTTCGACGGATTAATCGTAGAATCGCATTGCAATCCGGATAGTGCTTGGAGTGACGCTTCGCAACAAGTAACCCCGGATGTACTCGACTACATCCTGAATCTATTAGTCATCCGCAAAGAGCACCAGACTACCGAAAGCCTGCACGAATTGCGTCAGCAAATAGACGAATGCGACAATAACCTGATGGAAATCCTCGCCAAACGTATGCGCGTATGCCGCGAAATCGGTACGTTCAAGAAAGAGCACAACATGACTGTCCTCCAAACTGGACGTTACAACGAAATCCTCGACAAGCGCGGAGCACAAGGAAGTCTCTGTGGCATGGATCCCGAATTTGTAAAAACCGTATTCGAAGCCATACACGAAGAAAGCGTGCGCCAACAATTGGAAATCATTAATAAATGATGTATTTAGTGAATAATGAATAGCGAATAATGAACAACAAAGATGTCGTTAGCCACTATTAATTATTCACTTTTAATTATTAACTGAAAAAAGATGAAGATTCTGATATTAGGAGCCGGCAAAATGGGCTCCTTCTTTACTGATGTATTGAGTTTTGAACACGAAGTGGCTGTATTTGAAACAGACCCTAAGCGGTTGCGTTTCATGTATAATTGCTACCGGTTTACAAAAGAAGAGGAAATCGAAGCGTTCCGTCCCGAATTGGTCATCAATGCCGTGACGGTGAAATACACGCTTCAGGCGTTCAACCAAGTCATGCCGTTCTTGCCTAAGGATTGCATCATCAGCGATATCGCTTCGGTAAAGACCGACTTATTGGCGTTTTACGAACAATGCGGATTCCGCTATGTATCCACTCACCCCATGTTCGGACCGACTTTCGCCAACTTAGACCAACTGAGTTCGGAGAATGCCATCATCATCAAGGAAGGCGACCATTTGGGAAAGATATTCTTCAAAGACCTGTACCAACGTTTGGGCTTGAACATCTTCGAATATACTTTCGATGAACACGATGAGACCATGGCTTACTCGCTTTCCATTCCGTTTGTATCTACTTTCGCCTTTGCGGCAGTGATGAAGCATCAGGACGCACCGGGCACGACCTTCAAGCGCCACATGGCAATAGCCAAAGGTGTATTGAGCGAAGACGATTATCTTTTACAGGAAATTCTGTTCAACCCGCGCACACCTGCCCATGTGGAAGGCATCCGCACCGAACTGAACGAGCTATTGGATATCATCAACCAAAAAGACGCTACTCGGATGCGTGCCTATCTGGAGAAGATTCGAGGACATATAAAGTGAATGTGCTAATGAACAAGAGGTTGTCTCAAAATGGTAATTGAGTATCAAAAAGTAATGTCATTCTGAGCGAAGTGAAGAATCTCGTGTGCATCAGCTTGTGTTTTCGAGATCCTTCACTACGTTCAGGATGACAAAATGAAAGCTAATTTCTATTTTGAAACAGCCTCTTTCCCGAGTTAGTATTTATTAGAAAATATAGCCAACACCGATAGTGAAGGTCATATTCTTGGGCTTATCGCCATTATATCCACTCGGGAAATCAAACGGAGAAATAAAGCCATTTTCTCCCGTGAAATTAACAATATAACGTTCTGATAATTCTACGCCAATTCCCCATTGGATACCTAAATCGAAACGTTTCATATTCATTCCATCAGAACTGAATAACTTAATATCCGAATTGCCCTCCTTATATTTACCACCAAGTCCTACTGCAAAATAAGGACCTGCATTCACAACAAACTTAATATCGTCTGTAATATTTGCTTTCCAAGCAGCCATTACCGGAATTTGCATATAAATTGGACGAGCCTTTTCTTCGTCAAGTTTATAACCTTTTGACTCGAACATCAATCCCGATTTCAGAGACCAAACATCAGTAAAGGCATAATCCATGCCTAACCCTACCTTAAAGCCTGGCAACATTTTCGCATCATCAGCTTTTGTCATGTTACTAAAGTTCATACCAAGCTGAACATCCCAACGTACTTGTGAGTACCCTGCAAGGGCTATCAGCCCAAACAACATTGTTAATACTAACTTTTTCATAGTCCGTTTATTTAAAATTACAGCCAGCCCCTTTCTGACCCAATCAAATTTACACTCACATTTGCCGGAAATGAAGGGACGCCTTTTTAAAAGAGCCATTTCCAACATGTTCTGTTAATACAAAGTTAGAAAATCAATCTTCATCTGCAAATTTATATCCTAAGAAAAAGTAGTATAAAAGTTCTTTTTAATAATCTTATAGTCCAAAAAACATAAGTATTTATCGCTTTCGGAACTATAATCTTATCTTCTTTTTTACCGCTTTCGATTCATTTTGCAAACGGTCGAGGGCAGTCACTACATAGCGATACTTCGTTTTTCCATTCTCGTATGGAAGTTTATAAAAACAATTATGTGTAATGGCAACAATGCGAGAAGGGTCTTTCAGATTTACTTTTTCCCTATTCCCAAACCGATAAACCACGTATTGCACCGCTTCGTCCATTATATCCTTGGCTTTTGGAGCGGTCCAAAACAAGATGTATCCATCTTCGGTCCATACAGGTTTCACCTTACGCACTTTCTTGGGAGCCTTATCATCCATAAAGGGATAATGAGGTTGAAGAGCCGGATACCGATGATAAACTTTTTCCAACATATCACAATAATTCCCCGGATTATTCACTACGGCTCCTGCATACCATTGGCAACTTCCTTGTACCGTAGGAAAAGAACGTTGTAATTGGTATTTCGCCGGCATCTGATGCTGGGCAGGATTCTTCAAATCGGCTTTAGAAACCGTGCGCATTACGTCTTGACCGATAAACAAAGGACGAGCCGATGAATGTTTTGCCCACCAACGTATCAAGGTATCATAATCAGCCGCTGGATGTCCGATTTCCCAATATACTTGCGGAATGTTATAATCCACCCAACCGTTGTTTACCCACAAAAGCACATCGGCATAGAGGTCATCGTAATTTTGAAGCCCATTGGTATCGCTTCCATTCGGGTCTGATTTCTTATTCCGGTAAATACCAAAAGGTGAAACTCCAAATTTCACCCACGGTTTGCAATCACGCACCGTTTCATGAATTTCCTTTATCAATACATTTACATTATCGCGTCTCCAGTCCGCTTTATTGGTAAAGCCCCGTCCGTATGCCGCAAAGCTGATATCATCGGGAAAATCCATACCGTTTACCGGATAAGGATAGAAATAATCATCCATGTGAATGGCATCTATATCATAACGTGAAACAATGTCACGTACGATTCGGCAAATGTACTTCCGTGATTCAGGTTGTCCGGGGTCGAAATACAACTGACCTCCATAGCGCACGAAGAGGTTCGGGTATTTGCTGTAAGGATGAAGCGGAGAAAGTGCCGTTGTGCCTTTTGTTTGTGCCCGGTACGGATTAATCCATGCATGAAGTTCCATGCCCCGCTTGTGGCATTCGTCTATCATGAATTGCAAAGGATCCCACATAGGATTCGGTGCTTGTCCTTGTGCGCCGGTCAAGAACCGGCTCCATGGCTCGTATGAAGATTTATAAAGTGCGTCACATTCTGCACGTACTTGAAAGATAATCGCATTAATACCTGCTTCTTTCAACTTATCCAGTTGGCTAATAAGCATAGCCTGCATCTGCTGGGGAGGCATTCCTTGAAATTGTCCGTTTACACATTGTATCCATGCTCCGCGAAATTCCCGTTTCGGATATACGGTTTGTGCTCCTATCGTTTGCCATACAAATAAGCAAAGCAACCAAACCGCCAAAATCATTTTTGCTTTCATTGTCATTTACATTATTTTCAGTCGGGGGCAAAGATAGTGAATTTCATGATATGCCCTATCATTTTCGTCCGGACTTTATGATATGCAAAATGGCTATCTTTGCGCATTTAACATTTTGTGCAATTGATACAGATTTCCAGCCGTATTTTTCCTCACGTTTACTACTTTATATAGCTGTATGGAATTATTTTCATCTACCAAAAAATCAAAAGCCGATTGGGGTAAATACAAGATGTCTGTATCAGTCTGTTTTAACTCATCAGGTATTGAATGACATGTTAGTACTAATAAGGAGTCCATTCTTTGAGACGATAGATACAAGGAATCTTTATTTTCATCCGCATTTTTCCCGATAAAAAGAAAATACATGTACGGTTTTATTTCGTATAATGAATCGACCGATGTATATCGGAAATGAAGCATATCCGGTATGTCTTCTTTCACGGATTCCATCCATGTTTTCGCTACATAAGCAGTTATTTCTTTTCTATTAAAAGCGACTAGCAATACTATAATAGCAATCAATATGTACCAAACAACGGCTTTTTTCATAGTTCGAATCGTTTCTTTATTTCTTCATCTTTACAAATATAATTTAATTCTCCGAAATAGGTTCTATATATTGAACTTATATTAATTATGTACAGTAGAAATTTGTTCTTTCACTACGATGTGCTGTAATCGCCGGTAGACGTACGAGAACGCGGGAATGAGAAACAGGCAAGCGAAAAGCCAGGCGGTAGGGTCTCCGAAGCAGACCCCCATAAAGCCGAATATCGGGACTATGATAAGACTAACCAAGACTCGGGCAACCATTTCCGACACACCCGAAAACATTGCCAGCTTGGTATACCCCGCTCCTTGAATGCTATAACGGAGTACACTGAGTAATCCCAATAAAGGGAAAAAGGAGACATTGATGTGGACAAAAAGGGCGGTATCTTTAATGATTTCCGTTTCGCTTGGGGCAATAAATAAAAGGGCAATTTTGTCCGCCCATCCCCAAATGATAATATTTACCGCTACGATGTAAATCATCATCATAACGATAGCCGACTTGATGCCTTGCCAAATCCGGTCGGGCTTTCCTGCACCGTAATTCTGACCGCTATAGGTAGCCATTGCCATACCCAAACTATCAAGGGCGCATAAGAAAACCATTTTGATGCGCATAGCTGCCGTAAATGCAGCCACACATGCTGTACCTAATGCATTATTGGCACTTTGCAGCATGATGCTGCCGATAGCGGTAATCGAAAATTGAAGTCCCATCGGCACTCCGATTGATAAAAGTTGTTTTGCCAATTCGGGACGATAACGCCGGTCGGAGGCTGTAGTGCGCAATATCTCGAATTTGCGGTTCATATAGAAATAGCAAAGTACGGCAGATACTCCTTGTGAGAGAACCGTAGCAATGGAAGCTCCGGCTACTCCCCAATTTAATATTAAAATGCAAAATAAGTCGAGGAAAATATTCAGCACCGTAGAAAGAAGCAAGAACCAAAATGGTGTTTTGCTATCTCCCAATGCCCGGATAATACTCGATAAAAGATTGTAGAAGAACGTACAAGGGATTCCGATAAAGGTGATAAGCAAGTAGTAATATGCTCCTTCGAAGATATTTTCGGGCGTTTGCATACTCTTTAAAATGAATGCGCAAAGCAAACTTGTAATAACCGTAATGATAACCGACATGACTCCAGAAATCTTCAGGCTGACCGAAACATAACGGCGCATCGTGACATAATCTCTTGCTCCGAATTTTTGTGCTACGGGAATAGCAAAACCACCGCAACATCCGTTACAAAAGCCTAATATCAAAAATACCACAGAGGTGCTTGCGCCTACAGAAGCCAATGCGTTGATGCCTAGGAATTTACCGACAATTGCAGCATCTACCAGTGAATAGGTCTGTTGTAATAAATTTCCCAATAAAAGGGGTAAAGTGAAATTGAATATCAACGGCAAGGAAGGCCCCGCTGTCATCTCTTTTGATTGTGCCATACTACTCCAACTAAAAATCGGTGCAAAATTAGGTGAAAGCGGACGATTGTGTATCTTTAAGATGAGAATAATCGGATTTTGATTGAAAATCTTGCGCTATATCAAGAATTGAAACTCATTATTTGAAATATGATTTTTAAAGTATACATTTGGATTTGGAGAAAGAATGATGTATCTTTGTTGAAACCTTCAAATCAAATAACTGAAACGGGAATATGAGACGTTTGCTCCTTATTATATATATGTGTGCAGTATGGGCAACAGGTTATAGCTTTGCAGAAGCACCTTTTGTGGTTTTTACGCCCATAGATGCTACGCAAGGATTGTCGGGCAATCGGGTGCGGAACATAACCCAGCTTCCCGATGGACGTATGTTAATAACCACGGTCGGGCAGTTTAACTTGTACGATGGTACGGGATTCACTTACCTGCATTATGGGCAAGAACATATTTGCAAACTTTCTACGTATGAAGGATTTCATCATGAATATATAGACGGGCACGGGCATGTCTGGATGAAAAACTGGGAAATGCTTATGGCGGTGGATATAACCCAAGAACAGGTTGTGGTTCATCCGGATAGCTTGTTAATGCAATGGGGGATAGACGAGCCTTTGAACGATTTCTTCATGGATGAAGAGAAAAACTTTTGGATAGTGACGGAAAGTGATAAATTGGTTTGCGTTGATAATGAGGATTTACAAGCAAAATGTATTTTACGTCAGGTGTTTTCTTTGTCCGGACAAAAGGATGATTCGATTTATGATTTGGCTGTATCCAAAGGCAAACTCTATCTGTTTTATAAGTCGGGTGTCTTGTTTTGTTATGATTTAGTTTCCAAAACCGAATTATATAGAAAGTGGTTGGGTAATATTCTTTCTAAAGAACGGTATGGACGAACATCGTATATCGTGACGGTTGAAGACGGTTTTTATCAACTTTGTAACGGGAGTCAAGGGGGCGTACTGCTTTATTTCGATTATACATCAAGCGAATGGACTGAAGTGTTACGTCCTTCTGGTTGGGCTAATTACATTTCGCTTGACCATAAAGGCAATATTTGGTTAAGCGGTACAAACGGCTTGTGGTTTATTTCTTCAGATTTGAATCAGAAAGAATATATTCCTGTCTTGAAATTGGTAGACGGACGTAAAATCGAAACCGAAGTGAGTACACTTTATTACGATGTCCGAGGCGGATTGTGGGTCGGTACACTGAATAGAGGTATACTTTATTATCACCCTGACCGTTTTCGTTTCCGTAACATCGGACGGACTTTATTTCCGGTTACAGGTGATGAGGATTTACAGGTTACAGGCTTTAGAGAAACCGATGAACATCAGATATTGGTGGAGACTACGGAAGGCGTATTTGAATATACTCCTGATAATGCACTTTCTCCATTGAAGAAAACAGGCTTGTCTGTATCTCGTAAAAATATTTCGATAAGCGATTCATTGCACATTTCGTCTTTGCACTCGTGTAATGATGCATTGGTTGATGCTAAAAAGAATATTTGGATAGGGCAAGAAGACGGATTGGTGTACTGGAATCCGAGAACAGGTGTTAAACGTATATTTTATACAACAGACGGTTTGGTTAATAATGTAATCCGTTCAATTATTGCGACTTCTGATTCAACGCTTTGGATTGCTACAGCTAACGGACTTTCTTATTTGACGGTTCATTCAAGGAGAGACGGAACAGACCGTTATTCATTTGCTAATTTCAATCAATTAGACGGAGTTATCGAGAATGAATTTTGTCCCCGTTCGGTCTTTCAAGCTTCTGACGGTACGATTTATTGGGGCGGCATCAATGGATTCAATAGTCTTTCTTCTTCCAAATTAGTATTGGGGCAACCTCCTTTTGTCCCGCTTTTTGTTGGTTTTAATTTGTTTGGCAAACGGGTAGAGCAGGGGATAGCATACGATGGTAGGGTGATTTTAGAACGTCCTTTGTCGCAAACGCAAGAGATTATATTGGATTATGACCAAAACTTTTTCTCATTGGAGTTTTCTGCTTTAAATTATATCAATCCTACCCAGACGTATTACCGGTATTGTTTGGAGGGATTGGATGAAAAAGAATTGCAGATGCGTTCTTCAGACGGACGTGGATATGTCACTTATACCGATGTGCCTCCCGGAACATATTGCTTTCGGGTACGGGCGACGCGCAATGGCGAGAATTGGCAAAAATGTTATGCGGAATTGCAGATTACGGTAAAACCTCCTTTTTGGCAGACTTCGTGGGCTTACTTGCTTTATGTAGTAATGGCATTAGGGGCGGTTGTAGCTTCATTAACGGGTTATTTACGTTATAAGAAGCGTTGTTTGGTGCGTGAGCAGAAAGAAAAGTTGGATGAGATGAAAGGGGTATTTCTACAAAATATCAATCAAGAGTTGCAGGCTCCTGTAGAAAAAATGTTGCCCTCTCTGGATGAGGCACTCCTTTTAGTAAATGAAGGTTGTACGAAGCGTCGGCTGCAGGGGATAAAGCAGGAGACCATAGGATTGAAAAATCTGATAGGGCAATTGGCTGAGGGCGTATTACTTCCTTTGCCTGCAGATGAGAAAACACTTGACTTGGACGCATTATTGATGGATATGCGCCGTTTGTTGGAACAGCAGGAGGAACGGAAAAAGCAATCGCAGGAGAAAGTGTCGCCTGATGAAGAAAATTCTTTATTGTCGGAATCTGATGAGGCTTTTATCCGGAAGGCATTGCATTATGTAGAGATGAACCTCACGAATCCGGCATATTCGGTAGAGGCATGGAGCCGTGACCTTTGCATGGACCGTACCGGATTATACCGGAAATTAGTCGCTATAGTAGGAAAAACGCCGACTAATTTCATCCGTTCCGTTCGTTTGAAGCAAGCTGCTCATTTATTGGAGGAGGGGTATACGGTAGCCGAGGTGGCAGATATGGTAGGCTTTAGTACATCGAGCTATCTCAGTAAATGTTTTCAGGAGGAATTTGGGGTACGCCCTTCCCAATATGTAAATAGAAAAGGAAAGCACTGATAATTAATGCGGTTTTCAACATTTGTATTATTCTTTTCAACATGAATATATTAGTACATGGTGTTGAATAAGCTATTTTTGTATTGATAATTATGCATAATTGCAAAAACTTTATGTTAATAAAAACTAATCTTAATCATGAGAAACTTAAAAAGAATGGTGTTGGCTGGTTTAGCCGCATTTTGTTTGAATGTGCCGGCATTTTCGCATTCAGTCCCTTTGGATACCGGCAAGGAAATGAAAGAAGCTGTTGAATTATCGCAACAACGGCAAGAAAAAATCAAAGTGTCAGGAAAAGTGGTGGACAAGAACGGAGAACCAATTATTGGCGCCTCTATTAAAGAGGAAGGTTCTGCAAACGGTACAATTACTGACTTGGATGGAAACTTTTCATTGGAAGTGGCAAAGAAAGCTATGCTTGAAATCTCTTTTATTGGCTTCAAGCCTGAACGTGTATTGGTTCAGTCAGGCAAAACTTTGCAAATAATCATGCGCGAAGATACGGAATTGCTGGATGAAGTTGTGGTAATCGGTTATGGTACACAGCGTAAAGGAGATGTGACCAGTGCGGTTGCTAGTGTAAAAGCTGATGATTTTGTAAAAGGTGCGGTAAAAGATGTCGGCCAGTTGATTCAAGGTAAAGTCGCTGGTTTGGCTATTACTAATCCGAGCGGTGACCCGGCTGGAGGTACACAGATTCGTTTAAGAGGAACGAATACCATTGGTGGAGCAAATACCAATCCTTTAATATTGATTGACGGAGTCCCGGGTGACTTGAGTACTGTAGCGCCGGAAGACGTAGAAAGTGTGGATGTGTTGAAAGATGGTTCTGCTGCAGCTATCTATGGTACACGAGGTACGAATGGTGTAATTTTGATTACAACCAAGCAAGCTAAAGGAGGTGATATTTGTGCGGTAGATTATAGTGGATACATCAGTACCTCTATGTTGGCAAGCAAATTGGATATGCTGGACGGACGTGAGTTTGCTGCATTGTATCCAGATTATGATTATGGATATAATACAGATTGGGTAGATGAAATAACCCGTACTCCAATCAGTCATGTGCACAATCTTTCTTTGATGGGAGGTAATTCAAAGACCAGTTACATAGCCAATATCAACTATGCAGACCGTCAGGGAACGATGAAGAAATCTGATTTTGAAAATTTCCGCGGACGTGTTGAAATTACGCATCGCATGTTTGACGATAAGGTTAGATTGAAATTCGGTGTATTCGGAAGAAAAAGCCAAATGGAATCTACAACTAATGGAGGAAGTTTCCGTGGAGGTGTTTATTCACAGGCTACACGCCGTAATCCGACCGAACCTATCCGCAATGAAGACGGCTCGTGGTATGAGAATGTGAATAAATTTGAATATGAAAATCCGTTGGCTTTGTTGTATGAAGCAAGTGGAAACGTGAAACGGACAGAATTGCGCTATAATGGAAGCATTACATATAATCCGATTAAGGATTTGACGTTATCTGCCATGTTCTCTTATACTCGTAAAAACATGAACCGAGGATATAATGAAACTCAAAACCATATTTCTGCATTACGTGACCATAAAGACGGTTGGTCTTCGGTTGGCTCTTCTACAGAAATGGAAAAATTGATGGAATTAACGGCTCAATATAATAAGACTATCAATGACCATACGTTCTCTATAATGGGAGGTTATACGTATGACGAAACTGATTATGAAGACCTTTATTTTGATAACTATGGATTCCAAGACGATTATTTTGGTGGATGGCACAATATTGGTATCGGCTCTGCATTGAAAGAAGGAAAAGCATCGGCAGGGTCAAGCAAGACGCGTACAAATCTGATTGGTTTCTTTGGTCGTGCTACTTATTCATGGAAAAACCGTTATTTGTTTATGGCTGCCTTGCGTTATGAAGGTGCCAGCCAGTTGTGGGGGACTGATAATGCATGGGGATTGTTCCCGTCTGTTTCATTCGGTTGGAGAATTACTGAAGAATCATTCATGCAGCATCAGAATCTATTCGATGATTTGAAGCTTCGTGTAGGTTATGGTGTGACTGGTTCCCAGCCTGCTAAATCATTCTTAGGTGTAGCTATGCTTAAATATGGTTCGTATGCATACGTGAATAATGCATGGATACAAACGATTGTCCCTGCTTCTAATCCGAATCCGGATTTGCGTTGGGAAGAAAAGAAAGAAACAAACGTAGGTATTGACTGGGTTTCTTGGAAGGGACGTTTGTCTGGTACGATTGATTATTATAACCGGTTGGTAGATGGCTTGATTTATGATTATGCAGTGCCTACTCCTCCGAATCTGTATAATACGACTACTGCTAACGGTGGTAAGATGAGAAACCAAGGTGTTGAAGTGTTAGTGAATGTGATTCCAGTACAAACAAAAGATTTTGAATGGAGCACAACCGCAACGTTCTCTTTCAACTCGAACAAATTAGAGAGTCTTTCAGGAAGTATCTTTAAGACCGAGTATGATTATTTCGATACAGGTTCAGTAGAATATGCCGGACAAGTGGCATCATCACACCGGGTGCAAGTAGGCGAAAGTATCGGTAATTTCTATGGATTTAAAGTGGTTGATGTGGATAGCGAAGGACGTTGGATTTATGAAGACCGGAACGGAAACTTGGTTAACTACAAAGATTTTACTCATGCTCCGGAAGACAAGCATGTTATCGGAAACGGTTTGCCGAAATATTATGCCGGTTGGAACAATAACTTCCGTTATAAGAATTTTGATTTGGCAATTACCATGCGTGGTGCATTCGGTTTCCAAATTATCAACGGTGCCCGTATGAACTATGAAAATGTGAAAAACTCCCGTGTAGAAAACCGTTTGAAATCTGTCAATGACTTGGTTTTCGGCAAGCATACATTAAGCCCAGAAGTTGAGCCGGAATTTAATAGCTATTATGTAGAGGACGGTGATTATTGGAAAATAGATAATATCACCTTGGGATATAATTTTGGTAAGATTGGGAAGTATATAAAGTCCTTACGTTTGTATGCTTCAGTTTTGAATACTTTGACCATTACAGGTTATAAAGGAATTGACCCGGAAGTTCCTACCGATGGATTGACACCGGGGTATGATACGCGAGACCGGTATCCGACATCACGTTCATTTACTTTTGGAGTCAATGTCAAGTTCTAACCTTTTAACTATTTACTACAATGAAACATATAAATAAAATATATTCAATTGGTTTGTTGGGCTTGCTTTTGGCAGGCAGCAGCGCATGTACCAATTTATTGGATGATAGCTATGGACAAGTAGTGTCTGAAAATTACGCTCCGAAAACTGAGGAAGAAGTAAGTTATTTGGTGAATGCTGCTTATATTCCTTGGCGTGAAACGCTTTTGCAATGGAACGGCGTAGTTCGTTCGCAAGAATTGTCGGCTGACCAAGATGTTATTCCTGCCCGCTTGGGAATCGGTTGGGTAGACGGATATATTTATAAGCGTTGGCATGAGCATACATGGACTACAGAGGATGACGGTGTATTGCAAGGCTGGGAACGCACTTATAACGGAATCAATACTTGTAACCGGATTCTTTCTCAGATAGAAGAGGGGGTAATTACGGTAGATGAGGCTACAAGAGAACCTTTAATCGCTGAGTTGAAGGTATTACGCGCATCTTATTATTATATATTGGTAGACCTCTATGGGAATGTGCCTATTGTGACAGATTTTAAAGATTCTTCTTTGCCTAAGCAGTCTACACGGAAAGAGGTATTCGACTTTATCATAAAAGAAGTGACCGAGAACATTGATTTATTATCGGAAACTCCACGTGGGTATTATTATGGACGTTTCAATAAATGGGCAGCCCATACATTGCTCGCTAAAATGTATCTGAATGCAGAAATATGGTCGGGTACTCCACAATGGCAAAAGTGCATAGATGAATGTGATGCAGTGATTGACTTTGCTAATTCATCTAATGAGTATGCCTTGGAAGCCAACCAAAAAAATGTATTTGTTACAAACAATGAAAACTCAAAAGAAATTATTTTTGCCTTGCCTTTTGATGAAATCTATGTAACGGGTTGGAACGATTTCGATTTCCACATGTATACATTGGCTCCGGAAAACCAGGATACTTATCAATTTACAGAACGGCCTTGGGGAGGAGTATGTGCTATCCCGCAATTTATTGATACTTTCCATCCGAATGACCTTCGTTTGGCACAAAATTATATTCAGGGTCAGCAATATACGGCTTCGGGTGAGATATTGCAACGAAGTGATGGTGAAGGACCGTTGATTTATACGAATTCAGTACCCTCGATAGATGCTTCGGATGTAGATGATGGCTACCGTTGGGGTAAGTTTGAATATGCTCAAGGAATAACCAACCGTTTAAGTAATGACTGGCCTTTATTCCGTTATGCTGATGTCTTGATGATGAAAGCGGAAGCATTGATGCGTTCGGGGCAACCGGGCGCAGGGGAATTGGTTACCGAAGTCCGCAAACGTGCATTTGAGGACATAAATGACGCTATTGTGACCGACCAGCAATTGGAAGAAGGCAGTTGCTATGATTATGGACGCCGTGATGAAAATCTGGAAACCCACGAAGGTGGAGAGGATATAAAATACGGTCGTTTCTTAGATGAATTAGGATGGGAGTTTTGTCAAGAGGGACGCCGTCGTCAAGACATGATTCGTTTTGGTGTATTTACAACGAAATCATGGTTCTCTCATGACAAGAGTAACCCGAACCGGAATCTATATCCGATACCTAATAAGATTATGTTAACCAATAGTAACTTGACTCAAAATCCTCAGTAATATAAAGTCATGTTTGTAATCCATTCGCTGTGGTATATTGCAGCGAATGGATTTTTATTTGTAAGATTCAACAATTATGTTGCTCCTTGCAACATGTGTGTATTGTGTGTGAACTGAAACGTGTTATCTTTGTAGCATCATTTATTCATATATTATAAAGATGCTTATGAAAATATTCCGATTTGTAGGGTTAGCTCTGATGCTATGTAGTGTAGGGTTATTGATGGCTCAAGAAGTGAGCCAGACAGCGTATGGCGTGAAACTAAATGTGCCGGGTGGAAATCTTCGGTGTGAAGTGCAGTTTTATACTCCTTCCATCGTGCGTATCGTGAAATATCCGCAGGCTGAAATGCCGGATGAGAAGAGCCTTGCTGTGGTGCTTGCTCCCGAAGAAACCAAGTTTAAAGTAGACGAGACTGGCGATGTTGTGACATTGGAAAGTACTGATATCATTGTTACGCTTGATAAACAAGACGGAACGGTGAAGTTTGCCGACAAAGAAGGAGTGCTTTTGTTAGCAGAACAAGGCATGCCTTCGTTCAAGCCTTGCGAAAACGAAGTGGATAAAGGATACTATCGTGTCCGTCAGGCTTTCCGCTTGGATAAAGATGAGGCTATTTATGGTATAGGTCAGCATCAGACGGGTAAGATGAATCAACGGAATCTGAGGAAATATCTTATCCAAAGTAATTTGGAAGATTCCAGTCCGTTCTTCCAGTCGGTGAAGGGTTACGGTTTGTATTGGGATAACTATTCTCCTGTTATGTTTACCGATAATGCCGAAGGCACTTCGTTCGATTTTGAGGTGGGGACGTGTGTGAACTATTATTTCATGTATGGTGGAAATGCTGATGGAGTGGTGGCTGAGGTACGCGAACTGACAGGACAAGTCCCAATGTTCCCTTTATGGACATACGGCTACTGGCAGAGCAAGGAACGCTATAAAAGTCAGGACGAAGTAGTAGGTGTAGTGCGCAAGTATCGTGAATTAGGGGTGCCTTTGGACGGCATCATTCAAGACTGGCAATATTGGGGACATAATTATCTGTGGAATGCGATGGATTTTACCAATCCGCTTTTCCCGAATCCGCAGGAGATGCTGGACGATGTACACGCCATGAATGCACACATGAGCATATCCATTTGGTCTTCTTTCGGACCCGCCACGAAACCTTATCGTGAGTTGTCTCCCAAAGGCTTGCTTTACGATTTCAAGACATGGCCTGCATCGGGCTTAGAAAGTTGGCCGCCTGATCCTGAATATCCGTCGGGTGTGAAGGTGTACGACGCATATTCGCCCGAAGCCCGCGACATTTATTGGAAATATTTGAACGATGGAATTTTTAAGTATGGAATGGATGCTTGGTGGATGGACTCTACCGATCCCGACCATCTTGACTTTAAGCCCAGTGACCTTGACCAAAAGACTTATCTCGGTTCGTTCCGTAAGGTACGCAATGCGTATCCGCTGATGGCTGTAGGAGGTGTGTACGATCACCAGCGTGCTGTCACGTCCGATAAGCGGGTGTTTATCCTTACCCGTTCGGGGTTTATGGGACAGCAACGTTACGGGGCTAACGTATGGTCGGGTGATACCGGTTCGTCATGGGAAAGTTTGCGCAATCAAGTGCCTGCGGGTTTGAACTACTCGCTTTGCGGTATGCCGCATTGGAACAACGATATAGGCGGTTTCTTTGCCGGACAATACAACAAGAGTTGGAACGACGGGACTGCTCCGAAGAACCCGCTTTATCAGGAGCTTTATGTCCGCTGGTTGCAATTTGGCACCTTTACACCGATGATGCGTTCGCATGGTGCAGATACACCTCGTGAGATTTATCAGTTCGGGAAGAAAGGCGAACCGGTGTATGATGCTATTGAGAAAATGATCCGTTTGCGTTATTTGCTCCTGCCTTATATTTATTCCACTTCGTGGGATGTAACTCATCGTCAGTCTACATTCATGCGTGCCTTAGTGATGGATTTCCCGAAAGACAAGAAAGTATGGGACATGAATGACGAATATATGTTCGGTAAGGCTTTCTTGGTAGCTCCGGTACTCGAAGCGCAATATACGCCCGAAAAGGTTGTGAAAGTCGATGAACAAAGCGGATGGAACCGTGACAATGCCGGAAAGGCGGAAGAAAGTATGGCTGGTGTTGATTTCACACAGAAGAAATCCGCTAAGGTTTATTTGCCTGAAGGTGCTTCTTGGTACGATTACTGGACTAATGAAAAGCTGGAAGGCGGGCAGGAGATAACCCGTGAGACCACGCTCGACCTTATACCTTTATATATAAAGGCAGGTAGTATCGTGCCGTTGGGTCCCGATGTGCAGTATGCTACCGAAAAGCGGTGGGATGCCTTGACGCTTTGCGTATATCCTGGTGCTGACGGAAGTTTCATTCTCTACGAAGATGAGTTTGACAACTACAATTACGAGAAAGGTGCTTACACCGAAATTCTAATGACATGGGACGAGTCTTCCCGTCGCCTGACCATCGGTTCCCGTAAGGGTTCGTATCCGGGTATGTTAGAGAGCCGTAAGTTTATCGTACGTACGCCTGATGGCAAAGAAGAGATTGTGAACTATACCGGTAAGAAAGTATCGGTGAAGCTATGATATAAACCAATTAAATGACATAACCATGAAAAGACGAAATTTGATTCTGTTTGCCGCACTGGCATCGTGTATGGCAACTTGGGCACAGACCTATGAGAAGACCGACAATGGAGTGAAGTTTCAGACTGCTTCGCCTGTCCTGAATGGAGAAGTGGTATTCTATGCGCCATCTATTGTACGTGTAGTGAAGTATCCGTCGGCAGAGATGCCTGAAAAAAAGAGTTATCCCATCATCAAGACTCCCGAAAAAGTAGACATTACTTATACGCAGGATGGGAACGAAGTGCAGATGACCACTTCCAATATGACTGTTACGCTTGACATTACTACTGGAAAAGTGGTTTATGCGGACGGAAAAGGAAAGACTTTGTTGCAGGAAAAGGAAATGGGAACAAACTTTGTCGCTCGTAAAGATGTGACCAAAGATGCTTATACTGTCAGCCAATCGTTTGTTCTCCAACCGGAAGAAGCTATTTACGGATTAGGACAACGTCAGAGTGGGGCAATGAATCATCGGAATCAGCAGATTCATTTGTCGAATGGAAATACGAATATCTGTATTCCTTATTTTACTTCAGAAAAGGGATATGGCGTGTATTGGGATAATCCGGGCATTTCGGATTTCAGCGATTCGCCATACGAAACTTCATTCTCTTCGCAAGTAGGACATTGCTCGGACTATTATTTCTTATACCGTGATGGTACGCAGGACGGCGTCATTGCTTGTATTCGTGATCTGACGGGCAAAGCTACCATGTTCCCGTTGTGGACCATGGGCTATTGGCAATGCCGTGAGCGTTATAAGAGTCCAGATGAATTGTGTGATGTGCTCGATAAATATCGTAAATTAGAGATTCCACTTGACGGTATTGTACAAGATTGGCAATATTGGGGATGTGACTCGAATTGGAACGCAATGAAGTTCATGAATCCTCGTTACATTAACAAGATGGGCGATGCAGAAGCCATGCGCTATCTGCCTAATGGAGAAGACCCGAATGCACATTATCCGAAACCTCGTATCAAGAGTCCTGAAGAAATGGTGGAATACGTACACAAGAACAATGCGCATTTGATGATTTCGGTATGGGCAAGCTTCGGACCATGGACCGACCAATTTAAAGAATTGGATAAGATGAATGCCTTGTTGAAATTCGAGACATGGCCTCCTAAATCGGGCGCACATCCGTATGACCCGTTCAACAAAGATGCACGTGACTTGTATTGGCGTTATCTTAGCCATTTGCATGGTATGGGTATTGATGCGTGGTGGACAGATTCGACAGAACCTGACCACTTGAATCCGAAGGACAGTGATTTCGATTTACAGACTGCAGATGGCTCCTTCCGTTCGAACCATAATGCTTTTCCTTTGGTTCATAATCGGGGTATTTATGAACGTCAACGTAATGTTTCTGATGAAAAACGTGTATTCCAAATGACCCGTTCAGGCTATTTAGGTCAGCAACATTATGGTGCGTTAAGTTGGAGTGGTGATGTGGTATCCAGTTGGAATGTATTGCGTCAGCAGATTCCAGCCGGACTGAATTTTACACTTTGCGGAATCCCGTTCTGGAATACAGACTTGGGCGGTTTCTTTGGTTGGGAATACAATAATGATTGCACCAATGTTGCTTATCAGGAACTTCATGCACGTTGGTTCCAATGGGGCTGTTTCATGCCTTTAATGCGTAATCACTGTTCTTCACCGATGATGAACGAAATTTGGCTCTTCGGCAAAGAAGGTGAGTGGGCGTATGATGTGCAGAAGCGTTTCATCGAATTGCGTTACCGTCTCTTACCTTATATATATAGTTTGAATGGTGCAGTAGTACAAGAAGACGGCATGATAATGCGTCCGCTTGTCATGGATTTTGCTCAAGACCGTAAGGCTATCTTATTGGATAATGAATACTTGTTCGGAAAAAATATTTTGGTGCGTCCTGTAACAGATCCGCTTTATACGAAGAAAGTGGAAGACAATAAAGGCGTAGCTATTGTCCCCGATGTAGCCAAGGCATCTGCTCCGGTGAAGGTTTATTTGCCTAAGGGTACGAAATGGATTGATTTTTGGACGAACGAAACCGTAGAAGGCGGACAAGAGATTAACCGTGAATGTCCTATTGATATTCTTCCGCTTTATATCAAAGCAGGAAGTATCCTTCCGCTTGGTCCAAAAGTACAATATTCGGATGAAAAGAAATGGGATAACCTTGACCTTTGCATTTATCCGGGAGCCAATGGGGAATTTACCTTGTATGAAGATGAAGGAGATAATTACAACTATGAAAAAGGAATGTTCTCTACAATCCGTTTCTCTTGGGACGATGCAACTCGTACCTTAACTATTGATGACCGTAAAGGAGAATATCCCGATATGCTGAAACGTCGTAATTTCCGCATTACTTTGATGCAACCGGGCAAGCAAACAGCAGAAACCGTTATCGTGAATGCTGATAAGAAAGTAAGCTACTCAGGAAGAAAGATTTCGGTGAAACTGTAAGCAATTAATAATTAACAGTTAATAGTGAATAACGATATCATATATCACTGTTCACTATTAACTGTTCACTATTCATTATTAACTATCATTGGATTCCGTTCTCACGCAATTTCAATTGCCAATCCCATGCCGAACGCAAGGTATCTTCCAATGATGTTTCAGCTTTCCACCCCAATTCATTGTTTGCATAAGTCGGGTCAGCCCATACTTGCTCGATATCTCCGGCACGGCGCTCACCTATTTGATAGTTTAATTTTACACCTGTTGAAGCTTCGAATGCATGAATTAGTTCCAATACTGAAACGCCTCTTCCTGTACCGATATTGAATACTTCTACCGTATCTTTTTGCTTGTTGTCCAAAATGCGGTGCATAGCTGTTACGTGAGCTTTAGCCAAGTCTACTACATAAATATAATCGCGGATACAAGAACCGTCGGGGGTATTGTAATTATCGCCGAATACGGTCAGTTTTTCACGGATACCGATAGCGGTTTGAGTTAGATAAGGGATAAGGTTTTGCGGAACGCCATTAGGTAATTCACCGATAAGGGCTGTCGGATGCGCGCCAATCGGATTGAAGTAACGCAATAAGATAGCATGGATAGGAGAACCCGAAGCAATGGTGTCGCGGATAATTTCCTCGTTGATTTGTTTGGTATTACCGTACGGCGATTCAGCTTTCTTGATAGGAGCTTCTTCTGTTACCGGAAGTTTGTCTGGTTGGCCGTAAACGGTGCATGAAGAAGAGAAGATAATGCCTTCTACATTGTATTTCGGCATCAGTTCCAACAAGTTGATAAGTGAAACAAGGTTATTGCGATAGTACAACAAAGGCTTTTGAACCGATTCGCCTACTGCTTTGCTTGCCGCAAAATGGATAATGCCTTTGATTCCAGGATATTTGGCAAATACAGCTTCTAGTTTTGCATAATCCAAGCAGTCCACTTCTTCAAAAGCCGGACGGATGCCTGTTATTTTTTCAATGTTGTCTACCACGTCTGCCCGTGAATTAGACAAATTATCTACGATTATTACATCATACCCATTGTTCTGGAGTTCGACTACGGTGTGTGAGCCAATGTAGCCCGTACCGCCTGTGACTAAAATTCTTTCTTTCATGTTTTTTAAAGGTTGTTTATTAGTAGGTTAATTATCTTCGTGAGCCAAAGTTATAAAGAAATCTTGAAAAATAAATATGTTTAGAAGTAAATTTCATTTCGTCTCTTTAAAATATGAATGTTTGTAATTTGCCAATGATGTAATCAATTTAGTGGAAGCAGAGTCGTGCGTTGCGTTTTGATTACCCGCGGCTCACTTGTTTTACGCCTTTCACGGTCTTCAGCTTGCGGATAAGGGCTTCCAATTTGGCGGTATCGTCTATCATCACCGTAAGCATGCCCGAAAAAAGGCCGTCGTTCGAATCAATGCTGATGGAACGGAGCAGGATGTTGTCTTCCTTATTGATGATGGACGTGATGTTGGTCACGATGCCGATATCGTCATGCCCCACGATGCGTAGCGTAATCGGATATTGTTTGCCCTGGCTCTTGCCTGCCCAGCGGGCACGCACGATGCGGTAAGGGAAGCGGGCTTTCAGTTCGGGTGCGTTGGGACAGTCCGAGCGGTGTATCTTGATGCCTCCCGATATGGTGACAAAGCCGAACACTTCATCGCCGTAGATAGGGTTGCAACACCGTGCTAATTTGAAGTCGATGCCTTTCAGGTGCTGGTCGATGACCAATACATCGTCCTTGTAGGGATTCTTTTCCTCTTGCGCTTGCTGCATGTTGAACCCTTCGGCACTGCGGTACGTCACGTCTTCGTGCTGTTCGGTTTCCCGCTTTTGCATCTCCACGTAGCGGTCTATCAGGGTGTTCACGTCGGTGGTTTCGTTGGCAATGCTTTGGTAGAAGTCGGTCACGGTCTTGAAACCCGATTTCTTGATGAGGCGCATCAGGATGGCTTCGTCATAGTCTATCTTGCGGTTCTTGAATTTGCGCTCTAAGGTTTCGCGGGCAAATTCGGTCTGCCGTGCCACTAATTCCTTCAGTGCCTGGCGTATCTTGGTGCGTGCCTTCGAAGTGGTGACAAAGTTCAGCCAGTCACGCTTGGGCGTTTGGGTGGCGGATGTCATGATTTCCACTTGGTCTCCGCTATTCAAGGTGTGGCGGAGTTGGACGTTGCGCCCGTTCACTTTGGCTCCCACGCACCGACATCCCAAATTGGAATGGATGGCGAAGGCAAAATCGAGCACGGTAGCTCCTTGGGGCAACTTGTAGAGGTCGCCTTTGGGGCTGAACACGAATACCTCGTCTTTGTAGAGGTCGAGCTTGAACTGGTCGATGGTCTCGGTGTCTCCATCGGCGTTCTCCAAGGTCTCGCGGATGGAGTTCAGCCATTCGTCCAGTCCGGTTTCCCCCTTGATGCCTTTGTACCTCCAGTGCGCGGCAAGTCCTTTTTCGGCTATTTCGTCCATGCGCTCGGTGCGTATCTGCACTTCCACCCATTTGCCTTCGGGACCCATTACGGTGATATGGAGCGACTCGTATCCGTTGCTTTTAGGTACAGAGAGCCAGTCGCGGAGGCGTTTGGGATTGGGCAGATACATATCGGTCACGATGGAATACACCTGCCAGCATTCTTGCTTTTCCTTGTCGAGAGGTGAATCGAGGATGATGCGGATGGCAAACAGGTCATACACGCCTTCGAAAGGGCATCCCTGCTTTTTCATCTTTTGGTAGATGGAATGGATAGACTTGGTACGCCCCTTGATGTGGAATTTCAGCCCGCTTTCCTCTAACTTCCGTTTCACCGGCTCGATGAAGGCTTCGATGTAGCGGTCGCGTGCCGCCTTGGTGGCGTTCAGCTTGTCCTTGATGTGGTAATACACATCGTGTTGGGTATATTTCAGGGATAAGTCCTCCAACTCCGATTTCAGCTTATACAGCCCTAATTTGTGTGCCAACGGGGCATAGAGGTAAGCCGCTTCGTTCGACACTTCCTGCCGTGCCTCTTCGTTGGGGTTGTCCTTGATTTGGCGCATGATGTTCACGCGGTCGGCTATCATGATGAGGATGACGCGCATGTCTTCGGCAAAGGAAAGAAGCAGGTTGCGGAAGTTCTCCGATTCGATGGTCGGGTTTTTCTCGTAAAGCTCGTTTATCTTGACCAGCCCGCGGATGATGCCCGCCACGTCTTCCCCATACATCTGCTGGACGGATTCTAATGTACATAAGTGGTATTTCACCGATTCGTGGAGCATGATGCCCAAGATGGAAGCCCGGCGCATGCCGATTTCTTCCGCCACGATAACGGCGGTCTGCATGTCCTTGATGATAGGGTTCATCCCGAATGCGTTGCGGGGTATTGTTCCTCCCGACATGGCTCCGATGAGGTGCTGCTTCAGGTGATGGCAATCCTCTTTTTGCAACGTGTCGCCCGATTGGCGCAACAAACGCCGGTAGAGCGAGAGGAGTTGGCTATGTTCTTGCGGTGTGAAAAATGCTTGCTCTTCCATAATGTTTAAATTTAACCGTAAAATTACTTTTTTTCTTTATTATCCATGCATAATTTGCGGATTTTTTATATTTTTGGGGTGTAATCGGTTAAGGATTATTCATTACTTAAATTTATCATATATGTTAACACGCGAAGACAAAGAATTGTTGGAAAAGAAAGGAATTTCCGAAAAACAGATTGAAGAACAGTTGGCTTGTTTTGAGAAAGGGTTTCCTTTCTTGCGCTTGGCGGGAGCCGCATCCGTAGAAAACAACGGCATTATGGTGGCAGACGAAGCGATGCAGAAAATGTATTTGGCTGCATGGGACGCTTACAAGGACGGCGACCGGAAAATCGTGAAGTTCGTTCCGGCTTCGGGAGCGGCGAGCCGTATGTTCAAGAATATGTTCGAATTTTTAGGAGCGGATTATGACGTGCCTACCACTGATTTCGAAAAGAAATTCTTCGACCATATTCACAATTTCGCTTTCTACAACGACTTGAACGCGGCTTGTATGGACAATACGGGCAAGAACATTGATGCCTTGTTGGAAGAAAAGAACTACAAGGCGGTGGTTTCGAACTTGCTTGAAGCGGCAGGGCTGAACTACGGCTCGCTTCCGAAAGGTTTGCTCAAGTTTCACCGCTATGCCGACGGGGTACGCACTCCGTTAGAAGAACATTTGGTGGAAGGCGCGCTTTATGCCGCAGGAAAGACAGGCAAGGTAAATGTGCATTTCACCGTATCTGCCGAACACCGTGCGCTTTTCGAAAAGTTAGTTGACGCCAAGGTGAGCGAATATGCCCAAAAATACGGTGTGGAATACAACATCTCGTTCTCCGAGCAGAAACCCAGCACCGACACGATTGCCGCCGATATGGAAAACAAGCCCTTCCGTGACGATAAGGGCAAGCTGCTCTTCCGTCCGGGCGGACACGGAGCGTTGATTGAAAACCTGAACGACCTGGACGCCGACATCGTGTTTATCAAGAACATCGACAACGTGGTCCCCGACCGTTTGAAAGCCGACACCGTAACTTACAAGAAACTCATCGCCGGTGTATTGGTGACTCTCCAGAAGCAAGCGTTCGATTACCTGGAATTGTTGGATAGCGGGCATTACAGCCACGAACAACTGGAGAACATCATCCGTTTCGTCCAGCAACAATTGCGGTGCCGCAAGGAAGACATCAAGGATATGGAAGACGCCGACCTCGTTATCTACCTGCGCAAGAAGCTGAACCGTCCGATGCGTGTATGCGGCATGGTGAAGAACGTGGGCGAACCGGGCGGAGGACCGTTCTTGGCATACAACCCCGACGGAACCGTATCGCTCCAAATCTTGGAAAGCTCGCAAATCGACATGAAAGACCCCGAAAAGAAAGCGATGTTCGAACAAGGCACGCACTTCAATCCGGTAGACTTGGTTTGCGCCGTACGCGATTACAAGGGCAATAAGTTCAACCTGACGGCGTATGTAGACAAGGCGACAGGCTTCATCTCCTACAAGTCGAAGAACGGAAAAGACCTGAAAGCCCTCGAACTTCCGGGCTTGTGGAACGGCTCGATGAGCGACTGGAGCACGGTATTCGTAGAAGTGCCCCTCAGCACCTTCAATCCGGTAAAGACCGTAAACGACTTGTTGCGTGAGCAGCATCAGTAAACGTTTTATCAGTTGATAATTGATAGTTTATAGTTGATATGCCGGCTAAACTATCAATTATCAACTATGTAAATTCTATACTTGGTTTAGCTTTAATTGTTTGATTAGTAAGAGTGTTTACGAACATTCTTATTTTTTTGTCTATAAATTGTGTCTGTTTTTTGAAAATTCTAAAAAGAGTTGTATCTTTGTGACATCTTAAAGAATTAAAGACTTTTCGATTTTACTATCAATCATAATATTCAAGAAAGATGATGTCGATAATCAAAGAAAAACAATGTGGAAGCACTTTACGAGGTTCTTGCTTAGGCAGGAGCGTTGCAAAGTAGCGTTTGTTGTGTTCTTTGATTTATTGTACATATTCGGGTAATTTGTGTCTTTAAGCAAAATGTATTTTTTGTATTCTTTTGCGTATGCAATTAAGTTGTATATGCGCTTTATTCTTGTTTATTATTCACTTAAAAAATAGTTATAATTATGATTGATGATATAGAAAAAGAAGAGTTGGTTTCGGGTCACGAATTTGATAAAGCTTTAGAAGAATTTTTGTCATCTCATTCTGATTCGGATGTAGTGAAAACATCTGAAACGATGATTTGTTATCGGGAAGGGGAAACAGAATATGAAATGCCGGAAGGGATTCTTCCTGCTGCATATACATTCGGTTCTGCCGAATTGAATTTAGACGGTACGGATGTGCTGGATGAGGCAACTCATTTTAAGACAAGCTTACATAAGTACCGGAGTGATGCTTTTTTCTATTTGATGTTTGACCAGATAGAAAAAGCGGCTTTTTGTAACGGTGAACTTGCTCAGGTGTTTCTCTATAAAAAAGGAAGAAGCAAGGCTTTGATTCAGGAAAGTTATGAACCCAATGAAAGCGGAATTTATCTAGATATGTCTGATTTGCTAGGAGGTTTGTGCCCAGGAGATTATTTTATCTTGTTGAATAATTTAGCTCCGGTTCCTTCAGATACTCGTTTTGAACAAATCGGTAATAATTATCGGTTTTGTTTTTCGCTTTTGCCTGACGGAGGAAAAGTTTCTCATCCGCGCATCCGGAGTATGGAAGTGGAACGTGAAGCGGGAGAATCGGTTGGCATGTCAGGCAAACTTATGCTTTCGCTGAGTATTTCCAGAGCTTTGAATATGCACGATGAGTTTATGGCGTATTGCTATGACAATTCTTATTGCCTGATGGATAAGATTTCGGTTACGAAAAGAAACGGTTCCCCGGCAAAACGGAAAATTGACTTTGTTTTCGATTCTCCGTTTATGTGGATGCCTGACCGGTATCTTTGTCTGATAGCCCATAACGGAGAACCGTTTTATAAAGTATCTTTTGAATTGGATTGTAACGGGAAGGCTGTTTGTTATGGGGAAAATATCCAGAAAAACCTTCCAGATTATGCCTTGATGAATTACTTGGAAGTGAGAAAAGAATATCTTTCTTCTTGGAGTATGCTTCGGAGAGTCATGGGCTTTGCTTCGCTAAAGCATAAAGTTATGGAATGTTTTCAAGCCCAAGTATTTGATTGTCTGCGTGAAGATAACGGACTGTTTCCAATAACCCGAAATATGAATTATGTATTTATTGGAGAGGAAAGGGCAGAGACACAACAGGTTTTAGACCACTTTGCGTATTTGCTTTGCCAACCGAAAGATTTCCATTATTTGGATATAGAATATTTGGCTGAGCCTAAAAATGCTGCTGAACTTTGCGGGGAAATGCCAGATGCATTAGATAAATGTAAGGAAGGTATAGTTTGCCTGACTCGGATAGCCCCTTTGTTGGGAGGAAATGGAAGAGCGATTTACCGGTTTTTGAAACGGAAATTGGATGAGGGTTATTGCACGTTTTTTATCCGGGCTACAGAGGCGGAAGCTGTTCAGTTGTTTGATATTTATCCGGCATTGAGGGCTAGTTTTCCAAAAAGCAATCGAATTGAATTGGGTTGTTATACTCCTTCTGATGTGGCACATACCATACAAAAAAGTTTGGAAAATCAACAGCTCTATTTTTCACCCAAAGCTGAACGGTATTTGGCGGACTTGATTATGACTCTGTATCGAAAGGGAGAACTTAACCAATGGGGACAGGAAGAGGCAGAACGTTTTTTGCAAGAATCGGTTTTTCCGTATTTCCAACAGCGTGTGTTGAATTTAGCAAATGTAGATGAAGCTGAAAGGCAAACCGTTTATGCCACGATAGAACCGGAAGATATCCGTTATGAAACGGCAGAAAAAGATGGCTTGTCTTACGGGCAATGTATGAAAGAGCTGGAGGCTATGGTCGGTTTGGTTGATATAAAAAGACATTTGGCTGAAACGTTCAATCATGTTCGCTTCAATCAGCTTCGCAAGCAGATAGGATTGCCGAATAAGGAGGCTGGGATAAACCATTGTGTTTTTATCGGTAGTCCGGGAACCGGAAAGACAACCGTGGCAAAGATGATGGGGAAAATTTATCATGCTATGGGGCTGCTTTCAAAAGGTGAGGTAATTGTTACAGAACGTAGTCGGATAGTCGGACAGTATATTGGGGAAACAGAAAAGAATATGCAGGCTATCTTGAGTCAGGCACAAGGAAATGTCTTGTTTATAGACGAAGCTTATACATTAACTGCAGATCGTGACGGAAAGAAAGATTTCGGTTATCGTGCCATTGAGTGTTTGCTTACCGTATTGGCTCAGCCTAAACAAGATATGATTGTCATTCTTGCTGGATATGAGCAGGAGATGTTGCAAATGTTGGATACCAATCCGGGGTTGAAAGGAAGATTCCCACATGTGTTCCGGTTTGCTGATTATTCGGCGGATGAGCTGATGCAGATAGCCCGGCAGCTTTTGGCGAAAGGGAATTATGTTTTGGAAGGGGAAGCTGCGGAATATTTGTATTCTACTATTTGTGAAACGGTTAATGTGAAAGGAAAAAATTTCAGTAATGCCCGTTGGATAGAGCAATATGTTTGCCATGGGATTTTTCCTGCTATGGCAAATCGGGTTCTTTCTCATGAACTTCCGATTGATTGGGAAACTTGCCGGTTGATTAAAAAAGAAGATGTAGAGTCGGCATACGTCCGGTTTAAATCGATATCCCAATCACCGGTTTCCCGAATTGGTTTTCGGATATAAAAAGGGAGTTTTTTGATGAAAGCCAGTTATTGAAAAGTAATGTCATTCTAGCGACCGTGAGGAGGAAGAATGACATTACTTGTTGATTGGTAAGTTTTATTGATTCTATTAAAAATTAGTCTAACTTCAATACAGCAAGGAAGGCTTTCTGCGGCACCTCTACCGTACCGATTTGCTTCATGCGCTTCTTGCCCCGCTTTTGTTTTTCAAGCAATTTACGCTTACGACTTACGTCACCTCCGTAACATTTTGCCGTTACGTCCTTGCGCACAGCTTTTATGGTTTCGCGGGCAATAATCTTGGCACCGATAGCAGCTTGAATCGCAATCTCGAATTGCTGCCGAGGAATGAGTTCTTTCAATTTTTCACACATGCGACGACCTAATTCGTATGCATTGTCTACATGTGTCAAGGTAGAAAGAGCGTCAACCGGTTCGCCGTTCAATAGGATATCCAGCTTTACTAATTTCGAAGGACGGAACCCCGATGTATGATAATCAAACGAAGCATACCCTTTCGAAATACTCTTCAACTTGTCGTAGAAATCGATGACAATTTCACCCAAGGGCATCTTGTAATGCAATTCCACACGATTCCCAGAAATATAGTCTTGACGTACCAATTCACCGCGTTTTCCCAAGCAAAGGGTCATAATCGGACCGATGTAATCAGTAGTGGTGATGATAGACGCATCAATATAAGGTTCTTCGATGTGGTCTATCAATGTCGGTTCGGGCATACCGCCGGGATTATGAACTTCCTGCACCCCGCCCTGCTTATCATATACCATATAAGACACGTTGGGCACAGTAGTAATAACATTCATATTAAATTCACGGTCGAGCCGTTCTTGTATGATTTCCATGTGGAGCAACCCCAAGAAACCGCACCGGAAACCGAAGCCCAAAGCCAAAGACGATTCGGGTTGGAAAGTCAGAGAAGCGTCATTCAACTGAAGTTTCTCTAATGAAGAACGCAAATTCTCGTAATCTTCCGCTTCGATGGGATATACACCGGCAAAGACCATCGGCTTGACTTCCTCAAACCCTTCGATGGCTTTTTCACACGGACGTTCGATATGCGTAATCGTATCACCGACCTTCACTTCACGGGAGGTCTTGATACCTGAAATGATATAGCCTACGTCTCCGGTACGCAATTCTTTGCGGGGTACTAAATCCATTTTCAACACCCCTACTTCATCGGCATCGTATTCTTTTCCGGTATTGAAGAACTTCACTTTGTCTCCTGTACGGATAATACCGTTTTCTACCTTGAAATAAGCGATGATACCACGGAACGAATTGAATACCGAGTCGAAAATCAAGGCTTGAAGCGGTGCATTCTCGTCTCCCGTAGGGCAAGGAATACGCTCTACTACAGCTTTCAGTATTTCTTCTACCCCCATTCCGGTCTTTCCGGATGCACGGATAATCTCTTCCCGCTTGCATCCTAATAGGTCGATGATTTCGTCTTCCACTTCATCGGGCATGGCACTATCCATGTCGCATTTGTTCATAACCGGAATGATTTCCAAATCGTGTTCCAATGCCATATAGAGATTAGAGATGGTCTGTGCCTGCACCCCTTGCGAAGCGTCTACCACCAACAAAGCTCCTTCACAGGCTGCAATGGAGCGGGACACTTCGTACGAAAAGTCTACGTGACCCGGAGTATCGATTAAGTTCAGAATGTATTTTTCTCCGTTGTATAGATACTCCATTTGTATGGCATGGCTTTTGATGGTTATACCTCGTTCCCTTTCCAAATCCATGTCATCAAGCATCTGTCCTTCCGTAATTTTAATGGTTTGGGTATGTTCCAACAAGCGGTCGGCAAGTGTGGATTTCCCATGGTCGATATGGGCAATGATGCAGAAATTTCGGATATTCTTCATATAGTTTACTTGATTACAGCGTTTTGTGTGCAAAGATAGCGAAAAATGTAAAAGTGACCAAATTTGACGCTTCAATGAAGAATTTCAAGCGGGTGGAGCGATTCTTCATTCTCAAAAATTTTTCATTCTTACAGGCTTCCTTTGCTCGAGGGCACTTCGTAGTGATAGATGTCGCGTCGGATAGCCATTTTGAGGCTTCGGGCGAGGGCTTTGAAGATGCCTTCTATCTTGTGGTGCTCGTTTTCGCCTTCGGCACGGATGTTGAGGTTCATGCGGGCGGAATCGCTCAGCGACTTGAAGAAGTGCAAGAACATTTCGGTGGGCATTTCGCCTATCTTCTCGCGGCGGAACGAGGCGTCCCATACCAGCCAGGGGCGTCCGCCGAAATCGAGCGCCACTTGGCACAGGCAATCGTCCATGGGCAGGC
The DNA here is from genome assembly GCF_002161765.1 of Bacteroides sp. An322. Lineage (GTDB taxonomy): Bacteria > Bacteroidota > Bacteroidia > Bacteroidales > Bacteroidaceae > Phocaeicola > Phocaeicola merdavium. Next base: position 12,807 of record NZ_NFIN01000001.1, on the reverse strand, counting down.
AGTATCCGTAGCGTTCGATGCCCCGCTTGCTTCCCAACGCCTGATAGATGCACTCGCCCAAGGCGATAGCGGTATCTTCTATCGTATGATGTTCGTCTACGTATAAATCCCCTTTCACGCGGATGGTCAGGTCGATGCCTCCGTGTTTGCCTATTTGTTCTAACATGTGGTCGAAGAAGCCTAATCCCGTAGATATGTCGCACGTGCCGTTTCCGTCTAAGTTGATGCGGACATGGATGTCGGTTTCTTTCGTGGTGCGTCGCACTTCGGCGATACGCTCTCCCGCAAAGAGGAATTCCGCAATGCGGTCCCAGTCGGTCGTGGCGAGGGCGCACACGTTTTCCAGTTCTGTATCTTTTAGTATCGAGGTGTCGGGTTGCAACAGGATAGCCCGGCATCCCAAGTTCTTGGCAAGTTCCACGTCGGTAGCCCGGTCTCCGATGACAAAACTCCCCGCAAGGTCGTATTCCTCGTTATGGATATAGCGGGTGAGCATTCCCGTGCGCGGCTTGCGTGTGGGCGCATTGTCTTCGGGGAAGGAGCGGTCGATGCAGATGTCGTCGAAGGTGATGCCTTCGCCGGCGAAGCTCTTCAGCATCAGGTTGTGCACGGGCCAAAAGGTGTCTTCGGGGAACGAAGCCGTGCCCAGCCCGTCTTGATTGGTCACCATCACGAGTTCGAAGTCGAGGCGGGTGTGGATAAAATGCAGGTTGCGGAACACTTTCGGATAGAATTCCAGTTTCTCGAACGAATCGAGCTGGTAGTCGACGGGAGGTTCAATCACGAGTGTTCCGTCGCGGTCGATAAACAGGACTTTCTTTTTCATGCTGCTTCTTTGTTTTTTCACCACAGATTACACAGATTTTATTAATTAATAATTAAGAGTGAATAATGAATAACTGTAGGTGTTTTCTCGGTCGTTATTAACTATTAATTGTTCATTATCAATTAATGAAATCTGTGTAATCTGTGGTGATAAATCATTATTCGGTATAGTTTCTCAATGCTTCCAGTAAGGTGTCGTTTTCAGGACGGGTGCCAACGGTGATGCGGAGGCAATCTTCGCAAAGCGTGACGTTGGAACGGTTTCGCACGATGATGCCTTGGTCTACTAAGTAATCGTAGATGGCTTTCGCATGGGTCACGCGGGTCAGGAAGAAATTGGCATCGGTGGGGAATACCTTCTTGCAACACGAGAGTCGGGCGAAAGCTTCCATCAGGCGCGCGCGTTCTTCTAACAGGGTGCTTACCCAGCGTTGCACTTCGTAATGGCGTTGCATCATGCGCAGGGCTTCTTGCTGGGTGAGGAGGTTGATGTTGTACGGATATTTGATTTTGGTGAATATGCCGATGATGTCGGGCGAAGCGAATGCCATGCCTAAGCGGATAGCGGCGCATCCCCACGCTTTCGAGAATGTTTGGAGGATGATGAGGTTGGGATATTCGTCAAGGATGCCTATAAACGAAGGCTGGCTGGAGAAGTCGATGTAGGCTTCGTCGATGACGACAATGCCTTGAAACGCTTGTAGCAAGGCGATGATTTCCTTGGCATCGAGGTTGTTTCCCGTAGGGTTGTTGGGCGAGCAGAGGAACATCAGCTTGGTGTTCTCGTCCGAAGCCTTGAGCAAATCTTCCGCCTTAAACTGGAAGTTCCCGTCGAGCAACACTTTGCGGTATTCCACGTCGTTGATGTCGGCGCATACTTCGTACATGCCGTAGGTGGGATGGATAGCCACTACATTGTCCACCTCCGGACGGCAAAAGGCACGGAAGAGAAGGTCGATGGCTTCATCGCTTCCGTTTCCCAAGAAGATTTGTTCGGGGTTTACCTTCTTGACGGGTGCTATCAAGGCTTTCAGCTCTTTTTGGAGCGGGTCGGGATAGCGGTTGTTGGGGGTATTATACGGGTTCTCGTTGGCATCGAGGAACACCGATGCCGTCTTTCCGCTATATTCATCGCGTGCCGAAGAATAGGGCTTCAGTGCCCAAATGTTCGGTCGGGTCAATTCTTTTAATGGTTTCATGGGTGTATCTTTATTATATTTAATAGGAGTTATTTTGGGAAGTTAAAAGGAGTTATGCCTTCGGCAGGAGTTAAATGCCAATAGTCTTGTTGCATTGGCTTCTAACTCCCTTTAACTACCTGAAATAACTTCCTTTAACTCCTATAAAAGCCGTACCGTCACGGCATTCTTATGTGCGTCGAGTTGTTCGTTTTCCGCCATTGTTTGGATGGTCGGTCCCAAGGTGCGGATGCCTTCACGGGTGATTTCCTGGAAGGTAATCTTTCGGATGAAGCTATCCAGGCTTACTCCGCTATACGCTTTGGCATATCCGTTGGTGGGGAGGGTATGGTTGGTGCCCGAAGCATAATCGCCAGCACTTTCGGGCGCATACGGACCCATGAATACCGAACCGGCATTGACGACCCGCTCGGCTATATCCCGATAGTCACGGGTTTCGATAATCAGGTGTTCGGGAGCGTATTCGTTCACCATGTCGAGGGCTTCGTCGATGTTCTTTACTACTATTAGCTTGCTCGATTTCAACGATTGCTCGGTAATGGTTTTACGCGGGAGCACGGCAAGTTGGCGTTCCACTTCAGCTTGGGTTTCGCGTAGCAAGGTCTCGGATGTGGTAATCAGGATGGCTTGGCTGTCCACTCCGTGTTCGGCTTGCGAAAGGAGGTCGGATGCCACGAATATCGGATTGGCGGTTTCGTCGGCAAGCACCGCTACTTCCGAAGGGCCGGCGGGCATGTCGATGGCTACATCTCGCAAGGACACTTCTTGCTTGGCTATGGTGACGTATTGGTTGCCCGGACCGAATATCTTATATACCTTGGGCACGCTCTCCGTTCCGTATGCCATGGCGGCGATGGCTTGCACACCTCCGGTCTTGAATACTTTCTTTACGCCCGACGCCTGTGCCGCAAACAGGATGGCAGGGTGTATCTTGCCTTCGCGGTTGGGGGGCGAGCAGAGCACGATTTCCTTGCATCCGGCTATTTGTGCCGGAACGGCAAGCATCAGGACGGTAGAGAACAGGGGAGCCGTCCCGCCCGGAATGTAAAGGCCTACCTTTTCGATGGGAACCGCTTTTTGCCAGCAGGTCACTCCCGGAACGGTTTCCACTTTCTTGCCTTCGAATTTTTGTGCGGCATGGAACGTACGGATGTTTTCCAACGCACGCAGGATGGCTTCCTTCAGTTCGCTCCCGATGGCTTTTCCGGCTTCATCGAATTCTTCCGGGGTCACGAGCAGCGAGCTTAGCTTTACCTTATCAAACTTCTCTTCGTATTCGTAGATGGCACGGTCGCCTTCCGCGCGTACTTTGCCGATGATTTCCTTTACGGCAAGGCGTATGTCTTCGGTATGCAGTGCCGAGCGTTTCAGCAGGTCGCTCCATTTGGCACGTTCAGGATAACGGATGATGTTCATGGTGGTTTGTATTTACAAAATCATTTTTTCGATGGGTAATACCAAGATGCCTTGCGCGCCGAGCGCTTTCAGCTTTCCGATGATTTCCCAGAAACATTTTTGGTCGAGCACGGTGTGTACACTGCTCCAGCCTTCGGTGGCAAGGGGCATAATGGTCGGGCTCTTGATGCCGGGAAGCACTTCGATGATTTCCTGCACCTTATCGGTAGGTGCGTTCATCAATACATATTTCTTGTCTTCGGCGGCTTTTACGGCTTCGATGCGGAACAAGAGTTGTTCGAGAATCTCTTTTTTCTCTTCCGAAAGTCCCGGATAGCCGATAAGCACCGCTTCGCTCTTCATCACTACTTCCACCTCTTTCAGGTTGTTGCTGATGAGGGTAGAGCCGGAGCTTACGATGTCAAAGATAGCGTCGGCAAGTCCGATGCCCGGCGCAATCTCTACCGACCCCGTGATGACATGGATATCCGCCTTGATGTTGTTTTTATCCAAGAAGCTCCGGAGGATGCCCGGATAAGACGTGGCTATCTTCTTGCCCTCGAACCACGAAAGTCCTTCGTAAGGCTCTTCCTTGTGTATTGCTAACGAGAGGCGGCATTTGCTGAATCCGAGGCGGTAGATGATGTCGGCTTTCTCGTTTCGTTCTACAAACTCGTTTTCGCCTACGATGCCGATGTCGGCTACTCCGCTGGCTATGGTTTGCGGAATGTCATCGTCGCGGAGGAAGAGTACTTCTACAGGGAAGTTGCTTGCTTGGGTAAGCAAGGTGCGCTTGGAAGTAGAGATTTTGATGTCTGCTTCGCTTAACAGGGCCATGGTGTCCTCGAACAGGCGGCCCTTTGATTGTACGGCAATTCTTAACATAATTGTATATCGTTTTTTTTATGATTCCTGAAATAAAAAAGGCTTACCGCATTTACGGCAAGCCTTATTATCTTATAAAGAAATTTACACGACCCTTCAGCCCACCGTATGTTTACGTCAGGTAATGATGATGGCGATGTGTAGTGCAATTTCTCATGTCTTCTCGTTTTTATTACTTCGCAAATGTAAAGCATTTATTCGGATTTTCCAAATATTTATCAGAAAAAGTTTATGTTTGCTTTCGATTTTATTTGTTTTCATCTAAATAAGGGGAAGGGTCTAACTTCCCTTGTTGTATTTGCCTGATGATTTCAAAAGCCAGTTTGAAAAATGCTTCGTCTTCTCCGGTCGGGAATTCTTTCTTGTTGTTTGTTAAGAGTTCGGGCATGTAAACTGCCCCGCGTACCAGATACTTGAACATCTTTTCCTGTTGGTTGAGACGGAAATGGCAAAAAGCAATGAAGTAATAGAAGAAAGGGGCTTCAGCGGGATAATCCTGCTCCAATTCTTGATATGTTTCCAATGCTTTGTCGAAATAAGACGTGCGGAAGAACGCATAAGCGATGCCGACAAGTGCTTCTTTAGGGGTAGGACTGAACTGCATGGCATACTTGAAGTTTTTACGGGCTTTCTCCATTTCTTCATACATCAGATGCAATTCCCCTTTAACCAGATAGAGCCGATAGTCGTGATTGTTGAAAGCCAAGCCCATTATAATCGCCTTGGCGCATTCATCGGCCAGGTTGAGGTAGATACATGCCAAGGCACGGCGATAGCATATCTCCGCCCAGTCGAATTCATTTTCCGGCATAGGATATTGCTCAAGCAACTTCTTGCTATATTCCAGCACTTGCTCGAAATTGCCTAAATCGAAATGTACATACATCAGCACGTTCCATATATATCCTTTGTCTTTGGTGTGCGACTCGATATAATCGAAACACTTGAAAGCTTCTTCCGTTTCGCCTTGTTCCAGATAGCAATGGGCTTTCAATTCCCATGCAATCAGATTGGTGTCGTCAATGGCAAGCGCAAAGTCGAGCGCTTCGAAAGCCTGTTCTATTTGGTTCATCCGGATGTGGCACCGGGCTAAGTTCAGCCACGCATCCACGTTATAAGGAAATTCGTCCAGTATGCGGTTGAAGAGCTTGACGGCTTCATCGAAGTTTTCGGACGCATATTGGAAAGAAGCCATCAGTTCGATGGTTTCCGGATTCTCAGGGTCTTCCTTGTATGCTTTCAGCAACCACGGATAAGCCTCGCTTTTCATTTGATAGTCCATGTATAGTTGGGCGATATCGAGCGATGTTTCGATGTGCGGATAATCTTCGTAGCATTGTTCGAATAAGCGTTTTGCTTTTCCGGTATCGTTTTGTATGAGTGCCAGCTCAATATACAATAGCTTGACTTCGTAATCGTTCTGGTCGGGTAAGGAGTATAATAATTGCTGGGCTTCTTGTATTTTCTTGCGGCTGAATAAGGAGTGGCATTTGAAGATTTGTACATCCAGGTTTTCCGGATGTATGCTTAATGCATAGTCGATGGCTTCTTCCGAACTGGTAGGGTCGCCTATACTGGCATAATATTCAGCTATCAATGTCAGTTCTTCGGCTTCGAAATAGACACGGATGCCGTCTTGCATCATTTGTTCGTATTTGGCGAGCGATGCCTTGAATTCCGGTTGGTTGAAAACAGAAGAGGGGTCTTCTTGCATGTTGTGTTTGGGTTTGTTTTTAGATATAGAATCAAAAGTATGAGGTATTTCGAGATAAAATCAGATTATCAAATGTAATGTCATCCTGAGCAAGGCGAAGGATCTCGTATGCGTCAGCTTGTGTATTCGAGATCCTTCACTACGTTCAGGATGACAAAATAAAAGCTAATTTTTATTTTGAGATGACCTCTTTTATTTTTGGCTAATCTTACTCCATGTATCTTTCAACGATACGGTACGGTTGAAGATAAGGTGGCCAGCCGTAGAGTCTTTATCTACCGTAAAATATCCGATGCGTTGGAACTGGAGGTAATCGAGCGGTTTGGCACCGGCAAGGTACTTCTCCACGTAGCATTCGTCCAACACCTTCAGCGAGTCGGGATTAATCATCTCTTTCATGGCTTCCAGTGCCGAGCAGTTTTTCTCTTCGCGGATAGCCGCCATCGCGTCGCGCGGGTTCTCCACCTTCCATAAGCGGTCGTACAGGCGCACTTCCGCCTTCAGGCAATGGTTGCAGCTCACCCAGTGCAGGGTGCCTTTCACCTTGCGGTTGGCTTCGGGCATTCCGCTCTTGGTGTGCGGGTCGTATTCGGCATATACTTCGGTGACATTTCCGTTCTCGTCTTTCTTGCATCCGGTGCATTTCACGATGTACGCGTTCTTCAGGCGCACTTCCTGTCCCGGCGTCATGCGGAAGTATTTCTTCGGCGCGTTCTCCATAAAGTCTTCGCGCTCTATCCAGAGTTCGCGGCTGAACTCGATGGTATGGGTAGGCGAGTTCGGGTCTTCGGGATTGTTGATGGCTTCCATTTCTTCCACCTGTCCTTCGGGATAGTTGGTCAGGATGAGCTTCACCGGATTCAGCACTGCCGACACACGGGTGGAGCGAGCGTTGAGGTCTTCGCGTACCGCGCTTTCCAGCAGGGCGAAATCGTTCAGCGCATCGTAGGTGGTATATCCGATTTTATCTACGAATTTATGGATAGATTCGGGCGAATAGCCTCTCCGGCGGAATCCGCACAAGGTCGGCATACGAGGGTCGTCCCATCCGTTTACCAATCCTTCTTTCACCAATATCAGCAGGTTGCGCTTGCTCAGCAAGATGTAGCTCAAGTTCAATTTGTTAAACTCGTATTGGTGCGGGCGGTTATCGTCCAGGTCCTTGCCTTCTTTCACCCAGTCTACGAACAGGTCGTACAAGGGGCGGTGGGGCACAAACTCCAGCGTGCAGAGCGAGTGGGTCACTCCTTCGAAATAATCGCTTTGCCCGTGGGCGAAGTCATACATCGGGTAGGCTTTCCATGTATCGCCCGTACGGTGATGCGGAGTTTTCACCACGCGGTAGATAATCGGGTCGCGGAAGTGCATGTTCGGGCTTGCCATGTCAATCTTGGCACGGAGCACCATTTTGCCTTCCTCTATCTCGCCCGCGTTCATCTTTTGGAAAAGTTCGAGGCTTTCTTCCACGGGACGGTTGCGGTATGGGCTTTCCGTACCCGGCTGGGTAGGCGTACCCTTTTGTGCCGCTATCTCTTCCGAAGTCTGTTCGTCCACATACGCCTTTCCTTCCTTGATGAGGCGGATAGCGAAGTCCCACAATTGCTGGAAATAATCCGAAGCGTAATATTCATTGCCCCATTGGAAGCCCAGCCATTGGATGTCCTCCTTGATAGACTCTACGTATTCCACGTCTTCCTTCGTAGGGTTCGTATCGTCGAAGCGCAGGTTGCACACGCCTCCGTATTTCTTGGCGATGCCGAAGTCCATGCAGATGGCTTTGGCATGGCCTATATGTAAGTATCCGTTCGGTTCGGGCGGGAAACGGGTTTGAATCCGTCCCCCGTTCTTGCCTTCTTTCAAGTCTTTCTCTACAATCTGTTCAATGAAGTTCAGGCTTTTCTTTTCTGAACTTTCCGTTGTATTCATTTCAGTCATAACGCTTTCTTGTTTTTACACTTATCAGGTTGCAAAAATAGTGATTCTTTTTCTAAATAGAAAATGTTGAGAATAAAATGCATTGATACGGCTACGACATGCGGACGGTAGGGCTAAAAGCGTTTTTTCACGGATGCTTCACATACACCCGGTGAGGCGCGCGCCCTTCGATGTCAATTACATCTGCCTTCACCCACTTATTCAGGTCACGCCAGGCGGTGGTTTTGGGAAGTCCGGTCAGCTCGCCGTATGTTTTCAGGGTGATATATACATGGTCTTCCAAATACGATAGGAGGAGGTTCAGCCTTTCCTCTTCTGAATACGCCTTCGGATTCCGTTGGATTTTTTGCCCGGCAGGTGCACGGAGCACGTTCCCATAGCATTGTTTTGCGAATTTCTTCGAAGCCGTGAGCCGTATTTTGCCGAACTGGATGGACTGGGCATGTATGTCCGAAGGGTCATACACCTCGGTATTAGCTTTGAGCGAGACCGAAGCCGTGCCGATATTCCCTATCTGCACCCGGTATCCGTCCGAAAGAAGATGTGCGGTCCAGTATTCTATCTCGTCCATTACGGCAAGGATAGTCCCCTTGCTCAGTCCCGAATGGTTTGCGATTTTTTCGGTCAGCTTTTCAAACGTAACCGTCCCTTTCGATACAATTTTAGGGTAAAGGCGTGGAGGTTTTTCCTCCGAATTTGCCGAGGGCACAGGCAAGAAATCATAAAGAGCATCCATGATAAAGTAATAAATAAAGGTTTATAATCGGTTTATGGTAGGATTAGTTTTATATTCCACGGCGCGGAACGTACATTCCATGGGCTGGAATATACGTTCCATGGCGTGGAATATACATTCCAGCCCATGGAACATAAAACCAATCCGTCCGTAAAGATAATACAATCCCAAGGCGAAAGCAAGTGTTTGGGGGAGAAAATGGAAAAGTGGATGCGGAGTGCTATTGGGGCAACTTCTTTAGTATGGGATGCGGAAATAGTCCAATAACGCTTTGTATTGGTCTTGTGCCGTTAGGCAAGTGTCTGTCAAATAGCCGTTTATATGTCCCCACTGGCTTAATCTCCGGTAATAGAACATCTTTAGTTCATCGGTGATAATAAACGGGACTTCATTATTGGCAAGGCATTCTTTAAACAGGATAAGTCTTCCCACACGTCCGTTTCCGTCTTGGAACGGATGGATGCGTTCGAAACGGACATGAAAGTCGATGATATCCTCCAATGTCTTCTGTTTCTTTCCGTTATATTCTCGCAAGAGTTCTTTTATCTGTCTGTGTACTTGCTCCGGAGGACAAAAGTTATCCCATGAAACAGTATTCATTGTGATAAGTTAAATAAGTCTTATGTTCTTTGGTTATTTGAGAAAGAGATAAAGAGTCTGTTAATCCTAATATATGACGATCTTCGGAAGATAGGAGTTTCGAATAGACAGCCTTGCCTTTTTGGGGAGTAAATGTCATATATCCTAAATCGAATAGTTTGTCATAATTGGGTAAAAGCAATAAACCGTTGAAGATGTCTAACCGCTCATGGTTTGTTGCATCTTTCCAAGGTTTTATGTGAGAAGCTACTAAGATATCGGTCATGGAGCAGTGGCTAATAGCGCATCCTTGCCAAAATTTTATTAGGCTTTTGCGAAATATTCCTTGTCCTATCCTTGATTGAATTAGTGCTTCTTTTTCTGTTGTTGTTAGTTTTTTATTGATGTTTATATTCTCGATTTCATATAAAATACTGTTTTCATATTGTTTTCGATAATCAGATTTTAAAAAGTTGAGGAACTTACGTAAGCCAGATTTGAAATCTGTTATAGCCTTTGGTGTGGTATACTTGGTACGTTGTAATCTACGAGTGTTTTCTTGTTGCAAAATATATTCAATATCTTCTTCAGTAAGAGTTTCGTCTATTCGATAGAAAGAGGAAAGGTATTTTAATCTTGTGACATAATCAGAACTTGTTTTTGGGGTTATTCCACCATAAGTAATCATATAATGATAAAAATCTGATTGGATATTCCAAAAGTATTTTTCATAATTTGTTCCCATAATATTTTGATTAATAGTATTATTGAATGCTTTCTTTGTTTATTTCATTTATTGCTTGATCCAATTGGGATAATACATTTTGGTATTCTTTTTCTAAATTATTATAGCAGAGGCTTTCCATTTCATTTTGCAATAAACGGTATGCTTCGATTAAAGCTTTTTTAATTAATTCTGTATTCATTTGGTTTTATGGTTTTGTAAAAAACTTGTTGTAATTATTGGCAATATGAAGTACTGCAAAATTAATCAATTTGTCGAATTTAGATTGCTTTTTTCGAAACTATTTATTAAGGAATGTATGGGATGATAGTGTGATGTATGATAATTTTTTGATAGAAATGCTTTACCGCACGAAGATGCAGCCCGGTGAAATCATATCTGTCGAATATGTCTTTAAAATGTATGACGGAACAGTGTAAAGGAGCTGAACCGTTGGATGAAAAACGCAGGAGATTATAACGCTAAGTGTTTATTTCCCAAACAAGTTGAAGTAGTAAGGGTTATAGGTATGCCTATTAGTTCTATATCAAATACCAGTGATGGCTTAATACTGTTTTTTGTGTTATGAATGCGGAAGATGAATTGCCATCCTTTGTTCATATAAAGTTCGATAGTGTTTGGATTGTTCGGTACGAAATCTAAATGGATAAAACGAGTTGGTAAAGACGCAGTGGGGATGATTATAGCAGTCTCTTGCGCTTGGTTTACGGTTCCAAATGTGGCGTGTAAATTGTAAGATCGGATTTGTGTATTCTGTTCTTTATCAATGTAGATAATCTTATAAAAATCATATTTGCCTAACAGGTGTTTGACTAACTTTTTAGGAAGATTTTTCTGTCTTGCATATTGGCGTTTAATTTCATTGATGAACGCTTTTAATAATGGACTATAAATATCTTTTTCTTTATCAGGTAGTTCATTAAAATCTAAAAGTTTATTCGGGCTGTTATTCAGATAATCAAATACGGATTGTATCTTTAAATGAATAGGCTTGCACATGACTAAAAAGTCGTGTTTATTATTCTTTTTTTGTGTGGCATTTTCTTTTGTCATGGGTTTGTTGTGATAAATTTATATCTTTTTTAGATTTTGAGAATCTGAGGTTTTAAAACCTGCATACCTATTGTTTCTTAGGGTAATGATACAACAAAAATATAAAAAACATTCGAATAATGCCGCTTTTCGGTTTATTGTTTTGTTATCTTGCCGGATTTGATGTAACTTTCGGCACAGAAATGATATGTGATGGACAAGCTAACCAAAGAACAACGGCATCGGTGTATGGCTGCTATCCGGGGTAAGGATACCAAGCCGGAGATGATAGTCAGGAAGTATCTGTTTTCACGCGGATTCAGATACAGGCTGAATCATCCCCGGTTGCCCGGACATCCTGATATTGTGTTGCGGAAATACCGGACGGTTGTCTTTGTCAACGGTTGTTTTTGGCACGGGCATGAAGGATGCAGGTATTCGCATTTGCCTCGGACGAATGTTGCATATTGGCAAGCGAAGATAGAGCGGAACAAGGAGCGGGACAAGCGGGAGCAGCGTGAACTGGCGAAGATGGGGTGGCATTGCATTACGGTATGGGAATGTGAACTGAAGTCGGCTGTGCGTGAAAAGACGTTGGAGTCCTTGGCGTACACCTTGAATCATATTTATCTGAAAGACCGTTCCATTGTCCGTTATGAATTGCCTGAAGAAGTTTCAGCTATAGCTGCGGAGCCGGAGCCAGAATATGGAAGGAAATAAAGCTATGTCAGAATATTAATTATAAATACCAGAACCATGACTTACCAATTCAAAATTCAGATTAAGGGCATAACCAAACCGCCTGTGTGGCGGCGGGTATTGGTGCCGGATACGTTTACTTTCCAACAATTTCATTTCTTGATTCAAGAAGTGTTTGGGTGGGAAAACGTGCATTTGTATTCGTTTTCCGAAGAAGTTTATGGCGGTTCTTTCCGCATATCCGAACCGAATGAAATGGATGATTATTCTATCCCTACAAAAGATGCCAGTAAAGTAAAATTGCGTGCTTATTTTGGGAAAGATACTTCAAAGAGTTTGGTTTATTGGTATGATTTTGGGGATGATTGGATGCATATTATCAAATTGGAACTTGTATCCGATGAGGTTCTTTTGCATCCTCGTTGCTTGGCAGGTAAAGGGACTTGTCCGCCGGAAGATTGCGGGGGCGTGGGCGGCTATGAATATCTGAAGGCATTGTTTCGTGAAGATCCGGAGTCGGAGGAGGCTCAAGAGATGCGCGAATGGCTGGGGCTGGAAGAGGACGAGACTTGGGATGCCAATTATTTCAACCTTGAAGAAGCGAACCGGTATTTATCCCAATTGTAGGTAAAAGCTTGAATACTTTTTTGAGGTATTTGCTGAAGTTTTCGGATTTCATTCCTAAAACTAATGGAAAAACAAAAGTTTTAGGAATGGAATCCGAAAACTTTTCTTATATTTGCATGGATAGCATGTGGTAATTATAGATTTAAATGAAATCAATAAGTATGAAAGAGAAATATAAGCTTGTTGAATTGCCAAAAATGATTTCTAGTTTGCAAGATATTGATAATGCAATTCAATATGTGTCTGCTTTAGATGATTTTTCAGATAATATGCTATTCCAATTACAGAAAAGATTGACGGATAAAAATTTAGAAGAAATATTGGAAGATAAGAAACTGTTTTGAATTGATTTAAGAATAATGTTATAGGGCTACATACAATTCAGAATCAGCCGGTCAATTGGAAAAATGTTATATCTTTACAGGTACCAAACAAT